>JAXDPB010000068.1:0-97406 GCA_034668585.1 Sphingomonadales bacterium | reverse complement strand
ACGGCGGGACCGGCAACGACTCCCTCTATTTCGGAGCGAACCTGACCGGCGCCGACCAGGCGGATGGCGGCGATGGGCGGGACGTCGTCGTTCTCCAGGGCAATTACGTCATCACCCTCGGCGCCGGCATCCTGACCAACAGCGAATCCATGTCGTTGCAGAGCGGGTCGAGGACGGTGTTCGGCGACACGGCGGGCAATACGTACACCTACAACATCACCACCGTGAACGCGAACGTCCTTCCCGGCCAGACGATGATCTTCAACGGCCAGTCGCTTCAGGTCGGCGAGGACTTCACCTTCGACGGCTCGGCGGAAACCGACGGCAAGCTGCTCGTCTATGGCGGCCTCGGCGTCGATACGTTCAAGGGCGGGGCCAATGGCGACACCTTCTTCTTCGAGGGCAACCGCTGGGGCGACGGCGACAGCGTCGACGGCGGCGGCGGCCGCGATGCCCTGATCATCAGCTCGGGAAGCGGCATCAATCATTTCGAGTTCGGAGAGACGGCCCTGACCAGCATCGAGGCGATCTCGGTCAACAACCGGTTCACCACCGATCCGAGCCAGAAGCCGTCCTACGAGCTGGTGCTGAGCAACGGCAACGTCGCGGCCGGGGCGACCCTGATCCTGAACGGCGCCTCGCTGGTCGATCCGAGCCAGACCGTCAGCTTCGACGGAAGCGCCGTCCACGACGGCAACCTCATCATGCTCGGCGGCGGCGGCAACGACTCGCTCACCGGCGGAAGCGGTGCCGATCAGCTGTTCGCCGGCCTCGGCCAGGACAGCCTGACCGGCGGCGCCGGCGCCGATCTGTTCCAGTTCCGCAGCGTGGCCGATTCGACGACGGCCGATCCCGATCTCATCCTCGACTTCCAGCATGGCGTCGACAAGATCGACCTCAACGTCATCGACGCCGATCCGGCCACCGCGGGCAACCAGGCCTTCTCGTTCAGCAACGACGGCACGTTCCACCACGCCGTCGGGGAGCTGCGCGCCTTCGATACCGGGCTCGGCTACTGGAATGTCGAGGGCGACATCAATGGCGACGGGACGGCGGACTTCTCGATCTTCGTGAAGACCAACGCGCCTTTGGTTGTCTCGGATTTCGTGCTCTAGGCGGCGCGCCGCATCGGCCCGGACGCATCATCCAGGCTTGCCCGCCTGCGCCCCCCTCGCTTATGGGCTGGGCTGGCGCGGGCGGGTATAGCTCAATGGTAGAGCACTAGCCTTCCAAGCTTGTGACGCGGGTTCGATTCCCGCTACCCGCTCCACCCCCCCCTTTCCGCCCCGTCATTGCGAGCGAAGCGAAGCAATCCAGTGCAGTCGCAGAGACCGCTGGATTGCCGCGTCGCTTCGCTCCTCGCAATGACGAAGCGAAGCAGCCTGGAGCCTGATCGTTTCAGGCCTCCGTCATTGCGAGCGAAGCGAAGCAATCCAGAGCGGCCTGCGAGCCCCGCTGGATGGCTTCGTCGCTACGCTCCTCGCAATGACAAGGCCAGTCAGCCTAAGCGGCCGTCCTGACGCCGTTGCCGCCGATGACTCCGCGAAGGTCGAACTCGCTGATGATCCGGACTCCGATCTTGCGGTCCCGGCACCATCGCACCTCGACCTCGAGCAGGTTGAACCCGGCCATTTCGAGCTTCGCGCTCGTTCCGGGCTCAAGGTCCCGGGGCGCTTCCAGAAGGGCTCCGCCGATCGACATGTTGCGGATGCTGACCGGCAGGCTCTGGCCGCCGACATGGAGCGCGGCGCGCTTGATCAGGCGGTGGCGCGGCGGCCGGCTCACCGCGAAGCCGTCGGCGTCGACGGGACAGCTCTTGCCGGCGAGGGCAAGCGCCTCCTCCGGCGGAATGGCTCGGCCGAAGATGAAGCCCTGGATGTAGGAGCAGTCGAGCGAGCGGATCAGATCGAGCTCCTGATGAGTCTCGGCCCCCTCGGCGGTGGTCTGCATCTGAAGCTTGTGGGCGAGGCCGACGATCGCCTCGAGGATCTGGAGGTTCCGGCTTCCGGGCAGCGAGGCGCCTTTCACGAACGCCCGGTCGATCTTGATCTTGTCGAACGGCGCCCGTTCCAGATAGGCCAGGCTCGAATAGCCCGTCCCGAAATCGTCCAGGGCCAGCCGCACCCCGATCCTTTTCAGGGAGGCGAAGGTTTCGTCTATCTTCGGATCGTCGGCGAGAAAGACGGCTTCGGTAATCTCCAGCTCGAGCCGCCCGGCGGGGAGCCCGGCATTGGCCAGCGCCTGCAGGACCAGCGAGGAGAAGCCCTTGCTCGCGAATTGGGTCGGGGAGACGTTGACCGCGATGAACAGGTTCTCGGGCCACTTCGCCGCTTCCTGGCAGGCAACCCTGAGGACCCATTCGCCGAGCTGGTTGATGAGGCCGATATCCTCGGCGATCTGGACGAACGCCTGCGGCGAGATGAAGCCCTGCTCGCTATGGTCCCAGCGGACCAGCGCCTCGAACCCGGCCAGGTTTTCCGACGCCCCCGCCACCACCGGCTGGAAGAACACTTCGAGGTCGCCCGCCGCCATGGCCAGGCGCAAATCGTGCTCGAGGGCCTGCCGGTTGGCGGAGATCATCTCCATCTCGGGCTCGAAGACCCGTGCCGCCCCCCGCTGCGCCTTCGCGGCGTAGAGGGCCAGATCGGCCTTCCTGAACAGCGACTCTGCGTCCTCGGACTGGGGGAGCGCGTAGGCGATGCCGACCGAGGCGCCGATCGAGATGCTTCGCTCCTCGACCCTGAAGGCCTGCGATAGGTAGACGATGCAGCGGCGGGCAAGCTCCTCGACGACCTGGCGATCGGTGTTGACCGAGATGACGATCTCGAACTCGTCGCCGCCGAGGCGGCCGACGGTGCCGTGAGTGCCGAAAATCTGGGCGATTCGAGTGGCCGCCTGCCTGAGGACGTCGTCCCCGACCAGGTGGCCGAGGGTGTCGTTGACGTCCTTGAACCGGTCGAGATCGACGATCAGGAGGGCGCATTCGGTCCGGCTGACGACTCGAAGCGCGTCTTCCAGGCATTTGAGGATGGTGGCGCGGTTGGGCAGGCCGGTCAGCGAATCGTAGCGGGCCGCCCGCCTCAGCTCGGCTTCCGCCCTGGTCTTTTCGGACAGGTCGGACCCGAAGCCACGGAAGCCCATCACTTCGCCCGTGTCGGACAGGACCGGCCTGCCGGTCAGCGCCCAGAGCACGTCGGGATCCTCGGCGCTCCGGACGGTGAGATCGGTGAAGGGAAGCGCCCGCGACAGGTAGAAGCCCAGGGTGCGTTCGCTGCCTATTCCCTCGCCGCCCTCGTCCCAGCAGTCCGTCGCGAGATCGGCGAGCCTGCGGCCGACGACCGAGGCGGAATGGCCGGGCTCGTCGCCCGAGCCGGAGAAATAGGTCAGGCGGCCGTCGCCGCCCACCTCCCAGAACCAGCCTTTGCCGCTGTCCTCGAACATCCGGGCGAAGCGGGAGGAATCCTGCGAAACGTCCGCTTCGGCAGGGGCGTCGGGCTCGGCGACCTTCCTCGAGAATCTGCTTATCATCGTCCCCGCGCTTCACCCGTCAGAGTGCGTCCGCCCCGGGGCTGCGGTAAGGTCGCTTCGTTAATATCCGATAAGCATCGCAGATTAGCGAGCGGCGCCCCCCGCGCGCCCTCAGCTGCCCAATCGTCTCGCCCGCGCCGCCAGATAGGCATGGAGCCCGTCGATTTCGGCGTCGGTCAGGTGGCTGAAGTCGTTCTTCGCCACCGTCGACATCAGGCCGAGGTCGCGGCCGGTCGGCGGCCGGCCGGTACGAAGCAGCTGCCTGAACTGCGCCGGGTCGTAAGCCGCCGCGACGCTGAGGTCCGGGGCCTTCTCGTCGGGCCCGGCCGAACCTCCCGTCAGGGCCGGCCCATGGCATTCGGCGCAGGCGGAGGCGGCGAGATGGCGGGCCGGCTCGTGCTCGGCCCCCAGCGAGATCGGTACCTGCGTCCGGTATTCGGCGACCACGTCCGGAACCGGCCGGAACCAGCCCAGGACGAGGCCGAGGCGGCCCAGCGGCCCCGCCTGCATCCCCTCGGTCTGCCCCTCGGCCCGCGGCAGGCTCCGGATCCATCCGACGAGCGCCGCCGTCTCGCGATCGGTGAGTCGCGAGAACATGGCGGAGGGCATGATGAAGAGCGCCCGGCCGTCATGCCCGATCCCCTGCCGGATCGCCGCCGCGAGCTGCTGGTCGCTGGCCCTGGCGGCGACGTCGGTAAGATTGGGCGCATAGACCTTGGCGACGCCGGGCGCTTCGAACATCAGCTTCCCCTTGAGCCCCTCGCCATGGCAGCTGAGGCAGCCCAGCACCCGCGCCAGCCGCGGCGCCTCCGCTTTCTCCGGGACCGCGAGGGCCGGAAGGGTTTCGGCCGCCGGCGCATAATGTTTGCCGAGGATCGTCTCCGACCAGACGAAGACGACGAGCGCCGCCACCAGCAGCAAGGCGACGACCGCGCCGAGGCCGATGCCGGCCCACCGCAACGCTTTCCTCATGGTGAAACCCCCAGAATCCCGCCAGAAAGGTGTCACGATCCCGCACTCCAGACAAGAGTCGACAAGGATGAAGCCGCTCCGCCTCCTGCTCCTCGCCGTCCTTCTCTCCGGCTGCACCGCCGTGGTCCGCGAGAGCGACCTCATCCGGCCCCAGAAGGGCGGCGCACTCACCGCGGCCCCGGGCTATTCTGTCACCGAGCACCGAATCCCGACGCCGGACGGGGCGAGGCTCTACGCCGTCCACCTGCGCCAGCCCGGCGCCCGTGCGACGATCCTCTATTTCGGCGGCAACGGCTATACGATCGGCCGCTTCGGCGCCTGGACTGCGGGCGTGTTCGCGCCGCTCGGGGTCGACCTGATCATCGTCGACCATCGCGGCTACGGGCTCAGCGAGGGAAGCCCGAGCGCCGCGGCGATGGAAGAGGACGCCCTCACCGCCTTCGATTATGCCCGAAAGCTGGTCGGGGCCGACGGGCGGATCGTCGTCCACGGCCATTCGCTCGGCAGCTTCTTCGCCGGCCATGTCGCCGCCAACCGCTCGGCCGCCGGAGTCGTGCTCGAAAGCTCGGCCACCACCACCGAGGACTGGGTCGAGGCCGGTACTCCGGGCGCGTTCAAGCTGTTCATCAGGAAGGTGGAGATCGACCCCAACCTCCGCGGCCGCGGCAACCTTTCCGTCGTGCCCCGCATCGACGAGCCCCTCCTCCTGCTGGTCGGGGCGAAGGACGGCACCACCCCCCCGAACCTGTCGCAGGGTCTCTACGCCGCCTCGCCGCTTCCGGAAGGGCGAAAGACCCTGCGGGTGGTGGCCGGCGCCGGCCATGCCGATGTGATGACCAAGCCGGGCGCGATCGAGGCGTATCGCGCATTCCTTGCCAGGCTCGCTTCATAGGGCGTTCAGCCGCTGACAGGCCGCGTTCACATTGGCGGGACCAGTGGAGCCCAAGGCCCGGACGAAGCGCACCCCGGTGACCGGAACGGCGAGGGGACCCGCCCGTTCATTCCATGAACCACGGGAGTTTTTTCATGCGTAACCTCATCCTGCTCGCCGGCACCGCCGCGCTCGCCCTCGCCGCGCCGGCCTCGGCCGACAAAGGCGGCAAGGGCGGCGGCCACGGCCAGGGCGGCGGCAATCCCGCCAAGGTCGAGCATGGCGGCGGCCATGGCGGCGGTGGCCCGGCGCGGGCCGAGCATGGCGCGGGCCATGGCGGCGGCCAGGCGATGCGCGCGGCGAGGCCGCAGAGAGTGGAGCGCCAGGCGTTCCGAGCCGAGCGTCCGGCCCGGGCGGAGCATCGGGCCTGGCTTACGGAGCGGCCGGCCAGGGTCGAGCGGCAGGCCTTCCGCCACGATCCGCGCCGCGACGATTTCCGCCGCGAAAGCCGGCGCGACGACCGCTTCGTCCGCCGCGGCTTCGACGATCGCCGCGAGCCGATCTTCCGCGGCGACGATCGCCGCCTCGCGAGCTTCGACCGCGCCTGCCCGCCGGGGCTGGCCAGGAAGGGCAATGGCTGCCTGCCTCCGGGCCAGGCGAAGAAGCTGTTCGGAGTCGGCCAACGGCTCGAGCGCGACCGCTTCGAGGGCTATCGAGTGCCCGCCGCCTATCAAAGCTTCTATTCCGACACGCCGGACTATTATTACAGCTACGACGATGACGGCTACATCTACCGAGCCGACCGCGGCAGCGACCTGATCAGCGCGATCATCCCGCTCCTGGGAGGCGGCTTCGGCGTGGGCCAGCCGCTGCCGGCCGGCTACGACGCCTACAACGTGCCGATGCAATATCGCGATACCTGGTACGACAACGACGATTCGCTCTACCGCTACGGCGACAACGCCATCTACCAGGTGGACGCTCAGTCGGGGCTCATCGAAGGCATCGTCGCTCTGCTCGGCGGCGGACTCAACGTCGGCGAGACGCTGCCTTCCGGCTACGACGCCTACAACCTGCCGATGGACTATCGCGACGACTATCAGGACAGCGACGACTATCTATACCGCTACGCCGACGGCAACATCTACCAGGTGGACGCCAAGACTCAGCTGATCCAGTCGATCGTCGAGATGCTCGCCTGAAGGAATATTGAAGATGAAGAGAGCGCTGTTCGCCGCCGCCGCCTTGCTCGCCGCCGCCTGCCAGCAGGAGGGCGGCAACGCTTCCGCGCCCGAGGGCAACGGAGCGACCGCCCGGACCTCACCTGTCGCCAGGGGCGAGCGGCCGAAGACCAACATCCTCCAGGCGCTGGCCGGCTCCGCCGACCACAAGACGCTCGCCAACGCGGTCAGGGCGGCCGGGCTCACCCAGACCCTGTCGGGCGCCCAGCCCTATACGCTCTTCGCCCCGACCGAGGCGGCGTTCCAGAAGCTGCCGGGCGGCGCCGGCGGCCTCCTCGCCCCCGAGGCGAAGGGCCAGCTCGTCGCTCTCCTCACCGGCCATATCGTTCCCGGCATGGTGACCGCCGCCGACCTCGGCCGAGCCATCGACCGGGGCAAGGGCAAGGCCCAGCTCGCCACGGTCGGCGGCAGCAATCTGAGCTTCAGCCGCGACGGCGACTCGATCCTGGTCACCGACGCCGCGGGCGGCCAGGCGCGCATCATCCAGGCCGACATGCTTCAGTCCAACGGCGTCGTTCACAGCGTCGACGGGGTGCTGAAGGGGCGCTGAAGACCCCGTCGCCCCAGCGAAGGCTGGGGTCCCAGCGGGTGAAAAATCCCGGAGACCTTCACCCCCTGGGATGCCAGCCTCCGCTGGCATGACGAACCGGTGCCTGCACCGGATCTGCACGGCCTGCCCGCGCGGAACTGAACCGCCGCCCATTCCCGTTCCACGCGCTTCCCTCATCAGGGTTGCATGGAACTTACCGCACCTGCAGCCGCGCCGATGCGCTTCCGCCGCTTCAGCTTCGGCCGGAAGATCGTCCTCGCCGCCTTCCTGGTCGCGCTCGCCGACCATCTCTTCTTCCTCCAGCGCGCCGGCGCCACCCTCGGCCTGTTCGCGGCCGTCTTGCTGATCGTCCTGCTGGTGGCGACTCCGGCGATCGGCCGCAGCGTTCCCGCCCTCGCCGCTTCGGGCGCCGCTTTGGTCTTCGCGCTGGTCCTCGCCGAGGACCCTTCGCTGCTCGCCGCTTTGCTGTTCCTGACGGCCGCCGCGCTCGCCGTCCTGCTGCCGCGGGTAAGCGCGTTCGACAATGGCTGGCGCTGGTGGCAGCGGCTGGTCCTCCACGCCTTCCTGTCGCCGCTCGCCCCCGCCCTCGACTGGAGCCGCCTGCGCGCCGCGAGGCGCCGGCGCGGCCCCGCCCGCCTCTCCGGCCTGCTGCCCCTGATCGCCCTGCCCGCGCTCGGCACGGCCCTGTTCCTCGCCTTGTTCAGCGCCGCCAACCCGCTCATCTCCAGCACCTTTGCGCGAGTCGACCTGTTCCTCCTGCTCGGCGGCTTCTCGATCACCCGCCTCGGTTTCTGGCTGCTGACCGCCCTGCTCGTCTGGAGCTTCCTTCGACCGCCCCGCGCCCACCTCCTGCCGGCGCGGGAGCGGGACGGCGCCCTCGTCCTGCCGGGGGTCAGCCCCGCCTCGATCGCGCTGTCGCTGGCTGCCTTCAACGCCGTCTTCGCGCTTCAGAACGGACTCGACATCGCCTTCCTGTGGAGCAATGCGCCCCTGCCCGCGGGCATGACTCTGGCCGAATATGCCCACCGCGGCGCCTATCCGCTGATCGCAACCGCGCTCCTCGCCGCCCTGTTCGTCCTGGTCACGCTCCGGCCCGGCTCGCCCAGCGCCGAGAGTCCGCTCGTGCGACGCCTCGTCTATGCCTGGATCGCCCAGAACGTGCTGCTCGTCGCCTCGACCATGCTTCGCACCCTCGATTATGTCGAAGCCTACTCTCTCACCCGCCTGCGCATCGCCGCCCTCGTCTGGATGGCCCTCGTCGCCATCGGCCTCATCCTCATCTGTATCCGCCTGTGGCGCGGGAAGAGCGGCGCCTGGCTGATCAACGCGAACCTCGCCTCCGCCCTGCTCGCCCTCTCCGCCTGCTCGGCCGTGGACCTGGGTGCAATGGCCGCCGCGTGGAACGTTCGGCACGCGCCCGAGGTCGGAGGCCGCGGCGCCCGGCTCGACCTGTGCTATTTGAACGGGCTCGGCCCCGCGGCCCTGCTGCCGCTGGTCGAGCTGGAGAGCCGGCCGATCGGCCCGCGCTTCCGCGAGCGGGTGAGCTGGACCCGCAATCTGATCATGGACCGTCTCGCCACCTCGCAAGGGGACTGGCACGGCTGGACCTTCCGCAACGCCAGACGGATGTCCGAAGCGAAAAGGCTGATCGCGGCGCGCCGCCTTCCCCGCTTCTCGGCCGGCGTGCGCGCATGCGACGGGCGGACGTTCGACGCCGCAGCCTTTGACAGCCGCCGCTGAGGGATGTGACATGTACGCGATGAGCCACAAGATCCTCCTCGTCGACGACGACGCCCATATCCGCCAGCTGCTCGCCTTCGCGCTCGGCAAGGCGGGGATGAAGACCAGCGAGGCCGGCGACGGCGAGGCGGCGCTGAAGGAAGTGGAACGGGACCGGCCCGATCTCGTCGTCCTCGACATCAACATGCCGCGGATGGACGGGCTCGAAGTCTGCCGGCGCCTCCGAGCCGAGGGCGATCTGCCGATCCTCTTCCTCTCCTCGCGCGACGACGAGATCGACCGGGTGCTCGGCCTCGAGCTTGGCGGCGACGATTATGTCGTGAAGCCTTTCTCTCCCCGCGAAGTCGTCGCCCGAGTCAGCGCCATCCTCAAGCGCGGCGGCCGCGCCCTTGCCGAGGCGGGGCCGAAATCCGCTTTGGTCCACAATCGCCTCCGGCTCGATCCGGAAGCCTGGGAAGCGCATTGGGACGGGGCGCAGGTGCCCGTCACCGTCACCGAATTCCAGCTCCTGCTCCTGCTCGCCAGCCTGCCCTCGAAGGTGTTCAGCCGGGATTCGATCATCGACCGGCTGCACGGCCCGGGCTTCGCGATCACCGACCGGACGATCGACAGTCATATCCGCAACCTGCGGCACAAATTCGCCGCGCTCGGCGGCGGCGACCTGATCGAGACCCGAGCCGGCATCGGCTACCGGATCGGCCGCTGCCTCGGGCCGAGCGCGGCTTGATCCGAAGCTTCAAGGATTTCGCCAAGCGCCACTGGCCGGCGCTGAGGCTTCGCACCCTGCTCTTCCTCACCCTGCTGTTCGTCGCCGCTCTTCCCGGAGTCGGCGCCGTCTTCCTTCGAGTCTACGAGAACACGCTCGTCCAGCAGACCGAGGCCGAGCTGATCGCCCAGGGCGCCGTCCTCGCCGCCGCCTATCGCGCCGCCTGGCCCGAGCCTTATTCAGATCCTCCGCTCGGGCCGCTCCGTCCCGAGCGGCCGACGATCGACCTCAATGCAATGCCGATCCTCGGCGAGCAGCCGGCCGGACGCCGGGCCGCCGCGGCCGATCCGCGCGCCGCCCGGGCCGGTGCCTTGCTTCGCCCGGTCGTGGTCGACACCAGCCGCTCCACTTTGTCCGCGATCCGGCTGATGGACTCCCGCGGCACGGTCGTCCTCGGCCGCGGCGACACCGGCCTCAGCTATGCGCATCTGCCCGAGGTGCGGCGCGCGATGGCGGGGGAGACGCGGACGGTGCTCCGCCGCCGCGCCGGCTACCAGCCCCGCTACGCGCTCGAATGGCTGAGCCGGGCCTCGGCGATCCGGGTCCATTACGTGCGGCCGGTCACCGCCGGCGGCCGAATCGTCGGCCTGCTCATGCTGAGCCGCTCCCCACGCGGCCTGTTCGTCGGCATCTACCAGGACCGCGGCAAGATCGCGCTCGGAGTCGCGCTCATCTTCATGACCTTGCTGTTGCTCGCCGGCCTGCTTTCGCGCGGCATCTCGCGGCCGATCGAGACTCTGAGCGAGGCGACGCAGAACGTCGCCCGCGGCCGGGTCGCGGTGCCCGAGCCGCCGCCGACCGCGGCGATCGAGATCCGCAATCTCTATCTGAACTTCGCCGCCATGGCCGACCGCATCGAGCGGCGCTCGCGCTATCTCAAGGACTTCGCCGCCGCCGTCAGCCACGAGCTCAAGACCCCCATCGCCGGAATCAAGGGCGCGCTGGAGCTGCTCGCCGAGCATCCCGAGATGAGCGAGGAGGAAAGGCGGCGTTTCCTCGGCAATGCCGGCGCCGACGCCGACCGCCTCTCGCACCTGCTGAGGCGGCTTCTCGATCTCGCCCGCGCCGACATGACCATCGCGCCCGAGGACGCTTCGACAATGCCGGACGGGCCCGCACTGAAGGTCGCGGACGCCCACCGGGCCCCGGGCTTCTCGGTCGAGGTGAGGCTCGAGGCGACAGGTCCGGTGGCGGCTCCGCTGGAGCTGCTCGAGGCGGTGTTCGAGACCCTAGTCGAGAACAGCCGCCAGGCCGGGGCGGGTATCGTGACGATCGCCGGACGGGCCAAGCGGGGGAAGATCCTGCTCTCGGTGGCGGACGACGGCGCCGGCATTGCCGAGGCGGATCGCGAACGGATCTTCGAGCCCTTCCACACCAGCCGCCGCGGCGAGGGCGGATCGGGGCTTGGCCTGTCGATCGCCCGCTCCCTTCTGACCGCGTGCGGAGGCACGATCGGCGTCGTCGAAAGTGCCGGCGGCGCCCTGTTCGAAATCTGCCTCCCGCAGGCGCGCTGACGTCATCCCGGCGCAAGCCGGGACCCCAGGACAAGAAGTCGCGGTGAGCCGCCACGAGGTCCCGGCCTTCGCCGGGATGACGGTCCAGGCTCGACACGCGTCCCCTCCCGAAGGATACTGCCTTTCGAATCGGGGGGTTGTGGGGTCTATGTCTTTTCGTCCCGTCCTTGGCCTCGCGCTGGGCGCGATGGCGGTCCTGCACGGCTGCGCCGCCGCCCCCCGGGCGCCGGCCACGGCTTTGGCGGAAGCCGGGATCAAGGCGACCGGCACCTTCAGCGCGGAAGTCCGAGAGATGGAGGCGCAGCTCAGCGGAGCCGAGGTCGGCGAGGCGTTCGTCGCCACTCTGCGGCGCTGCTCGAACGCGAGCATAAAATGCCGCGAAGTCCCCGAATCGGAGGCTGTCAAGAGCGAGCGCGAGAAGCTCGCCGACGTCGTCGGCCTTCGGGCACGGGCGCTCGACGCCCTCGGCGCCGCTTATGCCGCGCTTCAGACCGAGGCGGCCTACGACCAGGGCGCCGACCTGTCGGGAGCGGCCGGCGACGCGGTGAAAGCCGCCAACGCCTTCGCCGCCGAGGCCGCGAAGCTCGACAATGGCGCCACTCCCTCCGCCGTTCCCGCGACGATCGCCAGCCTGGCCGATTTCGGCTTCGGATTGCTCGGCGAGCAACTGCAGCGCAAACGAATCCTCGCGGCGAGCCGGCAGATCGCCCAGGCGACCCTTCTGATCCGCAACGGCATGGTCGACGAGGCCGCCTCGTTCGGGCGGCTTTCCCGGTTCCTGATCGGCGAGCGGACGGCGGCCAGGATGACCCTGATGAAGTCCGGTTTCCTCGCCCGCGACGACGTCATGAAAGAGGTCGCCCAGCAGCTCAACCTGAATTTGACCCCGCCAGGGAATGTCAGCGACGCGGCCTATGAAATGGCCCTTCAGGCCTCGCTGCGCGAGCTCTCGCGGCAGGAGGTGGTCGCCGCCCAGGATCGTTATCAGGCGGGGATAGCCGCTTTGGGAGCGCTTCTGCAGAGCCACGCCGCTCTGGAGAAGGGAAAAGCCTTCTCCATCGCCGATGTCGACCGGTTCCTAACCCGTCTCGACGCGACGCTGGCGGATGCGCCCCCGCCCCCGCCCCCGCCATCGGGCCAATAGGAGATCAGGATGGAAAGCTCGGCCGAAGACCGTCTGGCGCTGCTCCTGAGGCTCTACGAGACGGCGCGCGACCGGCAGGATTCCGACATGGCGGAGGCGACCTCGGATGAGCAGGCCGACGCCATCGAGAACAATCTGGACGCCCTGAAGCTGAATTATCTCCAGGCGGAGCGCGCGAGGCTCGAGGCCAACGGAGCGGCGGTGGAAGCCGCCTACCAGGCGGCCCGGGCCGCGGCCGACGACGTCGACCGCGCCTACCGGCGGGGCGGGGCGCTCGCGGACCGAATCCGGGCCGTGGCGGGAGCGGTGACCGCCGCTTCAAGCCTGCTGGCGAAAGCCGCGGCTCTGGCCTGAGGCCTGCTCCCTCCCTATTCGAACTCTAAAATCACCGCATCCACGGCAAGGCTGTCGCCCGGCTTGGCCGAAACCGTCTTCACCACCCCGGCTTTCTCGGCGCGGAGGATATTCTCCATCTTCATCGCCTCGACGATGGCGAGCGGCTGCCCGGCCTCGACCCTACCGCCCTCGCCGACATGCAGCGCGGTCAGCAGACCCGGCATCGGGCAGAGGAGGAATTTGGAAAGATCGGCGGGGATTTTCTCGATCATGTAGCGGCTGAGCTCGGCGACATGCGCCGGCAGCACTTCGACGCGGTGCGAGGCGCCCCGGGTGGTCAGCCGCCATTGCCGCCCCTGGCGAGCGATCTGGACGGTTCGGCCGCGGCCGTCGATCGTGCCCTTGAACAGCCGCTGGCCCGGCTCCCAGCGGCCGATCATCTCGCGCCCCTCGCCTTCGTCGAGATAGGCGAGGAGGCCGCCCTCGAAGCCGTCGAAGCGGACCCGGAAGCCGTGCGAGCCGAGCCGCACCACCCATTCCTTGGACGGCGTGACGGGAGCGCCCAGCTGGCCGCTCACCGCGCAAGCGCGGGCATCGACCTCCTCCGCGACCAGGGCCGCGATCGCCGCCAGATCCTCCACCAAGGCCGAATCCGCCGGCGCTCCGGTGAAGCCCTCCGGATATTCCTCGGCAATGAATCCGGTGGTGAGCCGCCCCTCCCGGAAGCGCGGGTGCTGCATCAGCGCCGACAGGAAGTCGACATTGTGCCCGATCCCGTCGAGCACGAAGGAATCGAGCGCCTCGACCTGCCGGTCGATCGCCGCCTCGCGGGTCGGCGCCCAGGTGATCAGCTTGGCGATCATCGGATCGTAGAAGATCGAAACTTCCCCGCCCTCCTCGACTCCGTCGTCGACTCGGGTGCAGCCTTCCTCCTCGTGCGCCTCGCGGGGCGCCCGGTAACGGACGAGGCGGCCGGTCGACGGCAGGAAGCCGCGATAGGGGTCCTCGGCATAGACCCGGTTCTCGATCGCCCAGCCGGTCAGGGTCACCTCCTCCTGGCCGAAGGGCAGAGCTTCGCCCGCCGCGATGCGGATCATCAGCTCGACCAGGTCCAGCCCCGTCACCATCTCGGTCACCGGATGCTCGACCTGGAGCCGCGTGTTCATTTCGAGGAAGTAGAAGCTTCGATCGGCCCCGGCGATGAACTCGACCGTGCCGGCACTGTGATAGCCGACCGCCCGCGCCAACGCGACCGCCTGCTCCCCCATCGCCCTGCGCATCTCCGGCGTGACGAAGGGCGAGGGCGCTTCCTCGACCACCTTCTGGTGGCGCCGCTGCACCGAGCATTCGCGCTCGCCCAGATAGAGGAGGTTGCCGCTCTTGTCGCCGATCAGCTGGATCTCGATGTGGCGCGGATTCTCGACGAACTTCTCGATGAACACCCGGTCGTCGCCGAAGCTCGCCAGGCCCTCGCGCTTGGTGGCCTCGAAGCCCTCGCGGACGTCCTTCTCGGAGTAAGCGAGCCGCATCCCCTTGCCGCCGCCGCCGGCCGAGGCCTTCATCATCACCGGATAGCCGATCTCGCCGGCGATCCTCACCGCATGCTCGGTATCGTCGATCTCGCCGACGAAGCCGGGAACGACGCTCACCCCTGCTTCCCGGGCCAGCTTCTTCGATTCGATCTTGTCGCCCATCGCGGCGATCGCCGCGGGCGGCGGGCCGATGAAGGCGATTCCCGCTTCCTCCAGCGCCCGGGCGAAGCTCTCGCGCTCCGACAGGAAGCCGTAGCCCGGATGCACGGCGTCGGCGCCGGTCGTCCGGCACGCGTCGATGATCAGCTCGGCATCGAGGTAACTCTCGCTCGCCGGCGGCGGCCCCAGCCGCACCGACTGATCGGCGAGCTTCACGTGCGGCGCCCTTGCGTCGGCGTCCGAATAGACGGCGACGGTGGCGATCCCCATCTTGCGGGCGGTGCGAATGACCCGGCAGGCGATCTCGCCGCGATTGGCGATCAGGATTTTAGAGAACATGCACCACGTCGCCCTGAACTTGTTTCAGGGTCCATCTATCCGTCTGCGGGGCGCATGGCGAGTTGGATGCTGAAACAAGTTCAGCCTGAGGTCCTTCGTCCTCGTCGGTCATTCGACGGCTTTCTCGGCAGGGCGTAATATGATTTCCGTTTCTGAGAAATAGGGCCCGAAGCGATTGTTGATGATCAGGAAATTGCCTCGGGCATCGATGGCTTTCCATACGCGCATGCTGGTGGTCAGTTCAGTCTGGCGAAGCGGAGTTCCGGCCGCCGCGGCCACGGCGGAAGCGATGGCGGCACCATCATAGCCACCGCGAATGCCGGCGGAGACGCTGCAGGAACGCCCGGCCGGAGACGGCGCGTCGAGATAAGCGAGCTCGACCTTGCCGACGGCCCACCGGCGATTGACTTCGAGGCCGGAGAAACCAGAGGGATTCGACATTTTGCGGATCCCCGCCCGTTCGACCTCGGCATCGAACTTCGCCCGATCGCCGCCCGTCGCCACGCAGAAGCGGCTGAACGCCGCCACGAGCGAAGCTGCATCGGGCGCCGTCACCATGATTGGAGGGCCGACCGGTCCGGCCGCCGGCCCGGCAGCGAGCAGAAGGAGGGCCCAGTGGGCAGTCATTCCGCGGCCTCTTCGAGCGGGGGCATGTTGTGGCCGAGGAGCTTGAGCACCTCCCCGGCCGCGTCGACCAGATTGGTGCCTGGGCCGAAAATCGCCTGGACTCCTGCCTCGCGGAGCATCTCGTAATCCTGGGCCGGGATGACTCCGCCGACCACCACCTTGATATCCGGCCGCCCCAGATCGCGCAAATGGCCGATCAGCTCGGGCACCAGCGTCTTATGCCCGGCCGCGAGGCTGGAGGCGCCGACGACGTCGACGTCTTTCTCCACGGCGAGCCGGGCGCTCTCCTCCGGAGTCTGGAAAAGCGGCCCTGGCACGACCTCGAAGCCGAGGTCGGCGAAGGCGGAAGCGACGAGGTTAGCGCCGCGATCGTGCCCGTCCTGGCCCATCTTCGCCACCAGCATGCGCGGCTTGCGCCCCAGCCGCCGCTCGATCGCCTCGACGCCCGCGCCGGCCCGAGCCCAGCGCGGATCGCCTTCATAGGCACCGCCGTAAATCCCCTTCACCGGCTCCGGCGTCGTCCCGTAGCGGCCGAAGGCGTCCTCCAGCGCCTGGCTGATCTCGCCCAGGGTCGCGCGGGCCCGCGCCGCCTCGACCGACAAAGCGAGCAGGTTGGAATCGCCCTGGGCGCCCTCGCGAAGGGCGTCGAGCGCCGCTTTGACGGCGGCTTCGTCCCGTCCCGCCCGCACCCTCGCGAGCCGGGCCACCTGGCCGGCTCGGACCTTGTCGTTGTCGATCTGGAGGATGTCGAGATGGGCCTCGTCCTCCAGCCGGTAGCGGTTGACGCCGACGATGACGTCCTCGCCGCGGTCGGCCCGGGCCGCCCGCGCCGCCGCCGCCTCTTCGATCCGCCGCTTGGGCAGGCCTTCCGCGACCGCCGCGGTCATCCCGCCCAGTGCCTCGACCTCCTCGATCAGGGCCCAGGCCTTGTCGGCCAGCTCCTTCGTCAGGCTCTCGATGAAGTAGGACCCGCCAAGGGGATCGGCGACGTTGGTGATTCCGCTTTCCTCGGCGAGGATGAGCTGGGTGTTGCGGGCGATCCGTGCCGAGAAATCGGTGGGCAGCGCGATCGCCTCGTCGAAACTGTTGGTGTGGAGCGACTGGGTGCCGCCGAGCACTCCGGCCATCGCCTCGATCGTGGTTCGGACGATATTGTTGTAGGGATCCTGCTCGGTCAGGGACACGCCGGACGTCTGGCAATGGGTGCGGAGCATCAGCGACTTGGGGCTCTTCGCTCCGAACCCGTCCATGATCCGGTACCAGAGCGTCCGGGCCGCGCGCAGCTTGGCGATCTCCATGAAGAAGTTCATGCCGATGCCGAAGAAGAAGGAGAGCCGTGGCGCGAAGGCATCGACGTCGAGCCCCTTAGCCCGCGCCGCCCGGACATATTCCATGCCGTCGGCGAGCGTGAAGGCGAGCTCCTGGACCGCCGTCGCCCCCGCCTCGAGCATGTGATAGCCGCTGATCGAGATCGAGTTGAAGCGCGGCATGTGCTTCGCGGTGTAGGCGATGATGTCCGCGACGATCCGCATCGAGGGTGCGGGCGGGTAGATATAGGTGTTGCGGACCGCGAACTCCTTGAGGATGTCGTTCTGGATCGTGCCCGAGAGCTGCGCCGGCGCCACCCCCTGCTCCTCGGCGGCGACGATGTAGAAGGCCATGACCGGAAGCACCGCCCCGTTCATCGTCATCGAGACCGACATCGTGTCGAGCGGGATGCCGTCGAACAATATCTTCATGTCGTCGAGCGTGTCGATCGCAACTCCGGCCTTGCCGACGTCGCCGGCGACCCGCGGATGATCGGAATCGTAGCCGCGATGCGTGGCGAGATCGAACGCCACCGAAAGCCCCTTCTGCCCGGCGGCGAGGTTGCGCCGGTAGAAGGCGTTCGAATCCTCGGCGGTCGAGAAGCCGGCATATTGCCGGATCGTCCAGGGCCGGCCGGTATACATCGAGGCATAGGGGCCGCGCGTATAGGGCGCGAAGCCGGGAAGGCCCGGATCGACCCCCTCGACGTCTTCCCCGGTGTAAAGCGGCCTGACCTCGATCCCCTCGGGCGTGTGCCAGACGATGTCCTTCCCCTTCACCTCCTTCGAGGCGGCGGCCTGCCAGTGGGAGCGGGTGGGTTTTTCGGTCATGCTCGATTTTCGCGCGTACTATGGACGCGGAGGATCGTCACCTGTTCCCTGCCCACGCGATAGATGATGACATATTGGATGTCGGGAATCGAAAGCGCCCGCAGAGTGGACTTGGGCACGGGCCGTCCGATGAAAGATGTCAGGCTCAAGGCATGAGCACGTTCGCGCAGCCGTCGTTCGACGGTTTCCGCCCAAGCCTCGGAGCGGCCGATGTTGAACTCGAAAATGCGAGCGAGATGCGCACGCCCATCCTCCGCCCATTCTACCTTC
Organism: Sphingomonadales bacterium; assembly: GCA_034668585.1. GTDB lineage: Bacteria > Pseudomonadota > Alphaproteobacteria > Sphingomonadales > Sphingomonadaceae > Allosphingosinicella. The sequence continues at coordinate 79,679 of JAXDPB010000068.1, read as the reverse complement.
ACTATTCTGCGGCGCTCGGCCGACAGCGACGGCGGCGTTCTTCCATGTCGCGGACCACGACCTCGTGCGGAACCACGCGGCCGGCAGCGACGTCCTCAAGACCTGAGCGGATCCCCTCCAGGAAGCGCCGGGCATCGGCGGCGGAGCGAAGGAATGGGAATTCGCTCTGCAACCGCTCCAATCCCCCGTCGGGAGCGGCGAGGTGCTCATCTACCCATGCGATATCGGCAGCGACGCTGTGAGGATCTTCGGCCATTGCACCATCTTAGCACGATCAATGCCCCATCGCCACTTTCGGGCTCTCCATGATCTCCGTCAGGACACCTCCCATGTCCCTGGGATGGACGAAGAAGATGAGCGTCCCGTGCGCCCCGATGCGCGGCTCGCCGAGCACCTTCGCGCCCTTGCCCTCGAACCAGGCCCTGGCTTCGTGGATGTCGGGCACCTCGTAGCAGAGGTGATGCTGCCCCCCGGCCGGGTTCTTCGCCAGGAAGCCGTGGATCGGGCTCGCCTCGCCGAGCGGCTCGATCAGCTCGATCTGGCTGTTGGGCGTATCGACGAAGCAGACGCGCACGCCCTGCGCCGGCAGGTCGAAGGGCTCGCGGATCACCTCCGCGCCCAGGACGTCGCGGTAGAGCGCGACGCTCGCTTCGATCGAGGGCGTGGCGACGCCCACATGATTGAGCCGGCCGAGCTTCATAACGACTCCCTGAGGCCAAGGTTGAGCAGGAGATCCGCGGCGACGAGCGCGACCAGCGCGAAGCTGAGCGCGTGCAGCGCGAGCAGGAAGGTGAACTTGCCCCGCCCCTGCTCCCTCCCGAAATAGCTTCGGTAAAGCGGCAGCCGGCCGTCGCGCAGGCCCCGCCACAAGCGCAGGCCGATGAGCGGCAGAAGCGCCACGGCCAGCAGGCCGACGAGCATGTTCCCGGTCGACTCCGCCGCCATCAGCAGGTCTCGATCTGCGACTTGCCGCCGGCCACGGCATAGCCGCTGCCGCTGCGCACATAATGCTCGCTGAAGGCGCGGCTGCCCGAATAGACGACGTCGAACGACTGGTTCCTGACGATGTTGATGATCTTGCCGTGGAAATCCTGCCCCACGGTCGCGTCTTCATTGGCTCCGACATCGTTGTAGGACAGAAGCACGGTCGCCAGCTCGACCGGGCCTGTGGGGCGAAGCTCGACAAGCTTGAGCGAGGAGAGGGTGCAACCCTGCCAGGTCCCACCCCCTTCGGCGGCGATGACGGGCCAGTCGGAGAAGCGCGGGTCGACGCTCCAGCGGCTGAGCTTTCCGAACGATCCGATGACGACGGCCTCGGGGAAGGCCTTCGCAACCTCGAACCGGTCCCCCGCCGGCCTCAGATAATGGACGGCGATCCTGCCGGCCGAGACGTGGGGCGCGTCGACGACTTCGCCCTGGCTGATCAGCACCGGTCCGAAGGGCGCCTTGAACAGCCTGCCCGGTGCATAGCGGACCTCCTCCCCCTGGCGCCCTTCCGGCTGAAGCGCGGCCGAGCCCCGGCTCCCGAAGGCGGCCTCGAAAGCTCGGGCGAGCTGCTCGCCGGCGGGCAAGGTGCTCACGTCGGGAGCCGGGGCCGTCGCGATCAAATTCTCGTCGGAAGCCACATTCTCCTGGGGAAGCACGAAATTGCCCTCCTCCCCGCTCCCTCCGGGACCGACCAGATTGCCGAGCCACAGGCCGGCCGCGACGGCGACGAGCAGCGCCGCGCCGCCGAGGATCAAATAGAGCGGCAGCCGCGACGGCGCATGCTCAGGCCCCTCGACCGGCTCCGGGACCCGCTCGTCCGGACCCACGGCGCCGTGACCGAGGATCCGCCTTTTCTCGGCCTGGAACTCCTCGTCGTTCAGCGCCCCGCTCTCGCGCAACCGCTGGAGCCGCTCGAGCTCGTCGTAGCGGGAGCTCATCGCCCGCCCGCCATGCGGCCCGCCGCGAGGATGTTCGCGGCTTCATGATGCTTCAACTCGCGCGCGAGGGGCAGCCCGTAAGCCCGGGTCAAAGGCGCCAGATCGATCGGGCCCTCGCCATCGGGATCGATCCAGATCGTCTCCTCGATTTCCGCCAGCGGTCGTGCCTCACCCACCAGGGTCGCGGAAAAGAGCTCGGCCTCCACGGTCCAGCCGGGCTCGTTGGCCGCGGGAGCGCTGTAGGTGCCGAGCGCATGGCAGGACGAGCCTTCGAGGCCGCAGCCGAGCTCCTCGATCAGCTCGCGCTCCAGCGCCGCGAGGCTGGTCTCGCCCTTTGCGCGTTTCCCGCCCGGCTGCATGAAAGCGGCGGTTCCCCGCTTTCGAACCAGCAGGGTCTTTCCCGCCTGGTCCAGGATGACGGCCGCGACGATGCGGATGCGCTTTGCGTCCCGCGCCTCAGAGCGGGATATTGTCATGCTTCTTCCACGGATTCTCGAGTTGCTTGTCGCGCAGCTTGCGAAGCCCCAGCGCGATCCGCCGGCGCGTCGAATGGGGCATGATCACCTCGTCGATGAAGCCCTTGCTCGCCGCCACGAAAGGGTTGGCGAAGCGCGCCTCATAGTCCCTCGTCCGCTCGGCGATCTTGTCCGGGTCGCCGATATCCTTGCGGAAAATGATCTCGACCGCGCCCTTGGCGCCCATCACCGCGATCTCGGCGGTCGGCCAGGCGTAATTGAGATCGCCGCGCAGATGCTTCGACGCCATGACGTCATAGGCTCCGCCATAGGCCTTGCGGGTGATGACCGTGATCTTCGGCACCGTCGCCTCGGCGTAGGCGAAGAGCAGCTTCGCGCCGTTCTTGATGATCCCGCCATGCTCCTGAGCGACACCGGGCAGGAAGCCTGGAACGTCGACGAAGGTCAGGATCGGGATGTCGAAGGCGTCGCAGAAGCGAACGAAGCGCGCGCCCTTCTTCGAGCTGGCGATGTCGAGCACCCCGGCCAGCACCATCGGCTGATTGGCGACGACCCCGACCGTGCGGCCCTCGACCCGGCCGAAGCCGACGATGATGTTGGCGGCGTGACCCGGCTGGATCTCGAAGAAATCGCCCTCGTCGAGCACTTTGCGGATGAGCTCGTGCATGTCGTAGGGCTTGGCCGCGCTGTCGGGAATGAGCGTGTCGAGGCTGGGCTCGGAGCGGTCGCAGGGATCGTTCGACGGCCGCTGCGGCCCGTCATGGCGGTTGGAGAGCGGCAGGAAGTCGAAGAAGTCGCGGGTGGCGAGCAGGGCCTCGATGTCGTTCTCGAAGGCGACGTCGGCGACTCCGGACTTGGTCGTGTGGGTGATGGCGCCGCCCAATTCCTCCTGGGTCACGACCTCGTTGGTCACCGTCTTCACCACGTCAGGCCCGGTGACGAACATGTAGCTCGAATCCTTCACCATGAAGATGAAGTCGGTCATCGCCGGCGAATAGACCGCGCCCCCGGCGCACGGGCCCATGATCAGGCTGATCTGCGGCACCACCCCCGAGGCGAGCACGTTCCTCTGGAACACCTCCGCATAGCCGGCGAGGCTGGCCACACCCTCCTGAATTCGGGCGCCGCCCGAATCGTTCAAGCCGATGACGGGCGCTCCGACCTTCATCGCCATGTCCATCACCTTGCAGATCTTCTGCGCGTGGCGTTCGCTCAGGGATCCGCCGAAGACGGTGAAATCCTGGGCGAAGACATAGACGAGGCGGCCGTTGATCGTGCCCGAGCCGGTGACGACGCCATCGCCCGGCACCTTCTGCTCCGCCATTCCGAAATCGGCGCAATTATGCTCGACGAACATGTCATATTCTTCGAAGCTGCCCTGATCGAGCAGCACGCACAGCCGCTCGCGCGCCGTCAGCCGCCCCTTCTTGTGCTGCGCGGCAATCCGCGCCTCGCCCCCGCCCAGCTCGGCTCGGCGGCGGCGGGATTCCAGCTCTTCGATGGTCGTGGCCATGGGGCGTGCTTTAAGACGATCGCCGCTTTGCGTCACCCCCGTCACCCCGAACTTGTTTCAGGGTCCATCAGGTTGCCCGCCCGGGGAGGTGGAGGACTGGATCCTGAATCGAGTTCGGGAAGACAGCTAACGCCCCTCGAACCGCGCCGGTTTCTTCTGCAGGAACGCCGCCACACCCGCCCTGAAGTCCTCCGACCGTCCCGCCTCGCGCTGAGCGACCCGCTCCGCCGCGAGCGCCTCGCGCAAGGGCACATGCCCCGCCTCGCGCGCCAGCTTTCGGATCAGCCCGAGAGCCACCGTCGGCCCCTGCGCCAGCCGGGTCGCCAGGGCCACGGCCTCCGCCTCCAGCGCCTCGTCTTCCACCACCCTCGAGATCAGCCCCCATTCCTGCGCCTTCTCGGCCGGTACCCGCTTGCCGAGCATCATCATCTCGATCGCCCGCGCCCGCCCCGCAAGCCGGGGCAGAAGCCAGGTCGCGCCCGCGTCGGGGATGAGGCCGATATTGACGAAGGCCTGCAGGAAATAGGCCGAGCGCGCCGCGACGACGATGTCGGCGGCCAAGGCGAGCGAGCAGCCGGCGCCGGCGCAAGGTCCGTTCACCGCCGCCACCACCGGGATCGGCAGCTCGAACAGAGCCTCGAGCAGGGGGTTGAAATGCTTCTCCAGCGACGCCCCGACATCGTCGGGCAGTCCACCTCCGGTTGCCAGGTCGGCCCCGCTCGAAAAGCCCCTCCCCTCGCCGATCAGCAACAGGCAGCGGGCGCCGGAGCGGCCGCTTTCCTCGACCGCGGCGCGGAGCTCGTCGACGGTTTGACCCGAGAGGGCGTTGAGCCGATCCGGCCGGGCGATCGTGATCGTCGCAACGGCGGCAGGGCTGGTCTCCAGCCGGATATGCTCGAATGCCATGCTCGCTCCCCTCCCCTTCCCCTGCCGTCATTGCGAGGAGCGCAGCGACGAAGCAATCCGGTTCACCAAGTCCGCGCCGCTGGATTGCTTCGCAACGCTCGCAATGACTGCCGGGCTACTCCGACAGAGCGCTTTCCTCCGGAGCATGCAGCCTGAGCCTGGTCACCCGCCGGGTATCGCTCTCCGTCACCTCGAGCCGCCATCCCGACGGATGCTCGACGATCTCGCCCGCTTGCGGAACATGCCCCGCCAGCACCGTCGCCAGACCGCCCAATGTGTCGACATCCTCCTCGACCGCCCCGAGGCGGGCATCGATCATCTCGGCGACATCGTCCAGCTCGGCGCGCGCGTCGGCGTCCCAGATGCCGTTCTCGAGCGCGATCAGCATTCCGGGCGCTTCCTCGTCATGCTCGTCCTCGATCTCGCCGACTATCTCCTCGACCACGTCCTCGATGGTGACGAGCCCTTCGGTGCCGCCGAACTCGTCGACGACGATGGCGAGATGGACCCGCTCGGCCCGCATCCGCGCCAGCAGGTCGAGCACGCCCATCGATTCGGGGACGTAGAGCGGCTTGCGAAGCAGGGTGGCGATGTCCTCCGGCGGCTCGGCCCCGGACACCTCCACCGTGAAGACGTCTTTGATGTGGGCCATGCCGACGACGCTGTCGAGGCTCTCCTCGTAGACCGGCAGGCGGCTGTGCCCGGCTTCGGCGAAGGCGGCGACGAGGCCCTCGAAGCTGATCGTCGACGGCACCGCGATGATGTCGCCGCGCGGCACCGCGATGTCGGCGACCGTGCTTTCGCCGAAGTGGAGCAGGTTCCTGAGCATCTGCCGCTCGATCGGCGACAGGTCGCCGACGACCGGCGCCTCGCCCTCGTGGCTCTCGATCGCCTCCTCGATCTCCTCGCGCAGGGTCGCCTCGCTGTCGTCGCCGAACAGCAGGGCCCTGATGCCGCGCCAGATGCTGCGCTGGCCGTCCGCGTCGTCAGCCATCAGTGGTGGATCTCATAGGGGTCGGCGATGCCGAGGCGGGCGAGCGCGCGTCGCTCCGCCGCCTCCATCGCCTCCGCCTCCCCCTCGCCCCGCTCATGGTCGCAGCCTAGCAGATGGAGCATGCCGTGCACCACCAGATGGGCGGCGTGGGTGCAGACGCCGATACCCTTCGCCGCCGCCTCGGCGGAACAGACGCCGTGGGCGAGGACGATGTCGCCAAGCAAGGCCTCGCCGCCGTCGGTTCGGGCGAAGGAGACGATCTGCTCCGCCTCGACCATCGGGAAGGAGAGGACGTTGGTGGCCTTGTCCTTGCCGCGCCAGTCGGCGTTCAGCCCCTTGACCTCGTCGTCGCTGGTGAACCGGACCGAGACTTCGGCGGCGAGGCCGCTTTCGAGCAGGCCGGCGGCATCGCTCTCGGCCACCGCGGCGCGAACCGCCGCGTTGGCGAGCTCCGCCCAGCCGGTGCTACTGTCCCACTCTTCGGAAGCGTCGGCTTCGACGAGGATCATGATAACCCCGTCATTCCCGCGAAAGCGGGAGCCGAAGACGACCGAAGGTCAATCAATGCTGCGTTGGCGCTGCGATGAGGCCGTATGGATTCCCGCTTTCGCGAGAATGACGGAGCAGGGAGGATCATCCCGCCTTGCCCTCATAGGCTTCGACGATCCGCCCAACGAGCGGATGCCGAACCACGTCGCCGGCGCCGAAGCGGATGGTGGCGATCTTGGGGATGCCCTCGACCTTGGCGACCGCGTCGGCGAGGCCGGAATTGCCCGGCTGCGGCAGGTCGACCTGGAGCGGATCGCCGCAGATCACCATGCGGCTGCGCATGCCGAAGCGGGTGAGGAACATTTTCATCTGCGCCGGGGTCGTGTTCTGAGCCTCGTCGAGGATGATGAAGGCGTCGTTCAGGGTACGCCCACGCATGAAGGCGATCGGAGCGATCTCGATCTCTCCGCTCGCGATCCGCCGCTCGACCTGCTCGGCCGGAAGCATGTCGTAGAGCGCGTCGTAGAGCGGGCGAAGGTAGGGATCGACCTTCTCCTTCATGTCGCCCGGAAGGAAGCCGAGCCGCTCGCCCGCCTCGACCGCGGGCCGCGACAGGATGAGCCGGTCGACGGAGCCGCCGATCAGCTGCTGCACCGCCTGGGCCACCGCCAGATAAGTCTTGCCGGTCCCCGCGGGCCCGAGCGCGAAGATCATGTCGTCGCGGCCCAGCGCCTCCATGTAGACGGCCTGCATCTTCGAGCGCGGGACGATCGTCTTCTTGCGGGTGCGGATCATCACCTTGGGCGGCTCGGCCACCTCCGGGGTGATGATCCCGTCCAGCGTCGGCTGCCCCGACATGGCGATGATCGCGTCGACCATCCCCGCGTCGATGTCCTGGCCCTCGTCGAGCCGGTTGTAGAGGCCGAGCAGGACGTCGCGCGCCCGGGCCGCGTCCTCCGGCTCGCCCTCGATCTGCACCTTGGCGCCGCGCGCGGCGATATAGACTCCGAGCCGGTCCTCGATGGCGACGAGGTTCCGGTCGAACTCCCCGAACAGAGGCCCGAGCAGATGCGGCTGCTCGAACTCGAGCTCGAGCCGGGCGCGCGGCGCGGCGGCGGCCTCGGCGGCTTTCTTGGGGGGCATTACAGCGTCGCCCCAGCGAAAGCCGGGGCCTCGGGGAGACCCGCCAAGACTTCTCGTCCTGAGGTCCCGGCTTTCGCCGGGATGACGGTTCCGGCCAAGCTGTTCGGCCCGGCGGAAACAACCTCGACCTCGATCAGCTCCCCGATCATCGCCTCCGTCTCGACATGCACCGATTGCAGCCAGGGCGACTTACCGATCTTCTGCCCCGGCCTCTTGCCCGGGCGCTCGAGCAGCAGGCTGGTGCGCCGCCCCACCGTCCCGCAATTGAACGCCAGCTGCTGCTCGGCCAGCAAAGCCTGCAGCCGCTGCAGCCTCTCGTCCATGATCTCGCGGGGCAGCTGATCCTCCATGGCCGCCGCGGGGGTGCCCGGGCGCGGCGAATATTTGAACGAGTAAGCCTGGGCGTAGTTCACCGCCCGGACGATTTCGAGGGTCGCTTCGAACTCGGCCTCGCTCTCGCCGGGAAAGCCGACGATGAAATCGCCGGATATGGCAATGTCGGGCCGAGCCGCCCGCACCCGCTCGAGGATTCGCAAATAGCTTTGCGACGAGTGGCTTCGGTTCATCGCCTTGAGCACCCGGTCGCTCCCCGACTGCACCGGCAGGTGAAGATAGGGCATCAGGCTCTCCACCTCGGCATGGGCGCGGATCAGGCCTTCGGTCATGTCGTTGGGGTGGCTGGTCGTGTAGCGGATTCGCTCCAGCCCGGGCAGCCGGTCGAGCGTCCGGATCAGCCGGTCGAGGCCGCGGCCGTCCTGGTCGCGCCAGGCGTTGACGTTCTGGCCGAGCAGGACGATCTCCCGGGCGCCGCCATCGACCAACGCCCGGGCCTCGTCCATCACCGCCGCCCAGGGCCTCGAGACCTCGGCCCCGCGCGTGTAGGGGACGACGCAATAGGTGCAGAATTTGTCGCAGCCTTCCTGCACCGTCAGGAAAGCGGACGGCCCGGGCCGCCGCCGCGCCGGAAGCGCTCCGAACTTGGAGGCGAGCGGCATGTCGGTGTCGAGGCCGCGGCCCTGCGCGACCAGCTTCGGAAGCCGGTGATAGGCCTGAGGGCCGACGACGATGTCGACGCTCGGCGCCCGGCGCACGATCTCGGCCCCTTCGGCCTGAGCGACGCAGCCCGCCACGGCGATCATCGGCCGCGACCCGTCGGCCCGCTTCAGCCGCCCGATCTCCGAATAGACCTTTTCCGCCGCCTTCTCGCGGATGTGGCAGGTGTTGAGCACGACCAGATCCGGCGCCTCGGCCGCCCCCGCGGCGGCCATCCCCCCGGCCTCGAGCAATTCCGCCATGCGCTCGCCGTCATAGGCGTTCATCTGGCAGCCGTAGGACTTGATCTGGAAGGTTTTCGGGGAGGGTCTGGTCATCGCTGCGGGCCTATAGGCGATCCGCGGCAGACCCGGAAGGGCCGAGCGCCTCGATTATCTCGGCGCGGGCCGCCGCCGCCAGCGCCTTGCGGTCGCCGCTCGCCGGATCGACCGGCGCCAGGAAGTGGAGAACCACCTCCGTCGAGCCGCGCCGGGACAGAACCTTCTTCACATTGGCGAGGCCCGTCTCGTCGCCGATCCAGGCAAGGTCGTGCGCCGCCGCCCCGTAATCGAGGGCGATCGGCTGGACTCCGACTCCGGGCAGCGGCGGGAAGAGCGAGGCGAGCAGGCTGGCGCGGAACGGCAGGATCTCCGGCCCGCCGTCGGTCGTGCCTTCGGGAAACAGCGCCACCGGTTGCCCCGTCGCGAGCGCGGCTCGAAGGGCGTCGGCCTGGCCACGAACCCCGCTGCGCTCCGAGCGGGCGATGAACACCGTGTTGTTGAGGCCGGCCAGCCAGCCGACCACCGGCACCTCGGCGACTTCCTGCTTGGCGACGAACGCCGCCCCGCTCGCCCCGGCGACGAGGAGAATGTCGAGCCAGCTCAGATGATTGGCGAGGAAGAGCACGTCGCGCTCGAGCGGCCGTCCGACCACCCGCACCCGCATCCCCGCCGCCCGGCCGACCCGACCCAGGAACCAGCGCGGCCAGGGCGAAGCCGCCCCGAACAGCTTCCACAAATAATGGAGCGGCACGCAAAGGAGGAAGAGGGCGATCATCGCCAGGGTGCGGAGCACCAGCCGAACGAGACCCATCTAGCTCCCTTCACCCCTGCGCCGGACGGGGGCAGCGGAGCACAAGCCGATACCGCCGCGCAAGGGCGAAGCGTGCGCTCAGGCGAAGTCGAATTCGACCGGAGCGGCGTCGACCTGGCCGTCGAACGCATGTTCCCGATAGGGCCCGTCGGCATTGACCCAGTGAAGGAAGAGGTGGGCCGACCAGGCGTTCGGGTTGGGAGTCACCCGGCCATGGCGATGGCGGACGCCCTGGTAGAGGACGGCGTCGCCGATCTCCATCGGCACCGAGCCGTAGGGCTCGGCGCCGAAATCCTCCTCGACCCGGGCGGACGGCTCCTGGCCCTGTCTGCCGATCTCGAGCGGCCAGGGCTGGCCGTCGCTGTAGCCCAGCGTCAGCGAGAGGCTGTGCTCGCAGGAATAACGGTCGAAATGGACCCGGCAGACATCGTCCCGCCGATAGAGGCGAAAATAATCGTAGGTGGGAAGGAGCCGCTTGCCGACGATTTCCGACACGATCGGGGTCAGCCCCCACAGGAACTGGAGCATCGGCGGATAATGGTGCCCGTAAACCTCGAAGGCCGCACGCCTCAGCAGGTTGGGGTGCTGCTTGACCCGGCTGAGCAGGATCGGGCCCGAGCCGAGATCGCGCTTGATCGAGCGCAGGAACGCGGCCGCGACCTCGGGCCCGATCAGCCGCTCGACATGGGCATAGCCGTCGCGATGATAATCGCCGCAGACCCTCACGAGCGGAGGCCAGGCCAGGCGGGTGCGGCTCGTGCCCGCCGATCGTCAGGTTCGCGGATTCGCCCCCATGTCATGATTACAGGTGTAATCGGCAATCGCCGGCAAGTCTTTGCCGGAGGTTAAGCGGAAGGTTGACCGGTCTTGCTTAATCCCGGCGGGTCAGCGTGACTCCGTAGAGCTCCATCCGGTGGTCCACGAGCCGGAAGCCCAGTTTCTCGGCGATGCGCCGCTGCAGGGCCTCGAGCTCCTCGTCGACGAACTCGATGACGTTGCCGGTCTCGACGTCGATCAGATGGTCGTGATGGGTGGCGTCGGCGGCCTCATAGCGGGCGCGGCCGTCGCCGAAATCGTGGCGCTCGAGGATGCCCGCTTCCTCGAACAGGCGGACGGTGCGGTAGACGGTGGCGATGGAGATTCCGGAATCGATCGCCGAGGCGCGCGCGTGCAGGGCCTCGACGTCGGGATGGTCCTCCGCCTCGGAGAGGACGCGGGCGATGACCCGGCGCTGCTCGGTGATGCGCAGCCCCTTTTCCGCGCACAACGCTTCGATATCGATCCGGCGGGTCATGCCCTTCCCGCTTTAGCTGAATCGCCGCAATCGTAAAGGCCGCCGGGGCTCAAAGCCCCGGCGGCCCTTCGACTTATTTGGCGACTCGGCCGGTGCGGCGGCGCTTGGTGCCGAGGCCGATCTTCTTGGCCAGGGTCCGGCGCTGCTCGGCATAATTGGGAGCGACCATCGGATAGTCGCCGTTGAGGCCCCACTTCTGCCGGTACTCGTCCGGAGTCATCTGGTAATGAGTCATCAGATGCCGCTTGAGCATCTTCAGCTTCTTACCGTCCTCAAGGCAGACGATGTAGTCCGGCTTGATCGAAGAACGGATCGAGACCGCCGGCTCCGGCCGGACCGGCGCTTCCTCCGGCTTGGCTCCGAGCGCATTGAGCGCATTGTGGACGTTGGCGATCAGCTGCGGCAGGTCGTTGACGGCGACGCTGTTGTTGCTGACATGCGCGGACACGATGTCCGCAGTGAGAGTGATTAGGGTTTCGTTCAGTTCGTTACTTTCAGCCATGCTCAAGCCTGCAAAACTTTCTACCCACGAGGAGGAGTGGACTTTGCCCCCACGGGGCGAATGATCCGTTTCGGTCGTTTTTACAAGCGGAAATTAGGGTAAATACAATTTACGTTTACGCGCCGGGGTATTTGGCGAGGGTGAGCGCGTCGAAAAGCTGGCCGTCACGCCCGCTGTAATAATTCCGCCGCCGGCCAACCTCGCGATAGCCGTTTCGCCTGTAGAGGCTAACCGCATGATTTCCTTCGCGCACTTCAAGGTGAAGTTGTTCGGCTCCTTTACTGGCGGCGATGGCGGCAAAGCGTTCCAGGAGCATCTGGCCGACGCCTTCGCCTTGCGACGACCGGGCGACGGCGAGAAGCAGCAACTCGGCTTCGCCCGCGACGATACGGGCGAGGGCGAAACCGATCACTCTCTCCTCCCGACGCGCCAGCGACAGCCACACGCCCGCCATCGGCAGCAGCCCGGCGCATTGCGGCGCCGTCCAGGCCTCTCCGAAAGCGGCGTCGAAGCTGTCCTCCATCACCCGCATCACCGCGCCGAGATCGGCCGCCCCGCCCTCCGCGATCGCGACGGTCATGGCATCGGCCTCGCGTCCGGCCCGCGGCCGTAGATCGGCCGCGGCGCCAGCGAGCGCAACCCGGCGGGGAGCAGGCGGACGTCCGCGGCCCTCGGCAGCATATCGACCGCCTCGCCATAGCCGCGCTCGGCCACGAGAGCGGCGGCCCCGGAACCGGCGACCCGGTGGGCTCGGATTCCCGCCGCGGCCTCGGCCGGCGGCAGGGAGCGCAGCAGGTCCAGCGGTCGCATCTTTTCCTCGCCAAAGGTCTGGACGAAAAGCTGCCCGTGTCCGCCGTGAAGCGCAACCGCGATCTCGCTCCCCTGCCCCGCCGACCGGGCGATCGCGGCCATCGAGGAGAAGCCGGCGAGTGGGACCTCCCAGCCGATCCGAAGCCCGTGCGCCGCGGCGAGGCCGACTCGAAGGCCGGTGAAGCTGCCCGGTCCGCAATCGACCAGGATCGCCTCGGGCCGCCGCCCAGCGAGCAGCTCGCCGATCATCGGCACCAGCCGCTCGGCATGGCCCCGGCCGACGATCTCGTGGCGCTCGTCGATCAGGATCTCGCCCTCGACCAGGGCGGCCGAGCAGGCCGCGGTGGCGGTTTCGATGATGAGGATCATTTTCGGATCGTCATTCCCGCGAAAGCGGGAATCCATACGAGGGTCGTGACAGGCACGAAGTCAGAATGGATTCCCGCTTTCGCGGGAATGACGGAGCGGCTCACACCGCCTCGACCGCCTCGACCTCGGGCACATAATGTTTGAGCAGGCTCTCGATCCCCTGCTTCAGGGTCATCGTCGAGGAGGGGCAGCCCGCGCAGGCGCCGTGCAGGGCGAGATAGACGGTGCCGCCGCGAAAGCCGCGATAGACGATGTCGCCGCCGTCCTGGGCCACGGCGGGCCGAACCCTCGTCTCGATCAGCTCGCGGATTTCGGCGACGATCGGAGCGTCGGCCGGGTCCTCGCCATAATCCTCGTCGCCCGCCACCTCGATGCCCGCTGCCGACGCCGCCCTGAACAAGGGCGCGTCGCTCGAGAAATGGTCGAGGAGGATGGACAGCACCTCCGGCTTCAGATCGCGCCACTCGACTCCCGGCGCCGCGGTGACGGAGATGAAGTCGCGCCCGAAGAACACGCCCTCCACCTCTCCGGTCGAGAAGATCGCCGCGGCGAGCGGCGAGGCTTCGGCATCCTCGGGGGTCGCGAAGTCGCGGGTCCCGGCCTCCATGACCCGGCGTCCGGGCAGGAATTTCAGCGCCGCCGGGTTCGGCGTGGTCTCGGTCTGGATCAGCATGGGGAAGATGTGGTCGCGCGCGGCCCCACTATCAAGAGAATCCTGAGCATGGCTCGGTGCCGGGGACCGGCGACAGTCGGGGCATGGGCCGCCCGCCGCCCGCAACAACTGCTCTTTCCAAAATGGACATTTTTGTTGGGCCGGTCGGGCCGGCGGGAATCTTGACAAGCTTCCGCGGCGAGCGCTTTCTGCCTCGGGGGGCTTTGCACATGCGACATCTGATTTTTGCGACCGCGGTTTCTTTCCTCGCGCTCGGCACGAACTCGGCAGCCTCGGCGGCGCCGGCCGTGCATCCGTTCGAGCAGCCGCCGAGATTCAGTCCTGAAGGCGCCCAGCCGCTGCCCATGGCCGCCACCGCGGGGCTCAAATCAAGCGGCTGCAATCCCAGCGGCTCGCTGTCGCGCAAAGGTTCGGTCGTCTCGGCCAGGCTGGACCTCGTCCGGGCCCGCTCGATCATCAACAATCCCGATCCCAACCCGCAGCCGGGCGGCAACGACACGCTCGAGCTCAGATCCTATGGCGGCTGCAAGTCCGGCCCGGTCATCGAGGTCGTCCCGGGCGACACGCTCCGGGTCGCCCTCAACAACCAGCTCTCGACCGACGATCCGAGCTGCCTTCCCAATCCGCCCGCGGGGCTCGGCGTGCCGCCCGGCGTCGGTTGCTTCAACACGACCAACCTGCACACGCACGGCCTTCACGTCTCGCCGGCCGGCAACAGCGACAACGTCCTGCTCAACATCAACCCGCAGAGCAAATTCCCCTACGAGATCAACATCCCTTACGACCATCCGTCGGGCACCTTCTGGTACCATGCGCACCGGCACGGCTCGACCGCCGTCCAGGTCACCAGCGGCGGCAACGGCTTCCTGATCATCCGCGGCAACCGGGCCTACACGCCGCCGACTCCGCAAAATCCGCGTCCGATCGCCGACATCGACACCATCCTCCACGACAAGGCCGGAGTGCCGCTGGTCGAGCAACTCTTCCTGTTCCAGCAGATCGCCTATGGCTGCTTCCAGAACGATCCGGCCAATCCCGCCAACGACTGGCAGCAAATGTACACCCAGGCCGGGCTCACCAACGTCAACAGCAACGACTCGACCACCTACGCGCCCTGGACCTGCCCGCTGCCGAAGCCCGGCGCCCCGGTGAGCCGCGGCGCCGTCGAGAATTTCGCGATCCAGCTCGATTCCCCCTCGATCTGGGACACGAACGGCCGCTTCACCAGCATCAACGGCATCGTCCAGCCGACCCTCACCGTCCCGGCCGGACAGGTGCAGCGCTGGCGAATGGTCCATGCCGGCATCCACGACACGATCAACGTCCAGATCGTGAAGGTCTCGCCGATCGCCGACAGGAAGCGCAGGAATCTGATCGCCAACTCGGCCCTCGTCGGCAACCGGCTCGAGCAGAAAGCCGACGTGATCGCGCTCTGCGCCGCGACCGCGCAGACGCTGATCCCGCAATTGGAGATCGCCAATGACGGCCTGACCCGCAAGAAAATGAACACCATCCAGACGTCGAACGGCGGCAAGGTGCTCGAATCCAACTTCCTCCAGCCCGGCTATCGCAGCGACATCCTCGTCGCCTTCCCGGAAGAGGGCGATTATTGCCTGCTCAACCAGGCCGCCCCGCCCAACATGCGCATCAATCCCCAGACCGGCCAGGGCGAGGGACCGGGCGGCATGGGCGGAGGCCAGGGGCCATCGGTCCCGCAATTGCTCGCCTACGTCCGGGTCAGGGGCGGCAAGGCCGTGACCGGCGATCTCGAAGCCTATGTCGAGCAGGCCCTCTACGACGCCAACCCGCAATTGCCCCAAACCGTCCGCGACGGCCTGAAAACGGGCGATCTGACCGCATGGGCGCCGTTCATCGAAGCGCCGCCGACGACGACTCCGACTCCGCAGCTCGCCAATTTCAAGATCGGGCCGACGCCGACGAGCTCATTCGCTTTCTCGATCAACAACCAGACCTACGATCCCAACGTCGTGAACATCACCCGCCAGGTCGGAACGACCGACGATTGGCTGCTCACGTCCGAGGGCGAGCCGCACATCTTCCATATCCATATCAACCCGTTCGAAATAATCGACGTCACCGTCGCGGATCCCAAGGACCCCACCAGGCAGGTGTCGATCTACAATCCGGACGGCAGCTGCAACGCCTCGGTCGCGCTCGACCAGCAGCAGCTGGCCAATCAATATTGCGGCATGAAGGGCGTCTTCCGCGACACCGTCTTCGTCGAGAACGGCTATCAGGTCCACACTCGGACGACCTACGAACGCTATATCGGCGAGTTCGTCCTCCACTGTCACATCCTCGACCATGAGGATGGCGGGATGATGCTCAACGTCGCGATCGTTCCCGATGGGCCGATGCCGCTCATGGGGCACCATGGGACCCCGCGCTGAGGCTCGAGACGTCCTCTTATGATCGCCAGGGCCGGGTGGAAGCCGTCAGAAATCCACCTGCGCTCGAAGCGCCATCGTATCGACGCTGAAGCGGCGCAGGTTGATCGGCTCGCTCGAGCCCGGAACGACGGTGGCGGCGCGCGGCCCGCCCTCGAAGCTGGCGCGGGCATATTGGGCCTGGAAGCGCAGATAATCGGTCGGGTTCCAGATCAGGCTTAGCTCGTAGCCGAGCTGCTCGCCGCCATTGACGTAATCGGGCGCGGCGAGGGTGGAGCCGCCGCTGCCGACCCGGTCGCCGAGGTCGAGCCAGTCGAGGCGGGCGTTGAGCTGCAGCGCTCCCCAGCCGCCGTCGTCGAACGGGTGGAGCACCTTCGGCCGGTCCCAGCGGCCGCCTTTATAGCCTCGGCTCTCTCCGGTGAAATAATAGCCGACTTCCGCATAAGCCGAGCGGAAGTTCGGATCGCCCGCGTAGAACAGCCCGCCGGCGGCGCCGTTATTGGCGCCGAAGCGGCGACCCGGCCGGTATCCGCGCACCCACAGCTGCTGAGCCTCGGCGGCGACGTGGAACGACTTCAGGATCGCTCCGAACTCCAGCCCGGCAATGTCGTCGCCGTCGGCGGCGACGAGGCCGGTGTCGACGAAGCGCTGGTCGGTGACCTGGGTGAAGGGACGGGCGCGATACTGGAGGTTCTGCGCGTCGCGCTGAGCGACCCGGTGCTGGAAGTTGGCGCCGAGGTGGAGGCGGGCGTCTCCCAAGGTGGGTGCGAAGGTGCCGCGGACGCTCGCCTGCCAGCCGGTGCGGTTGAACGCGGCGTTGTTGATTTCCTGCCCGAACAGGCCGGCGGTCAGCGTGTAGCGATCGTCCTCGGGGTCCAGCAAAGCCAGCGCGATGCCGAGGCGGCGGTTATAGTTGAAGGCGTCGGTGAACGAGGCGCGCTCGAGGAAGCTGGTGAGGCGCGAGCTGGTCATCGTCTCGAGGCTGGAGAGCGGGTAGAAATTGCCGATCGTCACCTTGATCGGGCTCTTCGAGCGCTGGTAGGTGAGGACGATATCCTCATAATCGACCGTGCCCTGCGCGAAGTTGAACTCGACATTGTAGCCGAAGCCGCCGGGCAGCGAGCCCTCGGCGCCAATGACCAGCCGCCGGGCGCGGCTGTTCCAGCCGAGATTGTTGTAGTTGAGACCGCCGACGGTCCCGGAAAGCTCCGGCCCCGGAGTGCCGACGAAGCCGGCGTCGAACTGGGCCAGGCCCTTGGGCTTGAAGCTGAAGCCCGACCGCTTGTCCTCGAGCTGCGGGGCGCCTTTCCAGATCGGCGCCGCGGCGGCGGCTTGAGTCGCCGCGGCGGGGGCCGGCGGCGGAGTCGCGGCCGCACTCTCGCGCGACGCCTTCAGCTCGGCCACCTCGGCGCGCAGCTCGGCAATCTCTTCGCGCATCGCCGCCACCTCGGCGGCGACGTCGGGAGCGGGCTCGTCCGCCGCCAGCGCCGGAGTGGCGATGCCCGACGCAAGCAGGGCGGCGAGGAAGGCGGACTTGGCCATGCGGCAGCTCCGGTTGAGGCGGTTGAAGAGGCCTGGCATTGTCGAATCGCCCGCTCGACGCCCTCGTCGCCCGGGATTGCGCCCGGGCCGCCGAGATGCGCGAGCGCGACGATTTCCGCAACTCCCTCTTCCGAGCCCTTACCACCCTCGGGATGGAGAGCCCGAACAGCGCCGCGCCGTTGCCGGCGCTTGCGTCAGACCTGGAAGCGGGTGCTGAAGGAGCTCAGCATGACGATGTCGCGCTCGGGATCGGTGGTTTGATTGCGGCCGTGAAGCATCCGGTTATTGTCGATCAGCGCGAAATCCCCGGCACGCCACTTTATGCCCCGGATCAGCGACCGGGTCGCGGCCTTGAGATCGTCCAGGACATCCTCTTCAATCTCGGCACCGTCCTCCCAGGTGACCATGGTGCTGAAAGTATCCTCGGGCTCGCCGCCCTTCGATGGCTTCTTGTACGCGTCGGTGAACAGATCCTGGCAGACCCTCATCTTGCCGCCGTCGCCGAGCGGCACGACCGACGGCGCGACGAATTCGAACACGACTCGACGGTCCGTCTCTTCGGTTACGGTGAAGCCGCGCCGGGCGCTCAACGTCTCGATGACGTCGCCGGCGACCAGCGACTCGACGACTTTGTTCTTGCCCAGCATGGCGTCGAAAGCCTCGGTGGGTACGAAGTTCCTGTATTTCACCCGCTTGGCGCAAAGCGCGGCCTGGGTCTCCGGCTTCAGCCGGTCGAAGATGGACACGCCGTCGGCCACCAGGGTTTCCCCGCCGGTGCCCTCGGCGGCGGCCTTGCGGCAGTAGAACCAGAGCAGATCGGGCCGCATCGGACTGCTGCCATATTCGAAGTGAAGGCTGAGGCCCGACCGGCCCAGGGTGACGGTCTGGAGCTCGTTCTTCCGACTCGCCGCCTTGCGGTCGCCGAACGGCGAAACGAGGAAGCCCCGGTTGAACCGGGACGCGAATTCGTAGAAGCCGTCGGCGTCGACTCCGAAGCCTCGGAAGAGGATCGCGCCGTGGCTGTCCAGGCCTTCCCAGATCGTCTCTTCCGCAAGGTCCTCGAGGGCGCGGCCCTCGCTTGCGAGCAGAAGGGGCCGATCGCTGATGGTCATGCTCATTCTTCCTTCTCCTCGGGATGTTCGGCCCGTCACTCGTAGCGGAGGGCGTTGACGGGATTGGTGCGCGCGACCCTGATCGCGTGGCCGGCGACGGTGCCGAGGGCGATGACGAACGCGACGAGGCCGGCGAGCACGAAGGGGGTCGGGCCGAGGCCGACGCGCGCGTCGAAATTGTTGAGCCAGTCGCGCATCACCCACCATGCCACCGGCCAGGCGATGAGATTGGCGAGGATCACCGGCTTCGAGAACTGCCAGGCGAGCAGGCGGACGATGTCGCGGGTGCGGGCGCCGAGCACCTTGCGGATTCCGATCTCCTTGGTGCGCCGCTCGGCGGTGAAGGCGGCAAGGCCGAACAGGCCGAGCCCGGCGATGACGATTGCGAGCACGGCGAAGGCGGCAAAAATCTTTCCGCGCGCCGCCTCGACCTCGTAGAGCTTGCCGACGATCTCCTCGCTGAAGCGCGCCTCGAACGGCACGTCGGGCGCGAACCGCTTCCAGATCCCCTTCACCCCATCGCGCACCGCGGCGGGATCGGAGGCCTGGTAGCGCACGATCATCCATCGTGCGTCGCCGGGATCGAGATGGAACATGATCGGCTCGATGGGCTCGCGGACCGAGCGGAAGCGCGAATCTTCGACGACGCCGATGATCGTCAGCAACTGGTCATCGGATAAAATCCGTTTGCCGACAGCCTGGCTCGAGTTCGCGAATCCGAGGCTGCGGGCCGCGAGGGCGTTGAGCACGACGTTGCTCGCGCTCGGCACCTGCGGAGCGCCGTCCTTGGGCGCCGTCTCCGCAACGATCTGGTTTTCCCGGAACAGGCTTCCGGCGCGAAGCTCGATTCCCATCGCCTTGAAATAGCCGGCGTCGACGGCGTAGGTGCCGACCGGCACCGGGTCCGCCTCGGCGGTCAGCTTGACGGTGGCGGTTGAAGTCTGGTCCGTGTTCACTCCGATTTCGGTGCGGCCTACGGCCGTCACGCCGGGGATCTGCCCGATCTCGTGCATCATCGCATCCATCGAGGGCCTTACCGCCTTGCGGCCGATATTCTGGACCTGGAGGATGCCGTCGCGCTGGTAGCCGGGATCGGCGCTGCGCGCGTAGACCGTCTGCTGATAGACGACGGCCGTGCAGACGATCAGGCCGATCGAGATGGCGAACTGGCCGATGACGAGCAGGCCGCGAAACCGGGCCGAGCCCGGAGTGTCGCTCGCCGACTTGTTCGCCTTGAGCACGGTGGCGGGCTGGAAGCGCGACAGGAAGAAGGCGGGATAAAGACCGCCGACCAGCCCGACCGCGAGCACGATCAGGAGAAGCGGCAGCAGGATTCCGTCACGACCGAAATACTCGACCCTCATGTCGGCGCCGAGGAACGCCGCGATCGGCGGGACCGCCAGCTCGAACAGCGCCAGCGCGAGCAGCATGGCGATGCCCGCCATCAGCAGGAATTCGGTCAGGAACTGAGCGATCAGCTGCTTTCGGCTCGCGCCCAGGACCTTGCGCAGCGCCACTTCGCGGGCGCGCTGGCTCGCTCTCGCGGTCGCGAGGTTGACGAAATTGACGCAGGCCATGACGAGGATGAGCAAAGCGACGACCGCGAAGACGGCGATCGTCTGGGCATCGCCGTTCGGCTTGAAGCCCCACTTCGCGTCTCGCAGATGGATGTCGCGGATGTTGACGAGCTTGAACTCTCCCTGATCGCGCATCTCCTCGGGAAGGTGGCGACGCTCCCAGGCGAGCATTTGCTGGTTGATGGTTTCCGCGTCCGCGCCGGGCTTCAGCGAAAGATAGATATGGCCGTTGAACTCGCCCCAGGACTCGAGAAAGGCTTGATAGTCGGCGAAATAGGATTCCGGGTCGATGCGCGTGATCATGCCGAGCGCAAGATGCGAGTTCTCCGGCGGGTCGCTGACCACGCCCGTGATCCGGTGATCCTCCGGCCGGCCGTCCTTGCCCAAGACGGTCATGGTCTGGCCGACGACGTCGGTACGGCCGAACCGGGTCCGTGCCTCGCTCGCGGTCAGAACCACCGAGCCGACCGAATCGAGCGCCGTCGCGGGGTCGCCCTGCACGAACGGAAACGGGACGATCTTGAAGAAATTGCCGCTGACCTGAACGGAGCGTTCGGGCGTGTACACCTCGCCTTGCTTCAGCACGAGCGGCGAGTTCTCGCCCACGTACATGATTTGATCGATCTGCGGAAAGTCGGTCTTCAGATACTGGAGCGCGACATAAGGGGCGTTCTGCGACCAGAAGGAGTCGCCCGTCTGCGTTCCCTTGACATGAAGCTGGAACTGAAAGGCGCGCGCCGCGCCGGGAGTGTCGCGGTCGAACGTCGTCTCGTGGCGCACATACATCAGGATCGTCAGGCACGCCGCCATGCCGATCGCCAGCCCGGCGATGGTGATGAAGGCGTAGGTCTTGTTCTTGGCCAGCGCCCGCAGGCCCACGGTCAGATAATTGCGCCACATAAGCCGGTTCAACTCCGTCATTCTCAACGCGTCGCTCAAGCCGCGAGCTCTTCGGTGGACGCCAGACATTCTTCCAGATGGGCCAGATAGCGCTCGCGAATGGACGTCAGTTCCGTCCCTTCCGCGCTCGCGAACGTCGACCGGAGGATGTGCGCCATGACTCGGCGGCCGACCGTCGCCGCCGGCAGTGCCTCGATCTCTCCGCGCGTGATCTGCCCCTGCATCTTCTCGACGATCAGATCGGGGTTGCGCCTGGTACGGTTGCCCAGCGCGGAGGCCCACCCGGCCGAGGTCGCGTAGGCTTCCAGGTTGCTCTGATCGACGAAGTCGAAGCTGACCGAGATCGAGGTTTCCAGGGTCTTGACGTGATGCGCCCAGTTCGTGCCCACGAACAGCACCTGCCCTACGTCCAGATCGGCGACCCATTTGACGGCGCGGTCCCAGGTCGGAAAATCGCGTTCGTCCGGCTGCTCGGGATCCAGGAATCCGACTTCGGGATGGCGTACGTGGCGAAGATCGGCCGGCGAATAGAGAGTCGCCCGCTTCCTGCCCCTGAGCTGGGCGATCGTCGCGATCGTACCGTTATTATCGGTGTGCAGTGGAGTCAGCGCGCCCGGCAGGCTCACCAGCAGCCAGAAATGGTTGAACAGCGAGTAATAATAAGGGAGCGCATGATTCCATGCGCGCAACGGCTCAGGCAGCAACGGGCTGACTTCCGCGAAGACCGGGTCGTTCGCCTGATGGACGATTCTCAAGGTACCGCAATAAAGAGGAAGGCCCAGAGCCTGGAATTGCTGGTAGTCGCCTTCCATCCAGCAATCTTTATAGATTTCCTGCACGGCTTCGGGTTGCCGGATATATCGAATATATTGCTCGAAGCTGGTTTCCACGCTCACCAGATTCTGGTTTCGGTTGGTGATGAAATTGGGGGCCTTGGCGAAGGCGTTCAGATGTCCGAAGCGCTCTCGCAAATAGTCCAGGTTCTGCCATTGCGCGTATCCGGGCCAATCCTGGATATACCCTTCGACGACCCAGGGGTTCTCGTGCAGCAGATTCGGGTTCCGGTCGGCGAGGCGTCGGAATTCCTCGCTGGACACTACCGGGATTTGCCTCGTTTCCATCTCCGCGACCTTGGTTCGGGGTTAATCGTGAATGGCCATTGCCGACGGGGCGCCACCGAAACCGGCAGCGCGGCCGGGCCCTGCCAGCACCGGAACGAGCGCCGCGAGGATCGCCGCCGCCGCGGCGCCGGTCATGTCCCGATGATCGAGCAGGGGATTCACCTCCATCAGGTCGAGACCGACGATGTCCCGGTCGGACGCGATGAGGCGGGCCAGCTCGATCAATCGCGCCACGCTCAACCCGCCGGGCACCGGGTGCCCGGTTCCGGGAGCCCAGCGCGGGTCCACCGCGTCGATGTCGATCGACATGTAGACCGGCTCGTCCGAGGGCAGGTGCTCGAGAACGGCTTCGGCGCCTGACGTCTGCGCCTCTCCGGCCGTGACCACCTTCAACCGTTCGAAACGGCTGGCCTCGTCGAAATAGGTGATGCCGCGATGACCGATCTGCAGGATCCGGCCGACATGGTCGAGGCCCGCAATCCGTCTGAGCACCTGCTTGTGGTTGTGCCAGCTCTCGTTCGGCCAGGCGCAGAAGTCGGTGTGCGCGTCGAACCACACGATGTTGAGCGGACGGCAGTCCCGCAATGCCGCCACCGCGGCGTAGGAGATGGCGTGATCGCCGCCGAGTATGACCGGCCGCGACTTGCGCCGGATTATGGCCTCCACGCTCGCTTCGACCTGCTCCAGCACGTCCTCCCAGTCACAGCCGTGGACGTGGCCGATGTCGCCATGATCGATCCCGATCGCGTCGGGTCGCAAGGCGAGGCTGGCCCGCCGGATCGCGGCGGGGCCCAGACGGGCGCCGGAGGCGATGCTGTTGCCGGAGTCGCTCGGAACCCCGACGACTTCGATCTCATTGCCCCGGGGCTGCCCGTTCAGGCCGGGCCATCCGAACAAGGTTGCGACATTCATGGCCGCGCCTCCCACAGGCTCTGATCTTTCGCCGCGCTGAGACCCGTCAGCAGCAGATGGACGGCGGTCATGGCGGTGGTGCCCCAGCCCGACCTGAGCGGATTCGCTCCGACCATGTCCAGGCCCGCTATGGTGTAGCGCTCCCCGATCCCGCGCAGGAGCTTATGCAGCTCGGCATAGGCGAAACGCTCGGCGTCGGAGCCGTCGCCAGGCCCCGCCAGCGCGTTCAGGTCGAGGCCGACATAGACTCGCTCGCCTTCGCCGAGATAGCGCTCGAGCGCGGCCATGCCTTCGCGCCTGAACCGGGACGCGGCAATCGTCCCGAGCCCGGGCGGAGCGCCTTCGGCCCGGTCGCAGGCCCCGACATGAACGTAGCGGCTCACCCCCGGCAGGGCCAGAACCCGCTCCGGCAGGGTCGATGGAGAGACGAACGACGATTGCGTGGCAGCGACAGAAGCGGCCACGCTGCCGATCCGGATCACGGCGAGCGGCGAACGGGCCTGCAGAAGCTCGATGGCCGGAAAGCCGATCGCGGCGTCGCCGCCGAGCAGCACGGGCAGGCTTCCGCCGCCCGTCACCTTGGCCAATATCTCGGCAATGCGTTCGAACAACCGCTTCTGTCGTTCGCCATGCTCGACGAAGACATCGCCGCAGTCGCCGATCGTCACGCCGCGAAGGATCGGCCGGGCGAGATCGGCGTCGAACCACCCGAGCGGCTGTCCCGCGCGCCGGTCGATCCCGTATAACGTCTGAAGGCTCGTCTCTCGAAGGGCCGACGGCCCCAGTCGAGCGCCGGCCGCTTCGGGGTCGCTATGGTCGTAGGGTATGCCGACCACCACCACGTCGGCGCCGGTCGCCGCCAGCTTCTGCGCGGGACAATCGAACAGCCGCACGGGGGGGTCGGTCACGAGCCGGTGCGGAGACAGGCTCGCCGTCTCGCCTTCGGCGACCAGGAATCCTCTCTCGCGAAGCCTCCCGACCGCCGAAGCGACGCGCCCATCGTCCCCCGCGACCGAGATCAGGCTGCGCGGGGTCTCGAATTTGAGAAGCAGGTCGTACAGCGCCCGCGGAACGCGAAGACGCGTCCCCGTGGAACGCAGGTAGATGGTCGCGGCCAGCGAGTCGCTCTGCTCGACCTGCATCGACGGAGAAAGCAGCAGCTTCTCCGGGAGGCCGGTCGAGGCGCTCTCGTCCTCGCGCGCCTGGGTCAATTGTGCGAGCTCGTCCATCGGCTCAGGCGCTCTCTTCCAGTATCCGAAGCATTTCCGA
Source organism: Sphingomonadales bacterium (assembly GCA_034668585.1). GTDB lineage: Bacteria > Pseudomonadota > Alphaproteobacteria > Sphingomonadales > Sphingomonadaceae > Allosphingosinicella. The sequence continues at coordinate 55,620 of JAXDPB010000068.1, read as the reverse complement.
TTTCACCCGGCGAGAGCGCTCGGCCAGAGGCGTCGCCAAAGCATCCCGAAGCACGCAGATCATGACCTCGCGCCCGAGGTCGGAGTCGGCGGCGTTGTCGAGCGCGTCGTGAAGGCGCGGGTACGGCATTCGAGCCCGGAACAGATCGGCGTTCTTGCGCGCGATCAGCCCCAGTTCCACACGCCAGTCGACGGACCGGGTATAAGCGGCGAGATTCAGGCTGTTGACGATGTCGAAGCTGACGGTGATGGAATCCGACAACGTCACGACGTGATGCGCCCAGTTCGGACCCCAGATCAGGAACTCGCCCGGATTGAGCGACGCCGTCCACGGCTGAGCCTCCCGCCAGGTGGGGAATTCGTCGTCGTTCGGGCACAGCGGGTCCATGTAGCCCACCTCCCGATTGTAATAATGGCGCTTGTCGTCGGGGCTGTAGAGGATCGCCTCCTTGTGGCCCTGCAGCTGAGCCAGATAGGCGATGACCGCATTATTGTCCTGGTGAAGCGGCGTCAGCGCGCCGGCCAGGCTCACGTAGAGCCAGACGTGATTGCCGGACTGGTAATAATAGGGAATGTCGTCGTTCAGGACCTCCATCGGATCGGGCGCCAGCGGATCGATCTCGGAGAGCACCTTCTCGCGCGAGTGCCGGACGAGGCGCAGATTTCCGCAATAGAGGGGCAGATCGAGCTCGCGCAGGACGGTCGAGTCGCCTTTCGACCATTTGCCCTCGAACAGCTCCTCGAGCCGGTCGGGATTCCGCACATATTGGAGATAGGTGCCGAAATCGGTCTTCACCTGGCACATCTTCGAGTGCTTGTGGGTGGTGAATTGCGGCGCGCCCGCGGTGACCGGGAATGAGCCGAACACCTCGGTCAGCTGGTCGAGGCTGGTCCAGCGCCGGCTGGCCGCCCATTGGCCGGTGAAGCCCCGGACCACGCAGGGATGCTCGGCGAGCACGTCCGGCGAGGTGGCGATGAGCCGCTGGAACTCCTCGAGCTCGTAGACCGGTATGTCTCGAGACCGGGTGGCGGCCGGCCTGGGCCGGATCGAGGTGGACATGCTCAATTCCCTTCGCACTCGGCGGGCGCCGCCCGCAGCGCCCGCTGATGGCTCCAATGCTCCGCCAGGCCGTGGATGAGGTCGGCCGCGATGCCGCTGGTCGCCGCCTCGACATCGAGGACCGGGTTCACTTCGACGAGATCGATGCCGACGATCTCGCGGTTCCGGACCAGGCTCTGCAACAGGCTCTTCACCTGCCGCGGGAGCAGGCCGTCGGGCACCGGCGCGCTGGTGCCGGGCGCCCAGAGCGGGTCGACGACGTCGATGTCGATCGAGACGTAGCAAGGCAGCTCGCTCGGAACGAGCGCGAGCAGCGCCTCCTCGTCGAGCTCGCGGGCGCAGGCCGTGGTCACCACCGACGATCCCGCGCCGAGACGACGTTCATCGCCGGCGGTGATGCCGCGATAACCGATCTGAACGATCCGACGCACCCCCTTCAGCGTCGATATCCGCCGCAGAACCTGCTTGTGATTATGATACCTCTGTCCGGACCAGGGGCTGAAGTCGGTGTGCGCATCGAACCAGATCAGGCACAGGTCCCGCGATCTCTGCAGCATCGAGACCGGCCCGAAGGTGATCGAATGATCGCCGCCGAGGACCAGGGGACACAGGCCGCGTTCGCATAGGCCGTGAGTCACGGCGGCGACTCGATCGATGAACGACTCCGGATCGGGCGAGTCGGACCGGTCGACGTCCCCGATGTCCAGGCCCTCGAACCTCGGCGCCGCCAGGTCGAGGCTGGCGCGACGGATCGCGGCCGGGCCTTGCGAGGCGCCGCGCGATATCACGTTGCCGTGGTCGGTCGGCGCTCCCACCGCGCACAATGATCCCCGCTCCGGCGGCGCGGATTGCCGACCGGACCAGCCGAACAGTGAAATCCGGGCGCCGGAATCCGGCATGACGGCCTCAGAGCCGGTCATGGGCGGCGCTCATGGCTGCCAGCGCCAGGTGGCAGCCGATAATGGCGGTCAGCTCCGGCGACGGGGATCGCAGGTCGAGACCGACCAGGTCGATACCGACGATGCGATGAAATTTGCCGATGGCCGCGATCAGCAGCTTCGTCTCGCTCAACGTCGGTCCGGCCGAAGGGCCGGCCGTCGCGGCCTTCATATACGCCTCCGCGACGATGCTCAGATCGATCGACAGATAGACCGACAGCTCGTCGCCCCACGCGCGGACGATCTCTTCCGGGCCGCCGCGCAGCTCATCCGGGCACGGGCCGAGGCTGACGACTCGCTCGACCTCGTCCAGTCGCAGGAGCTGTTGACCAGCCCCCTCGGCGGTCGCGCGTTCCGGGTTGCCGGTGATCTGCACGACCGTCAGCTTGCGGTCGTGGCCCAGCCCGACCAGCGCCGCTCGGGTCACCGAACGGTCGCCGCCGAGGATCACCGGCACGCTTTGGCCGGTTCGACATTCCGCGAGCGCCCCGGCGACCCGTTCGAAGAAGCGGGCCTGGTCCTCGCCATATTCGACGGGGACGTCGCCGGCATCGGCCAGCTTCGCCCCCCGAAGCATCCAGACTCCGCGGTTCACGTCGAACCACCCGCGCGGGCGACCGTCGCCGAACTCCAGCTGATAGGAATAGTCGAGAGATTTCTGGCGGATCAAGGCCGGCGCCAGGCGGCTGTCGATATCGCCGGCCAGATCGTAAGGAACGCCGAGGATGAGAAAGTCCGGCTTCGTCGACTTCGCATGAGCGGGCGCCCCGCAGAATTTGTAGGCCACGGCGGTGCGCAGCCTGGCGGTATCCGCGGCGATCGGCGCATCGGCGTCGACCAGCATCTGCTTGTCGATCAGCATCCGCACCTGCGGCAGAACCAGGGCCTGATCCGGCACGACCTGATCGATCCGGCGCGGGCTGCTGAACGCCTTCAGGAATCGATAGGCGGAAACGGACAGCTTTATCCGCGCGGCCGAAGCGGTGTTGACGACGATGACATGAGTCTCGTCCTGGCTTTCCAGCGCCAGGTCGTCGGAGACCACCAGGCGCATGGGGTTGCCCGGTTCCGCCAATCCGCCCGCGAGATCGCTCGATTCGCCGGGGGCGGATAGTGGCGATCCTCTATCGCGAAGGGCAACCAGGGTACGCACGCTCCGGTCAGACGCTGCCCTGCCGCGCGGCAGCCTTGAATACGCTGATTCTCGTCACCATCCCGGTCACTCTGCGGCCCATGCTCAGCAGCATGATCGCAGCGCCCACCAGCATCAAAGTGCGCCAGAAAATCTCGAGGAAGCCGCCAAGCAGCTCCAGCGCCGTCATTCCCGCCAGGGCGTCGTGCCAGAATTCGAGCAGCAGGGCCGGATACGCGCTCGCCACGTTCAGGATCACGAACCGAACGATTATCGTGAACAGGTAGATCAGGAACAGCGCGCCGGTCACGGAATAGACGGCCAAGGCCCATTTGGCCCTGGTGCTCAGGGTGCTCCGGGTGGAGCGGGCCTGGCCCCCGAACAGCTTCGAGACGATCTCCTCGAGCCACGCCGATTGCTGCTTGCGCAGATTGACGATGCCGAACAGGTCGCTCATCAGCCAATAGCCGTCCATCCGCAGGAAGGGGTTCAACGTCATGATGATGTTCAGGTCTATGAAAACGAAGGCAAACAGGAAGACAAGATTGCCCGTCTTCAAATAGAGCCCCAATGTCACCAACAGGAAGATCGACTCGAAGTACACGCCCCCGATGTCCACCATCGCGCGCTGGCGCCTCGGCAGCTTCCAGGCTTCGGAGACGTTGGTCCACAGGACCGTGTAGACGATGTACAGGCCCCACCCGATCGTCATCCGCCTGCAGCCGTAATGGGCGGCGGCGCTGGCATGGCCGAACTCGTGGCATATCGTGCCGAGGGTGGAGAGCAGCATGATCAGAAGAACGCCGGCGGCGTTGAGCTGATTGAAGTCCACATGCTGCTGCTGGAAGAGCACTCCGTAGACGTAGCCATGCGAGGCGACGAACAGGAGGATTCCGAAAAGCAGCGCCGGCCACTTGAACATGAAGCTCAGGCCCTGGGCGACGGGTTCCACCACTCTGGGCGGGAAGATCGGCAGCTTGATGTACAGAAAAGCGCGCTTGGGCTGGCTGCTTACCGCCACGAGCGCCGGATCCTGATGCGCATAGACCAGGATTCCTTTGGGGAGCAGGGATTGCCGGACAAGGCGCTGCAACCACTCTCGCTCGAAGCGCTCCGGGTGACGGTCGAGGAAGGCGTCGATCGCCTCGTCCTCGGTGCGCTGGCCGTCGAACTGCCGCACCAGCTCCATGTACGTGGCGGGGATCGCGAAGCGGACCGGCTCGTTCGCGCTTGGAACCACGCAGAGCATCATCGGCTCGCCGGCGTCCGAATCGAAGTCCGACGCCTCCAATAGAGGATTGGCGAAGGGACGCGGGTCGTCAGTCATGCACGCAGTTCCCGGAAGCGGCGGCGATCGTCCAGCGACAATGGCGGGACCGGAACATCGTCCGATCCCGCCGGTTGTTGCCCTGGATGATCAGGACAGCGATTTAGCCTTCGACGCCGGTGCCGACCGGCACGTCGGAGTCGCAGCGGCCGTTGCAGCGGCCGGCCAGCTCCAGACGGTCCTCGAGCTCGATGATCTCGAACTCGTCGATCAGCAGCGTCTCGTTGGTATCAATGCTCATTTTAACTCTCCCTCATTCTTTGGTTAAGGTTGTAAGAAATGGATTCGAATTAATTCCATTCCACGGATTGATGCACTTCTTCGCTTGCATCGCTCGTCCCGTGCATCAAAGGACGAACAATCTCTCTAACTGCTTGGGCGCTTCCTGAAGCGCGCTCTATTGCCTGGATCGCATCTCGGGACGCGAGCTGGCACATGACGGTCCATATTCGCGAACGCTCGGCGCCGGAGTGTCGGTCGAGCCAGTCGAGACCGACTCCGCCCCCCGGCGCAGACAGCTGCCGCGCCAGCTCCGCCATTTCCGCGGGCAGCTTGAAGCATCTCCCGCTGACCGCATCGGACCAGATCGGGTTGCCGTCCCCGTTCAACGGGACGATTCGACGATGATTGATCGCCAGGCGGCCGCCCGCCCCCAGGCTCCGGCCGAGCGACAGCTCGACTTCGCCGATATCGCGTTGCGGCGGATGGCAGGGCATCCTCCACTGGTGGAAGAGATCGCCGCCGGACCACTCGTCCGCATGCTCCCGAAGCGCGGCACCGAAAAACGAATAGGCGCTCTGCACCGCGGCCTCGACGAAATGCTCGCCCTCCTCGCCGCGCAGCGCTCGACCGGGATCGATGACCGGCGCCGTCTTGCAAAGCCGCTTTGCGCCGCCGCTATGGGCGATCATCACCAGGATCGGGGAGCCGAAGCGCGCGGCCATGGCGAGCAGTCCGGTCTTCACTCGCGCCGTCGAGCCCAGGATTCGGACGATCGCCCGCCGCTGGTCGCCCCGCGGGCCGTCCAGCCCGGTATTGCCGTCGATCGTGGACATGACGCATCCGCCGCCGGCCAGCGTCTTGGCGAGGGCGAGCGCTCCGCCAGGCTCTTCGGCGTTGACGATTCTGAGATGTTTCCACAGCGCCGCGTCCGGGTTGGCTGTCCGGGCGGTGTCGTAATCGTTGAACGAATCGCTCGCCAGCGGCAGGCAGGTCGAAATTCCGGCATGCGCCAGGTCCGACGGGATGTACCGCATCGGACCCAGGTGAAAGGACGCGATTACCAGTCCGCGTCCGCGAGCCAGAATATCCTCGATCGAGCCGAGCGGAATATTCGCCAGCCGCGACCGATCCGCCGCCGCGGTCAAGCCGGGAAGATAATGGTGGTGATAGTCCCAGCCGCCGATGATCTTGCTGATCGCCGCCGCTCTCGCCGTGCTCGCGATCTTTTCCCGGGCCCAGGTTTCACCGAACAGTGACAAGAGGTTCAGGTGATAGGCGCGCAGGCCGAACGCGGTCAGCTCGGAATCGCTCGCCGCCTGTACGGCTTCCAGCAGTTCCTGCCTGGCGCCCGGTCCGCGCTCGAGCAATTGCTCAAGTCGCGCGCAGCCCGGCGGAACGCCGTCGCAATCGACAGTCTGCGAGGCAGCGAAGTTCGGTATTGCGTTCACAACTCACTGCCTCCCCTGTCTGGAATGCGCCTAGCGCGACGCCGCTTCCGCGGTTTCGACCAAAGGCTCGGGCAAGGTCGGCTCCAAGTCCGCCTCCGCCGCCTGCTTGGCCTCGAAATAATCGACCATTTCCTGCTTGGCCGTGCGGCGGATGCCGGGGCACGGAGCTTTTTGGTAATCCATTCGGATCTGCGGGCAATGGACGCCCTGGCAGGCCGGCAGCATATGACAGCTCTGGCAGCCGGTATCGCGTTCGAAGGCCGGCTCGGTCCACAGCGACATCTTGTCGACATCCAGATCGAGCGTCCCGTCGGGAAGCAGCTTGCCGACCAGGTTGCGATCCTTCTTGTCGAGATCGATCGTGCACTTCATCAGGTCGCCGTGAGCGCCGATAATGAAATTGTAGGGGCGCACCGCATAGCAGACCTGGGTGCCGAGGGCGGCGCCCGGCCGCCAGCCGCTGGTGACCCGAAGCCCCAGAGAGCGGGCCGCGGCCTTGAGCTTCATCCGTACGGCCTGGGCTTCGCCCTTGCCGCAGACGTCGAGATTGGCGTCGTTGTCGCCGCCCCAGCGGCCGACCGCATGGAACGAGATCGTGAAACGATCATCGTCGCGGAACCTTGCCTGCAGAAGCTCGAGGAATTTCTCGAGGCCCGGCACGTTGGATTGAGCGAAGTTCACCCGGATGACCACTGAAAAATCGTCGTCGCGCTCGCTCATCTTCGCCAGATTGTCGTAGATCGTCTGGAAGGTGCTGCCGCCGTCGCGCCTCGGCCGGTGCCGGTCATGGTCCTCCGGCAGACCGTCCAGAGTGATCTGGAAATCGGTGATTCGCCAGGACAGCAGGCGATCCACCACATCCTCGGTCAGCAGATAGGCATTGGTGGTCATGTGGCTGAAATATTCGATGCCTTCGCGCTCGGTAATTTCGGCGAAGAAGGGCGCCAGCTCCTCGATCGCTTCCATTCCATAGAGCGGCTCGCCGCCGAACCAGCTCACCGTCATCTCGCGCAGCAACTTCGCGCGGCTCTCGACCAGTTTCTTGATCCCCTCGCGCACTTCCGGGCGCATGGTGCCGCGCCGGAAGCTCTCGTAGCAGTAGGTGCAGCGGAAATTGCAGTCTTCGGAGGGCAGAAGGATCAGCTCGAGCTTGTCGCTGCGATAATTCTCCTGGCCGAATGCCAATTGCACCCGGCGCAGTTCGTCGGCCTCCATCGGAACGAGATAGCCGCGCTGCTCGAGGTAGCCGGTGATACCGTCCTCGGCACCGAATACGCCCTTTTGGGCGATCAACCCCAGGACCGCTTCGCGCTGCACCGGTTGAAACGCATTCATCGAGCCGGTGTAGGTGTTCCAAAGCAGTAACGTACCGTCGGTCGTGGTCGCCTGAACGTTGAAGCGGGAGGGCTTCCACTGCCGCTGCACAGTCGCGCCTTGCGCGCCGTCCAGCTTGGCATCGTCCGCGACGATTGAAATGACGTCGAGCGGTGACCGCTTGAAGATGTTATCACTTACGCGCATAATAATCCCCGCCCCGCCCGCAACATTTGTTACGGACTCGTAATTAGTTTTAGGTATCGTTAAACAACCGTTATAAAGAGATGTCTAAAAATTCCCTACACGCCTTAGGCACTTAGCCTCGTTTATGGCCGTCATCGTATCACCATCTTTTGGCAACGCGACTCCCTAATTACACGAATTGGTCCGATCTGGACCTTTTACTGGAACTGTTGATGAGGGCCCCCTCGGCGGCTTGCTTTTGACGGGCGGAAGGCATCATGGGGCCTGCCGCCGTGAAGGGGCCGGCGCAGAGACCTCACCCAGGCTACGACCGATTCGCTCCCCTGCTTCGAGCTGCAAGGGAGTCCTTGGGCGAGGTTTCATTCGAACTCGAGGACAACCGGACCGTCTCGGTCGGATAGGTTCGCAGGCCGCGGCGTCGCGACTCGAGTCGTTCGACGCGGCGGATTGCTCTTCGCGTCCGGACCGCCGCGGCGTTCGAGGCATCCTGAAGGTTGAGGGGGTCCGGTCTCCGCTCGCTCTTGCTAGGCTGGTCGATCCTGGAGGCGTTCCGGCGAGAGTCGAGGCTATCTGTCCGGACGATGAGCGAAGGCAAGGAATGACGGGTGACCCGGGAGCGCGAACTCCCGACACAGGGTCCGGCTATGACCCTTTTCTCGCGTGTTTTGTCCTTCTTGCGAGGTTCCTCGGGGTTCCGGCGGATCCATGGCAGCTCAAGCACGAGCGCGGCCGGGGCGACCTGCCCTATTCGCTCGAGGACCTTCATCGCGCCGCGAAGCGCCTCGGTCTGATCGCCCGCATCCGGAGCGCCGAGCCGGCGGCCCTCACGAAGCTGCCCTTGCCCGCGATCGCGGAGCTTCGAAACGGCGACGCAGCGATCATTCTCAAGATGGAGGAGAGAAGCAGCGAACCCCGAGCGCTGGTTCAGCTCGCCGACGGGAAGGCCCCCGACGTGTGGACGGCGGAAGATCTCGCCGAGCGCTTTGCGGGACGCCTGCTCCTCGTCACTTCGCGCGAACAGCTCGCGGGAAGCAGCCGTTCGTTCGACATCAGCTGGTTCATTCCCGCGCTCGTCCGCTACCGGCGCCCGTTGCGGGACGTGCTGATCGCGTCTTTCTTCCTGCAGCTGATGGGCCTCGTCTCGCCGATTTTCTTCCAGCTGGTGATCGACAAAGTCCTGGTCCACCAGTCGCAGCGCACGCTCGAGGTGCTCGCCATCGGCCTGGCTACGGTGCTCGTCTGGGAGACGTTGCTGTCGGGCCTGCGCAATTGGCTCTTCGCCCACAGCACCAATCGCGTGGATGCGGAGCTCAGCGCCCGCATGTTCCGGCACCTTCTGAACCTTCCGCTGTCCTATTTCGAGGCGCGCCGGGTCGGCGACAGCGTTGCCCGTGTTCGGGAGCTGGAGCGGATCCGGGAATTCCTCACCTCGAACGCGATCACGGTCCTGCTCGATCTGTTCTTCACCCTCGTCTTTTTCGCGGTGATGTATCTGTACAGTCCGTTCCTGACGCTGATCGTACTTCTGTCGATCGCGCCTTATGTCGCCATCTCGGTCCTGATCACGCCGGCGCTTCGCGCCCGCCTCGACGAGAAGTTCAAGCGCGGCGCCGAAAACCAGGCCTTCCTCGTCGAAACCGTCACCGGGATAGCGACTCTGAAGGCGATGGCGGTGGAGCCGCAAATGCGGGACCGGTGGGAACGGCAGTTCGCCGGCTATACCCAGACCGGGTTTTCGGTGACCGTCCTGGCCAATTGGGGCAACCATCTCATCCAGGCGGTCTCGAAGCTGACCACGGTCGCCATCCTCTATTTTGGCGCGAGGGCGGTGATCGCCGGAGACCTGACCGTCGGCGCGCTGGTGGCGTTCAACATGCTGTCCGGGCGAGTCGCCGCTCCGGTCCTGAGGCTCGCCCAACTCTGGCAGGATTTCCAGCAGATCCGGATCTCGGTGGACCGGCTCGGCGACGTTCTGAACGCGCCTGCCGAGCCCGAGCACAACCCCAACCGGGCCAGCCTGCCGCCGATCCGGGGGCAGATCGAGTTCGACAAGGTGCGGTTCCGCTACCGCCCGGACTCGGCCGAGGCGTTGCGCGGAATCACCCTCAGCATCCCCGCCGGCGAGATGCTCGGCATCGTCGGCCCCTCGGGTTCGGGCAAGTCGACGCTCACCAAGCTCGTCCAGCGCCTCTACGTCCCCGAGCAGGGGCGGGTACTGGTCGAAGGCGTCGACCTCTCGCTGGTCGATCCGCCCTGGCTGCGCCGCCAGATCGGAGTGGTCCTCCAGGAGAACATTCTCTTCAACCGTTCGGTACGCGAGAACATCGCCCTGGCGGACCCGGCGCGGCCGATGGAAGCGGTGATCGCCGCCGCTCAGCTCGCCGGAGCGCACCAGTTCATCCTCTCGCTGCCCCACGGATACGACACTTTGATCGACGAGCGCGGCGGCAACCTCTCGGGCGGCCAACGCCAGCGCATCGCCATCGCCCGCGCTCTGATCGTCGATCCGCCGATCCTCATCCTGGACGAGGCGACCTCGGCCCTAGACGCGGAGAGCGAAGAGATCATCCAGAACAATCTCGCCGGCATCGCGCACGGCCGAACGGTCATCATCATCGCCCACCGCCTCTCGGCCGTCCGGCAATGCCGGCGGATCATCACCGTCGAGGGCGGCGAGATCACCGAGGAGGGCAGCCATGAGCAATTGCTCGCCGCGGGCGGTCGCTACGCGCAGCTTTACCGCAAGCAAATGGGACTGGTGAGTTGAGCCTGCGCGATTCCTGGCTGCGCAATTTCCCGGCGCTCAGCCGCCACTGGCGGGTGCTTCGGGAGGCCTGGCGGCTGGAGAACGAGGCCTCGCGGTCGCGGCGGCCGATCGTCGAGCATGAATTCCTGCCCGCCGCGCTCGAGATCATGGAGAAGCCGCCCAGCCCGGGCCTTCGCGTGCTCACTCTTTCCCTCTGCCTGCTGTTCGCGATCGCCGTGACCTGGTCCATCGTCGGCCGAGTCGACGTGGTCGCCGTAGCGAGCGGCCGGACCATACCGGCATCGAGCATCAAGCTCATCCAGTCCATCGAGATCGGCGCCGTGCGGGCTATCTACGTGCACGACGGCCAGCCGGTCCGAAAGGGCGAGCTGCTGATCGAGCTCGATCCAACCGTTGCGGGCGCGGAGGAGGCGCAGGCCGGCCGGGGGCTGCTCTCGTCGCAGATCAACCAGGCGACGAACGGGGCCTTCCTTGCCTATCTGGAAGGCCGGCCGGCCGATTTCCGGGCGCCGGCGGGGACTCCCCCCAACGTCGTCGAGACTCAGCGCCAGCTGATCCGGGCCAAGATCGCCGAATATGAAGCCGGCAAGGCCGCCCTCGCGGAAGGTCGCGCCGAACGGGCTGCGGAACTGGCTTCGGCCCAGGCGGAGATCGCCAAGCTGCGCGAGACGTTGCCCCTGCTCGACCAGCAGCTCGCCGCGCGCCGGCTTCTGGCCGAGCAGGGCAATTTCTCGCGCCTGCGCCTTCTCGAATATGAGCAGGCGCGAGTCGAGCATGTCCACAATATAGACGTCCAGCTGGCCGCCGCCGCCCGGGCCCGGGCCGGCATGGCCAATGTCGACGCTCAGATGCGGGCGCTGCGGGAGGAATTTGCCGGCCACGCCGCGACCGACCTCGCCACGGCCGAAGGGGAATCGAGCCAGCGCGGCGAGGAGCTCCGCAAGTCCGAGCGCCGGCGGGTGATGCAGCAGCTCCGCGCCCCGGTCGACGGAACCGTCCAGCAGCTCGCCGTCCACACGGTGGGGGGCATCGTTCAGCCCGCCCAGCCGCTGATGGTGATCGTCCCCTCGGCGGCTCCGATCGAGGTGGAAGCGAACATCCTCAACCGGGACATCGGCTTTGTCCGCGAGGGCCAGCGGGTCCGGGTGAAGCTCGAGGCCTTTCCCTTCACCGACTACGGCCTGATCGAGGGCACCATCGAGACGATCAGCCGCGACGCGGTGGAGAATGAGAAGCTCGGCCTCATCTACAACGCCCGCATCCGGCTCAACCGCAACTATCTGGTCATCGGCGGCCGGCGGCGGCCGATCGGACCGGGCCTCGCGGTCCAGGCCGAGATCAAGACCGGGCGGCGGCGGATCATCCAGTACATCCTCTCCCCGGTGTCGACGACGGTGGCGGAGGCGGGGCGGGAGCGCTGAGGCCCGTGAGAGGGTGAGTTGTCCGGCTTTGCCCAAAATCGAGTCGCCGACCGGTGTACCTTGAGGGGTTGAGAGCCGGGGGAGCGGCCTTCAGCATCGCCGTCGAGTCTCACCCGAGGGTCCGGGCCCCATCGGCATCGCTTAGGAAGCCTATATGAAACCAGGCAGGTCGCCCGCAGGCGAGTGTGGCTTCAGCCGGAGGCGCCGCGCCTCCCTCGCCCACTTCCGTTCCGGGAAGGCCGGGCCCGCGCAAGCCGGGGCCCGCGGGCGCCGGTCATTCTCAGGAAACACCTCGTCCCCCCTCGATCTCGTCGCCAGGAGTTCCAAATGAGCGACCCTGCCCCTCCCGGGTTTACGGCCGATGTTCTCAGGATGCTGGAGAGATTCCGGCAAACCTATTTGACAAATTATTCCCAGGGTAATGATCGGACCGCGGCGGATCAGAGGTTCTCGGAATTTCTGCTTTTCATCCAGACCTATCCGAAGCTCGTCTCGAATATCAATCAGGCATATGCCAGCGGAGCCCTGACATCATTCGGGATCTTGCAGGATCCTAATGCGACTGAGCATTATGAGGGGCATGCGATCCGTCATCGGATTAGGAACGGCATAGCTGAAGCATACGTCACTACCGATAGAAACGGTAAGATCGTATTCGAAGGCGGCATGATACGCCTTCACCTTGATACTATAGACCTCACGAATCCGACATCGACTTTCTTTACTCTGGCACATGAGGTTACCCACGCCATAGATGCCCCGGCGCGGGCCGCGGCCCAGGCTCGCCTGTTCAACGAAGGACAGCAGACAATAAATACGGCCTCTATCGTCATCCGTGCGAGATTGGCTGGCGAGACGCACAGGCAGCCCGGCTACCTTCTAAGCCTCGGCAACACGATAGATGTCACGGCGACGATTAAGAAACAATTCAACGAAATGATGTGGGAGGAGGCCCGAGCGGATATCGGAGCCTATAATACCTGGGTCGATTGGATGCGGCAGGCCGGCTATACCGTAAACGATCAGGCCAGGGCGCAGGCGTTTCCGCGTTACGATGGATTCGGCCAATACTATTCTTATCCGAGCGGGGCTTTAATTTCCGGTTTGGGGCTGGATGCCAACGGTCATATAGTCAATAACGAGTCTAATTGGCGCGTCCTCACGAGCCGTGAATTGGACGTCTGGAAAAGCATGAGCAATCAGGCGGGAAAGCTCGTCGAGAGCCACCCCCTGTCGTACATGGGCAATATAATATCGAATCTGTGCGCCAATCCGAGCCCCTACGCGCTGACGTTCAACGCCAACGAACTCGGTATGTCTTCCATAGGTCTATATTCATTCGAAGACTTCATTCAGGCAGCGAGGCCGTTCCTCGTCGGAAATGGCGAGTGCATCATCAAGGATACCGATTCCGGTGTCTTTCATACTCTTCATCTCCATTCAAATAACGGAACGCAACAAACGACAATCACCCGGCCGCCCATCGTCCCCGGCGACTCGGGCGAAGTGAGGTTCTTCACCGGGTCGACGGATGGGCTGAAAGTGTGGGGCGCCAGCTCCGTCGTGCTCACCAAGAACCCGGATGGGAGCATCCACGTCTCCGCTTACGATGCGGACAATCATGAAATCGAGATCGATCCGAACAGCATCGAGTCGACGCTCGGCTCCGATCTGCGCAAGATCTACGAGGCAGAAATGCTTCGCACTCAGCGGCAGTTGAACGGAGAGATCAGCGAGGGCGACGGGCCCTCCGCCGAGATAACCGGGCTGAAGGGCGCCGATGGCCAGGTGCTTGTTACAAGGCGAAAGGATTACACGCCCACCGGGCTCAAGGCGTCCCGAGACCCCAACACCGGGATCAGGCACGTATTGGATTGGGCGGGCCGTGAAGTAACTTATCAATACGATAAAACGAACACCAAGATACTGTCGTACACGGTGAACGATGGCCGCGAGGTAACGGTTCTCACCAAGGTGAACGCCTCGGGCGATGCGGTTTCGACGGAAATCGCATTGCAGAGCCGCCCTCCCATCGAATTCTCGCAGGCGGGCGAGATCCTGGGCCAGCAGCTCGGCAGCCTCATCGTCGGCTCGAACCGTCTCGCCGGCACCGTTGCCTCTGCCGCCCTCAAGACCTTCGGCAACAATCTGGGCGACGCCCTGGACGGTCTCGTCGGCGGCCAATCGGGAACGCACGCCGTTCATGACGCCTTCAAGACCTTCGATACCGAGTTCCTCGCCAATCTGAAGGCCGCCGGCACCGGCGCCCTGTCCGCCTTCCTGACGGCGGAGCTTATCCGGACGGCGGGAATAGACGGAATCGCCGGCGAGTTCCTCAATACGACCGCCGGAACGGCGATCGGCACGATCGTGTCGAACCTCGCCGCCGGGAATTTCACCAATCCCTTCGCCGGCGTAACCCTCGCCTCGCTTGCCAACGCAGCGGGCTCCTATGTCGGAACGAAGCTGGCCTCCAGCCTGGTGTCGTTCGGGACGATCGGAGGCCAGATCGGCGCCGCTTTCGGCAGCAGCATCGGCTCGATCGCCGGGGCCGCCATCGGCTCGGGCCTCGGCCCCGTCGGATCGGTCATCGGCTCGGCCGTCGGGGCTTTCGTCGGCGATCTCGTCGGAGGGGCGATCGGCAGCGTCTTCGGCGGAACGCCGCGTTCCAGCGCGAGCCTCACCTGGTCCGAAGGCGCGGGAGAGTTCGTCGTCGGCAACGTGTCCGCCCGCAAGGGCGGATCCAAGGATCTCGCGGAGGGCCTGGCGCAGTCGGCCGCGAATACTCTGAACGCCGTCCTCTATGCGACCGGAGCGACCCTGCTTGACGGCCACAAGGTCGAAGCGGGCACCTACGGAATGCGCAAAACCGATTTTGTCTATGCCCCCAGTCAGCGGGATGAGGGCTTCGTCGACATTGCCTTGGGACAATCCACAAGCCGAAAGTTTTCAGGCAAGGACGGTGCCGAAAAGCTGATCTCTTATGGAGCATATGAGGCATTCAAGCAGGACGGCTTCATTCTGGCGGGCGGGGACGTCATCGCCAAGCGGGCATTTTACAATACACTTTCCATCTCGGCCACGGATTTCTCGAAGTTCGACCTAAGCACGCTTTTGGGTAACATAGCGGTTGCGCGACAATATAGTAGCTACCTTGAGAATGCCTCGGTCGTAAATGCGCTGATCAGTGAGAAATCGGACAGCCTCTTTGCCGCCGATTGGGCGGTTACGTTGGCGAAGGCGGACGAGCTCGGGCTGCAACGCCGCAGCGTCAGCGACTGGTACGGCGGATATGGCGCCTTTCTGAACGAATATGGGGTCTCCGCCGCTGAAATAAGCATGTCGTTCAGTTACGATTCCCTGGCGGATCGTCTCATCCGCACGACCAACTTCGGCTTCGACAAGATCGGAGACACGGTTCCGATTCAGGATCAGCTGGTGATCAAGGGATCGGACCAGGCTGACATAATCCTTCTCGGCGGCACGCAGATCCTGGCCTCCACCAGCACCTCCAACCGGTCGCTGACCCTCAACGGCGCCGCTTTCGACGGCCAGGCGCACGAAATAGATGTCACCGCGACCATCGAAGCGGGAGAGGGCAACGACTTCGTCCAGGCGTCGGACCGCGGCGACAATGTGCTGGGAGGCACGGGCGACGACACGCTCTATGGCGGTAGGCTGGATGACTGGCTGCTGGGCGGAGCTGGCAACGACGTGCTCCACGCCGGCTCTCAGGCGGGCGGCCTCGGCGGCGACGGCAATTACCTCGAAGGAGACGAGGGCGACGACCGGATTTACGGCGCCGAAGGCTCCGACTGGCTCGAAGGCAATGACGGAGTCGACATCCTCGAGGGGGGCGCGGGCGACGATATCCTCGCCGGCGGCTCCGGCGACGGCGACATCCTCCACGGCGGTCGGGGAGACGACCAGTATCTCCTTCGCCCGAACGACGGCGCGGACACTGCCGAGGACGAGGCCAACGCCGCTTCTCCCGGCAATCCCGCCCTGCCCGGCGACGCGATCACCCAAAGGTTCGAGCGCCTGCGCACTCATCCCGAGGAGCGCAACTGGGCCGGCGGCGAGGGCGGCGGAGTCACCGGACAGAAGATCGACGGCGGCGAGGACGCGGTCGTGTTCGGCGAAGGGATCGACCTCGGCGACGTGCGCCTCAGCCAGGTCAACGGCACCGATCTGCGCATCGAGATCACCCGGATCGACGAGACGACGAACACCGAGGTGCTCACCGGCACCCAATTGGTGGTCAAAAATTGGTTTTCCGATCCGTTCAAGCGGGTCGAGTGGCTGAGGTTCGCCGACGGCAACGCGATCCGGATCGCCGACATCAAGACCTTCATCGTCGGGACGTCGGGCGACGACGTGCTGAACGGCACGAGCGGCGCCGATTTCGTCTACGGCGGCTCCGGCGACGACCAGATCCGCCTCTACGAGGGCGACGATATCGGCAGCGGCGGCACCGGCAACGACATCGTCTGGGGGGACGAGGACAAGGACCTCGTGGTCGGCGGCCTCGGCGACGACAAGCTGTTCGGCGGCAGCGCGGACGATATGGTGTCCGGCGACGACGGCAATGACGAGCTCGACGGCGACGCCGGCGACGACATTCTGTCCGGCGGGCGCGGCGACGACACGATCTTCGGCGGCAGCGGCACCGACACGATCAAATTTTCCCGCGGCGACGGCCGCGATACGGTCCTCACCACCGGCGCGGAATATGACGGCGACGATACCAATTGGGAGGTCGTATGGTCTCAGGCCGATGGCTGGAACACCGCGCACGGATACAGCGCGGCCACCGTCAACGAAGAGTTCGGCGGCAAATATGATTACGATCAGGTCCATCACGTGCTTCGCCGCTATATCGGCGCGGACGGGCCGTTGCGGGTTGAAAGCCGCGACAGCATCGAATTCGATCTCGGCATCGATCTCCAGGACGTCTCGTTCCTCCGCAGCGGCAGCGACCTGACCGTCGTCATCGGCCGCGAGGATTCGGACATCGCCAGCCTCGCCGACGCCGAGGACGCCATCACCATCACCGACTGGTATCTGTCCGACATCGCCTCGGACTGGCGATCGGACTCTCCGATCGGCACCTTCGCCTTCTACCAGACCGGTCTGCTGCAGGTGCGCGACGAGCACTGGACCCTGATCGCCGGGACGGGGGGCGCCGACGGGACGGAGGCCTCGCCGCTGGCGGGAACGACGGGCCAAGACTGGATCACCGGCGGAAGCGGCGCCGACGTGATCGCGGGCGGGGCCGCGGACGATATCCTGAACGGCAATGGCGGCTTCGACTCGCTGCACGGCGAGGCGGGACAGGACATCCTGTACGGAGGCGACGGCGACGACGTTCTGGAGGGCGGCGCCGGTGCGGACGTGATCATCGGCGGAGCCGGATCGAACGCAGCCTCCTACGCGAGCGCGTTGCAGGGCGTCGTGGTCCATATGTCCGGGATGGATATGAACCAGGGCGACGCGGCCGGAGACGTCTTCAGCAACATCAACAGGCTCATCGGCAGCAAGTTCGCCGACCATCTCGGCGGCGACTCGGGCGACAACGAGCTCAGCGGCGGCGGCGGCGTCGACGTGCTTTTGGGCGGCGCCGGCAACGACACCTACTTCTGGAACCGGGGCGACGGCGCCTCGACGATTCGCGAAGGCGATCTCACCTTCGACGAAGTGGTCGACATCAACGGCAATCTGGTCAGCGGCTACGCCGTCGGCTGGGAGCAGATCGGCGACAATACCCAATGGTTCCTGACCGTCACCGACGCCGACGGCATCGTCGTCTATGAAGGCGAAGTTCAGGGCATCCCGACTCCGCTGCCCGGCCCGAGGGGGCTGGACGGGCCTTACGGGCCACCGCGGACCGAACCCTCCACCTGGCCCGCCTCCGGCTGGACCGACGGAGTGGCGCCGGGGGAAGGACAGCGGGTCCTTCGGGAAAGACTCGACCTCGTCGCCGACGGCGGCGACGACGTCCTCGAATTCGGGGCCGGGATCAGCCTCAGCAACCTTAGCTTCATCCAGAACGGCGACGATCTGATCATCCTGGTCGACGGCAGCTGGGGCTCCTCGGTTTGGCTGAAGGACCACTTCACCGCGGGCGGCCGGGTCGAGACCCTGCAGTTCCGCGACGGCTTCGCCGCCAGCCTCAAGTCGATCCTCCTCGCCAAGGCCGGAACTGCGAACCTCTACGGAGGCGTCGGCGACGATCTCCTCGTCGGCGACGACCAGGCCAATTCGCTTGCCGGGTTCGCGGGCAACGACGTGCTTTCGGGCGGCGCCGGCGCCGACATACTCTCCGGCTGGGACGGCGACGACGTGCTCGAAGGCGGCGCCGGCGCCGATACTCTGTCGGGCAGCAGCCACTCCGACCCCAGCAAGCCGGGGTGGGGCGACACGGCGCGCTATGCCTCCTCCTCGGCCGCGGTCAACGTCGATCTCCGCCGCACCGGCGCCCAGAGCGGCGGCGACGCGGCGGGCGACGTTCTCAACACGATCGAGAACGTCACCGGCAGCGCCTTCAACGATATCCTCGACGGCGACGACGGCGGCAATCGCCTGGACGGGCTCGATGGCGCCAACAGCCTGCACGGCTGGGGAGGCGACGACGTGCTCGTCTCGGGCGCCGGCGCCGACATGGCCTATGGCGGCGACGGCGACGACGGCATCGCCGCCGGGGCCGGCAACGATCAGGCCTGGGGCGGGGCCGGCCGGGACCGGCTCGACGGCGGCGACGGCGACGATTCCTTGCAGGGCGAGGCCGGCGACGACGTTCTGACCGGCGGCGCCGGCATCGACACCCTCTCGGGAGGCGATGGCAACGACCAGATTTACGCCGGTGCCGGCAACGACTCCGTCACCGGCGGTGTCGGCAATGATGAAATTGGCGGCGAGGCCGGCGACGACAGCCTGATGGGCGGAGCTGGCGACGACCGCTATTATTTCGGGACGGGATCGGGCGCGGACCGGCTGACCGACTCGGAGGGCGCGAACGTCATCGCTTTCGGAGACGAGATAGCGCCCGAAAACCTCTGGTTTAGCGCGGTCGGGACCGATCTTCGAATCGGCGTGATCGGGACTGAGGACGCCGTTTTTCTCTCCGGCTTCTTCGCGACTGCCGGCCAGACCCGGGTCCGGGCGGTGCAGACGCAATCGCACACGCTCTATCTGGACCATCCGGACACGCTCGATCTGATTTCGGCGATGATCGCGCAGGGCCCGGTGCCGGCCGCGATGCCGGCGGCGATCGCCAGCCTCCTCTCCGGATATTGGCACGCCGGCGGCAAAGCCGCGCCGACGGTCGCGCCCGGCCATGGCGATTTTGCCACCGCCGAGGACGTTCCTCTCACCATCGCCGGCACCCAGCTCGGCGTCATCGACCACGATCAGAATATCGTATCCTATCGGGTGAAGGACGATGCCGCGCCGCTCCACGGCCAGATCTCGTGGGTCAGCGCGGGCGCGGGCAGCTTCGTCTATACCCCGAACCAGAATTATTGGGGCCAGGACCGGTTCAGCCTCATCGTCACCGACGCGGACGGACAGGCTGCCGAAATTCCGATCACGGTCACCGTCGCCGCGGTCAACGACGCGCCGGATGGAATCGCGTCGGCCGCGCCGTTGTCGGTCGCGGAAGGCGCCGCGGGCGGCTCAACCGTGATCGGCACCGTGGTCGGCCAGTTCACGGCCGTCGACGCGGAGGGGGATCCGTTCAGCTGGAGCCTGGCGGATTCGGCGAACGGCCGCTTCCAGATCAGCGCTCAGGGGCTCCTTACCGTCGCCAATGCGAGCCTGATCAATTACGAAGCCGCCAGCAGCCTCAACATCCGCGTCCGGGCCACCGACAGCGGCGGCGCTGCGAGGGAGCAGATCTTTTCGATTGCCGTGGGCGACGTCAACGAGGCCAACAGCCTGCCCGCGTCCTTCGCCCTTTCCGTTTCCGAAAATTCGGCGCTCGGCACGTTCATCGCCACCATCGCCGCCACCGACCCTGATCTGGCCACGGCAGCGACGGCGAAGCAAAACTACTATTTCCTGAATGGATCGGTCACGTCTTCGAAGACGGCGGACGGTCTCTACAGCATCGATCGCCTGACCGGCGCCGTCAAGGTCGCGGCTGCGCTAAGCTATGAGGCTCTTTCGGCGCCGAGGTCCTACAGCGTCGTGGCGCGCGATAACGATGGAGCGCCCGGCTACTATCAGGCTGTAACAACCGTCAAGATCACGGTGAAGGACGTCAACGAGACGAACAGCCTTCCCGCCGCTTACAATTTTTCGATCAATGAAAACAGCGCTGCGGGAACCGTCGCTGGAACGGTCGTCGCGGCAGATGCGGATCTTGCTTCCGTCGCCTTCGGGCAGCAGCGCTATTATTTCCTCAACGGGACGACAGCGGCGGCGACGTCCGCCGACGGCCGCTATTCTATCGATCCGACCACAGGCGCCATCAAGGCGGCGGCGGCGCTCGATTACGAGTCGATGTCGGCTCCGGTGACCTACACCGTCATCGCTCGGGACAATGCCGGCGCCGCGCCCTACAACCAGGCGTCGACGGCCGTCACGATCGGCGTCGCCGACGTCAACGAAGCGCCCGCCGCCATTAGCTGGTCCCCCTTGGTCCCCTCGATCGCCGAACGCGACCGAATCGCCGCGCCGGCGGATCGCCCCGCCATCGCGCTCGGCACCTTCGCGGTCAGCGATATCGACGGCAGCAGCCTTCCTTCGGGCTCGTACGACTATTCCGTCTCCGACTCGCGTTTCGAGATGATCGGCACCAAGCTTTGGCTGAAGGCGGGCGCCTCGCTTGATTTCGAGGCGGCGTCGAGCGTGGCGCTGACGGTGACCGCCAAGGACAGGTCGGCCAACCCGTTCAGCATTCAGCGCAGCGTCACCATCACCGTCACGGACGTGGAGGACGTGCTGGAGGGCGACTCGAACGCCAACCTTCTGGTCGGACAGCAGAACCGCGATCGGCTCTACGGTTTCGGCGGCGACGACACTCTGGACGGCGGCGCCGGCGCGGATCTGCTCGTCGGCGGCGCCGGTAACGACGTCTATTTCGTCGACAATACCGGCGACTCGATCACGGAAAACGCCGGCGAAGGCACGGATCTGGTGAAGACGTCGCTCGCCTCCTACACGCTCGGTGCGACGCTCGAGAATCTGAGCTTCACCGGCACCGGCGGCTTCGCCGGAACGGGCAACGCGGCCGACAACGCCCTGGCCGGCAGCGCCGGCGCGGACACTCTGGCCGGTCTCCTGGGCAACGACGTTCTGACGGGCGGCTCCGGCGCCGACAGTCTCGACGGAGGCGATGGCACCGACACCGCGGCTTATGATTTGTCGGCGGCGGCCGTGACGGTCGACCTTCTTGCCGGAACCGGAAGCGGCGGCGACGCGCAAGGGGACGTCCTGACGGCGATCGAGAATGCCGTGGGCGGCTCCGGCGGCGATTCGCTTCGCGGCAATGCCGTCGCCAACCTCCTCGACGGCGGCGCAGGTGACGACGACCTCGACGGCCGAGGCGGCGACGACGTTCTGCGCGGAGGCCTCGGCGGCGACATTCTGAGAGGCGGCACCGGCGCCGACAGCCTCGACGGCGGTGCCGGGATCGACACCGCGACCTACGAGCAATCGACGACGGCGGTGACCGTCGACCTGCTTGCCGGAACCGGGATCGGCGGCGAGGCGCAAGGCGATGTTCTGGCGGCGATCGAGAACGTCACCGGCAGCGGCGCCAACGACACCCTGCGCGGCAATGCCGGCGACAATCTGCTGCGCGGCGGAGCCGGGGACGACGTCCTTGAGGGCCGGGCCGGCAACGACTCTCTGGAAGGCGGTCTCGGCAACGACTCGCTGGACGGAGGCACCGGCAGCGACATGCTGATCGGCGGCGTCGGCGACGACGTCTATGTCGTCGACGCGGCCGGCGACGCACCGGTCGAGAACGCCGGCGAGGGCAGCGACGAGGTTCGAACGGCGCTCGGCGTTTATGCTCTCGGCGCCAATCTCGAGAATCTGCTCTACACGGGCACGGGGGCATTCACCGGCACCGGCAATGCCCTCAACAACCGAATGACCGGCGGCGCCGGCGCGGACAATTTTTCCGGAGCCGACGGCGTCGACACCCTGACCGGCAACGGAGGCGACGACAGCCTGAGCGGCGGCCTGGGCGCCGACACGATGGTCGGCGGCGTCGGCAACGACAGCTATTATGTCGACGATTCGGGCGACGTAGTGACGGAAGGCGCCGGCGAAGGCACCGACACCGTCTACAGCGCGCTTTCGACCTATGCCCTCGGAGCCAATGTCGAGAACCTCACGGTCTATGGCACGATCGCTCTCATCGGCACCGGCAACGCGCTCGACAACATCATCACCGGCGGCGTTCGCAACGACACGCTGGACGGCGGCGCCGGCGCGGACACGCTCATCGGCGGCAGCGGCAACGACATCTTTGTCGTCGAAAATGTCGGCGATCTGGTCAAGGAAAACGCCGCCGAGGGCACGGACACCGTCCGCACCACGCTTTCTTCCTATGCGCTCGGCGCCAATGTCGAGAATCTGTCCTTCACGGGAACCGGGGGTTTCACCGGGACCGGCAACGGCCTCGACAATCTGATCACCGGCGGAGCCGGAAACGATCTTTTCACCGGCGGCGGCGGTGCGGACCAGTTCGTCGGTGCCGCCGGGACGGACACGGCCAGCTACGCGTCGGCCGGCAGCCTCGCCGCTCCGGTCATCTCCGCGGCCGTCGGCGCCGTCGCGGTCAATGGCGTGACGGTCGCCGCCGCGCGCACGATCGCGCTCAACGGCGTTCGGGTCGATCTCGTCGCCGGGTCCGGCCTCGGGTCGGACGCCGAGGGCGATTCTCTGGCCGGCATCGAAAGCCTGGTCGGCTCTGCCTTCGGCGACCAGCTCCGCATCACCAGCGTCGACGGCAGCGTCCGGGCCGGAGCCGGCGACGACCTCGTCTATGGCGGGATCGGCAACGATCAATTGTACGGCGAGTCCGGCAACGACGTCGTCTACGGCGACGCGGGCGCCGACCAGTTGTTCGGCGGCGACGGCGACGATCGCATGTTCGGCGACGGCGGCACGGACTTTCTGTACGGCGAGGCCGGCAATGACATCCTGGCCGCGGGCGATGCCGGGGACGTGCTCGATGGCGGCGCGGGGAACGATATTCTGATCGGCGGCAATGGCGGCGATACCTATCGCTTCGACCGATCGAGCGGTGCTGACGTCATCTACAATTACGACGACGATGCCGGGGTGGACGCGATCGACTGTTTCTACGATTCCGCCGACCCGACGAATTCCGTCAAGAATACGGACTTGTGGTTCACGAAGAGCGGCAAGGACCTGGTCGTCAAGCTGCTCGGCGGCCCCAACAAGATGACGATCAAGGACTGGTTCTCGAACGCGGTTGCAGGAGACTGGACGGCCGAGGACGGCTTCTTCGTCGACGTGCTGATCGCCGGCACCAAGGTCAACGACTACAAGGTCAACATGCCGACCCTGCTGTCGCTCATGAAAGACACGGCCGAGCCGGCCGCCTTCAGCACCTTGTCTCAGAGCGCACGCGACCAGATCGATTCCGCCTGGGGCAACAACACTGCGCCGACGATCGCGGCCGCCTCCACCAACCCGGCCTCGGCGCTTGAGGACTCGGTCGTGCAGCTGAAGTTCGTGCTTGCCGACCTGCAGTCACCGGGCACGAACCTTACGCTCAAGGCGGCGGTGGCCGGAGGAGTCTACCAGCCGATCCAGCCGACCGACATCGTCATTGACGGATCGGACCCCACCGGTCGAACCCGAATCCTGACCCTGCGCCCGATCGCCAACGCGCACGGCCTCGCGACCGTCACCGTCACCGCGTTCGACGGCGTCCTGTCTTCGCCGCCGCTCAACGTGACGGTGCGGGCGCTGGCGGTCGCGGACCCCACCCTCGTCACCGCGCCGCTCACTTTCTCGACCTCCGTGGGCTCCGCGATATTCCTTCCGGGCTCTCTGGCCGGCGGCCGGGTCGCGGCCATCGCCGACACCGATTCCGAAGTCTTCAACTATGTGAAGATCGAGAGCGTGCCGGTCGGCGCGGTCCTTTCCGACGGGGTGAACAGCTTCACCTCCGCCGCGGGCGCGACCACCGCCACCGTCACCACCTGGAATCTCGCGACCCTGCGCGTGACTCCGCCGGCGGGCTCCCCGGTCGACTTCACGATGACCCTCAAGGCGGCATCGCGCGAGAACCTGACGACCGCGGAAATCAATCCCGGCGGCCAGTTCGGCCCGGAAGCGAGCACGACGATCAAGGTGGTCGTCAACTCGGCGCCTTCGGCATTGCGGCTGGGCGGCCTCGGGCCCTCTTCGACTCCGCTGATCCAGGAAGCCACGTCGGGTTACAGTACGGCGGGCCGTCCGATCGGCGTGGTCGTCACCACCGACGCCGATTCGCTCGACGGCAATCTCGTCGCCACCGATTTCACCAAATTGCCGACAAGAGGCCTCGGGGAGGAACGGATCGTCACCGCCACCGGGCCGACGGGATCCCCGGTGCAGGTTCTCGAGACCGGCCAGCTCGCCACCGAAGCGACCGACCCCGGCGGCGGCGTCTACGGGGTGGCCGCCGGCGCACCCGATCTCGCCAAGGCGTACAAATATACGATCTACGTCAAGGCGGAGAATGGGCTCAGCCAGTATCTTTACGTGGGCGCCACCGGGTCGGTCGAGAATGCGGCCACGGGCGCCGCCGACGGCAACCCCTATTTCTGGTACGGCCTCTCGAGCAGCCTCGTTCAGGATCGCTGGTACCGCGTCGAGGGATACATTCTTCCCGCGGGCTCGCCTCCGGTGGGGGGCGACGTTTTCGGAGGAGTCTACGATACCGTCACCGGCGACAAGATCGCCAACACGACCAGCTTCCGCTTCGCGCCGGGGGCGACCAGCACCGGCATTCGCTTCTTCAGCTATTACGGACAAGGGACCCCCGGCTACAGCGCCCAATGGTATCAGCCCCAGGTCGAGAAGCTCGACTATCGCTATTCGCTGGTGGACGACGCCGGCGGCCGCTTCACGATCAACACGATTACCGGCCAGGTCAGCGCGGCGGGCAACAGCTTCGATTACGAGACGGCCGCATCGCACAAGATCACGGTTCGGACGACCGATGGGACGGGCCTCTTCAAGGATCAGGATTTCTCGATAGCGGTCGGCGACACCAACGAGGCGAACAGCCTTCCCGCGACCTATTCGATGATGGTGCAGGAGGGCGTGCCGCTCGGTTCGACCGTGGGCCAGGTGGCCGCGACCGACCCCGACACCGACACATTCGGCCAGCAGAAATATTATTTCCTGAACAACGGGGTCGCCTCGTCGGTCTCGAGCGACAACCGCTACATGATCGAGGGCTTGAGCGGCCTCATCATGACCAACGGGCCGGTCAACTATGCGACCATGTCCGCTCCGACCACCTACACGGTCGTGGCCCGGGACAATCGCGGCGGCGCGGGCTACAATCAGGCCGCCACGACCGTGACCGTCTCGGTCAGCACCGTCAATCACGCCAACAGCCTGGCCGCGGCCTACTCGCTGGCCGTGGCTGAAAACGTCGCCGTCGGAACGGCGGTGGCCACCGTGACCGCGACCGATCCGGATTCCACGTCCACCGCCTTCGGCCAGCAGAAATATTACTTCCTCGCCGGCGGAGTCACCTCGCTAACCTCGTCCGACGGACGCTATGCGATCGATTCGACCACCGGCTCGATCAGGACCAACGCGGCGCTCAACTACGAGACGGCGGCCACGCCCACCTCCTACACCGTGATCGCCCGCGACAACCTCGGCAACCCCGGCTATTTCGAAGCCAGCACGACGGTCACCATTGCGATCGGCAACGTCAACGAGGCCAACGCCCTCCCGACCGGCTACGCCTTCGGGATCAACGAAAATTCAGCTTTGGGCACGGTCGTGGGCACGGTCGCGGCGACCGATGCCGATTCCTCCTCGGTCGCGTTCGGCCAGCAACGCTATTATTTCTTCAACAACGGCGCCGCGTCGTCCGCGTCGGTCGACAACCGCTTCGTCATCGACGCCACCACCGGCACGGTCAGGACCAACGCGGCGCTCGATTACGAGACGATGGCCGGCGCCGCCAGCTACACCATCGTCGCTCGCGACAATCTTGGAGCCGCCGGCTTCAATCAGGCCGCGACCACGCTCACGATCAACGTCAACAACGTCAACGAGGCCCCGAACCCGATCGCCCTCCAGTCCCAGACCCTGTTCTCCGAAACGCTGCCGGGCGACGTGGCGCATGGCGGCCAGACGATCGCCGCTTTCGGCCTCAGCGATCCCGACGGCACGGTGCCGACGCTGGCGATCGTCGGCGGCAACCAGAACAACTGGTTCAGCGTCAGTGGCGGCCGGCTGATATTCACGACCGGCGTCAATTTCACGGCCTCATGGTTCCACGGGACGCTCGGCCAATACGGCCAGGATGCCGGCTATAGTTACGACAGCGACGGCGACGGCCTCAAGGAGATCCGGGTCGCCACTCTGACCCTCGCCGCGGTGGACGCCGGCGGAGCCCAGTCGACGCCCTTCACCTACAACGTCCTCATCGAGGACAAGAACGAAGCTCCGAACCCGCTCGTCCTCCAGTCGCAGACCCTGTTCTCCGAAACCCTGCCCGGGGGCGTCGCCCACAGCGGCCAGACGATCGCGGCCTTCGGCCTCAGCGATCCCGACGGCACGATCCCCTCGCTGGCGATCGTCGGCGGCAACCAGAACAACTGGTTCAGCGTCAGCGGCGGCCGGCTGGTCTTCGCCACCGGCGTCGACTTCTCGGCGAGCTGGCTGCACGGGACGCTCGGCCAATATGGCCAGGACGCGGCCTATAATTACGACAGCGACGGCGACGGTGTGAAAGAGATCCGGGTCGCCACTTTGACCCTCGCCGCGGTGGACTCCGGCGAAGCCCAGTCGACGCCCTTCACCTATAACGTCCTCATCGAAGACAAGAACGAAGCTCCGAACCCGATCGTCCTCCAGTCGCAGACCCTGTTCTCCGAAACCCTGCCGGGCGGAGTCGCCCATAGCGGCCAGACGATCGCGACCTTCGGCCTCAGCGACCCCGACGGCACGATCCCCTCGCTGGCGATCGTCGGCGGCAACCAGAACAGCTGGTTCAGCGTCAGCGGCGGCCGGCTGGTCTTCACCTCGGGCATCGACTTCTCGGCGAGCTGGCTGCACGGGACGCTCGGCCAATATGGCCAGGACGCGGCGTACAATTACGACAGCGACGGCGACGGCCTGAAGGAGATCCGGGTCGCGACCCTGACCCTCGCCGCCGTGGACGCCGCCGGAGTCCAGTCGACGCCCTTCACCTACAACGTCCTCATCGAAGACAAGAACGAAGCGCCCGCTTTCAACGCCGGCGGCTATTCCTTCGCCCTGAACGAGGACGCTCCCGGAGTGGCCGGCTTCAGGCTGGTCGGGAACGTCGCCGGAAGCGACGTCGACGGACCGGCCGACCAGCTTCGCTACGGCTTCGCGGGCGGAACGGCGACCTGGTTCGGCACCCTCGGACGTGAGGTTTCCGCCTCTTCGGACGGCATGTTCATCATGGACATCCTCGACGGACGCATCTGGTCGAACGCCCAGAAGCTCGATTACGAGACGACGAAGTCCTTCACCTACCAGGCGGTCGTCTCCGATCGGAGCCGGGATTCCTATTCGCTTCAGAGCACGGCCGCGGTGACGATCAACCTGCAGAATTTGAACGACACGCCGCCGCAGTTCGGGCCCCTTCCCGCGACGTTCACCGTAATGGAGAACACCCCGCTCAACACCAGGGTGACGCAAGGGGTGGTCGCGACCGACCCGGATGGATTCGCGGTCAGCTACTCGATCGATCCCGCGAGCAACCCGAACGGGGCTTTCGCGATCGACGCCGCCGGACAAATCTACGTCGCCGCGGGAGTGGATTACGAGGCCGGCGGCTGGCTTCAGGATTCCGCCGGCAAATATGCGAACCTCACCATTATCGCGTCGGACGGCGGGCCGTCGGGGTCGGCGGTGATCCAGGTTCGGATCGGAAACCAGGTTCTGCAGGTGACCAATGCCGCGGGCACGCTGACGGGTCGCTTCCGCGTCGAAACCACCTCCGACTATCGCACTTCGGCCAGCCCCGGCGGCCCGCGGACGGGACCGACGGGAGTCGATTCGGGCGAGTGGTACACCCGGGTCCAGTATATCGACAATCAGAGCGGTTCGGTGGTCCTGACCGACGAAGCCAACGGTACCGGCCCTTATTCGCCGGTCCGCCCGTTGCCCGATCCCGCTTACGCCATCCTCGCCCCGGGTTTCCGCTGGACCGGGAACGGCCGCGAGCTGGTTTCTGACGACGAATATTTCGGATGGTCGCTCGCGCCCATCGTCTTCGACCTCAGCGACACCGGGCTGGCCCGTGCCTTCGGAGCCGACGTCTCCTTCGACGTGGACGGGGCCGGTCAGGCCGAAAAAGTACAGTGGCTCGACCCGCGGTTCGGCTTCCTTGCCCTCGACCGCAACGGCGACGGCAGGATCGGCTCCGGGTTGGAGATTTCGTTCGCGCAGGACAAGCCGGGCGCACGCACCGATCTCGAGGGCCTGGCCGCCTTCGACAGCAACGGCGACGGCATTCTTTCGGCGGCGGATGCCCGCTTCGCGGATTTCCGCATCTGGCAGGATCTCGACGGGAACGCGATTTCCGAAGCCGGCGAGCTCGCCACCCTCGCGCAACTCGATATCGTCTCGATCAGCCTGGCGCCGGCGCCGACGGTCCAGACGTTGAGCAATACCCATGGCAACGTCATCGTGAATACCGCGAGCTTCGCCCGTTCCGACGGGAGCGTGGGGTCGATCGGGGACGCCATTCTCCGGCCCTCCGATCAGGACGGCATCGTCGCCGAGACCGCGCTCGCGGCGGCGAATTCGGCGGAGGCGCCCGAGATGCCGAAGCTGGACTTCACGTCGATGGCCCTGGACCGCCGTCTCGGGAAATATGCCTTCACCTTCGGCGACGGCGGGCTCTCCGTCGCGGCGAAGAAGGGCGCCGGCACGATCGACGATCGGGCGGGACTGGTTCCAGCCGCGGCGCTCCTCTCCTTCCGCGGCGGCAAGAGCCTGGGATTCCTGTCGACGCTGGTGCTCGATCTCGACGGCGACGGCGTCGCTCTTCAGCGTTCCAAGCGCTCCAAAGCGGCATTCGACATGGACGGAAACGGAGTCGCGGACGAAACCGGGTGGACGGCCGGGGGCGAAGGTTTCCTGGTCCTAGATCTGAACAAGGACGGCCGCATCTCGTCCGGGGCCGAGTTGTCCTTCCTCACTCAAAAGACGGGCGCCGCGACGATCTGGGATGCGCTCGGCACCCTCGATTCGGACAAGAACGGCCTGCTGGATTCGAAAGACAGCCGCTTTGCCGAGCTCAAGCTTTGGATCGACCGCAACGGCAACGGCGCAACCGATGCGGGAGAGCTGGAGTCCTTGGGGGATATGGGGATCGCCAGCATAAGCCTCGGAGCCCGGGCGACGCAGGGACAGCTCAAGGCCGGCCGCAACGCCGTGATTGCGACCTCCACCTTCACCAGGACGGACGGCAGCACCGCGACTATCGCCAACGCCATGCTGTCGTTCAAACCCTCGTCGG
Source organism: Sphingomonadales bacterium (assembly GCA_034668585.1). GTDB lineage: Bacteria > Pseudomonadota > Alphaproteobacteria > Sphingomonadales > Sphingomonadaceae > Allosphingosinicella. Next base: position 26,069 of record JAXDPB010000068.1, on the reverse strand, counting down.
CCGCCGCGGCAACCGATTCGTTCCGGAATGGGGACGGTCTAGGTTCGGATTCCACCGATCTGATTCGCTCGCTTCGGCGCGGAATCGAGGGCGATCTTCTTGGGCAATATCTACGCCAGGGCAACAAGGCATTCGAGTTCGATCGATCCGAAGCGGGCGGCCCCCAGACGGTTCCGCTCGCGGCGCTGGAACGCCAGCTTGCGGAACCCGCCGCCGGTGAGCTGTCGCCCTCCGTTGCGGGTAGCGGGGATGGAGCGAATGACCTTCGCCTGGCTCGGATGATCCAGCAGATGGCGGGCTTCGGGGTGCTCACCGATGCGGCGGAAACTCTGGACCGGCGGCCCGGAAGGGCCGAATATTACGACTATTTTGCATCCTGACGAAGGAGATCGAGGGTGAATTCTATCCCGGGAGAATCCGAAGCGCCGGCTGGCGAGGCGCCGACGGTGAGCCATTTGCTCGGGGAGATGACCTGGCTGCTCAGCCAGTCGCCGCTCCACCGGCATCTGGCGATCGGCGATCTGGAATGGCTGATCATGCCGCCGCTGATTCACCGTCAATTCTATGTGTTTCGAGACGGTTCCAAGCCGATCGGCCTGGCCCTCTGGGCGAATTGCGGCCCGGAGGCGGAGGCGAAGCTGGAGGGGGGGATGGCGCTGCCCGAGAACAGGCTGACGCTCGAGGACTGGAATTCAGGGGAGACCGCCTGGCTCGTCGAGCTGGTGGCGCCGTTCCAGGATGCGCAAAACGGGCATCGCGACCTGATGATCGCCGATCTGGTTTCCGGGCCGTTGGAAGGCCGTGCCTTCAAGTTCCACGAGACCGACCTCGCCACCGGGCGCCGGGCGGTCAAGACGGTCGCGGGCGACGCCGGCGAGAAGCTGCGCGGCGCCGTCCTGGAGGTGCTGGAGGGCCGGTAGGGACCGTTCCTCGATCGCTCCGGCCCCTTCGCGCCGCCCACGTCCTTCGCTCTCGCCTTGATCGCCGCCTAACCCGCTGCCTCTCCACGTATTTATGTTGATCCTACTTTTATTCAGAAGTAGCATGTCTCCTATGCCGGCCCAGGGGCGGACCGCTGGCGCTCGAGTACGATGATAGGGAGACATATGACTGTCCCTCAGGCGGATCTGGTGCTGCGGGCCTTCAATGTCCTGACCGAGATTCGAACGGCGGAGACGGTGAACGAGCTCGATCTCAGGGTCGAGGATCTCCTCCGCGACATGGGCTTCCCGCTTTTTTCGTGGGGCAAGTTCTTCGATCCCGACATGAAGCCGGCGACGGCCTTCTGGGTCGGAAAATGGAAATCGGAGTGGGCGGCGGCTTATCTGGAGCACGGCTATGGCGGGGTGAGCATGATCAGCCGTGAGATGCTTCGAACCTCGTCGCCCTATTGCTGGCACGAAATCTGGCGGCGGGGGCTGGATAAATGCACCCAGAACATCGTCAACCTGGCCAGGGAATTCGGACATAATGACGGGCTGTTCTGCCCGATGAGGGAAGCCGACGGCTCGTACACGGCCGTCGCCTTGTGCGGCACTTCGGTTGACCTGCACGACCCTCTGATTCGGATCATGGCCGAGGTTGTCGCCGCTTATTACGGCCAGGAGGCTCGTCGGCTGTTCAGGAGGAAGCCCGTGGGCTCGCTCTTTCTGAGCCCTCGCCAGCGCGAATGCCTCGCCTGGGTCCGCGAGGGCAAGAGCTCGCTCGACATCAGCGAAATCCTCGGGGTTTCCGTCCCGACCGTCGACGGACATGTCGCCGAGGCCTGCCGGAAGTTCGGGGTCCGGACGCGTGTCCAGGCCGTGGTCGAGGCTTATCTCTCGGGCCAGCTCGACCGATAATCCTAGAGCCGGGATGGCCACGACCGGCGCCGTCGCGGTTTGACTCGTCCCCTCCCTTTATCCAGTGTCGTCGGCCGAGGATCCTTCGCAGGCCCTCACCTGCCGCGCCGGCATGTCGAAGAGAAGGTGAACCGAATAAAATGCAGGCTGGAACCGCCCCCCAACTTCTAGCCGGACTTGGCTTCACCGACACGGAAGCCCTTACCTACTGCGAACTGCTGAGATCGCCCGGCTCCACCGGCTATCGCGTCGCCAAGGCGATCAACAAGTCTCAGGCGAATGTATATGCGGCGCTCTCGGGCCTGTCCGATAAAGGTGCCGTTCTCGTCGAGAACGACAGCGTAAGAAAATACAGCGCGGTACCGGCGGAGGCCCTGCTCTCTCGTCTTCATGAGGAGATAGAGGGCCGTTTCCGCGCAGTAGAAACCGCATTGGCGAAGATAACGGGTTCAGGGACCGAGGACGTCGTTTATCACTTACGGAACAGCGCGCAGGTCTACTACATGGCCCGCCGAATGTGCTCCAAGGCCACTGACAGCATAGCCTTCGAGATGTTTCATCGTCCGTTCAAAGAGCTTGAATTGTCACTGAATCACGCGGTCGAGAGGGGAGTCGGCGTGGCGGGGGTCACCTTCCATGAAGCCGATCGGATCGAAGGCGCCACCTGCGTTCTGGCGGTCAAGGCGGACCGGACGGCGCTCTGGCCGGGGGATCAGCTGACTCTGGTGACCGACGCCCGCGAGGCGCTGGTCGCGATCTTCGACCGTCAGGCCGGCGAGGTGATGCACGCCGTCTGCACCGCAAGCGCCTATCTGGCCTGCCTTCTGCACGCCGCCGTCGTCGACGCCACGATCCTCAACGGCCACGCGCCTCAGCTGCTTCGGCGCAGTTTCAACAAATTGTTTTTCGGCCGCATCCCGGGGGGCTTCCTGAAGCTGATCGCGGAGGAAAAGAGCCTCGCCGAGGCCGCGGCGGCAAAGTCGGCATAGCCGGCGGGACGCTCGGTGCGCGGCGGACGGGCCGCGGGTCGCGAAGCCTCGAGGCGTTCCGTCCGGAGCCAAAGGAAGGCTCCGGACGGAGACCTGGCCCGCGGGGGGCTTTAGCGGCGAGCGGGCGCGTTGCAGGCGCAGGTCGCGCCGCAGTCGCACTTGGAACCGCAGTTGCAGGGCTGGCACGAGCACTGCTTGCTCGAACATTTGTCGGTCATGTCGTTTCTCCTCAGATCGTCCGCCTTTCGGACGCTTGAGGATTAGGCGCGATAATGCCTGGCAGAAATGTCAAAGCTATTGCATTCTATGCCAATGATTGAACGTTCATCCGCGACCCGCAAGGTCGCGCTCGTCGGCTATCCCGGCGCCCAGTCGCTCGATATCGTCGGCCCGCTCGAGGTCTTCTCGATGGCCAACAGGTACGGCGACCCGCGCGGCTACGAGGTCATCCTCGCCTCCCCGCGCGGCGGAACGATAGCCTGCAATTCCGGGCTGCACCTGGCGCAGTCCGTCGCCCTGGCGGATCTCCCGGAGGATCTCGACACCGTGCTCGTGGCCGGCGGAAGCGAGGACGCTTTGCGCCGGGTCGCCGACGGGCACGTCCTCGAATGGCTGAGCCGGCGGGCGCTCACGACCCGAAGGATGGGCAGCGTCTGCTCCGGGGCCCTGGTGCTCGCCGCGGCGGGCGTCCTGGATGGACGGCGCGCCACGACTCACTGGGGTTATTGCGACGAGATGCGCCGATTGCGGCCGGCGGTACGGCTCGAGCCGGACGCGATCTTCGTGGCCGATCCGCCCTTCTACACGTCGGCGGGCGTCACCGCCGGGATCGATCTTTGCCTCTCCCTCGTCGAGGCGGACCAGGGCCCGAAGGTCGCGCTCGCGGTGGCGCGCAACCTCGTCCTCTTCATGCGCCGTCCCGGCGGGCAAACCCAATATAGCGCCGGCCTCAACGTCCAGGCGGCCGCGACGCCGCGCCTTCGCCAGCTCATCGGCGACGTGAGCGCCGATCCCTCGGGCGATCTCAGCGTTCCGCAGCTGGCGGCTCGGGCCGGAATGTCGGAGCGGACCTTCTCCCGGGTCTTCCAGAAGGAGACTGGAGTGGGTCCCGCGGCGTTCGTCGAGATGGCGAGGGTGAACCGGGCCAAGGCGCTCCTCGAGACCTCGGACTGGCCCCTTGCCCGGGTCGCCGAGCGAGCCGGCTTCGGGAGCGTCGAAGGCTTGCACCGGGCCTTCAACAGGCGCGTCGGAGCGACGCCCGGCGAGTATCGCCAGCGGTTCGGGCATGTTCCCCTGGCGAGCGACGCCGCCGGGACCCTCGAAGCTTAGGCCTCGACCCTCACGACCTTGCGGCCGTCGACCTCGCGGCAGGTCCACTCATATTGCATGTAACGGGCGGTCTGCTCGGCCATGTCCGGTCCGAGCAGCCGCGAGACGATGTAGAGGGCGGCGTCGATGCCGGCGCTGACGCCCGCCGACAGGATCAGCCGGCCGTTGTCGACGATCCGGGCGTCGGGGAGGATTTGGGCGCCGCTGTCGAGGGCGCGAAGCTCGCCGATCGCAGCCCAGTGAGTGGTTGCGGAGCGGCCCTGGAGGAGGCCGGCGGCTCCCAGCAGGAGCGCGCCCGTGCAGACGGACAGAGTCAAAACGGCGGAGCCGCTCGCGGTCCGGATGAAGTCGAGCATGGCCGGGCGGACCATTTCCCGGCGCGTGCCGGAGCCGCCGGGGACGACGAGGATGTCGAACGGCTCGAGGCCCGGGGCGGTGCAGGTCGGAACGACCCTGAGGTCGTTGCGCGCGATCACCTGGCCGGGATGCAAGGCCGCGGTCACGACCTCGAAGGCCAGTTCCCCGGCGCCGGTGCGGGCGACTCCGAAGACTTCGAAGGGGCCGGCGAAGTCGAGCACCTCGACGTCGTCGAAAAGCAGGATCGCCACCCGCCGCCGGCGCCGGACCCCGACCTCCGAAGTCTCGGCGATCCCCGCTGTGGCAAGCCTCGTCATACCCGTCTCCCGCACCGATCTTCGAGGGGGGCGGATACGGAGGGACCGGCCTGGCACAAAGGACAAACGAGTTGCACTTTCGGCCAATCCGAATTGGCGAGTGCGAGGCAGATTCGCGGCGGCGGCCTTCAGGGATCTTCGCGGGTGCGGGAATCCTCCAGATGCGGGTATTGCGGGGGTGGTGGGACTCGAGCAGGGTTGCTCGAGCTTCTGGAGAAGCCGAAAACCGCCTCGACAGCCTTGGTTTCCGGAAGGATGTAGACGATCCCCACCGTTCCCCGAAAGGCGGGAACGATCATGCTGTCGTAGAACGCGGCCGGGACGTTGATGCAGCCATAGGAAATGCGCTTGTCCAGCGTCGAAGGGGATTTCAGCCGCTCCGAGCGATGCTCTTCGGGTCGGCCCACGATGACGCGGTGGAGGGACACCGCGGCATCGTAATCGATCCAGAGGACGTCCTGCTCCAGATCGTGCCCCAGCGCTGCGACGAAGCGGCCGGCGGGCGTGGTCCGCTCCTCGGCCCTCATCGTCGCCAACCTGCGATGGCCGATCCCCGGCACGGTATCGTCGCCGACGCCGAGACCCAGCAGCGCCGAAGTCGCGCCCCGCAGCCCGCCATGGGCGTCGAACACGAAGACCTTCGCGTTGATTTTGTCGACGATGACATAGGCCAGGCCGCGATTGTCCCCGGACGCGGCGATCCAGTCGACAACGGCCCGTACGTCCTTCGAGGCCGTCTCGACGGCGAGCGACTCGTTGCCGTTGGCCGCGGGCGCCCGCCTTTCGGCAGCGCCCGCTTCGGCTGAGACGAGAAGCGCCGCCAGCAAGGCAAGGCACGACCTCCTAATGGCGGGCCTGCTTTCGCGGATAGACAGGGGCCACCGGCTTGATCGGAGCCTCGCTCGGCGCGGGCCGGGCGATCGGGCTCGCTTCCTCCTTTTCGGGGACATCGTTCCGGGCGACCTCGATCGCCGGCATCCTGACGCCCCCGCCGATCACCGCGAGCTGCGGGCCGCCGGGCGAAGCTGGCAGCAGCGGGATCAGGATCGGAGTGGCGATCAGGATCGGCGGCACCACCTGCGGCGGCGCGGGAGCCGCCGGTGGAGGCGTCGTCGCCACCGGCGGAGTCACCACGGGCGGAGTCACCACCGGAGGGGGCGGCGGAGGAGGCGCCGGAGGCGGCGGCGAAGGAGGCGGGGGCGCCGGCGTCGGAGGAGGCGGAGGCGGAGGCGCAGGCGGAGGCGGCGCGGGCGGCGGAGGCGCGGGCGGCGGAGGTGCGGGCGGCGGAGGTGCGGGCGGCGGAGGCGCCGGAGGCGGAGGCGCGGGGGGAGGCGGCGGCGCAGCGGCGGCGGTGATCGATCCTCTCGTCCTGAAGGTCGACACGCAGCACGAACCGGCAAGCGCGTATTTGTCCGCATTGGCGCCCGCCAGGCTGTAACCGGAATAGGTGATCCCGATGTTCGACCCTGCCGCGGCGCTGTCGAAAACGGCCGAGGCGGCGGGTCCGGCGACCAGGGTCACCCCGGTCGGCGTACCGGAGGTCGCGGTCGTATTGAACCCGCTCAGGACCGCGCTGGCGGTCCCGTCCGCGACCTTGTCGGCGTGCGGGAAGAGCAGCATCCGCTGGGTCAGCGCGGCCCCTTCGGTGAGAACGAACTTGGTCGAGAAGTCCGATGGCGCCGCATAGGAGACCGGGTTGTAGGCGATCGTGACCGGCGCGACGGTGACGGTGATCGGCGGCGCGAGCGGCGCGAAGATGACCGTCCCGCCGCCGACGCCCGGTCCGGTGCCGTCGGCCCCGGCGATCAGCGTCAGCCCGACCGGAAGGCCGAGGCTCTCGGCGACGACGGTGCTGCCCCGGGTCAACGTGACCTTGGCGTCGATGTGGATGTCATGGCCGGCGCACAGGGCGATGTTGCCGTCGGTCGTCGTGATCGCGTGGAAGACTTTCACGTCCTGGCCGGCGTTCAGCAGGACGCTGCCGTTGGTGGTCGTGATCGCGGCGTTGACGATCACGTCGCGGCCGCAGCAGGCGACCAGATTACCCTTGGTCGCGGTGATCGGAGCATCGATGCTCACGTCCCCCGCCGCGTTGAGCGTCAGTGTCGTTGCGGTCCCCGACGCCTTCCACTCGATGGTGTCGTCGACGTGGATGTTGCCCTCGCCGGGCAGGGCGGCTCCCGGTCCGACCAGCGTGCTGATGACGACGCTGTTGGTGACCAATTGCTTCGAGAGGGTGTCGCCCGAGATATTCCCGCCGCTCGCGGCAATGGTGAAATCCTGCGGGTCGATCAGCCATGTGCCGGTGGTCCCCTGTGGCGCAGCTGTGGTGATCCTGACCCCGTCGGCGATGTTGACGGTGGCCGCGGAAGTTTCGACGAACCCCCCGTCGCCGCCATCGGGCGCGCTGGCGTCGAGGACGCCGCTGACCAAAGTCGTGCCGCTCTGCATGTCGCCGAGGAGCTTGATCACGCCGTTGCGGTTCTCGAGCGTGCGCGCTTCGATCACGCCCGTATTGTTTACCGCCGTCCTCAGCAGCTGGCCGGCCGCCTGGGCGGTCATCAGCACCTGGCCGCCGTCCGCGCGAAGCAGGCCGCCATTCTGGACGAGCGCGTTCACCGCGCCCTTGTCGATCGCGACGTTGAGCAACCCGTCGCCGGCCAGGTCGAGCGTGATGGCCTCGCCCGCCGCGAGCGCGACGGTGCCGAGATTGGCCTGGATCGTCCCTTCATTGCTCACCGTCGCGCCGAGCAGCGCGACATAGCCGCCGTCCGCGCTGATCGTGCCTTGGTTGAGCACGGCGCCGCCCGACCCTGAAAATGCGTAGCGGCCGGCCATGAAGTCCGCGTCGGACAGGTTCAGGGTCGAGGCGACGAGGCCGCCCACGTTCACGTTGGAACCCTTGCCGAACAGGATGCCGTTCGGGTTGACGAGGAAGACCTTGCCGTTGGCCGACAGGCTGCCGAGGATCACCGAAGGGTCGCCGCCGGTCACCCGGTTGAGCGCCACCGATTGGCTGTTCGGCTGGACGAAGACGACAGCATTGTCCTTGCCGATCGAAAAGGACTGCCAGTTTATCGCGACGTTCTGGCTCGACTGGTTGACCGTGACCGAGTTTGAGCCGGTGGCGATTCCGGCGCTGCCGCTGGAGACGGACCCGCCTGTGGGAACGTCCTGCGCATTAGCCGGCGCGCCGCTGGGAAGGGCCGCCGCCCAGCCGAGCAGCGCGAGGCCGGCGAGACGGACCAGGGCGGTCGATCCGAACAGGGCGCTCTTGCGGGGCGGATGATGGATGCCGTTCATGGGGTGATCCTTCGGTGAAGAGGCGTGGGCTGCGGTTTTGGCTGGCCGGACCATCAGAACAGCTTCGAGATCTGGAACCAGAAGCGCCCGTCCCTGTCGGGGCCGGAGGTCGCCGCGGCGTTGCCCAGCTTGCGGGCGTAGGAGACCTTGGCGAAGAGTCCGTTGGGGCCGGCCCAGCTCAGGCCCGCGCCGATGCCGCTGCGGCGGGCTCGGTTCGATCCGGCGAACCAGGGATCGTCGGCGAATTTGACCTGGCCGACGTCGACGAAGCCGACCAGCCCGAGCTCGCCCGGCAGCTCGCCCGTCCAGCGGCTCAGCGCCAGACGGGCTTCGAGCGTGCCGAGCCAGCCTTCGTCGCCATAGGCTTCGCCCTCGGGATAGGCGCGTACGCCATAGGCGCCGCCAAGCTCCATCTTTTCCGAGGTATCGAGATTGCCGAGGGCGACCTGCCCGCGCACCGCCGCGTAGAGCGAGAAGGGGCCGCTCACCGTCTGCAGCCGCGCGGCGCTGATCTGAAGCTTGCTGAAACGCCCCTCGGTGCGCGCCGTCAGCGCATCGGCGGCACGGTCGAGCGGGCTCTCGAGGTGGAGATCGCCGAACGCCCAGCCGGCCGAGAAGACGTTCCAGCCGCCGCCGCCCAGGCGGTCGTGGGAATCGCCGCTGAGGCCGAGGGTCAGGGCGCGGCTGGTCTTGTCCGACCTCGCCGAGACGAGGTCGATCCTGTCCGAAAGCCATTTGGCGTCGGCGCCGGCCAGCGCATAGAGATTGGAGTCGCGGGACCGGATCACCGGATAGCTGGCGAAAAGGCTGGCGATGTCGGCCGTGCCGTCGGCGCGCAGGCTCCTGAACTCGCGGCCGAGCTCGTAGCGCAAATGGGTAAAGGCCAGGCCCAGCGTCGCGTCGCCGACCGGCGCCTGGTAGGCCGCACGGCCATAAGCGAGCCCGCCCGTCGAGCCCAGCAGGCGGAGGCTGAGGCGGTCGCCGATGCCGACGGGGTTGTTGAGGTTGATCGAGCCGCCGGCGCGATAGGCGCCGGTATAGCGGTTGCCGCCATTGTCGGCCTCCACGCTGCCGGTGATGCGCCGTCCCGGGGTGAGGTCGACGGTGAGATCCGACGTGCCGACCTCGGCGCCGGGCGACAGCGTAGACCTGACGTTGATGCCGGGAATGTCGGACAGCAGCAGCAGGCGGCGCTCGAGGGGCCCGGCCTCCACAGCATCGCGGCGGTTCAGGGCCGCCAGGGCGTTTGTGGCGACCCGGTCCGGCAGGCGGGTCCCGTTGCGGACGTCGGTCTTGCCATATCGGCCCTCGACCACCGCGATCGTCACGGCTCCGTCCTTGACGTCCTGAGCGGGGAGATAGGCCTGCGCCAGGATATAGCCGTGCGCATTGTAGAAGGCGGCGATCCTCGCCGCCGCCTCGCGAAGCTCGGCCAGGGACAAGTCGCTGCCCGGCGGGACCGCCGCGACGGCAACCAGGTCGGCCTCGTCGAACCGGCTGTTGCCGGTGACGATGAGCTTGTTCACCCGGATGCGCGTGCCCGAGGCGGCCGGATCGGGCGCCGTTTCGCTCCGCTCCACGCGGATGTCGGGCGCCGTCTTCTCCGGGAGGGGCGGGGGAGGGATTTGCTGGAGCTGCCCACCCGCGCCCGGCGGCGGTTGCTGCGCCGCCGCGGCCTGGCTGGCCGCCAGCATCGCGATCATGACCACCCCGGATTTCAACATGGATCACCTCGCAGGCCGCCGTGGGAGAAGGCGTGACGTCCCCGAGCAGCCGAGAGACGGACGTTGAGGCCTGACGGCGGGGTTTCCGATCCGCGATGCAACCCAAGCAGCAGCACTCGATCAAACCGAGAAGCACACCCCGCCCTCGGAACAAATTATATATAATACAATAGTTAACATATGATTAATGCCAGAGAAATAAAATCGTTTGACTAAATCGGCTTTATGTCAAACGCTCGTCGTTGCCGCCGCTTTATCCTTCGCAATTGAGATTGGAACTTTCCACCATTCCACGTGTTGTAGGCGAGCTCCGATCTTTTACAATTCGGTTGAAACAACTCATGCAGTATTATTACGGAGAGAGCCCTCGTTATCAGGGGCCACTCTCCCCATATCGCGATTATCACCTGCGCTCACCGCAAGCGCCTGGGGTCTGACGAGTTCGGCCTACTTGCCCGAAAGGCCTTCGACATCGCCTTCATGAAAGCCGCCATCTTCGTCGAACCGGGCCGGATCGTGCTCGACCAGAAGCCGATTCCGGACGTCGGCGTCACCGACGCGCTGATCCGGATCACCACCACCACGATCTGCGGGACCGACGTCCACATCCTCAAGGGCGAGTATCCGGTCGCGAGGGGTCTCACCGTCGGGCACGAGCCGGTCGGGGTGATCGAGAAGCTCGGCTCGGCCGTCACCGGCTATCGCGAGGGTCAGCGGGTCATCGCCGGCGCGATCACGCCGAGCGGGCACAGCTATGCCTCGCTGTGCGGCTGCCATTCGCAGGACGGGCCCGACACCCGGCACGGCTTCAAGGCGATGGGCGGCTGGCGCTTCGGCAACACGATCGACGGCTGCCAGGCGGAATATGTCCTCGTTCCGGACGCGATCGCCAACCTTAGCCCCATCCCCGACCGTCTCACCGACGAACAGGTGCTGATGTGCCCCGACATCATGTCGACGGGCTTTGCGGGCGCGGAGAAAGGCCAGGTGAGGATCGGCGACACGGTCGCCGTCTTCGCGCTCGGGCCGATCGGCCTGTGCGCGGTCGCCGGCGCCAGGCTGATGGGGGCGACCGCCATCATCGGCGTCGACACCCTGCCCGTCCGCATGGAGGCGGCGAGGAAGCTCGGCGCCGACCACGTCATCGACTTCGCCTCCGCCGATCCAGTGGCCGAGATCATGAGGCTGACCGACGGACGAGGAGTCGATGTCGCGATCGAGGCGCTCGGAACCCAGGGGACGTTTCAGTCCGCCCTGCGCGCGCTGCGCCCGGGCGGTACGCTTTCCAGCCTCGGAGTCTATTCGGGCGACCTTGTTATCCCGGCCGACGCCTTTTCGGCCGGCCTCGGCGACAACCGGATCGTCACCTCCCTCTGCCCGGGCGGCAAGGAGCGGATGCGCCGGCTCATCAGCGTCATCGACTCCGGCCGAGTCGACCTCGGCGCGCTGGTGACTCACCGGTTTTCGCTCGACCGAGTCGAAGAGGCCTATGAGCTGTTCGCCAACCAGCGCGACGGCGTACTCAAGGTCGCACTCACGCCGTAGCCGGCGCCGCCTCCGGAAGCATCGACTCCGCGCGCCGGCGCTGGGCCGGCCCCAGCGCCGGCCTTGAGCAGCAGGATGGCCGCGATGATCCGGAGGCTGTTGGCAATTCGGGGCTCCATCCCCCGGCTACATGTTCCGGTCGGGTCCGGTAGCGCCTTGTGTTGTTTATTGTTTTCGAAGCGCGCATACGTGATCTACCGGGGGCGCGGCCCCTATGCAGGCAACCTGCTTGGCAGAAAACTCCGTTGGGGAATTATGCCATGTCTGATTATGCCTCTGATTTTTCCATTCGACGCTTGTGGACTATTTTCGGCACGACGATGGTCGTCATGTTCGGGGTGCTGCTGTTCTTCGGCGTCCAGATCTATCACGCCAAGCCGCCGATGCCCGGTTCGGTCCGCACCGCCTCGGGGCAGATCCTCTATACGGGCGAGGACATCCGGCGTGGCCAGAACGTCTGGCAGTCGGTCGGCGGCATGCAGCAGGGTTCGATCTGGGGTCATGGCAGCTACGTCGCCCCGGATTGGAGCGCGGACTGGCTCCACCGGGAAGCCGTAGCGCTTCGCGACGGCATTGCCGGGACCGGCGTCCAGCGGCCCTTCGCCGCGCTTGCGGAGCCTGAACAGGCCCGCTTCGCCTCGATGGTCATGCGCGAGATGCGGACGAACACCTACGATCCTCGGACCTCGAGCATCACGGTCAGCGAGAAGCGCGCGGCCGCCATCGCCGCCACCGCGACCCACTATAGGGACCTGTTCACCAACCGCACGCTCGCCGACCAGCAGCTGCGCCAGCTTTATGCGATGCCGAAAAACGCGGTCCTGACCGGCGACGAAGCCCATGCCCTGACCGGCTTCATCTTCTGGGCGTCCTGGGCGACGGCGGCCCAGCGCCCGGGCGACACGATCAGCTACACGAGCAACTGGCCGCACGAGCCTCTGGTCGGCAACACGCCCGCCGGATCGATCTTCCTGTGGACGTTCATCTCGATCTTCGTCCTGCTCGCCGGCATCGGCGGGCTGGTCTGGTATTATGCCCGCGAATTCGACGTGTGGCGGCGCGACATGGAGCCCGTCGAGGGTTTCGCCAAAGCCGACGTCTTTGCCAGCGCGGCCATCACTCCGTCGATGCGAGCGACCGCCAAATACTTTTTCGTCGTCACCGCCTTGTTCTTCGCTCAGGTCCTGCTCGGAATCGTCACCGCCCATTACGCCGTCGAGGGCCAGGGACTCTACGGACTCCCGATGGCGGAATATTTCCCTTATGCGATCACCCGGACCTGGCACACCCAGCTCGCGGTGCTGTGGATCGCCACCGCCTGGCTGGCCACCGGCCTTTACGTCGCGCCGCTGCTCGGCGGTCGGGAACCCAAATTCCAGCGCCTCGGCGTCAACTTCCTGTTCGTCAGCCTGCTGATCATCGTCGTCGGCTCGTTCGCCGGCGAATGGCTCGCGATCAACCGCCAGATGGGCGCCGGGACTCTGAACTTCTGGTTCGGGCACCAGGGCTATGAATATCTCGATCTCGGCCGCTTCTGGCAGATATATCTGTTCATCGGCCTGCTGCTGTGGACCGCCCTCGTCTTGCGCGGTCTTTGGCCCGCGCTTCAGGAGAAAGGCGGGCGCTCGCTCCTCTTCCTCGTGGTGATCGCCACCGTGTCGATCGGGCTGCTGTTCGGCACCGGCCTGCTCTACGGCCAGCACACCCATATCTCGATCATGGAATATTGGCGCTGGTGGGTCGTCCATTTGTGGGTCGAAGGCATTTTCGAGGTGTTCGCCACCGCGATCGTCGCCGCGCTCTTCGTCAAGATGGGCCTGCTGCGCAGGTCGGTGGCGGCCACCTCCGTATTGCTGGCGACGATCATTTTCCTCGCCGGCGGCGTGCTCGGCACCTTCCACCATATGTACTTCAGCGGCACGCCCACGTCGGTGATCGCGCTCGGCGCCGTATTCTCCGCTCTCGAGGTGGTCCCGCTCGTGGTGGTCGGCTTCGAAGCCTATAACCGGTCCAAGGTCGAGCACATGCACGAATGGCAGAAGGCCTATCGCTGGCCGTTCGCCTTCTTCGCGAGCGTTCTGGTGTGGAACGTGATCGGAGCCGGGCTGTTCGGCTTCTTCATCAATCCGCCCCTCGCGCTCTACTACATGCAGGGGCTGAACACGACGCCGACCCATGCCCATGCCGCCCTGTTCGGCGTCTACGGCATGCTGGGCATCGGCCTGACCTTGTTCTGCATGCGCGGGCTGTCGGATTCCTCGCGCTGGAGCGAGCGGCTGCTCCAGACTTCCTTCTGGTGCCTCAACATCGGGCTGGCGATGATGGTCTTCCTCTCGCTGTTCCCGCAGGGTCTCTATCAGGCCTATTACAGCTTCACCCGCGACTACGCTTTCGCCCGCAGCGCCGAGGTTATCCACGGGCCGGTCATGCAGGCGCTGGTCTGGGCGAGGGTGCCGGGCGATCTCGTCTTCACGGTCGGCGTCCTTGCCTTCACGCTGTTCATGATGCGGGCGCTGCTGGGCGGCGGCCGGTCGCGGGAAGACGCCATCATGCCGGCCTTCGCCGGCAAGCCGGCGCTCGCGCTTACAGCCTAGTTCGGGCGCACCCGGCGGCAAGGAACGGCGGGTGTCTCCACCGCTGCTCGAGACGAGTTGCCGCCACGGGCTTGGGTCGCTTCGCCAGGCGTGAGCCGGACAGGCGCCAAAACAGCGTCGACCAAGGTTCGGCATCTCGAACCTGGTGACCCCAACGGGACTCGAACCCGTGTTTTCGCCGTGAAAGGGCGACGTCCTGGACCGCTAGACGATGGGGCCATCGGCCGAAGCGCGGGCCTTAAGCGGCCCCTCGCGTCGCGTCAATCGGCCCAGGCGGCGTCTTCCAGGTGGAGCTCGGCGGCGATCCGGTCGCCCCATTCGTCCTTGCGGACCCGGCCGGCGATCCACAGCTTGCGGTGCGGCGGCGCCGCCAGCATCGCCTCGCCGAGCGGCCCCTGCGCCATCCGGAAGGCGATCGCCTTGATTCGCCGGCCGTCGTCGCCGGCGACGATCAGCCGCAAATGGCCGCTTCCGACCACGTCGGCCTTGATCACCCGGACCGGCCCGGCCGCGACCCGGGGCGCCGGCCAGCCCGAGCCGTAGGGGCCGCCGCCGTCGAGAGCGTCGCACAGGCCCGGGCAGATCCCGCCCGGCGCCAGCACCGCGTCGAGCAGCAGGGCGCGGTCGTCCCGGCTCCGGGCGACGTCGGCGGCGAGCCGCCCGTCGAGGAAATCGCCCAGCGCCTCGAGCTTGCCGCGCTCGACGGTGAGCCCCGCCGCCATGGCATGGCCGCCGCCGGCGACGAGCAGGCCGCTGTCCTTGGCCGCAAGCACTGCCGCGCCGAGGTCGACTCCGCCGATCGAGCGGCCCGAGCCCCTGCCGAGCCCATCCTCGCCGAGCGCCACGACGATGGCGGGCCGGCCGAACCTCTCCTTGAGCCGCCCCGCGACGATCCCGATCACGCCGGGATGCCATCCCTCTTTGGCCGCGACGATCACCGACCGATTGCCCTGGCTTGCGCACAAGGCCTCGGCCGTCTCGCACACCATGAGCTCGATCGCCCGGCGCTCCTCGTTGAGCCGGTCGAGCTCGGCGGCGATCGCCTCCGCCTCGGCCGGGTCGTCGGTGGTGAGCAGCCTCACCCCGAGGTCCGATTTGCCGACCCGGCCGCCGGCATTGATTCGCGGGCCGAGCGCCCAGCCCAGATCGGTGCAGGTCGGGGCCCTGGTCAGCCGCGCCGCGTCGGCCAAAGCGGCGAGCCCGACGTTGCGCCGCTGCGCCATCACCTTCAGCCCCTGGGTGACGAAGGCGCGATTGAGGCCCCGCAATTGCGCGACGTCCGCCACCGTGCCGAGCGCGACCAGGTCGAGCAGCTCGATCAGCCTGGGCTCCTCGCGGCGCTCGAAGAAGCCGCGGCCGCGAAGCACCCGCAGAGTCGCCGCTCCGAGCAGGAAGCAGACTCCGACGGCGGCGAGATGGCCGTGCGCCGCCGCTTCCGGCGCCTCGTCGAGCCGGTTCGGATTGACCAGCGCCAGCGCCTCCGGAAGCGCGCTCGCGCATTTGTGATGGTCGACGACGATCACGTCGACCCCCGCCTCGCGCGCCATCCCCAGCGCCTCGAAGGCCTGGGCGCCGCAATCGACGGTGACGATCAGCCGCGCCCCTTCCCTCGCCAGCCGCACCAGGGCCTCGCCCGACGGGCCGTAGCCTTCCATCAGCCGGTCCGGAATATAGGCGCGCGGCTCCGAGCCGAGGCCGCGCAGCAGCCGCATCAGCAACGCCGCCGAAGTCGCCCCGTCGACGTCGTAATCGCCGAACACGGTCACCGTCTCGCCCGCCTCGACCGCGTCGGCGAGCCGCTCCGCCGCTCTGTCCATGTCGCGGAACAGTGACGGGTCCGGCATGAAGCCGCGCAAAGTCGGCAGCCGGTGCCGCTCGAGATCCTCGCGCACCACCCCGCGCGCCATCAGCAACTGGTCGATCAGGTCGTCCGGCTGGAAGCCCTCGTCATACCCATCGGCCGCCGCCCCCCGCCACCGCCAGGGCTGGCCGAGGATCGAGCGGGAGACTCCGCAGACATGGGCGGTGGCGAGCATGGCCGAGCCTACGCCATTCCCGGACGGGCGGGAATCCCCTCCCTGCTTCTATCCCCAGATGATTTCGCTATCCTGGCCCGATGGCGGCGGACGAAGCGGATCGGGAGGAGCAGGCGCTGGTCGCCTCGATCCGCCTCAGCCCGATCGCCACCGTGCTCAGCAATCCGCGCCGCCCCGACAACCCGATCGTCGCCGCCAACGCCGCCTTCTGCGCGCTGACCGGCTACGAGGAACATGAGATCGTCGGCCGCAACTGCCGCTTCCTCGCCGGCCCGGACACGGAACCCTGGCTGACCGAGCGGATCCGCGAGGCCATTCGCTCGCTCCGCCCGGCGCTGACCGAGATCCTCAACTACAGGAAGGACGGAACGCCGTTCCGCAACGCCGTGCTGATCGCCCCCCTGCTCGGCCCCGACGGCGCGCCGGCCTGGTTCGTCGGCTCGCAGGTCGAGGTCGAGGGCGGCGCCGAAGCCGCCTCGTCCCTCCGCCGCCGGCGGGCCGCGGGCCTCGCCGCCACCCTGTCCCCGCGCCAGCGCGAGGTGCTTGGCGAAATGGCCGCCGGCTTCCGCAACAAGCAGATCGCCTGGCGCCTCGGCCTGTCCGAGAAGACCGTGAAGATGCACCGCAGCCTGTTGCTCGGGAAGCTCGGCGTCGCCACCACCGCCGACGCGATCAGAATAGCGGTGGAAGCGGGATTGTAGCGGCAAACCGTCATTCCGGCGAAAGCCGGAACCCATGAACACGGCCCCGGAATATTCGAGCTCCGCGCTATTCATCGATCCCGGGTCGAGCCCGCGATGACGGCCCTGCCCCGCCCCCTACCGCCTAAAGCCCGTATCGCCGTCCGCCGGATCCGCGCCTAACAGCCTCGACCTCCCCCGTTCCAGAACAAGAGGTCCCCACCATGTCCAGGCTCGCCCCCTATGCCGCCATCCTCCTCGCCGCCGTCGCCCCCGCCGCCTTCGCCGCGGGCAAGGCGCCGATGGTCGGAGGCGCGGCCATGTACCCGTCGCGCACCATCGTCGACAACGCCGCCCGCTCGAAGGTCCACACAATCCTCGTCGCCGCCGTCAAGGCGGCCGGCCTCGTCGACACCCTCTCCGGCGCCGGCCCCTTCACCGTCTTCGCCCCGACCGACGCCGCCTTCGCGAAGCTCCCCGCCGGCACCGTCGCCACCCTGCTCAGGCCGGAGAACAAGGCGGCGCTCCAGTCGGTGCTCACCTACCATGTCGTCGCCGGCCGGGTCAGCGCCGCCGATCTCGTCCGCAAGATCAGGGCGGGCGGCGGAACGGCGAAGCTCGCCACCGTCCAGGGCGGCACCCTCACCGCGCGGCTGGTCGGAGGCAAGGTGGTCCTGACCGACGGCAAAGGCGGCCGGGCCACCGTCACCCGGGCCGACGTCGTCCAGTCGAACGGAATCATCCACGTCACCGACTCCGTCTCGCTGCCCATGTAAGAAAGGGGACAGTTACCGTAACTGTCCCCTTTCCTAAGATCCGCACCAGCGCCACCCCCGCCAGGATCGGCGCCCCACCGCCCAGCGCCGCGCCTAAGGAAAAAGGGGACAGTTACCGTAACTGTCCCCTTTCCTACCCTTTCCTAGATCCGCATCAGCGCGACGCCGGCCAGGATCAGCGCCCCCGCCGCCCAGCGCCGCGCCGTCAGCCTTTCCTTAAGCAGCCATGCGCCGAGCAGCATGGCGAACAGCACGCTCGTCTCGCGGAGCGCCGCGACCATCGCCAGCGGCGCCTGGGTGAACCCCCAGATCGCGATCCAATAGGCGCCCAGCGACATCGCCCCGGCCGCGAGGCCGCCGCGCCAGGCCGGAAGCAGCGCCGCCAGCGCCGGCCCGCCGCGCGCCGCGAGGCCGAAAGCGAGCATGAACAGGCCGTCGAGGACGAACATGGTGAGCGTGAACGCCGAGGCCGAGCCGGCGACACGGGCGCCCACTCCGTCGGCGAGCGTATAGGAGGCGGTGAAAGCGGCCGTGGCGAGCGCCCAGGCCAGGCCGGCCCGGGTCAGCCCGCCGCGGCCGGCCATCAGCATGATCCCGCCGGCGATCGCGACCACCGCCGCCGCCCGCGCCGGAGCCATCGCCTCGCCGAGGAACAGGATTCCGACGATCGCGACGATCAGCGGCGCGGTGCCTCGGGCGAGCGGATAGACCTGGCTCAGATCGCCATGGCCGTAGGCCCGGATCAGGACGAGCTTGTAGCCCGAGTGAAGCGCCGACCCCGCCAGCACCCACGGCCAGGCGGCCCGCGGCGGCGGCCCGAAGAAGGGGAGCAGGAGCAAGGCGATTCCGCCCTGGACCAGCGCCAGGAACAGGATCGACGAAAATCGGTCGAGCCCGAGCTTGACCAGGGCGTTCCACCCGGCGTGGAGCGCCGCCGCGAACAGGATGGCGAAGAAGACGGCGGCGCTCACCCTCCTTCGTCACCCCCGCGAAAGCGGGAGTCCATACCGATTCGATCCTCGTCATCCCGGACTTGATCCGGGACCCATGAACACCGCCCGCGACGGTTCGGCACCGAGCTGTTCATGGATTCCCGCCTCCGGGGGAATGACGGGGAGGGGTCGTCATCCCGGACTTGATCCGGGATCCATGAACACGGCCCGCGACGGTTCGGCACCGAGGTGTTCATGGGTTCCCGCTTCCGCGGGAATGACGGGGGGGTCGTCATCCCGGACTTGATCCGGGATCCATGAACACGGCCCGCGACGGTTCGGCACCGAGCTGTTCATGGATTCCCGCTTTCCGCGGGAATGACGGCGTCCTTAATCCGGCTTTAGCCCTCCCCCGCTACAGGGGCGCAAAATGACGATCGTCCAGCTCTTCTACAACCGGGCCTCCGGAGGCCACTGCCCGCGCCGGCTCGATGCGCTTCGCGCCGGCTTCGAGGCCAAAGGCGCTCGGGTCATCCTCTCCGAATGCGGGCCCGGCCACGACATCGAGATTGGCGGCGAGGCGAGCCATGTCTGCGCGGTCGGCGGCGACGGCACCTTGCGCCACGTCGCGGCGGCCCTCGCCCGAAGCGGCCGGCCGCTGCCGCTCAGCCTCTATCCGGCCGGAACCGTCAACCTCGTCCATCGCGAGCGGCCCTTCCCTCTCGATCCGGACGGCCACGCCGCGCGGCTGCTCGGCGACGAGGAAGGCGCCCGGCTTCACCCGGCCTCGGTCGACGACACCCTCTTCCTCGCCTGCGCCAGCGTCGGCCCGGACAGCCGGGCGGTCGCCGAAGTCTCGCTTGCGCTCAAGGCCCGGATCGGCAAGCTCGCTTACGCGGCCGCCTTCTGCCGAATCCTGTTCGACTGGCGCCGGGCCCCGATCCGCCTCGCCTGGGACGGCGGCACGCTCGACTGCGAAGCCTTCTACGTCGCCAAGGGCCGCTATTTCGCCGGTCCCTGGAGCTTCGCCCCGGCCGCCAGCCTCGCCGATCCCCTGCTCCACGTCGTCGCCCTGAGGACCGCCCGCCGCCGCGACTTCGCGCGCTTCGCCTGGGCCTTGTGGCGGGGAAAGCCGGCCCCGGGGGCCGCAGCCTTCACCTGCACCGCCCTCACCGCCGAGGCGGACGCCCCGTTGCCGGTCCAGGCGGACGGCGACCCGGTCGGCACCCTCCCCGTCACCATCGCCCTGCACGACGCGCCGCTGAGCCTGCGCTGACCCCGTCATCCCGGCGCAAGCCGGGACCTCAGGTCAATAAGTCACGGCGGGTCTCCCCAAGGTCCCGGCTTTCGCCGGGATGACGGCTAGCCCCGTGCGCCCGGCTCCACCCGGTGCTCGCCGCGCACCCAGCGCACCGTCCCCGTGCTCGCCCGCATCACCACGCTCTCCGTCGTGATCTTGTCCTTGCGCCTTTTGACGCCCTCGAGCAGCGAGCCGTCCGTCACCCCGGTCGCGGCGAAGATGCAGTCGCCCTTGGCGAGATCCTCGAGCCGGTAGATGCGGTCGAGGTCGGTCACGCCCCATTTGTCCGCCCGCGCCCGCTCGGCGTCGTTGCGGAAGATGAGCCGCCCCTGGAACTGCCCGCCGACGCAGCGCAGGGCGGCCGCGGCCAGAACCCCTTCCGGGGCGCCGCCCGAGCCCATGTAGCAGTCGATGGTCGTGTCGGGATCGGTCACCGCGATCACTCCGGCAACGTCGCCGTCGGGGATCAGGACGATCCCGCAGCCGAGGCCTCGAAGCTCGGCGATCAGCGCCTCGTGGCGGTCGCGGTCGAGCACGCACACGATGATCTCGTTCGGCGCCACGCCCTTCGCCGCGGCGATCGAGCGGATATTCTCGGTCGGCGATTTGCTGAGATCGATCACTCCGTCGGGATAGCCCGGGCCGACCGCGAGCTTCTCCATGTAGACGTCGGGCGCGTTGAGCAGGCACCCTTCCTCCGCGATCGCCAGCACCGCGAGCGCGTTCGGGCCCGCCTTGGCGGTGATCGTCGTCCCTTCGAGCGGATCGAGCGCGATGTCGATCCTCGGCCCCGTCCCCTGCGACGCTCCGACCTTCTCGCCGATATAGAGCATCGGCGCCTCGTCGCGCTCGCCTTCGCCGATGACGACCGTGCCGTCCATGTCGAGCGTGTTGAGCGCCGCCCGCATCGCCTCGACCGCCTCGTGATCGGCGGCTTTCTCGTCGCCGCGCCCGATCAGCCTCGAGGCCGCCACCGCCGCGGCCTCGGTCACCCGCACCATCTCGAGCACCAGCACCCGGTCGAGAACGTGGCTTGCGCTCACCATCTTGTCGCTCATCCTCATGTGAAGTCGCGGCGGCGATAGGGGAGGCCTTCGGCAAAGTCGAGCGCGGCCGGCGGCCGGTTCCAGGCCATATTTAGGCCTTGTTCGAGCGACAGCTTGGCTCGGACGACGCAGCGGAGGCGAGGCGAGGCGATGGCGAAGCTCGAACTGGCGATGGCCGCGGCCCTGGGCCTGGCCGGACCGGCTTTCGCTTCCGCTCCGCAAGGGGCGCTCTCCGCCGAGCAGGCCGTCGAATCCGAGCGGGCCGGAGTCCGCGAGGCGGCCGGCCTCGCCCCCTGCCCGCGCGACCGCGCCAGCGGCGACATCGTCGTCTGCGGCCGCCGCGGCCCCGATCCGAGCCGCCTCCGGATCCCGGTCGAGCGGGTCCCGGGCGAACGCGAGCACCTCCTCCCCGGCGAGCTTCCCCGGGCCGAGACCGCCTACGACACCTGCATGTTCGGCTGCCAGCATCCGGTGACGGTCACCGACAAGCAGGTCCGCAAATATGGCGGCCGGATCCTCCGCCACGTCCTCGGCAAGGACGATTAGGCTCGAATTCCTCTCGCCCAAAACCGGGCGGGAATTTGACTCCGCCACCCCCTCTGCCACTATGCGCAAATCGAATTTCCGGGGGGAGATATTCATGACCGTGGACGCCGCGCCTGCGAACCGCTGGACCCTGGCGAGGACCGCCGCCCACTGGGCCGCCCGAACCCTCGTCGCGGTGGCCGTCACCTACGTCTTCATCGTCGTCCTGCTCGTCGCCACCGCCCAGCAGAAGGTCGACGACGCCCTCACCAAGGAGGCGGTGGGCTATGATTACAGCGTCGCCGTCCGCTATTATTTCGGCCGCGAGAGCCTCAAGAACGTGGTCGGCGAGAACAGCCAGGCGATCAAGCAGTCGACCGCCCGGCTTCGCGCCGCCAACGACCGGGTCCAGGCCGCCACCCGCCTCCTCACCGACCAGGCCGGCGACCTCGCCGAGGACCTGCAGCGCCTCACCGCCGCCGGCTGCCCGGCCCCGACCGCGCCGGAGACTCCGCCGACGCCCGCCGAGCTGGTCAGCATGGCGGTCGCCACCCAGCATTGCGCGGCCGAGCGGGGCGAGGCCAATGCCGCCATTCCCCCGGTCGCCACCGACGTCCTCGCCGGCCAGCGCGCCGTCCAGAAGTCGATCGACGACGCCGCCGGGCTGAAGCGCGACGCCGACGACATCCAGGATCGGCTCGACCTGCTCCAGGCCGAGCGCAACAATATCGACAAGCAGATGGAGGCCGCCGCCCGCTCCGGCGACATCATCGCGGTTCTGAAGGTGTTCGAGGACAGCAGCTGGCCGCTCGCCAAGCAGCTCGTCTACGTCCCCCCGGCGCTGACCGGCATCATCCTCGCCTCGGTCTCCGGCCTGTTCGGGGCCCTGCTCATCACCCTCATCCTCTTCGTCTATCCCGACAACCGCTACAAATTCACCCGCACCAAATCCTATTTCGGCCGGATCCTGCTCGGCGGCCTGATCGCGCTCGGGGTGTTCGTGCTGATGTTCAGCGGAGTCGCCGTCCTCGCCGGCCCCAACGCCTCGGGAAGCGCCCAGAACCTCATCGCTTATGGCGGCATCGGCATCCTCGCGGGAATGTTCTCCGACCAGGCTGCCGGCTGGCTCTCCGACCGCTCGGTGTTCCAGCCCGACGCCGAACCGCCCGTCCCGCCAACGGAAGACCCGGCGCCCTGACGGTAATCAGGGACAGGCACGAAGTTCGCGCGAGGCGGCGGCTCCGGTCGGGAGCAAAGCGCGAAATTCGTGCCTGTCCCCAATTACCCCCGATTGCTCAGGCGCTCGTCACTGAGTCAGGACGGCCGTCACGCCGCGATAGAGCGCGGTCGAGGTCAGCGCCCGAAGCGACTGAAGGTCGACGGTCAGCGCCTCGCCGTCGTTGGTGCAGGGTTCGACGGCGCCGGCGAGCTTGGCGACGGCCTGCTCCTCCGCCGCGCTGCCCGGCTCGCTGAGCGCCAGGTCGCGGGCCGCGGCCGGGTTGCGAGCGGCGACGCAAAGCGCGAAATCCTCCGAGACGTTGAGCGGGGTGAGGGTCGACAGCGCCTGAGAAAGCCGGGGGCCGTCGGCGCGCTCGATGTCGGCCTCCAGATAATGTTCGGCGAGGCTGCCGACGATGCCCGAGGCTCGGAATCGGAATTCGGCTTCGGGCCCGCCCGTGCACGTGTCCTTGCCCATCAGGGCCTGGCCGAGATCGCCTTCCTGCTCCTTGCTGAGATAGGGCTTGGCGAGCGTCTGGCGGCCCCAGCGGGGGCGCGCCTCGGCGAGGCAGGCGGTGAGCTTGCGAAGGGCGATCCGCTCCTTCGCGGAATCCGGGCTGGGCTGGATCGGCCCCGCCTCGGCCTGGACCGAGACCGCCGCCAAGGCGAGCAGGGCGGCGAGGTTGCTTTTGGCCATAGGAAGTCTCCCCTTTCGAGTTTCCGCGCAGGATGCGCGTCCTTTTCCCTCAATGGGGAAGCGCGGCGCCGCCCATTTCGCTCGCGGCCGGAGTCATTCGGACGAATCCCTCGGTCTGGCGATTGAGAACGCCCTCCTGCGCCGCCTTCTCCTCTTCGGCCCATTCCGCATAGGGCCGGCAGATGCGCGTGGCGAGGCGCGTTCCCATCGGGATGACGCTCCGGCAGACCCGGCGGCTGGGATCGTCCTTCGCCGCTTTCGGTTTCGTTCCCCCGGCGAGCGCCGCTCCGGGCGTGACCGCCAGCATCGCCCCCAGCGCCGTCGCCAGCGCCGCAAGCTTCAATGTCTTCGCACCCATGGCTGCCTTCTCCCTGTATCACCGGTCCCGATCCGACAATTCGTACGACAGCTTGACCGCGATGGGGAGCCCAGGGATTGCTCGGTCGAGGGCTCGTCGGTCCTCCGCGGGCAGGCTCGGGGCGGAACGGCCTAGCCGTCCGCGAGGAACCTCTTCACCCCGCGCGCGGCCTGGCGGATCCGCTGCTCGTTCTCGACCAGCGCGATCCTGACATAGCCCTCGCCCTCCTCGCCGAAGCCGACTCCCGGGCTCACCGCCACCTGCGCCTCGGCGAGCAGCCGCTTGGCGAAGTCCATCGACCCGGCCGCCCGGAACCGCTCGGGGATCGGCGCCCAGGCGAACATCGAGGCTTGCGGCGGCGGGATCTCCCAGCCGGCGCGGCCGAAGCTCTCGACCAGGCAGTCGCGCCTCGCCTTGTAGAGCCGGCGATTGGCCTCGATTATGTCCTGAGGCCCGTTGAGAGCCGCCGTCGCCGCCGCCTGAATCGGCGTGAAGGCGCCGTAATCGAGATAGGATTTGACCCGCCCGAGCGCCGCCACCAGCTCCGCATTCCCCACCGCGAAGCCGATCCGCCACCCCGCCATCGAATAGGTCTTCGACATCGAGGTGAACTCGATCGCCACGTCCTTCGCGCCCTCGACCTGGAGGATCGACGGAGTCGGAGTGTCGCCGAAATAGATTTCCGCATAAGCGAGGTCGCTGATCACCCACAGGCCGTGCTCGCGGGCGAAGGCCACCACCCGCTCGTAGAAGGCAAGGTCGGCGGTGTAGGCGGTCGGGTTGGACGGATAGCCGATCACCAGCACCTTGGGCGCCGGCACCGTGTAGCGAACCGCCCGTTCGAGCATGTCGAAGAATTCGGGGCCCGGCGCCGCCGGGATCGAGCGGATCGCGGCGCCGGCGATGATGAATCCGAACTGGTGAATGGGGTAGGACGGGTTGGGCGCCAGAACGACGTCGCCCGGCGCGGTGATCGCCTGGGCCAGGTTGGCAAGCCCCTCCTTCGAGCCCAGAGTGACGATCGCCTCCCGCTCCGGATCCACCTCCACCCCGAAGCGCCGGGCATAATAAGCCGCCTGCGCCTTCCTCAGCCCGGCGATCCCCCGCGACGCCGAATAGCGATGCGCCCGCGGGTTGCGCGCGACCTCGGCGAGCTTCTCGATGACGTGCGGAGGCGGCGCCCCGTCCGGATTCCCCATCCCCAGATCGACCACATCCTCCCCCCGCCCCCGCGCCGCCGCCTTCATCGCATTGACCTCGGCGAAGACGTAGGGCGGCAGCCGGCGGATTCGGTAGAAGTCGGTCATCGCCCCGCTCTAGGATGCCGCAGCCCCCCCGTCATCCCGG
This sequence comes from Sphingomonadales bacterium, assembly GCA_034668585.1. Taxonomy (GTDB): domain Bacteria; phylum Pseudomonadota; class Alphaproteobacteria; order Sphingomonadales; family Sphingomonadaceae; genus Allosphingosinicella. The sequence continues at coordinate 1,155 of JAXDPB010000068.1, read as the reverse complement.
CGAAAGCCGGGACCCCGACGAGCCCGCCGGAAATTCGCCCCGCCCATAGCAATGCCCCTCCCCTCCCGCTCGGTCCGGCGACGTCCCCTGCCCCCAGGGCGCAAAGGCACGAAGCCCTCCCCCGCGCGAAGCGCCTCATTCCGAGCGGCCGGCTCCCCGACCCCAGGCAAAATAGCGAGTCCCCCGCGTCGCGCCTTCGCGCCTTCCCCAAAAAACCCCTCCGCCGCCGCGGGCCCGTAGCTCGTGGACAGTTACCGTAGCTCGGGGACAGTTACCGTAACTGTCCCCTTTTGAGCTCGGGGGACAGTTACCGTAACTGTCCCCTTTGCCCCGGCTCTGAGCTCGGGGACAGTTACCGTAACTGTCCCCTTTGGAGCTCGGGGGACAGTTACCGTAACTGTCCCCATTTGCCCCAGGCTGCGCTTGGACAGCCTCAGAGACGCAAGCCGAGACGGGGCGCGACCCACGTCATCAGCAGATAGAGGGCGACGGTGAGGGCGCAGCCAACCGCGAGGGCGGCCCAAAATCCCCAACCCCGGTTGAGCAGCGCCGGGATCAGGAGGAACATCGGCAGCGAGGGGATCACGAACCAGAATGTCGCTTCGACGTGGGCGGCCATCCTCACCGGATCGTGCGTGTCCCGCCACAGCCACAGCATTGCGAGGATCGAGACCAGCGGGAGGGACACGATCAGCGCGCCCCAACCCGGCCAGCGCCGGGCAACCTCGGAGGCAACGGCGATCAGAATCCCCGAGACGGCGGCTTTGAGGATCAGGTATAGCATGGCCGCATTGTAGCACAGGAGACGGGATGCCGAAGCGGTGGCCCCTGGGGCTTCTCCTGCTTCTTGCTCTCGTGGGCGCGGCCTTCGGCTACTGGATCGTCAGCTCGGTTTGGAACATGCCGTGGGCGGCGGGATAGTCATGTTTGCAAAATGCATGATCGCCTTCATCCTGCCCACGCGAAGGTCGCGGCGGCGCCAAAGCGGATCAAAAAGGCATTTCCTACATCGTACTCCCTATGTTCTGGACTTGGGATGGAAAACTCCGAGTCGCGCATTGCGCCATCGCCCGAGGCGGCGTCCGACGATTTCGCCTCGCCCTTCCACGACCCGCCCGGGCTCGACCCGGATCGGCCGTCCAATTCGACGCCGCG
>JAXDPB010000067.1:0-4896 GCA_034668585.1 Sphingomonadales bacterium | reverse complement strand
CCTTCTCGACGGCCTGCTTGGCGATCCGGATCGTGTTCTTGCGGCGGCCGTAATAGCCTTTCGCCTGCTCGAGGATCCGTTTGTGACGAGCCTTGGTCGTCACGCCCCTTTTGACGCGTGCCATGTCCAGATACCTCCTAGTTCAGGCCGTAGGGCGCCCAGAGCTTCACCCGGGCCGTGTCGGCCTTGGCGAGAACTTCGGTGCCGCGGTTCTGGCGGATGTACTTGGCGTTGTGGCTGATCAGCCGGTGGCGCTTGCCGGCGACGCCGTGCTTCAGCTTGCCGGTAGCGGTGAGCTTGAAGCGCTTCTTGACGCCGCTCTTGGTCTTCAGTTTGGGCATTTTCGTCTCCTTGTGCGCCCAGCGGCGCGACGTTTGAGAACGGCCACGGCAGCCCTTGTCGCCGGCCCGTTCGATTCTTCCAAAGCTGGAAAGAAGGCGCGCCTATAGAGGGGAAGGGGGGGAAAGGCAACTCCCGCGGAACAGGCCGTCATCCCGGCGAAAGCCGGGACCTCAGGGCGAAAGGCGCTGCGGGGCTCCACGAGGTCCCGGCTTGCGCCGGGATGACGGATCAGTCGAACAGGCTCGAGACGCTGGTCTCGTCGGCGATGCGCTTGATCGCCTCGGCGAGCAGCGGAGCGATCGGCAGGGAGCGGATCCGGACGCTTGCCGTCGCCGCCTCGCTGAGCTGGATCGAGTCGGTGATGATCAGCTCGGACAGGTCCGAATTCTCGACTCTCTGGACGGCGGCGCCGGAAAGGACGCCGTGAGTGCAATAAGCGACGACGTCCTCGGCTCCGGCCTCCTTCAGGGCGGCGGCGGCGTTGCACAGGGTCCCGGCCGAATCGACGATATCGTCGATGAGGATGCAGAAGCGGCCCTGGACGTCGCCGATGATGTTCATCACCTCCGATTCGCCCGGTTTCTCGCGGCGCTTGTCGACGATGGCGAGCGGGGCGTTGGCGAGGCGCTTGGCCAGCGCCCTGGCCCGAACGACTCCGCCGACGTCGGGCGAGACGACGGTGATGGCGCGGCCGTTAAAGCGCGCCTTGATGTCCTCCGACATGACCGGAGCGCCGTAGAGATTGTCGGTGGGGATGTCGAAGAAGCCCTGGATCTGGCCGGCATGGAGGTCGATCGAGAGCACCCGGTTGGCGCCCGCGACGGTGATCAGGTTGGCGACCAGCTTGGCCGAGATGGGGGTGCGCGGGCCGGGCTTCCGGTCCTGCCGGGCATAGCCGAAATAAGGGACGACGGCGGTGATCCGCTTCGCCGAGGCGCGCCTCAGAGCGTCGATGCAGATCAGAAGCTCCATCAGATTGTCGTTGGCCGGGTAGGAGGTCGACTGGACGACGAAGACGTCCTCGCCGCGGACGTTTTCGTGGATCTCGACGAACACCTCCTCGTCGGCGAAGCGCCGAACGCTCGCCTCGGTCACCGGAATTTCGAGATAACCGGCGATGCTCTTCACCAGCGGCAGGTTCGAATTGCCGGCCATCAGCTTCATGGGGGGTCTCCGGGGCGCGTGCCGCCTCAATAGGGGGAAGGCGGGTGAAGGCAAGCTCCCGTTGCCGCTCCCGGCCCGCCGCCCTACAGGGCCCGGATGAGCGTCGTCACCCGCTTCGCCCCCGCGCCGACCGGGCGGCTTCATGTCGGCAACATTCGAACCGCCGTCCACAACTGGCTTTGGGCGAAGAAGCATGGCGGGCGGTTCATCCTTCGGCTCGACGATACCGACAAGGAGCGCTCCAGCGAGGCGCACGCCGCGGGGATTCGCGAAGACCTCGCGTGGCTTGGCCTGCCGTGGGACGAGGAGCATCGTCAGTCCGAGCGCTTCGACCGCTACGAAGTGGCGTTCGAGCGGCTTCGGGAGTCGGGGCGGGTCTATCCGGCCTATGAGACGGCGCAGGAGCTCGACCTCAAGCGAAAGGTCCAGCTCTCGCGGGGCAAGCCGCCGGTCTACGACCGGGCGGCGCTGCAGCTCGGCGAGGACGAGCGGGCGCGGCTCGAGGCGGGCGGGCGCAGGCCGCACTGGCGCTTCCGGCTCCATCATGGCGCTCCGATCGAATGGGACGACCTGATCCGCGGCCGCCAGCATTTCGACCCGGCCCTGCTTTCGGATCCGGTGGTCCGGCGCGAGGACGGCAGCTGGCTCTACATGCTTCCGAGCAGCGTCGACGACGTCGACATGGGGGTCACCCATGTGCTGCGCGGCGAGGACCATGTCACCAACACCGCGCTTCAGATCCAGATGTTCGAGGCGCTGGGGGCCGAGCCGCCGGCCTTCGCCCACGAGGCCTTGCTGGTCGGCTCGGAGGGCAAGCTGTCGAAGCGCCTCGGCTCGCTCGGCGCCGATGCGCTCAGGGACCAGGGCATCGAGCCCATCGCCCTGGTGGCCAAGCTGGCCCGCCTCGGCACCAGCCTGCCCGTGGAGCCCGTGGCGGAGGCCGGTCCGTTGATCGAGTCGTTCGACTTCGCGACGTTCGGGCGGGCGCCGGCGCGGTTCGACCTCGACGAGCTCGCGCAGCTCAACGCCCGGATCGTCCACCAGCTGCCGTTCGAGGCGGTGGCGGAGCGCCTGCCGGAGGGGATGGGGGCGAAGGACTGGGCGGCGGTCCGTCCGAACCTCAAGACGGTCGCCGAGGCGGCCGGATGGTGGGAGATCCTCCATGGCCATGTGGAGGCGAAGGCGGCGGCGGAGGACCGGCCGCTGGTCGAGGCGGCGGCCGAGGCGATAGCGACGCTCGACTGGAGCGAAGCGCCGTGGCCGCAGCTCGTCGGCACCTTGAAGGCGCGGACCGGGCGGACCGGCAAGGCCCTGTTCCGGCCGCTGAGGCTGGCGCTGACGGGGCGCGAGAGCGGGCCGGAGATGGCGGCCCTGCTGCCGCTGATAGGCCGCGACGAGGCGATGGCGAGGCTTCGCGCCGCGGCCTGAACCCGTCATCCCGGCGTAAGCCGGGACCCCAGGACAAGAAGTCTCGGCGGGTCTCCACGAGGTCGCGGCTTTCGCCGGGATGACGGCGAAGGCCATCAGGAACTTTGCGCCTTGTGTGACATTGTAACATTATGTTATGAGATAATGTCTCATGAGTCGTACAGCGACCGAAGCAGGAGAGAGGCCATGATGGAAGGAGCTTTCCACCAGCAGAAAAGAGCAAGCCCGACCGCGCTCGCGGTCGTCGTGCTGATGCACGGCGCGGCGCTGACCGCGCTGGCGCTCGCCAAGGGCGAGGCGATCCGCGAGGCGATCACCCGCACCAAAATCTATTATGTCGACCCCGTGAAGCCGCCACCCGAGGAGCTTCCCAAGCCGGCCGAGAAGGTGGTGTCTCCGCCGGAGACGGTGATCACCCACGTCCCGCCGATCGTCAAGCCGCCGGAGCGGGAGCAGTTCGCGACCTCGGATCCGCTGCCGCCGCTCCAGCCGGTCCGGCTGACGCCGCCCGACCCGATCGTGGTGCCGCGAGCCGATCCGCCGGCCGAGCCCAAGGCGCACAAGGTGGCGCCGGCGCGGGCGAAGGCGAACCTCGCTTCCTACGTCTCGGACGAGGATTATCCCTCGAGCGCGGTGCGCAACGAGGAGCAGGGGACGACCCGCTTCCGCCTGGCGGTCGGACCGGACGGCAGGGTCACCGAGTGCACCGTGACCGGATCGAGCGGCTCTTCCGCCCTCGATTCGACGACGTGCCGGCTGATGAGGCAGCGGGCGAGGTTCGCCCCGGCCAAGGACAGCGACGGCCGGCCGACGTCCGACACCGCGTTGAGCGCGATCCGCTGGGTGCTTCCCGACTGAGCCTTGCGGGGCTGGCGGGGGAGCGGCGAAGCGCCTATCCTGGCGCCATGCCGCTCCCCCGTCCCGCCTCGCCCCGCGCGCTCTGGGCCGACATCCGCGCCTTCACCTCGGAGCGCGGGCCCCATCACTGGGTCGCGCTCGCCATGGCGATCGCCATGCCGGTCGCGATCATCGTCATCTTCGTGATGGACGGGCACACCAACATCATGCCCGGACCGCAGCTCATCTACGTCGAGAGCTGGCCGGCCGACCGCACCGACGAGCAGATCAAGGCCCAGCAGAAGATCGACCAGGCCGCGCGCGACAAGGCCCAGAAGGCCAAGCAGGCACAGTTCAAGAAGCTCGACGAGACGCTCGAGCGGTACGGTATTTGACAGCGGAGGCGCGCTGGATGGCGGCCGCCGTCGCGCTCGGCGAGCGCGGCCGAGGCAATACCGCTCCCAATCCCAATGTCGGCTGCCTGATCGTCAGGGACGGAATCGTCGAGGGACGCGGCTGGACCCAGCCGGGCGGCCGTCCGCATGCCGAGGCGATGGCTCTCGCGGAGGCCGGCGAACGCGCTCGCGGGGCGACTTGCTACGTCACCCTCGAGCCGTGCTGCCACCCAAGCGAGCGCGGGCCGGCCTGCGCCGGGCTGCTGATCGAGGCGGAGGTGGCCCGGGTCGTCGCCGCGCTGGCCGATCCCGACCGGCGAATCGCCGGCCGCGGCTTCGAGAGGCTCGCCGCGGCGGGAATAGAGGTCGAGACCGGCCCCGGCGCGGAGGAAGCGGCGCGCTCCATGGCCGGTTTTCTAACTCGAACGGGCCTGGGACGGCCGTTCGTCACATTGAAGCTCGCCATGTCGCTCGACGGCAAGATCGCCTTACCCTCCGGCGAGAGCCGCTGGATCACCGGCGAGGATGCGCGCGCCCACGTCCATCTCGAGCGCGCTCGCTCGGACATGATCCTGGTCGGCCGCGGCACCTTCGAGCGCGACCGGCCGAAGCTCGACGTTCGGCTGCCCGGGCTCGAGGAGCGCTCGCCGCGGCGAGCGCTTCTGACGCGCGGCGAAGCGGTCGAAGGCTGGACCCGGCTGGGCGCGCCGGAGGAGGTGTTCGGCCTGGA
>JAXDPB010000066.1:0-17331 GCA_034668585.1 Sphingomonadales bacterium | reverse complement strand
GCGCGATGAAGCTGGGCTCGCGCGAGGCGGTCGAGATCGAGACCATCTCGACGGGCTCGCTGGGCCTCGACATCGCGCTCGGCATCGGCGGCCTGCCGCGCGGCCGGGTGGTCGAGGTCTACGGGCCCGAAAGCTCGGGCAAGACCACGCTCGCCCTCCACGTCATCGCCGAGGCCCAGAAGGCCGGAGGCACCGCCGCCTTCGTCGACGCCGAGCACGCGCTCGATCCGGGCTATGCGAAGAAGCTGGGAGTCGACGTCGACGAGCTGATCGTCTCGCAGCCCGACACCGGCGAGCAGGCGCTCGAGATCACCGACACCCTGGTCCGCTCCAACGCGATCGACGTGCTCGTCGTCGATTCGGTCGCCGCCCTGGTCCCGCGCGCCGAGATCGAGGGCGAGATGGGCGATTCGCATGTCGGCCTCCAGGCCCGCCTGATGTCGCAGTCGCTGAGGAAGCTGACCGGCTCGATCTCGAAGTCCAAATGCCTCGTCATCTTCATCAACCAGCTGAGGATGAAGATCGGCGTGATGTACGGCAATCCCGAGACCACGACGGGCGGCAACGCCCTCAAATTCTACGCCTCGGTCCGCCTCGACATCCGCCGCACCGGCCAGATCAAGGACCGCGACGACATCGTCGGCAACACCACCCGCGTGAAAGTCGTGAAGAACAAGGTGGCGCCGCCGTTCAAGCAGGTCGAGTTCGACATCATGTACGGCGAAGGCATCTCCAAGACCGGCGAGATCCTCGATCTCGGAGTCAAGGCCGGCCTGGTCGAGAAATCGGGCGCCTGGTTCAGCTACGATTCGATCCGGATCGGCCAGGGCCGCGAAAACGCCAAGACCTATTTGAAGGAGAATCCCGAGCTCGCCGCCCGCCTCGAGCGCGCCATCCGCGGCAAGACCGACGAGGTCGCCGAGGCCTTGATGACGGGTCCGAGCGCCGACGACGACCTCTAGGGCCAAGCCGAGTCGAGCGCGGACCTTTCTCCCCCTGCGGCGGGGATTGTCCTCAGCCGTGTTGGATGGGGGCGGGGGCGAGAATGGTTCACGCGAAGGCGCGAAGGCGCGAAGAATCAGCGAAGCTGCTCATTTCCGCAGCCAATTCGGAAACGCCGTAAGCTCAGAGTGAGCGAGGCCTCTTCGCGCCTTCGCGCCTTCGCGCCTTCGCGTGAACATTGCGGCCTTCGGCCGAGACACGGCGATCGGGATTACGCCTCGACTTCAGGTGGATCGGTATGGGTTCAGCCCCGTCCGAACAGCCGGCCGCGCTCCGTGAAGGCGACCAGCGCCAGGGCCCCGGCGCCGAACGCCGCGAACCCCGCTACCATCGGCACCAGAGTGCCGTTAAAGCTCTGCCCCACCGCAAGCCCGAGCAAAGCGCCGCCGATCGTCCCGACGGTGCCCTGCACCGACGAGGCGGTGCCGGCGACATGGCCCAGCGGCTGCATGGCGAGCGCTCCGAAATTGGCCGAGGCGAGGCCGAAGCAGGCCATGGTCAGCCCCTGCAGGGCGATGAACAGCCACAGGCTCTCGCCGCCGTGAAGGACGACGGCGAGGTGGACGAGCGCGACCAGGGTGAACAGGCCGAGGCCGGTATGGGCGATCCGCCGGGTGCCGATCCGCTCGACCAGCCTCGAATTGGCATAGGAGGTCGCCGCCATCGGCAGAGCCACGCCCGCGAAGGTCGCGGCGATCAGCCCGGGCCGGTGGAAGATGTCGAAGACGATCTGCTGGATCGAGTTGATGTAGCCCATGAGCGAGGACATCATCAAAGTGAAGGCGAGCGTGTAGCCGACCGACTGGCGGTTGCTCAAAGTCTGCCGGACGCCGTTCCAGATCGTCGCCGGGTCGAGCGGCCGCCGATATTCGGGATGCAGGGTCTCGGGCAGTCGAAGGGCCGCCCACAGCAGCATGATCGCGCCGCCCGCCGCCAGTCCGAAGAAGATCGCCCGCCACGACGCCACCATCAGGGTCAGCTGGCCGAACAGCGGCGCAAGCATCGGGATGAGCAGGAAGACGAGGAAGGCGAGCGACATGATCCGCGCCATCCGCGCCCCCTCGAAGCGGTCGCGGACGATCGAGACGACGAGCACCCGGGTCGACGCCGCCGCCGCCCCCTGAGCCATCCGCGCCGCCAGCAGCAGAGTGAAGCTCGCCGCCGCCGCGCAGGCGAGCGCGAATCCGAAATAGAGGACCAGGCTGACGACCAGCACCGGCTTGCGCCCGAACCGGTCGGAGAGCGGGCCGTAGACGATCTGGCTGAGGCCGAAGCCGAGCATGTAGAGCGACACCACCAGCTGGCGGCTGTTCTCGTCGGCCACGCCCAGCGCCGCGCCGATCGCGGGCAGCGCCGGCACCATCGCGTCGATGGCGAGCGCGTTCAGCGCCATCAGGCCCGCGATCAGAACCACGAACTCGCGAAAGCCGGGGCGAGCGTCGGCGAGGTCGGGGCGGGGCGGCTGAAGCATGACGGTCCTCGAAGGTGGAACGCGCATAGACGATGGGGCGGCGATCGGGTTCCAGGAAAATCGCCCTATGCCGTCATGCCGGCGAAGGCCGGCATCCATACCGAGTCGGCATGGACCCCAGCATCCGCTGGGGTGACGAGGGCGGCTCACCGGCCGGCGACCCTGGACAAGCCCGATGCTCGCCTCCACACGCGCCGGATGGAGAGGGAAGGCGCGACGACGGCCGGCATGACGGAGGTGCGGCTGATCGGCGCGCCCACCGACCGCAACTCGTCCTTCCTGCGCGGTCCGGCCCAGGCGCCGCCGCTGATCCGCGCCGCGCTCCATTCGGACCGTGGCAATTCCGCCGCCGAATCCGGCGTGGAGCTCGGCCTCGACGTCCGCCTTTCGGACTCCGGCGACCTGCCGCTGGCCGAGGCCGACGGCGACGACGCTCTCATCGCCGCCGCCGTCGCCGAGGCGGCCGAAGCCGGCGCCGTCCCGCTGATCCTCGGCGGCGATCATTCGATCACCGTGCCGGCGATGGAGGCGCTCGCCGCCGCGCACGGAGCGATCGACATCCTCCATTTCGACGCCCACCCCGACCTCTACGACGATTTCGACGGCAATCCCCGCTCCCACGCCTCGCCCTTCGCCCGGATCATGGAGCTCAAGCTGGCGCGCCGGCTGGTCCAGGTCGGGATCCGGACCCTCAACCGCCATTGCCGGGAGCAGGCCGGCCGCTTCGGGGTCGAGATGGTCGAGATGCGCCATTTCGAGCCCGGAGCGGTGCCGCTGCCCGCCGGGCCGCTCTACATCAGCATCGACCTCGACGCCTTCGATCCGGCCTTCGCTCCGGGAGTTTCCCACCATGAGCCCGGCGGCCTCTCGGTCCGCGACGTGCTGGCCGTGCTCGACCGGGTGCGGGCGCCCATCGTCGGCGCCGACATCGTCGAGTATAACCCCACCCGCGACCTGAACGGAGTCACCGCCGTGCTCGCCGCCAAGCTCGTCAGGGAGGTCGCCGCCTTGTGCCACAGGAACAATCGCTGATCGTCGTCCACCATCTCGAGAACAGCCGCTCGCAGCGCGTCCTGTGGCTGCTGGAGGAGCTCGGCCTGCCCTATGAGGTCCGCCGCTACGAGCGCGACAGGAAGACGATGCTCGCGCCGCCCGAGCTTCGCCGGGTTCATCCGCTCGGCAAGTCGCCGGTCATCGAGGACCAGGGCAGGATCGTGGCGGAAACTGGAGCGATCGTCGAATATTTGGTCGAAAAGGCGGATAATCGCCTCGGCCCGCCCGCACGGCGCGACGAGGTGCTTCGCTACCGCCACTTCCTCCATTATGCCGAGGGTTCGCTGATGCCGCCTTTGCTCGTCATGCTGGTGGTGCGCCGGCTCGGGCTGCTCGGCCGTCCGGCGCGGCGGCCGATCCAGGGCATGATCGACCGGCATCTCGACTGGCTCGAGACCGAGCTGGCGGGACGGTCCTGGTTCGCCGGCGAGGCGTTCACCGCCGCCGACGTCATGATGAGCTTCCCGCTCGAAGCGGCGCGCCACCGCGCCGGGCTCGGCGAGAGCCGGCCGAACCTGATCGACTGGCTGGAGCGGAGCCACGCCCGCCCGGCTTACGGCGCGGCGCTTCAGAAGGGGGGACCCTATGCCTATGCCTGAGATCGGCCGCCGCGGCTTCTCGCTGGGGGCCCTGGCCGCCGGAGCGGCGCTGGCGGCGCGTCCGTCGGCCCTGCTCGCGGCCGCCGACCCGGCGCTGAAGCCGATGACCGGCGACGTGGCGCCGATCGGCCGGGCGGAGCGGCTCCGGCGGCTCGACAAGGCCCGGCAATTGATGCGCCGCAACGGCCTCGGGTCGATCCTGATCGAGCCCGGCGCCTCGCTCGATTATTTCACCGGGGTGCAATGGTGGCGAAGCGAGCGGCTCACCGCCGCGCTCATCCCGGTCGAGGGCGAGGTCGTCGTCTTCACGCCCTTCTTCGAGGAGCCGTCGGTCCGCGAGAGCCTCGGCATCCCGGCGGAGGTGCGCACCTGGCAGGAGGACGAAAACCCGCTGGCGCTGGTCGCCGGAGCGCTGAGGGACCGAAGGCTGGCGGCGCGTCCGGTCGGAGTCGAGGAGACGGTGCGCTTCTTCGCCGTCGACGGGCTCAGGAAGGCGATTCCGAGGATCGAGCTGCGGAGCGCGGCGCCGGTGGTTCGCGGCTGCCGGATGATCAAGTCGCCGGCCGAGCTGGCGCTGATGCAGGCGGCGTCGTACATCACCATCGCCGCCTTTCGCTACGCCTACCGGCGGGTCGAGAAGGGGATGACGCCCGAGGATATAGACGCTCTGATCGCCAGGGCGACCCGGGCGATGGGGGGAAGCTATGACGGCGGCCTCGTCCTTCTCGGCGAGGCGAGCGCCTATCCGCACGGCAGCCACAAGCCGCAGGCGGTGCGCGAGGGCGAGGTGGTGCTGATGGACTGCGGCTGCTCGGTGCACGGCTATCAGTCCGACATTTCCCGCACCTTCGTCTTCGGCGAGCCGACGAAGGAGCAGCGCAGGGTCTGGGACCAGGTCCATCGCGGCCAGGAGATCGCGATGGCGGCGGCCCGCCTCGGCGCTCCGGCCGGCAGCGTCGACGACGCCGTGCGCCGCCAGTACGAGGCCTGGGGCTATGGTCCCCGCTACAAGCTGCCCGGCACCCCGCATCGCACCGGTCACGGCATCGGCATGGAGGGGCACGAGCCGGTCAACCTCGTCCACGGCGAGACGACGGCGCTTGCGCCCGGAATGTGCTTCTCGAACGAGCCCGGAATCTATCTGCCGGGCAAGTTCGGAATCCGCCTCGAGGATTGCTTCCACATGACCGAGACCGGTCCGCGCTTTTTCTCCACCCCGCCCCCCTCGATCGACCGCCCGCTCGATTAATTGGTGTCAGACACCAATTTGTCTCTCACAGCAGGTTTCATTTCAATCGCTTAGAAATTGGTGTCTGACACCAATTAAGTTTCGGGCGGCGGGGCTGGCCGGTGGGCTGGCGCGTGGGGCGGTTCGATGTCGGCGGGCTCGAGCGGGTCGAGCTGGCCTTCCCACTTCGCGACGACGGTGCTCGCAACCGCGTTGCCGACGACGTTGGTCGCGGAGCGGCCCATGTCGAGGAAGTGGTCGACGGCGAGGATCATCAAAATGCCCGCCTCCGGTATGCTGAACTGCGAGAGCGTGGCGGTGATCACGACGAGGCTGGCGCGAGGCACCCCGGCGACGCCCTTGGACGTGATCATCAGCGTCAGGAGCATCAATATCTCCTGGGTCAAGGTGAGATCGATGCCGTAGGCCTGGGCGATGAAGATCGACGCGAAGGTCATGTACATCATCGAGCCGTCGAGATTGAACGAATAGCCCAAAGGCAGCACGAAGCTGGCGATTCGCGGCGGCACTCCGAACCGGTCGAGCGCCTCGAGCGTGCGCGGGAAAGCGGCCTCCGACGAGGCGGTCGAGAAAGCGAGAACGATCGGATCGCGGATATAGCGGACGAGGAGCCGGGTCCGCTTGCCGACGATGAGGAAGCAGATTCCGATCAGCAGGGTCCAGAGGATCGCCAGACCCAGATAGAAGCTGCCGATGAACTGGCCATAGGTTTGCAGGATCGACGGACCGCGCTCGGCGATGCTGGCGCTGACCGCGGCGAAGACGGCGACCGGGGCGAAGCGCATCACGTAATCGGTGACCTGGAGGATTACCTTGACCAAGGCCTCGAGCGCCCGGACCAGCGGCCGTGCCGGCTCGCCGACCGCGGTTATGGCGACTCCGAGGAAGAGCGAGAAGACGACGATCTGGAGGATGTCGTTCTCCGCCATCGCCTTGACCATCGAGGTCGGGAAGATGTGGGCGATGAACTTGGCGAGGTCGAAGGCCGAACGGTCGACTCCGCTGGCTGCGTCGGCCGGGGGCACGGCGAGGGCGAGGCCGACGCCCGGTTCGAGCGCGTTGACGAGGATGAGGCCCAGGCTGAGCGAGACCAGGCTGGCGCAGACGAACCATCCGAAGGCCTTGAGGCCGACCCGCCCCAAGGCCGAGGTGTCGCCCATATGGGCGATTCCGACGACCATGGTCGAGAGCACCAGCGGGGCGATGATCATCTTGATGAGGTTGAGGAAGACCGTGGTCAGGATCGAGAAATAGCCGGCGATCGTCTTGAGATGCTCGGCCGCTTCCGGCGTCCCGTCGTCGATCGAGGCGTTGATCGCCCAGCCGACGAGGATTCCGAGCACGAGGCCGGCGAGGATGAAATAGGTCAGGCGTTTGGCCACAGGCAGCTCCCCGGCTCGAACAAGCCGCCTAGGAAGGCGATTGCGAAGCGCGGGTCAAGCGGCGAGCCGCGCGAACATTTTCCGACACCCCGCCCCACCTCGTCATCCCGGACTTGATCGGGGAACCCTGAACAGGGAAGGGGCGGGATCGCAACGGGCGGTGTTCATGGGTCCCGGCTTTCGCCGGGATGACGAGATGTGGCGCGGCGGTCGCTCAGGCCGGCTCGAGCACCTTCTGGACGACGTCGTCCGCCAGCTTGCCGTTCAGCTCGGCGAGATGGTCGAACTCCGCCTCGTAGGTGGCGAGGCCCTGGCTGACCGAGCGGAGCTCCGCGTCGAGCCCCTGCAGCTCGGCCTCCGGCACCAAGGCCTGGACGACGTCCCAGCGCGACCAGCCGGGGCGGCTGTCCATGCCGAGCATCTGGCCGCGCCGGGTGGCGATCGCCGAGGTGACCCGCGAGGTGGCGTAGCCGGGAGTCACCACCGTCACCTTGTGGACCGGCTCGAGCAGATGCGGCTGGGCGGCGGCGAGCGCCTCGCTCATCCCGATCCGCCCCGCCGTCCGGAAGGCGAGCTCCGAGCTGTCCACCGTATGATAGCTGCCGTCGACCAGGGTCACCGCGACGTCGACGACCGGGAAGCCGAGCGGCCCCTTCGTCAAAGCGTCGCGGACGCCCTGCTCGACGGCGGAGAAATATTGCCGGGGCACGGCACCGCCGTGGATCTTCTCGTCGAACTGAAACCCCTCGCCACGACCGAGCGGCCGAATCTCGATGACGACGTCGCCGAACTGGCCGTGGCCGCCCGATTGCTTCTTGTGGCGGCCGCGCTGGGTGACCGGCTTGCGGATCGATTCCTTGTAGCCGACCACCGGCGGATGGGCGTCGACGGCGACCCCGTAGCGCCTCTTCAGGCGCGCCAGAGTGACCTTGAGATGCTCGTCGCTGATGCCCTTGAGGCGGGTCTCGTGAAGCGCTTCGTCCTGCTCCCAGGCCAGCGAAGGGTCTTCCTCGACCAGCTTGTGGAGCGCGGTGGACAGGCGGACGTCGTCCTTGCGGTCGCTGGTGGCGATGGCGAGGCCGTAGTTAGAGGCGGGCAGGGCGAGGTCCGGGGCCTTGCCGCCGGCGCCGAGCCACTCGCCGGGATTGACTCCTTCCGCCTTGGCGATGGCGACGACGTCGCCCACCGCGGCCTTGCCGAGCTTCGAAGGCTTCTCGCCCTGAAGCGCGAACAGGGTCCCGACCCGGACCATGTCGCCCGAGCCGCTCTTGAGCTCCGTCCCCTCGCTCAGCGCCCCGCCGAACACTCGGGCGAGGGCGAGGCGGCCCATATTGCCGCCGTGCGAGATCTTGAAGACGAAGGCGCAGCCGCCCTTGGCGCCGAGCCGCTCGGCCGCCGCCTCGGGCGCCGGGGCGTCGTGGCGCAGGGCCTTCATCAGTCGCCGAACGCCGAAGCCGTTCGAGGCCGAGCCGAACAGCACCGGCACGACGAGATTCTCCTTCGTCTCCCTGGCGATGTCGGCGAAGATGGTGGTCCGGTCGGGAGTCTCGTCCATCAGCAATTGCTCGAGCAGGGCATCGTCATGGTCGGCGAGCTGCTCGAGCATGTGGAAGCGGTCCTGGCTCTCGCGGTCGGCGAGGTCGGCGGGGATGTCGATCTGCTCGGAGGGCTTGCCCGGCCGGTATTTGAATGCGCGCTCGAGGGCGAGGTCGACGAAGCCGGTGACCTTCTCGCCCTCGCGGATGGGGATCTGGCGAGCGATGAGCGGCGAGGAGCTCATCGGCTGAAGCGATTCGAGCAGGTCACGGATGCCGCCGCGGGCCTGGTCGATCTTGTTGACGAAGATGAGGTGGGGGACTCCGAGCGCCTCCAGCTGGCGGAGGGCGGGCTCGGCGAGGATGGCGCGGTCGGTGTCGGGATCGACGACGACGACGGCGAGGTCGGCGGCGGCGACGGCGAGGGCGCCGTCGGCGGAGAAGCCGACCGAGCCGGGCGAATCGACGATCGCGAAGCGGTCGCCGAGGAAATCGAAGTGCATCAGGTTGAGTTCGGTCGAGCCGGCGCGGGCGCGGGCCTCGGGGCTCGAATCGCCGACGCTGGTGCCGGCGTCGACGCTCCCCTGGCGGTCGACCGCCCCGGCGGCGAAGAGCAGAGCCTCGGCGAGGCTGGTCTTCCCCGCGCCCCCCGGTCCAACGAGGGCGATCGTCCTGGTGCCTACCGATCTGTCGGGCATGCGTCTCTCCTTGCGCTTGCAAAAGGCGCGAGCCGCGTTGAAGCGCGTCCGCGCTCAATCCGGCCAGCGTTCCACCCTTTGGCCGCGAATCGCAAGAGGGGAGGTGACCCGGGCGGGACGGGAATCGGGGGGAACAGCAAGGCCGCAGCGGGGTTTAACATGGGTGAGTGAAGGGGCCGGTCGAGTGAGGAGTAAGAGGATGCCCGCGACGACGACGCTGCCCGTCCTGGCCGGCCTGTCGATCCTCGGCGCCGCCCTGGGCGTCAATCTCGGCCGCTCGGCCGTCGCCGAGATCAATCCGGCTTATTATCAGGAGCCGGAGGAGCACTTCCACGCCGATTTGGTCCCGTATCGAAGCCCCGATTGGGCCCAGGCCCAGGCCGCCGGATATCAGGCGGCGCAGCAGCCGGTCGTGATCGGAGACCTCGGCAGCGGCTGCATCGGCTGCCGCGATTATCCGGTCGAATATTATCCGAAGCACGATCCGGCGGTCGACGGCTATCAGGACGGCTATGCCGCCAGCGCCCCGCAGCCGGCGCAGGTCGTGATCGTCGAGACTCCCGCGCCCGATCCGGCGCGGGAGCAGGTCCAGCGCTACGCCAGCTATCAAGTCAGCAGTGACGAGAAGCCGGCACAGATAGCCGAGGCTCCGGCCGAGCCGACAGCGGAGCCGACCGGCCTGTGATCCGTCATTCCGGCGAAAGCCGGAATCCATGAACACCGTCCTTAACCAACTGCCCGCGGCAGTGTTCATGGATCCCGGATCAAGTCCGGGATGACGAGAGTTGCCGCAGCGCAGCACCTCCCCTAAATCCCTGCCATGACCTCCACCAACGACATCCGCCGGTCGTTCCTCGACTATTTCGGCTCGAACGGGCACCGCATCGTTCCGTCGGCGCCGCTGGTGCCGCAGAACGACCCGACGCTCATGTTCGTCAATGCCGGCATGGTGCCGTTCAAGAACGTCTTCACCGGCCTCGAGAGCCGGCCCTATTCGAGGGCGACGTCGTCGCAGAAATGCGTCCGCGCGGGAGGCAAGCATAACGATCTCGACAATGTCGGCTACACCGCGCGCCACCACACCTTCTTCGAGATGCTCGGCAATTTCTCGTTCGGCGACTATTTCAAGGACCAGGCGATCACCCACGCCTGGACCCTGCTGACGAAGGAATGGGGCCTCTCGCCGGACCGGCTGACCGCGACCGTCTACCATACCGACGACGAGGCGTTCGACCTGTGGCGCAAGATCTCCGGCCTGCCCGAAAGCCGGATCATCCGGATCCCGACCAAGGACAATTTCTGGGCGATGGGCGACAGCGGCCCGTGCGGCCCCTGCTCGGAAATCTTCTACGACCATGGCGACCACATCCCGGGCGGACCGCCGGGCAGCCCCGACGAGGACGGCGACCGCTTCGTCGAGATCTGGAACCTGGTCTTCATGCAATATGAGCAGGAGGACAATGAGATCGTCCGCGACTTGCCGAGCCCCTCGATCGACACCGGCATGGGGCTGGAGCGGATCGCCGCGGTCCTCCAGGGCGTCCACGACAATTACGACACCGACACGTTCAAGGCCCTGATCGCCGCGTCGAGCGAACTGACCCGGACCAAGGCGGAAGGCGAGCGTCAGGCCAGCCACCGGGTCATCGCCGATCACCTCCGCGCCTCGGGCTTCCTGATCGCCGACGGCGTGCTGCCGGCTAACGAGGGCAGGGGATACGTCCTGAGGCGGATCATGCGCCGGGCGATGCGCCATGCCCACATATTGGGCGCGGCCGAGCCGCTCATGCATCGGCTCGTCCCGGCTTTGGTCGCCGAGATGGGCGCGGCCTATCCCGAGCTGGTCCGGGCCCAGCCTTTGATCGAGGAGACCCTGAAGCTCGAGGAGACCCGCTTCCGCCAGACCCTCGCCAACGGCCTGAGGCTGCTCGACGAGGCGACCGGGGCGATGAAGCCCGGCGACACGCTCCCGGGCGAAGTCGCCTTCAAGCTCTACGACACGTTCGGCTTCCCCTACGACCTCACCGAGGACGCGCTGAGGGCGCAAGGCTATGGAGTCGACCGCTCCGGCTTCGATGTCGCCATGGCCGAGCAGAAGGCGCAGGCGCGCGCCGCCTGGAAGGGCTCGGGACAGAAGGCGTCCGAGGAGGTCTGGTTCGACATCGCCGAGGCGCAGGGCTCGACCGAGTTCACCGGCTATGCCGGCCACGAGGGCGAGGGCGTGGTCGTCGCCCTGGTCAGGGACGGCGCCCGGGTCGAGCGCGCCGCGGCGGGCGACAAGGTCGCCATCCTGACCAACCAGACGCCTTTCTACGGCGAGAGCGGCGGCCAGATGGGAGACACCGGCGCCGTCACCAGCGACAAGGGGCTCAGGGCCGAGGTCGAGGACACGTCGAAGCCGTTGGGCCGGCTCCACGCGCATCATGCCGTTATCAGGGCCGGCGAGATTGCCGTCGGCGACGCCATCCACCTCGCCGTCGACGCCGAGCGGCGCGGACGGGTTCGCGCCAACCACAGCGCCACCCACCTCCTCCACTCCGCGCTTCGCCACCGGCTCGGCGGCCACGTCACTCAGAAGGGCAGCCTGGTCGCGCCCGATCGCTTCCGCTTCGATTTCTCGCATCCCAAGGCGCTCGCCCCCGAGGACATCGCCGCGATCGAGGAGGAGGTGAACCGCCACATCCGCGAGAATGACGAGGTCACCACCCGGCTGATGAGCCCCGACGAGGCGATCGAGGCCGGCGCCATGGCCCTGTTCGGCGAGAAATATGGCGACGAGGTCCGGGTCCTCTCGATGGGCCGCGGCTCGGACGCGAGCTATTCGGTCGAGCTGTGCGGCGGCACCCACGTCAGCGCCCTCGGCGACATCCAGCTGTTCAAGATCGTGAGCGAAAGCGCCGTCGCCGCCGGCGTCCGCCGGATCGAGGCGCTGACCGGCGAGGCCGCGCGCCAGTGGCTGACCGGGCGCGAGAACCGTCTCAAGGAGGCCGCCGCCTCGCTCAAGGCCTCGCCCGAGGAGGTGCCGGCCCGGGTCGCGGCTTTGCTCGACGACCGCCGGCGGCTCGAGCGCGAGCTCGCCGAGGCGAAGAAGGCGCTGGCCACGGGCGGCGGCCGCGCCGCGGAGGCGCAGGCGCCCGAGCAGGTCGGCGGCCACGGCTTCATCGGCCAGGTGCTCGACGGGATGGACCCGAAAGGCCTGCGCGGCCTCGTCGACGAAGCGAAGCAGCGAGTCGGCTCGGGCGTGGTGGCGCTGGTTGCGGTGAACGACGGCCGAGCCACGGTCGCGGTCGGAGTCACGGACGACCTCACCGGCAGCCGCAACGCGGTCGACCTGGTCCGCAAGGCGGTCGAGGCGGTCGGCGGCCAGGGCGGGGGAGGGCGTCCCGACATGGCCCAGGGCGGAGGGCCCGACGGCGCGAGCGCGGCCGCTGCGATCGAAGCTGTCAAGGCCGCGCTCGGCGAAGAGGCGGTCGCGGCGTAACCCGTCATTCCCGCGAACGCGGGAATCCATCGGGCGGCGGTGTCCTTCGCGGATTCAGCACGGATTCCCGCTTTCGCGGGAATGACGTCAGGCGGCGCCCGCCTCCGCGGCCGGCGGCTCCGAGCCGAAGATGCTCCGGCCGCCATAGGAATGCGAAAGCCGCCGCTCCTCCGCCATCACCGCCTCGAAGGACGGCCCGCCGACATGCGCCTCGAGCCGCCGCGCCTGCTCGTCGAGGCGGCGGATCGCGCCGAGCTTCTCGTCATTGCCGAGCTTCGCCTGCTCGACCGCGCTTTTGAGCACTCCGATCGTCTTGTCGTAGACCTTGATCGGCACCGGGAACGGATGCCGGTCCTTGCCGCCATGGGCGAGCGAGAAGCGGGCCGGGTCGGCGAAACGGGACGGGGCGCCGTGGATCACCTCGGCGACCATGGCCAGCGAGCGGACGGTGCGGGCGCCGACTCCGGGGACGAGCAGCAGCTCGGCGAAATCCCTCGGTCCGGCTTCGGCGGCGGCGGCGAGCGTGCCGTGAAGCCGGCGCAGGATGACGTCGTCGGAGCGGACATCGTGATGGTCGGGAAGAGAGAGGTGGGGCAGCAGGGGCTCGGGCGACGGTGGGGCAACGCCCCGCTCGACCTTCGCCGCCTCGAGCGCCAGCCGATCCGGGCCGAGCTCGGCGAGCAATTCGAGCTGGGCCCGGCGCGAGGCGTCGGCGCGGCGGTCGGCGAGGTTGAGTATCTCGCCCTGCCGGCGCCCCTCGATCGCGGCGTGCGGCGAGTCGACGAAGCTGGTCAGCCCTTCCGAAAGCCAATGGTAGCGCCGGGCGGTTCGGCGCTCGCCGTTCATGCCCTGCTGGACCACAGCCCATTTGCCGTCGTCGGCGACGAAGAAGCCGTGGAGATAGAGGTCGAAGCCGTCCTGAAGCGCGGCGCTGTCGACCTTCGCGACGAGGCGGCTCGAGCGCGCCAGTGCGTCCCCGTCGAACCCGGCCTGCTCGCCCGCGGCGGCGAGCTCCGCCGGAGTCGCCCGCGAATGCCTGCCGCGCCCGCCGCAGACCCTGAGGCCGAGCTCGCCGGCGCGCGGGTTGAGGCCCCGCTTCAGGGCGCCGACGACGCTGGTCGTGATTCCGGACGAATGCCAGTCCATCCCCATCACCGCCCCGAACGACTGGAACCAGAAAGGATGGGCGAGGCGGGCGAGGAAGGCGTCACGGCCTTCGTGGAGGATGATCGCTTCCGCCATCACCGTCCCGAGCCGGGTCATCCGCTCGCCCAGCCAGGCCGGCACCCGGCCGCCATGGAGGGGAAGATCGGCGCTTCCGGACCGTTTGGCCATGCTCGATTCCTCAGAACGAAGAAGGAACGATAGCAGGGGTGCCGTGCGGTGTCACCCGTCATTGCGAGCGTAGCGAAGCAATCCAGTTCGGCCTCCGAGGTCCGCTGGATTGCTTCGTCGCTTCGCTCCTCGCAACGACGGATCACCGCGCCTTCAGCGCATCCCTCAGCCGCCGCCGCTCCAGCTTCGGCTCCTGATCCATCTCCCCCAGCTCCATGATCTCCTTGCGCAACTCGGCGCGCTTCTCGTGGATAGAGGCGATGACCGGGCCCATCGCCATGCCGAGGTCGACGAGCACCGCCTCGGACAGCTGCAGCGAGGATTCGAGCGTCTCGGGAACGGCATCGGTGGCGCCCGCGCGATAGAGCTCGGCGGCATGGGCCGGATCGCGGGCTCGGGCGACGATGGTGAGCTCGGGGCACCAGGCGCGGACCTTCTTGGTCACCCGCACGCTCAGCACCGGATCGTCCATGGTGAGGACGAGCGCGGTGGCATGGCCGAGATTGAGCCGGTCCATCAGCTCGGCCCGGGCGACGTCGCCGTAGAGGATCGGAATGCCCTCCTTGCGGCAGGCGGCGACCGTGTCGATGCTCGAATCGACCGCGACATAGGGCCGGCCGTGGGCGGTCAGCATCTCGGCGACGAGCCGGCCGACCCGGCCGAAGCCGATGACCACGACCACCGCCTTGTCCCGGTCTATCGCCGGCACCTCGCGGTCGCCCTGCGCGTCGACCCGCCGGGCCGCGACCTGACCGAGCTTGGCGAGCAAGGGCGTGATGGTGAGGCCGATGGCGGTGACGATCTGCCAGAAGGCGGCGGTGTCGGCGTTGATCAGCTGCGCCGCCGAGGCGGTGGCGAGCACGATCAGGGTGGTCTCGGAAGGCGAGGCCATGATCAGGCCGGCTTCGGCGGCGACGGCTCGGCGGGCGCCGTTGAGGCGAAGCAGCAGGCCCGTCACCGCCGCCTTGAGCAGAACGACGCCCAGCACGCCGATGGCGATGCTGCCCCAATTGGCGGCGACCAGCCTGAGGTCGACGCTCATCCCGACGGTGATCAGGAAGATGCCGAGCGCGAGCCCTCGGAAGGGGGCGGTGATTACCTCCACCTCGCTGTGATAATCGGTCTCGGCGATGAGTATCCCGGCGAGCAGGGCGCCCATCAGCGGCGACAGGCCGGCGGCGGTGGTGGCGAGGCTGGCGACGATGACGACCAGCAGGCTGGCGGCCAGGAACAGCTCCGGGCTCTTGGTACGGGCGGCCTGGGCGAACAGGCGCGGCAGCAGGAGGCGCCCGAGGACGAGCATCCCGACGACGACGGCGGCGCCGATCAGGAGGGTGCTGATCAAGCCGTCGAAGCCGCTCGCCTCGGCGTAGGGCGCCATGGCGCCGAGGGCGAAGATGATCGGGACGATCGCCAGATCCTCGAACAGCAGCATCGCCAGGGCCGAGCGCCCGACCGGGCTGGTCGTGCCGACCAGGGGCAGGACGAGCGCCGTCGAGGACAGGGCCAGCGCGAGGCCGAGGGCGACCGAGCCGCTGAGGCTCTGGCCGAGCAGGTTCAGAGCCAGGCCGATGAGCAAGGCGCAGACCACAAGCTCCGCCGCGCCGACCCCGAACACCAGCCGCCGCATCGTCCACAGGCGGCGGAAGGAGAGCTCGAGCCCGATCGCGAAGAGGAGGAGGATGATTCCGAACTCGGCGAAGGGCTCGACGGCGTGTGGGTTGGAGATGGTGATGTAGTTGAGCCACGGCAGCTTGCCGGTCATCGCGCCGAGTCCGGCGGGGCCGACCAGCAGGCCGACCAGGATGAAGCCGATCACCGGGCTGATCCGGAAGCGGGCGAAAGCGGGGATGACCACGCCGGCGGCGCCGAGGATGACGAGCGCGTCGCTGAAGCCCGAAGTCTGGAAATCGGAGTGCATGTTGCCTTTATGCCGGAATGAGAGACATTGTCAGCCATGGCCGCGGGGCAAAACGACCTGTGCATCGTCGGCGGCGGTCCCGCCGGCATGGTCGCGGGCCTGCTCTTTGCGCGCGCCGGGGTGCCGGTGACGGTGCTGGAGAAGCATGGGGACTTCCTGCGCGACTTTCGGGGAGACACCGTCCACCCCTCGACCCTCAGGATCTTCCACGAGATCGGCCTGCTCGACCGCCTGCTCGAACGGCCGCACGACAAGGTGCGCGATATCCATGGCCTGATCGGCGGGCGGCACCTCGCCATCGCCGATTTCTCCCATTTCGATTCGCGCTGGAACTTCATCGCGATGATGCCGCAATGGGAGTTCCTCGATTTCGTCGCCGACCAGGCTCGCGCCTATCCCCATTTCACCCTGCTCCAGAATGCCGAGGCGACCGGCCTGGTCGAGGAGGAGGGGAGGGTGGCCGGAGTGCGCTACCGCGCCTCGGGCGAGGACCGGGAGTTACGCGCCCGCCTCACCATCGCCGCCGACGGCCGCACCTCGCGCCTTCGAGAAGCCGCCCGGTTGCCGGTCGACGACCTCGGTTCGCCGATGGACGTCTTCTGGTTCCGGGTGCCGAGGGAGCGCTCGGCCGCGAACGAGACGACCGGCGTCTTCGCCTCGGGCCGGATCATGGCCCTGATCGACCGCGGCGATTATTGGCAATGCGCCTACGTCTTCCCCAAGGGCATGGCCGACGAGGTCCGGGCGCTCGGAATCGAGGCGTTCCGCGACGAGGTGGCCGGGATCGCGCCGATGCTTCGCGAGCGCATCGGGGCCGTGGCGGGCTGGGACGACGTCAAGCTCCTCGCCGTCTCGCTCGACCGGCTCGAGCAATGGCATCGCCCCGGTCTGCTCGTCATCGGCGACGCCGCCCACGCCATGTCGCCGATCGGCGGAGTCGGGATCAACGTCGCGGTGCAGGATGCAGTGGCCGCCGCCAATGCGCTGGCGGGTCCGATGGCCGCCGGGGAGGATGTCGATCCCTTGCTCGAGCGGGTGGCGAAGCGGCGGCTGCCGGCGGTTCGGGTCACCCAGGGCTTCCAGCGGGTGGCCCAGCAGCGAATCATCAGCCCGCTGCTGATGCGCGCGGGCGGCGCCTTCGAACCGCCCCGGGCGCTTCGCTGGCTCGATCGCTATCCGGTGCTGCGACGAATCCCCGCCGCTCTGATCGGCTTCGGCTGGCGGCCCGAGCATGTGCGATCGCCCGAATGCGTCATCCCCGCGAAAGCCGGGACCTCGTAGAGCCAGGCTGCGACGTCCCGGCCTGAGGCCCCGGCCTTCGCCGGGGTGACGTCAGGCGCCCATCGCCTTCTCGAGGTTGGTCCGGATCGCCTCGAAGAATTGCTCCGTCGTCATCCAGCTCTGCTCGGGGCCGATCAGGATGGCGAGGTCCTTGGTCATCTGGCCGGCCTCGACCGTCTCGATGCACACCCGCTCCAGGGTCTCGGCGAAGCGGGTCACCTCGGGCGTGTCGTCGAACTTGCCCCGGAACTTCAGGCCGCCCGTCCAGGCGAAGATCGAGGCGAGCGGGTTGGTCGAGGTCGCCTTGCCCTGCTGGTGCATCCG
>JAXDPB010000065.1:0-292284 GCA_034668585.1 Sphingomonadales bacterium | reverse complement strand
GCCGCCGCAAGAACACGATCCGGATCGCCAAGCAGGCCGTCGAGAAGGCCGGCCAATATGCCTATCGCGACCGCAAGGTGAAGAAGCGCTCGTTCCGGGCGCTCTGGATCCAGCGCATCAACGCCGCGGTCCGCCAGGAAGGCCTCACCTACGGCCAGTTCATGCACGGCCTGAAGCTCGCCGGAGTCGACCTCGACCGCAAGGTCCTCGCCGACATCGCGATGCACGAGGGCGAGGCGTTCAAGGGCATAATCGCCCAGGCCCGCGGAGCATTGCCGCAGGAGGCGCAGGCGACCGCCTGAGGCTCGCGGCTGAGACAAAGGAAGGCGCGGCAGGGGAGATTCTGCCGCGCCTTTTCCTTTGCCGTCACTCCGGACTTGATCCGGGGTCCACCTTCTTCAAAGCTCCGGAGAAGAAGGTGGATGCCGGATCAAGTCCGGCATGACGATCAATCTAATGCAAAGTCTCCGCCGCGATCGAGTAGCGCACCGTCGCGCAGCCGCTCCTCTCGGGGCAGCAGCTCAGCCTCGTCCATTCCGTCCTGGCCCGGCGCTCGTCGTCGAACGGGCCGGCCATCGTCCCGGTCCCCGGAACCAGGGCCCGGAAGTCGGCGCCTTCATATTCCCCCCCGATCACCCAGTATCGCTTGGTCATGTCGGGTCTCCTTATTCCGCCGCGACGGCGGTGATGAACTGGTCGGCTTCGGTCGATTCGGCGAGCGCGACGGTCGAGGAGTCGCCGCCCGAGACGGTCTGCGCGACGAGGTCGAAATAGCCGGTGCCGACCTCGCGCTGGTGGCGGGTGGCGGTGTAGCCGGCGGCCTCCGAGGCGAATTCGGCCTGCTGGAGCTCGGAATAAGCGGCCATGCCGCGGTCGCGATAGCCGCTCGCGAGCTCGAACATCGAGTGGTTGAGGCTGTGGAAGCCGGCCAGGGTCACGAACTGGAACTTGTAGCCCATCGCTCCGAGCTCCTTCTGGAACCGCCCGATCGTCGACTTGTCGAGCCTGGCCTCCCAATTGAAGCTGGGCGAGCAATTATAGGCCATCATCTTGCCCGGATATTCGCTCTGGATCGCTTCGGCGAAGCGCCTGGCGTCGCCGAGATTGGGGTTGCTGGTCTCCCACCAGAGCAGGTCGGCATAAGGCGCGAAGGCGAGGCCGCGCCTGATGCAATGGTCGACGCCCGTCCCCTCGCGGAGGCGGAAGAAGCCCTCGGGGGTCCGTTCGCCGGTCAGCCACTCGCGGTCGCGCTCGTCGACGTCGGAGGTGATCAGCCTGGCGCTCTCGGCGTCGGTGCGGGCGACCACCAGAGTGGGGACCCCGCAGACGTCGGCGGCGAGCCGGGCCGAGACGAGGTTGCGGATATGGGCCCGGGTCGGGATCAGCACCTTGCCGCCCAGGTGGCCGCATTTCTTCTCGGAGGCGAGCTGGTCCTCGAAATGGACGGCGGCCGCGCCGGCCTCGATATAGGCCTTCATGATCTCGAAGCAGTTCAGGGGCCCGCCGAAGCCGGCCTCGGCGTCGGCGACGATCGGCACCAGCCAGTCGCGGGTGGCGCCGCCCTCGGCATGCTCGATCTGGTCGGCGCGCTGGAGGGTGCGGTTGATCCGGCGGCACAGCTCCGGGCCGGCATTGGCCGGGTAGAGCGACTGGTCGGGATACATGGCGCCGGCGGTGTTGGAATCGGCGGCGACCTGCCAGCCGGAGAGGTAGATGGCCTTGAGGCCGGCGCGGACCATCTGCATCGCCTGGTTGCCGGTGACGGCGCCGAGGGAATGGACATAATCGTTGCTCGCAAGCAGCTCCCAGAGCCGGTCGGCGCCGCGGCGGGCGAGGCTGTGCTCGACCGGCACCGAGCCCCGAAGCCTCAGCACCGCCTCCGGGGAATAAGGCCGGACCAGGCCGGCGAAGCGTCCGGGCGGAGCGGGAACGATGGCGGTGAAGTCGGTCATAATGGCCTCGAATGTTGGGAAGATCGCCACTCCATGAAAGCGCAAAGCCAGTGCGTGGGCGCGCCGAAAAGGGTCGCGCTGTCACAGCGCGACTTGCGACAGCTGTGAAGCTGTGACAATGTTCGCTCCATGCCCGCGCCCGAACGAAAGCTCTACCTCGGCTTCCGTCTGCGCCGGCTGCGGCGCGAGCTGGGGCTCAACCAGAGCGCGATGGCCGTCGAGATCGGAGTGTCGCCCTCCTACCTCAACCATCTCGAGCGCAACCAGCGGCCGGTCACGGCGCAGGTCCTGCTCCGGCTCGCACAGGTCTACGACGTCGATCTTCGCGCCTTCGCCGCGGAAGGCCCGGACGGCACCGGGGTCGAGCAGCTCGGCGAGATCTTCGCCGATCCGATGTTCGCCGATCTCGCCATCCCGCGCTACGAATTGCTCGAGGTCGCGGACAACGCGCCGTCGGTGGCGGACTCCATTTCGCGGCTCTACGCGGCGCTGGTCGAGCGTCGGCAGCATCCCGCCGGAGCGGTCCCGGACGAGACCTCGCTGGTGACTCCCGAGGCCTGGGTGCGCGACCATATCCAGGCGCAGCGCAACCATTTCCCCTATATCGAGGAAGCGGCGGAGACCCTCGCCGGTGCCCTGGGCGAGCCGACGGGAATCTTCGACGCGCTCCGGCGGCGGCTCAGGGAGGGGTTCGGGATCGACACGAGGGTGATGCCGCCCGAAATGCTCGAGCCGACCAGCCAGGCCTTCGACCACCACCGCAAGCGGCTGATGCTCTCGGCCCTGCTCAGGCCGGAGAGCCGGACCTTCGGCGCCGCCTACCAGCTCGCTTTGGTCGAGTTCGGGCCGATGCTGACCCGGATGGCCGAGACCGCCGGAGCGCCGGACCTGCCGACCCGCCGCCTGCTCCACATGAGCCTCGCCAATTACGCCGCCGGCGCGATCATGATGCCCTACGCCGCCTTCCTCGCCGCCGCCGAGAAGCATCGCTACGACGTCGACCGGCTCTGCGCGGATTTCGGCGCCAGCGTCGAGCAGGTCTCGCACCGCCTCACCACCCTCGCCCGCACCGGCGCGCGGGGAGTGCCCTTCTTCATGCTGAGGGTCGACTCGGCGGGCAATATCTCGAAGCGCTTCGCCGGCGAGAGCTTCCCTTTCTCGCGCTTCGGGGGCACCTGCCCGCGCTGGAACCTCCACGCCGCCTTCCAGACCCCCGGGCGGGTCGCCACCCAGATCGTCGAGACCCCCGACGGGGCTCGCTTCTTCACCCTCGCCCGGACCGTCGACCGAGCCGTCCGACTCGACCCGCGCGAGAGCTCGCAGCTCGCCGTCGGCCTCGGCTGCGACGTCAAATATGCGGCTCGGATCCTCTATTCCGACGGCCACGATCTGGCCAAGCCCTACGTCACCCCGATCGGCCCCGCCTGCACCCTCTGCCCCCGCCTGCGCTGCCCCCAGCGCGCCGCGGCGCCGGCCGGGCGGACGCTGGCCCTCGTCGAGACCCAGAAGACGATCTCGCCTTATCCGTTCGTGGGGTAAGGAGCGCGCGGCCGGCATCGACAAGCGGCCGCGAATCAACGATGATCTTGCCTATGATGCGGCTGCTCCTCTCGGCGTTGGCGCTCTTCGCCCCGGCCGCCGCGCCTGCGTCTGCCCAAAACCCCGCCGGGAGCGTCTCCGACGCGCTCATCGAGAGGTTCATTTCCGTCACACCGGAGAGCCGCCGCCTTCGCAGCGTCGACCGCACTCCCGACCCTGGCTGGCTGGAGGTGTACAGCCGTCTGAATCCCGGCCGCGAAGACGAGATCCGTGCCATCCTCGGAGAAGCACAGGCCTGCTTTTCAGAGGCGAGGAATAGAGCCTTGCTCGACATGATGAAGGACGCGGCTCGCGGCCTTGGGGAACACCGGCTGAACCGCCTGATCGAGCTCTTCACGGGACCGGATTTCGAGCAGCTCAAGCCGATCATGCTTCGGCTGGACAATGGGGACACCCTGTCGCCAGCCGAGAGCGCCGAACTAGAGCGGCTGAAGCAGGCTTATCCGATCATGGACTATTACAGGGCCTTGAACCGCGGAGAGGAGAGCCTTGGAATACCGCCAGCAACAGTGCCGTGCAGCAGGGCGGCTCACGAGAAGTTCGAGCGGAATGGCATCCAGATTCCGCGGGCCCCCGGCGCCCCGCCGCCAAAACCGGACTAGGGGCGAGTCCGATCCTGGCTAGAGTCGGTCCTATTTAAATTGAAGCAGTCCACTCCGTCATGCCGGACTTGATCCGGCATCCACCTTCTTCGTTCAGGCGCGAGCCCGGAAAGGTAGACCCCGGATCAAGTCCGGGGTGACGATTCCACCTTAAGAGGACAAACCCTAGAGCCGCCTCGGCACCCGTGGCACGCCGCGTCCGCACTCAAGCCGCGTCCGGTCCCAACCGCCAAGGTCCGCCGCCGCGGCGTAGGTCGTCTCGAGAAAGTCGAGCAGCACCGCATCCGGGTCGTCCGCCTTGTGCACCGCCTCGTAGGGCAGGATGAATTCGCCCAGCGCTTCGTCGAACCGCGCCGCCTCCGGCTTCACCGGCGCTTTCGCAAAGCCTTCGGGCGAAGGATAAGCGTAGGAATAGAAGAAGGGATCGCCGCCGCCGCCGGCTCCGCCCGGCCAGAAGCCGGCGCTGGAGACTTCGTGGCTGTAGGCTTCGCGGGTGACGTCATCCGGAAGGTTCGGGATTCCGCCGGGGTGGAGCGGGGCGGGGCGGCCCGAGAAGCGGGTGACGGCGAGGTCGAAGCTGCCCCAGAAGAAATGGACCGGGCTCGCCTTGCCGAGGAAGCCGGAGCGGAAGAGGCGGAAGACCCGGTCGGCGTCGAGCAAAGCGGCGAGCAGGCGCGAGGCGCTGCCCTGGTCGTAGGCGCGGGGGGCCTCGTCCCGGGCGAAGGGAATGGCCGGATCAAGCTCGTTCGGGGCGGGGTGGATATGCACTTCATGCCCCGCCGCCCGAAGACACTCCATGACGTCGCCATGGAACTCCGCCACCGTCCCGGGCCGAAGCGGCACCCGGCGGACCTCTCCGCCGTCGGCGAAGGTGAAACAATGGTCGACCAGGTCGAGCCCCAGCTCGAACGGCCCGCCGGAGCCGTAGAGCGGCTCGGTCCGCAGCCCGCGGGGATGGACCCGGAGGGTGACGTGCCAGCCGTGGTTGAGCCACGGCAGCAGCGCCACCGCCGCCTTGCCGATGATCTGGCTGTAGAGGTGGAGCGCGGCGATGGTGGGGCCGTCACGGGCTTCGCTGAGGGTGGGCCAGGGCATTGGCGGCAGTCTGTCGCGTTCGGGGGCGGGAGGGAAGACCCGCGGTTCGGGGGCGGATGTGGGACGGGCGCTTTTGCAGGTCCCCCGCGCCTCGGGCGCCGGTTTTGAAGAGAAGGCGCAAAGGCGCAAAGGCGCGACGTAGAGAGAGGGCCCCTTTTTCTGCGTCGCGCCTTTGCGCCTTCTCTCAAAAAATCCAGGGCCTGCCGGCCCGGGAGGACAAGTCACTCGATGCGATGGCGGCGGACCGCGGCGCTGCTCCACGCTGGATCCTGAAACAAGTTCAGGATGACGGGAAGGTGGGTTCCGGATGACGATGGGGGTGGGTTCAAAGGCGGGGAAAAATTCTCTAGAGCCCACGGCCATGGCCGATCTCGACCAACTCTCCGGCGATCTTCTCGCCCGTATCTCCGCCGCGCCCGACCTCTCCGCGCTCGAGGCCGAGCGGGTCTCGGCGCTCGGCAAGCAGGGGGCGGTCACCCAGTTGCTCAAGACCCTCGGCGGCATGACGCCGGAGCAGAGGCAGGGCGAGGGGCCGCGAATCCACGCCCTTCGCGAAGCGGTCGCCGAGGCGATCGCCGAGCGCAAGGCGGCGCTGGAGGCCGAAGCGCTGGAGCAAAGGCTGGCGACGGAGGGGCTCGACATGACCCTGCCGGTCGCGCCTCCGCCCGCCGGAACCGTCCATCCGGTCAGCCAGGTGATGGACGAGCTCGCCGAGATTTTCGCCGACATGGGCTTTTCGGTCGCGACCGGGCCCGAGATCGAGGACGACTGGCACAATTTCTCCGCATTGAACTTCCCGCCCGACCATCCGGCGCGGGCGATGCAGGACACTTTCTATTTGCACCGTCATCCCGGCGGAAGCCGGGACCTCGGCGGGGAAGGGCACGGGGGGTCTCCGGGAGGTCCCGGCTTGCGCCGGGATGACGGGGAGGGGAGCGCGCCACGGGGTCCCGGCTTTCGCCGGGATGACGGGGAGGGGGCGATGCTGCTGCGCACCCATACCTCGCCGGTGCAGATCAGGACGATGATGAAGGAGAAGCCGCCGCTCTACGTCATCGCGCCCGGGCGGACCTACCGCTCCGACAACGACGCCACCCACACGCCGATGTTCCACCAGGTGGAAGGGCTGGTCATCGACCGCGGAATTCATCTCGGCCACCTCAAATGGACTCTCGAGACCTTCCTCAAGGCCTTTTTCGAGCGCGACGACATCGTGCTGAGGCTTCGGCCCTCCTATTTCCCGTTCACCGAGCCCTCGGCCGAGGTCGACGTCGGCTTCACCCGGGTGGGCGGGCGCCGGGTGCTCGGCGGAAGCGAGGGCTGGATGGAGCTGCTCGGCTGCGGAATGGTCCACCCGCGCGTGATCGCCAATTGCGGGCTCGACCCCGACGAATGGCAGGGCTTCGCCTTCGGCTGCGGAATCGACCGGATCGCCATGCTCAAATACGGGATGGACGATCTCAGGGCCTTCTTCGACGGCGATCTGAGGTGGCTGAGGCATTACGGCTTCGCCGCGCTCGACGTGCCGACTCTGAGCGGGGGAGTGGGGGCATGATCAAACCCGTCATCCCGGCGCAAGCCGGGACCTCGGGGAGACCCCCCGTGCCCGTACTCGCCGAGGTCCCGGCTTTCGCCGGGATGACGGTGTCTTCATGAAGTTCACGCTCGGCTGGCTCAAGGAGCATCTGGAGACGGAGGCGGACCTGGCGACGATCGTCGACACGCTCACCGCGATCGGCCTCGAGGTCGAGGGCGTGGAGAATGCGGCGGAGAAGCTGGCGCCATTCCGGGTCGCGAAGATCCTGACCGCCGAGCGCCATCCGCAGGCCGACAAATTGCAGGTGCTGACCGTCGACGCCGGGGACGGCGAGCCGGTCCAGGTGGTGTGCGGGGCGCCCAATGCCCGCGCCGGGATGCTCGGCGTGTTCGGGGCGCCGGGCGCCTATGTGCCGGGCAGCGACCTGACTTTGAAGGTGGCCGCCATCCGCGGAGTCGAGAGCCGCGGAATGATGTGCTCGGTGCGCGAGCTGGAGCTGGGCGACGAGCATGACGGAATCATCGAGCTGCCCGCCGACGCTCCCGTAGGCGGCTCCTATGCGCAATGGGCCGGGCTCGACGATCCCGTCATCGACGTCAACGTGACCCCCAACCGCCAGGACTGCATGGGAGTGCACGGCATCGCCCGCGATCTCGCCGCGGCCGGGCTCGGAATCCTCAGGCCGGTCGACGCGCCCGCCATCGCCGGAAGCTTTCCCTGCCCGGTCGAGATCCGCACCGACGATCCCGAAGGCTGCCCGGCTTTCTACGGCCGGGCCATTCGGGGCGTGCGCAACGGTCCGTCGCCGGCCTGGCTGCAGCAGCGGCTGAAGGCGGTCGGGCAGCGGCCGATCAGCGCCCTGGTCGACATGACCAACTACATCATGCTGAGCTACGGCCGGCCGCTCCACGTCTACGACCTCGCCAAACTGAGCGGCGCCGTCGTCGCCCGCCGGGCGCGGGAAGGCGAGGAGGTGCTGGCGCTCAACGGCAAGAGCTACCGGCTCGACCCGTCGATGACGGTGATCGCGGACGAGAGCGGGGTCCACGATATCGGCGGGATCATGGGCGGCGAGCATAGCGGAGTCACCGGGGCGACGACCGACATCCTGATCGAATGCGCCTATTTCGACCCGGCCCATATCTCCCGCACCGGCCAGAAGCTGGCGCTTTCCTCCGACGCTCGCAGCCGCTTCGAACGGGGAGTCGATCCCGCCTTCGTCGAAACCGGACTTCAGCTGGCGACCCGGATGGCGATCGAGCTGGCCGGAGGCGAGGCTTCCGAGCCGGTGCTCGCCGGCGAGCCGCCGCGGCTCGAGAAGACCGTCGAATACCGGCCGGCGCGAGCGCTCGAGCTGGGCGGGATCGACATCCCGGAGCCGCGCCAGAAGGCGATACTCGAAAGCCTCGGCTTCGGTGTCGGGGAGGGCGAGCCGTGGACGATCACCGTCCCCTCGTGGCGGCGCGACGTCGACGGATCGGCCGACATCGTCGAGGAGGTCGCCCGAATCGAGGGCTATGACAAGGTCGAGGCGATTCCGCTGCCTCGAGCGCCCGGCGTGGCTCGGCCGACCGCGACCCCCCGGCAGCTCGTCGAACGCAAGGTGCGCCGCACCGCCGCCGCCCGCGGCCTCAACGAGGCGGTGACCTGGAGCTTCGTCTCGCAAGGCGAGGCGGAGCCGTTCGGCGGTTCGGCCTGGATCGTCGCCAATCCGATCAGCGAGGAGATGAAGGCGATGCGCCCCTCGCTCCTCCCCGGCCTGCTCGCCGCCGCCCGCCGCAACGCCGATCGCGGCGCCGACTCGATCCGCCTGTTCGAGATCGGCCGGCGCTACCTCGCCGAGGGCGAGCGGCCGACGCTCGGCCTCGTCCTTGCCGGCGAGACCGGCTCGCGGCACTGGCGCGCCGGCCGGCCGGCGGGCTTCGACGCCTATGACGCCAAGGCGGAAGCGACGGCCCTCCTCGCCGCGGCGGGGGCGCCGGTCGACAACCTCCAGGCGCTGGCCGGCGCGTCGGGAGTCTATCATCCCGGCCGCTCGGCGCGGCTCGCGCTCGGGCCCAGGAACGTCCTCGCCGAATTTGGCGAGCTCCATCCCTCGACTCTGGCGGCCTTCGGGCTCGACGGGCCGGCGGTCGCCGCCGAGATCTTCCTCGACGCGATTGCGCCGAAGCGCGGCGGCGCGGGCCGAATGCGCGAGGCCTATGCGCCGCCGGCGCTTCAGGCGGTGAAGCGCGACTTCGCCTTCCTGGTGGCGGCCGAGGCGAGCTCGGACTCGCTGCTCCGCGCGGTTCGATCGGCGGACCGCCAGGCGATCGCGGGAGTTTCGCTGTTCGACGTCTTCACCGGCGCCGGGGTGCCCGAGGGGCACAAGTCGCTCGCGGTCGAGGTGGTGCTTCAGCCGTTCGACAAGAGCTTCACCGAAGACGATCTCAAGGCCATTTCGGGCCGGATCGTCGCCGCCGCGGCCAAGGCCGGTGCCCGGCTCCGCGACTGAGGCCGCCGTCCGCTCGGCGTTCGCCCGCCAGGCGCATTGGGCGGAGAAGCTCGATTCGCCGTTCATGGTCCGGCTCTGCGCTCTGCTCGGCGAGCGGCTCGACCGGACGAGCGCGCTCGGCCGGCGGGTGCTCGACTGGCCCGGCAATGCCGACAGCTTCACCGATGCCCTTCCGCTTCGTCTGACCGGCGGGCTGCACGCTCTGGTGCGCCGCGGCGACGCGCCCGGCCTCGCCGGCTGCTATCCGCCCAACGCGCTGCCCGACGAGGAGACAATGTGGGCGGCGCTCGCGCCGGTGCTGGCGGAGCCCGACCTGCTGCCCTGGCTCGACAGCGCCCCGCAGACCAACGAGGTCGGCCGCTCGGCGGTGCTGATGAGCGGATTGCTGGTCGTCGCGGACCTGTATCCGCGGCCGATCGAATTGCTCGAGCTCGGCGCCAGCGCAGGGCTCAACCTGGTGCTCGACCGCTACGGCTACGATCTGGGCGGAGTGCGCGCCGGCGACCGGGATTCGCCGCTTCAGCTCAGGCCCGAATGGAAGGGCCTGCCGCCGCCGGATGCGCCGGTGAAGGTGGAGCGGCGGCGCGGCGTCGACCTCAATCCGCTCGACGCTCGCCGCGACGGCGACCGGCTGCTCGCTTACGTCTGGCCCGATCAGATACGGCGGCTGGCGCAGCTCGAAGAGGCTCTGGCGATCGCCGCCGAGGATCCGCCGCAGATCGAGCCCGGCGACGCCGCCGCCTGGACCGAGGCCCGGCTCGGCGAGCCGCCGGCGCCGGGCGCGACCCGGGTCGTCCTCCATTCGGTCGCCTTCCAATATTTTCCGAAAGAGACGCAGAAGCGGATCGCGGCGGCGCTGGAGAGGGCCGGAGCGGCGGCGACCTTGGCCTCGCCGCTGGCCTGGCTTCGCTACGAGCATGACGAGGGGGACGAACGGATCACGCTTCGGCTTCGCGCCTGGCCGGGCGGCGAGGAGCGGCTCCTGGCCCATTGCCACCCGCACGGCAGCTCGATCCGCTGGCTGTAAATCGGTGTCAGACACCGAATTTCTAAGTGCCTGTAATTGGCGGTGACGTAAAATCGGTGTCAGACACCGAAATTATCTCCAGGGCGTTGATGGCGGCGTGGACCCGGGCTTCCGCTTCGCTTCGGGGGAGGCCGGGCGGGATGGGGTCGCCGAAACGCATCGTCACCACTCCGGGACGCTTGACGAAGGAGCGGCGGGGCCAGACCTTGCCGCTGTCGAGAGCGACCGGGACGACCGGCAGTCCGAGCGCCCGGTAAAGGCCGGCGAAGCCGGGCTCGAGCGGCGGCCGCTCGCCCGGGGCGACCCGGGTCCCTTCGGGGAAGATGACGATCGGCCGCCCTTCCGCGACCGCTTCCTGGCCGGCGCGAAGCAGCTTCCTCAACGCCGCCGCGCCGCCGTCGCGGTCGACCGGGAGGATGCCGTAGACCCGGGTCAGGGTGCCCCAGAGCGGA
Organism: Sphingomonadales bacterium; assembly: GCA_034668585.1. Taxonomy (GTDB): domain Bacteria; phylum Pseudomonadota; class Alphaproteobacteria; order Sphingomonadales; family Sphingomonadaceae; genus Allosphingosinicella. The sequence goes on along the minus strand of JAXDPB010000065.1, from coordinate 281,526 downwards.
ATCCGGCCGAGCTCGCTCTTCATCACCGTCGCCGGAGTGTCGAGGAGCAAAGCGATCTCGAGAGTCTCGAACATCGACTGGTGCTTGACCGCGACCAGCACCGGCCCGCTCGGCACCTCCCCTTCGACCCGGCTGGCGATGCCGAGCAGGTAGCGAGCGCAGGCGCGGTTGAACCCCGCCCAGCCGTCCGCGACCCGCCGAACCGAGCTCCGGCCGAGCGGGATCACGGCGATTCCGGCGAGCACGTAGAGGACGCTGCCCGGGTAGAAGACCAGGGCGTAGAGCAGCGAGCGGACGAGGTTCATCAGATGCCGACGAAGACGGCGGAGCGGCGCAGCAGATATTTGTTATATTCGGTGAACAGCTGGCCGAAGCTCGGATTGCTCTCGACCGCGTCGCCGACCACCGCGATGTCGCCGCCGAGGCGGCGCGAGAGCTCGAAGCGGGCGCGCGGCATGTGCCAGTCGGTGGTGACGAGCCTCAGGGTGCGGAATTTGTGGCGGTCCATCCAGCGCGCCACCTCCTCGGCATTGGAGCGGGTGTCGACCGATTCGCGGCCGAGATCGATGCAGCATCCGAACAAGGCCTCGTCGGCCCGGTATTGCGCCGCCAGCTCCTCGGGCCGGACGGTTCGGGCGACTCCCGAGACAAGCATTCGCCGGGCCTTGCGGCGCTCCATCAGCTCGAGGCCGCGCTCGATCCTCTTGGCGCCGCCGGTGAGGACGACGATCGCGTCGGTCGCCCGGTCGTCCGCCGGCCGCGGCAGAAGCACCGCGAACAGGGCGTAGCCGAGGATGTAGAGCAGAAGCAGGGCCGAGACGGCACGGCGGATCACAGCATCCTCCCCAAAGCGCGCAAGATGGTAGCTCGGGCGACGAGCGTCGCCAGGCCGACCCCGAGGACGGGCAGCAGGCCGAGCGCCAGCCAGGTCGTCGCCGGAAGGTTGGCGGAGCCGAGCAGGTCCGAGCCGAGCGCTCCGATCCGCTCGCCGATGAGAAGCAAGGCGAGCGCCGCCGCGCCGAAGCCGACGACTCCGCCGAACAAGGCGTCGAGCGCGATCCGCCGCTGGAACAGCCGGGCCACCTGGATATCGGTCGCGCCCATCAGATGAAGCACCTCGATCGTGGCGCGATGGGTGTCGAGGGCGGCCCGGGCGGCGAGCACGACGGTCGCGCCGGTGGCGCCGATCATCAGCAGGACGAGGCCGAGGGCGAGCCATTTCAGAGCGGAGATCAGCCGGCCCAGCGGCGCGAGCCACTGGCCGTTGTCGTCGATCCGGGCCGAGGGGGCGGCGGCGACGACGGCGGCGCGAAGCATGTCGGCGCGGGCGCCGGGGATGAGCTGGGCGTCGATCATCGCCGGGATCGGCAGGTCGCCCTCCAGCCCGCCCGAGCCGAGCCAGGGCTCGAGCAGGTCCGCCATCTCGGCGGGCGACAGCCGGCGGACGCTCTCGACCTCGGGCAGGCGCCGCAGCCGGTCGAGCGCCCGCGCCGCCTCGGCCTCGCGCCGGTCGGGATTGGGCTCGAGCACCTGCACCGTCACCCGGTTGCCGAGGCCCGCGCCGAGGCTGGCCGCGGCGCCGCCGAGGCCGAGGCCGGCGGCCGCCGCGAGCACGGTCAGGAACATCATGATCGCGATCACCCACGGCATCGGCCCGGCCAGCCTGCCTTCGGGAAGCAGTCGGCCGGCGGCGGCGCCGAAGCTGCGCGGCTCGGCGCTCATGCTTCGGCCCGCCGCGGCGGATGACGGAGCGCGCCGGTCGGATCGAGCAGGGTGCCTCGATCGAGGCGAAGCATCTCGGAGCTGCCGATGCTCGAGATGAGGTGGAGATCGTGGGTGGCGACGATGATGGTGGTGCCCAGCTTGTTCAGCGAATCGAACAGATGGAGCAGGCGCTTGGCCATCTCGGGATCGACATTGCCGGTCGGCTCGTCGGCGACCAGAAGCTCGGGACGGGCGATGACGGCGCGGGCGATGGCGACCCGCTGCTGCTCGCCGCCCGACAAGGTGGCGGGCCGGGCGCTGGCGCGGTGGCCGAGGCCGACCCAGGCGAGCATCTCGCCGACCGGCCCCTGAAGATCCTTTTCGTCGACTCCGGCGACGCGCAGCGGAAGCGCGACATTGTCGAAGGCGGAGAGATGATGGACGAGGCGGAAATCCTGGAAGACGACCCCGATGCGACGGCGGAAGCCGGGCAGGCGCTTCCTCGGCATGGTGACGATGTCCTCGCCGAACAATTTGATCAGTCCGCGGCTCGGCCGCTGGGCGAGGTAGAGGAGCCGGAGCAGCGACGTCTTGCCGGCCCCGGACGGCCCGGTGAGGAAGTAGAAGCCGCCGTGGCGCAGCGAGAAGCTGAGGTCGGACAGAGTCTCCGCCCCCGTGCCGTAGCGCAGGCCGACATTGTCGAACTGGACGATGATAGTCCCGTTGCTCAGACCCGCCTCCGCTCGGTCATGCCCCAATAGCCTCAATGGCATGGGGCGCGCCGGGCCGTAAACCACTCAATAAAGGCGCAATGGCTTGCATGGCGCGTCCCGCCGTGCTTGGATTCCGACGAGCACCAGCCTTTGGGGCCTCCAGTAGCCGATGATCCTGAGCTGTCCCGCCTGTAAGACCCGCTATGTGGTGCCGGACAGCGCGATCGGCCCGTCCGGACGGCAGGTCCGCTGCGCATCCTGCCGCCATTCCTGGCTGCAGCCGCCACCGGCGCCGCGCGCCGCCGCCGAGTGGCAGCCGGAGCCGTCGGCGCCGGCCCCTCCCCCGCCGCCGCCCCTTCGCCAGCCGCCGCCGGCGCGCCCCGCCCCCTCGATGCTCGGTCCGCCGCCGCCGGAGCCCGAGCCCGAAAATTACGACGCTTTCGCCCACGAGCCGCCCTTCCGCGCCCGCCGCAACCCGGCGCGCATGTGGACGATCGTCGCCATCGTCGCGGCGCTTTTGATGATGATCGCGACCGCCGCGGTCTATTCGTTCGGAGTGCCCGAGCTCGGAGTCGACATCGCCCTGCCGGGACGCACCGCCACCCCGCTCAAGCTCGAATTCACGGCGGAGAACCGGACTCTCGAGAGCGGCAACGCCCTGCTGACCGTGTCGGGGCGGATCATCAACCCCACCCAGTCCGTCCAGCGCGTCCCCCAGCTCCGCGCCGAGGTGCGCAACGGCGCCGGCAAGACGGTCTACAGCTGGTCGATCTCGCCGCCGGTCTCCGAGCTTCAGCCCGGCCAGAGCGCGACCTTCAACAGCGCCCAGACGGACATGCCGGCCGACGCGGCGAAGCTTCACCTCGGCTTCCCCTCCTCGGCCTGAGCGGGAAATGCGCATCGGCCTGCTGACCGGCGGCGGCGACGTGCCCGGACTCAATCCCTGCATCCGCTCGATCACCTTGTCGGCCGACGCGCTCGGCTGGGAGGTGACCGGCTTCCGCCGCGGCTGGGAAGGCGTTCTCGCCATCGATCCCGCCGATCCCGCCAGCGTCGCCGAAAACAGCCTTGCGCTCAGCAAGGAAGGCGTGCGCGGCATCGACCGGATGGGGGGCACCATCCTCCACACCTCGCGCACCGATCCGCGCACGCTCGCCCAGGGCGATCAGACCGCTCGAGTCCTCCACGTTCTCGAGGCGCTCGGAATCGACGCGATGATCACCCTGGGCGGCGACGGAACCTTGCGCTTCTCCGCCCATCTCGCGGCGAAGGGCGTGCCGGTCGTCTCCATCCCCAAGACGATGGACAACGACGTCTACGGCACCGATTATTGCATCGGCTTCTCCACCGCGGTCAGCCGCTCGGTGGAAGCGATCAACGCGCTGAGGACGACGGTCGAAAGCCACGAGCGCATCGGAGTCGTCGAATTGTTCGGCCGGCGAAGCGGCGAGACCGCCCTGCTCGCCGGCTTCCTCGCCCAGGTCGACCGCACCGTCATCGCCGAGGTGCCGGCCGACCTCGACATATTGCTGCCGCTCCTCGCCGAGGACAAGGCCTCCAACCCGGCCGGCTACGCGATGTGCGTCGTCTCCGAAGGCGCGACCCTGAAGGGCGGCGCGGACGGCGAGGCCGAGCTTTCCAGGTCGGCCAGCGAGCGCTCCGACATCGGCATCGGCCAGCAGCTCGGCGCCGCGATCAAGGCCCGGCTCGGCTTCGGCACGGTCATCCAGGAGCTCGCCTACCTGATGCGCGCCGGCGAGCCCGACGCCATGGACCGGATGGTCGGCTTCGCCTTCGGAGGACTCGCCGTCCAGCTCCTCCAGCGCGGCGAGAAGGGGCGGATGGTGACCCTGACCGACGGCAATTACGGCCATGTGCCGATCGACACCCTGCTCAGCGGCCGCAAGAGCGTCGACGTCGGCGGCCTCTACGACCCCTCGACCTATCGGGCGCGCCTGATGCGGATCGAGGGCATGCCGATGTTCCTCTATTAGGTTGAAGTGGATAATTCTGTTGGTATCATTGTGAATCGCCATGTGGGCATCGGGAGTCCGTCTTACGTAAGAGTCGCTTCACCGCATCCCTGCCTCCACTCGTCGTGACACGCCGGCTTTTTACCCGTAGATTCATTGGTCACCGGATCGGAGGACGTCATGGCCCAAGCCCAGCGCAGGCGCGAAATCGAAGAGAATTTCCGCGCCTTCGAAGGTTTGCTGTCCACATTGCTCCCAGACCGCGCCGGCCAGTTCGCCTTGCTCCGTCATCGCACCCTGGTGGAGGTCTTTCCGACTGCGATCGAAGCCCTCATGGAGGGTCAGGGGCGGTTCGCCGATGGCCTTTTCTCGGTCCAGCGGGTAACTGACAGGCCGCTGGACTTGGGATTCCTTTCTTATGCCTCAGGTGACCGGGACGCTATTTGAGGGGAAGCCGATCATCCCAGTAACTGTGGCGGATGCCTTGCCCGCACCGCCATCCGTGTCGCCTCAAGCGGAAGTCGCCCCTTTTTCACTTCACCATTATCGGGCGCTGTTGGACACGGGAGCGGATATCACGTGCCTTTGCGACAACGTAATATCTGAGTGCCGGCTCCGGCCCTACGGCTTCATTCGGATGATGGGTAGCGTCGGACCCAGCCTCCACGACACCCACATCGTTCGCCTCGGCATCCTTTGCGGCGATGATGCGCCAGGCGGTGAGGCTCGTGGACTCTATCAATTGGAACCTATGGAAGCCGCGGCCATTCGCCCAAACCGCTGGTTTGATATCATCATTGGCACCGACGTCATTTCCCAGCACGAGCTGCGCCTGACGAAGGGCGGCGGGTTCGCCTTTATCCTGTCCTAGCTGGCCATTGCGCCTCCGCACGCCCTTTGCTAGAGGCCCGCTCCTACTGCCAGCGCCGGTCTTCCGGCGGCATCACGTGCGGTCGTGGCGGAACTGGTAGACGCGCAGCGTTGAGGTCGCTGTGGCCGAAAGGCCGTGGAAGTTCGAGTCTTCTCGACCGCACCACATCACGCCCGTAAAGAAGCCGTCCGGGGGACGGCTTCGGCGTTATGTACCCCCCGAAGAGGGGCAAGGATGGCCGAGACTCCACAGACCCGCCGAGCCTTCGGCTTCTGGATCTGCCTCGCGCTCGTCATCGGCAACATGATCGGATCGGGCGTGTTCCTGCTTCCGCAGCAGCTCGCGCCTTATGGCTGGAACGCGATCCTCGGCTGGGGGGTGACGATACCGGGCGCGCTCTGCCTCGCCTTCGTCTTCGCCAGCCTGGCGCGGCGCTTCCCGCGCGCCGGCGGCCCCTATGCCTATACCGTCGAGGCGTTCGGCGCCGCCCCCGGCTTCGCCGTCGCCTGGAGCTACTGGATCTCGGTCTGGACGGCCAATGCCGCCATCGCGCTGGCGGCGGTGAGCTATCTGAGCCATTTCCTGCCCGGTCTCGCCGCCGCCCCCGGCCTCGCCGCGATCGGCTTCGTCTGGACCTTCACCCTGATCAACTGCCTCAGCGTCAAGGGCACCGGCGAAGTCCAGCTGGCGACGACGATCCTGAAGCTGCTGCCGCTCGTCGCCGCGATCTTCCTCACCCTTCGAATCGCCGCCACGGGCGACCGGGCGGACGCGGTGCCGCTGCCGACCGGCGACATCAGCCTGGCGGGCGTGACGGCGACGGCGGCGCTCACTCTGTGGGCGATGGTCGGCTTCGAATCGGCGACCATCCCCGCCGGCCACGTCCGCGACCCCGAGCGGACCATCCCGCGAGCGACTCTGATCGGCACCTTCGCCACCGGCCTCATCTACCTGATCGCCTGCTCGGGCGTCGCCCTGCTCCTGCCGCCGGCGCAGGCGGCCGCGTCCAACGCCCCGTTCGCCGACTTCATCGGCCGCTATTGGGGGCCGGGCCCCGCTTCGCTGGTCGCCCTGTTCGCCGCGATCAGCGCGCTGGGCGCGCTCAACGGATGGGTTCTGATCCAGGGCGAGATGCCGGTCGCCCTGGCGCGCGACGGGATGTTCCCGGCCTGGATGGCGAAGACCTCCAAGGCGGGAACGCCGGTGCGCGCCCATCTGGTCTCGACCGGTCTCGTCACCCTTCTCCTGCTCGCCAATCAGAGCCGGTCGATGGGCGACCTCTTCGCCTTCATGGCTTTGCTGTCGACGGCCGCGTCGCTGGTGGCCTATCTGAGCTGCTCGCTCGCCGCGCTTCGGCTGCAGGCGGCCGCCCGGCTCCCCGGCTCCTGGATCCTCCCGCCGGTCGCGGTGGCGGGCGCCGTCTATTCCGCCTGGGCGATCTACGGCGCCGGGCCGGAGCCGGCTTTATGGGGCGCGGCGCTGCTGCTCAGCGGCCTTCCGGTCTACATTTTCATGAAACGAAACCTGTTGCGGGGCCGGACCGTTAGGGGGGCTTCGGCGACCGTGGAGGATTGAGAGCCCGATGATGGCGGATCAGGAGCAGGATCGAACGCGCCTGTCGGAACGCGAGTGGCGCGAGAGGCTGAGCCCCGAGCAATATCACGTGCTTCGCGAAGCCGGCACCGAGCCGCCTTTCGCCGGACGCTACGTCAACAATCATGCCGAGGGCGAGTATCGCTGCGCCGGCTGCGGCGAGCTCCTGTTCGACAGCGCCGCCAAATATGACAGCGGCAGCGGCTGGCCGAGCTTCACCGAGCCGGCGGCGCCGACGATCAGCGAACATGCCGACACCAGCCAGGGCCTGCGCCGGGTCGAGGTGCGCTGCGCGCGCTGCGACGGCCATCTCGGCCACCTCTTCCCCGACGGGCCCGGACCGACCGGAGTGCGCTACTGCATCAACAGCGCCTCGCTGGACTTCAAGGCGAGGAAGTGACGGCGTCATCCCGGCGAATGCCGGGAGCTCGGGACAAGAAGTCTCTGCGGGTCTCAACGAGGTCCCGGCTTTCGCCGGGATGACGGGCTGCGCGCGCCCGTATTCTCCCGCCGCTTGTCGCCCGACTCGTCTGCCCCTAGGTTGCGCGTCCAATGGCCAGTGACGCTTCCCCTCCGTCCCGAGTTCGCCGGACTCTGATCACGCTCCTCAAGGTCGGGCTCTACGGCCTTCTCCTCGGCCTTGTCGCCCTGATCGTGGCGGTGGGCGTGGCGATGGGCCAGCTGCCCGCCTACCAGGAGCTCATCCGCCGCAACGATCTCGGCCAGACGATCCGGGTCCGCGCCGCCGACGGATCGGTGCTTCTCGCTTCGGGTCCGAGCTTCGGCAACTGGCTTCGCTACGACGAGATTCCCGACATCATGAAGGATGCGATGGTCGCGGTCGAGGACAAGCGCTTCCGGTCGCATATCGGGGTGGATCCGATCGGCACGGCGCGGGCCTTCAAGGTGCGCTTCACCAAGGGCCGCTGGACCCAGGGCGGCTCGACCATCACCCAGCAGCTCGCCCGCAACATCTTCCTCACCAACAGCCGGACCTTCGGCCGCAAGATGCGCGAGGGGGTGCTGGCGCTTGCGCTGGAGCGCCGCTTCTCCAAGAACCAGATCCTCGAACTCTATCTGAACCGGGTCTATTTCGGCGGGGGCGCCTACGGAATCGACGCCGCCTCGCGCCGCTTCTTCGGCCATTCGGCCCGGACTCTCAGCCTCTCCGAAGCGGCGATCATCGCCGGACTGGTCAAGGCGCCTTCCAATTATGCGCCGTCGGCCGACGCCGAGGCCGCCCGCTCGCGCGCGGCCGTGGTCATCCGGCTGATGCAGGAAAATGGCGACATCACGCCCGCCACCGCCGCCAACGCCGAGCCGGCCCAGGTCCGGATCATTCCCACCTCGACCCCGAACAGCGTCCGCTACTTCACCGATTGGGTGCTGCCGCAGCTCGACACCCTGATCGACGAGACCGCCGAGCCGATCGACGTCTGGACGACGCTCGATCCGAACATGCAGCGGCTCGGCGACCAGGTGATCAACTCGGCGACTCCGGCGGGGGCTCAGGGCGCTCTGGTCGCGCTCGACCGCGACGGCTCGATCCGGGCGATGATCGGCGGCCGCGACTATGTCCGGTCGCTCTACAACCGCGCCACCCAGGCGAACCGCCAGCCCGGCTCCTCGTTCAAATTGTTCGTCTACCTCGCCGCGATCGAGGCCGGCTACAAGCCCGACTCGATGGTCTCCGACGAGCCGATCACGATCAACGGCTGGAGCCCGCGCAACAACAATCGAGGCTTCGCCGGCCAGGTGACGGTCCGCCAGGCCTTCGCCCAGTCGATCAACACCGTGTCGGTGCGCCTCGCCCAGGAGGTCGGCTTCCGGACCGTCGCCGACATGGCCCAGCGCTTCGGAATCACCACTCCGGTCGTTACCCACCCGTCGATGGCGCTGGGCAGCTCCGAGGTGAGGCTGATCGACATGACCCGGGCCTTCGCCTCGGTGGCGGCGAAGGGCAATGCCGTCGTCCCCTACGGCATCAAGCGGGTCACCACGGCGAACGGCGAGATCCTCTACCAGCACCAGCCGGACGAGAACCGGGTGCTGGTCGCTCCCTGGGTGGCGGCGCAAATGACGGATCTGCTTCAGGCGGCGGTGATGACCGGCACCGGCCGCGGCGCCCAGATCGGCCGGCCCGTCGCCGGCAAGACCGGGACGACGACCTCCAACAAGGACGGCTGGTTCCTCGGCTTCTCGAGCGGCCTCACCACCGGCATCTGGATGGGCCGCGACGACAACAAGACGATCCCCGGGCTGCAGGGGGGACGAGCCCCGGCGCGCGCCTTTCACGACTTCATGGTCCGAGCCGTCGCCAACCGCCCGGCCGAGAATTTCGACATATCGGTGGCCTTGCCCGAATGGGCGGTCACCGAGCCCGACGACGAGACCTGGTTCGAGGCGCCCGACAATGGCGTCTTCATCAACCCCGACGGCACCGGCCCCTCCACCCAGCCGCTGCCACAGCGCGAAGAAGAAGTGGGGCCGCCGCCGCAGGAGGAGCCGGACGACCGGCTCGACCAGGATTTCATCGACCGGGCGACCGATCGCGACCGGGGCCGCGAACGCCGCGAGCCGCCGCGGCGCCGGGATCCCGATCTCGCGCCGCCGCCCGACCGCCGGTCAGACGCTTCGCCCGACCCTGTGGAGTAAAGGCCCGTGGCGGCGGAGCCATAGCCGCGCCGGCTTCGGGTCCGTTCCGAGCAGCCGCTCGACGAGCCGGTGGAAGTCGGCGCCGTGGTTCATGTGGATCCGGTGCGCGACCTCGTGGGCGACCGTCGCCCGCCTCACCCAGTCCGGAGCGAGAATGAGGCGCCAGCTGTAGCGTATCCCGCCGGTGGACGAACAGCTTCCCCAGCGCGACAGCGGGTCGCCGACCCCCACCCTGGCCACTTTCACCCCCGCCATGGCGGCGAACTCGGCCGTCTCGGCGGCGAGCCGGTCGAGCGCGTGACGCCGCAGCCAGCGCAGCAGCCGCGCTTCGAGGCCTTCCGGCGGACCGCCGGCGATCAGCCGCCCCTCCTCGACCCGCGGCGTTCGAGGACGTTCGGGGCTCCAGTCGACGACGTGGGACCGGTCGTAAAGCGGAACGATCGCCCCGGCGACGAGCGGCGTCACCGGCGCCATCGCGGCGAGCTGAGCCTCGATCCAGGCGCGATGGCCGTCGGCCCAGGCCAGCGCCTTGCGGCGCGAGGCGCGCCTCGGGATGGTCAGAACGACCTCACCGGTGCGCCGGTCGACCCGAAGCCGCATCGCCCGCGCCGTCGGCGAGACGCTGAGCTTCACCTCAAAGCTCACGCTCGACCAGATGATGTTCGAGGTCGCCCGCCTCGGCCTCCGCCACCGTCCAGCCGCGGATCGACATTCCCGCCCGATGGACGGCGTCGCGGTCGCCGCAGACGAGATAATGCCATTCGGGAAGCGGCTTGCCCTCGGAGCGCAGGCGATAGGCGCAGGTCGAAGGGAGCCAGGCGAGCGCGCCCACCTTGGAGGAGGTGAGCCGAACGCAATCGGGCACATAGGCCTTGCGGCCCCGATAATTGGTGCAGCGGGCGGTGTGACGGTCGAGCAGCCTGCAGGCGACGTTGGTGGGATGGACCTGGCCGGTGTCCGAATCCTCCAGCTTGTGCAGGCAGCATTTGCCGCAACCGTCGCAAAGCGCCTCCCATTCGCCCCGGTCGAGTGCCGCCAGCGGTTTCTCCCAGAAGTTCATCGCACCCACCGGTCGAGCTCGACGGCGAGCGCCTCCGCGCCCTTATCGTAGGGAAGAAGCGCGATCGGCTCGCCCTTCGGCCCGATCAGCTCGGCGAGGCGGCTGTGGTTGACGTTGTAGCCGCCGCCCGCCCCGGCCTCCCTGCCGTAATAGACGCCGTAGCGCTTCGCCGTCTCGGCGACCTGCTGCGCAGTGCCGGTGAGGCCGAGCAGGCGCGGGTGGAAGGCGGCGACATATTCCTTGAGCACGGCCGGCGTGTCCCGCTCCGGATCGACGCTGACGAAGATCGGGATGACCCTCGCCGCCCGCCCGGGGTCGCTCTTCTCGAAGCGGCGCAGGGCCTGGCCGATGACGGCGAGATCGGTCGGGCAGACGTCCGGACAGTGGGTGAAGCCGAAATACATGATCCGGTAGCGGCCGGCGAAATCGCTCTCGGTCGCCGGCCGGCCATCCTGGTCGGTCAGGGTGAAGGGGCCGCCGATCGCCGCCCCCTTGAGCGGCGGCTCCTCGCTCCCGCCGGAACATCCGGCGAGCGCCAGCGCGGCGAGCAGGCAGACGAGTCTTTTGAAGGTTTCGTTCATGGCGGAGGCAGGCTTGTCTTGCTATAGGTGGGCGAACAAGTCGAGACGGGGAAGCGAGAGTGTACAACAAGTTGGGCCGCGCGCTGGCGGCTTCCATGGCTCTGGCGCTGATCGCCGCTCCGGCCGCGGCGCAGATGAACTTCTCCGACAGCTACACCTTCCTCAAGGCGGTCAGGGAGAAGGACGGCAACAAGGTGACCGAGCTGGTCGCCGAACCCGGCTCGACCGTCATCAACACGCGCGACCGCTCCAGCGGCGAGGGCGCGCTCCATATCGTGGTGCGCGGCCGCGACCTCAACTGGCTGGCCTTCCTGCTCGGCAAGGGCGCCAGGCCCGACATCCAGAGCAATCGAGGCGACACCCCGCTCACCCTGGCCGCCCAGATCGGCTGGCTCGAGGGCGCCGAGCAGCTGCTGGCGCGCCGGGCGAGCGTCGACCTGCCCAACGGCCGCGGCGAGACTCCCCTCATCCTCGCGACCCAGCGCCGCGACGTGCCGATGGTTCGGCTGCTCCTCGCCCGCCGCGCCGATCCCACGCGCAACGACCGCGTCGCCGGCATGTCCGCGCTGGATTATGCGAAGCAGGATCCTCGCGCCGTGGCGGTTCTGAAGCTGCTCGAAGCGAAGCTTGCGCCGGCGAAGCCCGCCGCCGGGCCGGCTCGCTAGGCGAATCCCGCCAGCCCCGGATCCAGGTCTCCGACCAGCCGCCGAGCCGCCCGCCGGGCGAAACGAAGCGTCTCCGCTTTGCGGCGGGCCGGCGGCAGCTTCCTGAGGGGCGCCTCGCGCACCACCGCCGCATCGTAGCGGTCGGCGACGAGCAGGCCGCAAAGCTGGGGCTGGAAGCCGGGCTGCTCGAACGGAGTGAGGTCGAACCTGGCCGGCACCGCCCAGTAGAAGCGGTCGCAATAACCGAGATATTCGATCCACTTGCAATCGCCCATCAGGTCGGCGCGCGACACCTTGATCTCGACGATGGTGATCAGGCCCGACGAATCGATCGCCATCATGTCGGCGCGGCGGCCGTTGGGCAGCGGCACCACGCAGAGCGCGAAAAGGTCCTGGTTGAAGAACAGCCTGGTGACTCCGCGCGCCACGTCCCGGGCTGCGGGCGGGGCGTCGGCGAAGCAAAGCTCGGGCTGGAGACTCGGACGGGCGGCCATCCGTCCAGGCTAGAATGAATCGGGAACGGTGAAAAGGCTCAGCGGTAGAAGATGTGATTCCCGACCGCCGCGACCCGGGTGAGCCGCCAACCCGGCGAGACTCGGCGGGCGTGGAAGAAGAGCGCCCTGGGCGCGGCGCCGTCGGCCAGCGCCTCGTGGGCGATATGGGCGATGGCGACCGCCCGCTTCCAGGCGAGCGAGGCGCGGGCGATGGCCGGGAAACGGCCGCCGCGAACGAAGGAGAATTGGCCGCGCTGCTTGACCACGCCGCAGATGGAGGCGGGGAAGCGGCCGGAGCGGGCGCGGTTGAGGATCACCTCGGCGACGCTGAGCTGGCCGCTCAGCGGCTCGCCCTTGGCTTCGAAATAGACGGCGCCGGCGAGGCATTCCTGCTGAGCGTCGGCGGTCCGGGTAGCGGAATGCTCGGCGACGAGCTCGGCAAGGCTTCGCCGCGCCGGCTTCTCGCTCTGCTCGGCGGTGGCGGGCATCGGCGCCGGCGCGGGCGGCGACACCTCGACCGGCGAAACGACGGGCGCGGCGTCCACTTGCTGGTCGGTGATAGCGAGGGGAGTCTCGGTCAGCTCGAGGGCCAGCGAGGGTCCCGCATAGCCGGCGCCGATGATGGCAACGAAAGAAGCGGCCGCGAAGGACGCGGCGCGAAAGAAACGGAACATTCAATCTCTGATCAGTGCGGCGGGCGGTCCGAAGCCGGATGCTGGATAGAAAAGCGCATCCCGGACTGCCTTCCGTCTCGCGTGGCCGCTCTCCCCCGATTACCCCAGGTTCTGGCGGCCCCCCGCTCTTGCTCGAAAGGGCTGAGCGGGGGCTAGGTTGTGCACTGCAACAGAGTCAATCGATCTCGTTCATTTCAGCGGCGAACCGTTCGGCAGACGCGATGTCCAGTTCCAGGACCCACAAATCCGGGTCGAACCGCCTTTGCCGCGCGATGAAGTCCGGAACTTCCCTGGGATTCTCAATACGTTGGCTGCCGCTCTCCTGCCAGGAATAGGCTCCGTCGGGTTGCAGCAGGCGCTCGAAGAGGCGGGGATTCCCGCCCTTTTCCAACAGGATGACCAGGATCGAGCCGGCGCCGGGATCGCCCTTGGCGAGCACCGCTCCGAACCCGCCTTCGCCCTCGGCCTTGCGGATCAGCGCTCCCGCCAGCACCGACGCGGCGATTCGCGCCGCCATCATCCGGCCGCGTAGCCGGGAAGGCTGCTGAGCGGGATATGCGAGCGCATGAAGGTGCCCGTGCCGCTGGCGGCGAGCTCGCCGTCCGAGTCGATCAGCCGCGCCTCGCCGACCAGCACCCGCCGCCGCCCGCTCGCCCAGCGCCCCTCCGCCGTGACCCGCCCCGAGCGCAGCGGCCGAGTGAAGAGCAGGTTGAAGGCGGTGGTGAGCAGGAAGCGGTCGCTGACCAGGCTGTTGCAGGCGTAGAAGGCGGCGTCGTCCATCATCTTGAAATAAAGCGTTCCGTGGGCCGCGCCGGCCGCGTGGAACAGCTGCTCGCGCACCTCGAAGCTTATCCGAGCGAAGCCCTTCTCGATTATCTCCAGCCGGGAATCGAAAAGGCCGTTGACCGGGGCATGGCGGTAGAGCGATTCGAGCGCCCGGAAATGGGCGGCCGCGCCGGCGTCCGCCTCAGGCGGCATCGCGGCTTTCGACCCCTGACAGCAAGGCGAAGATCGCGTCGCGCGAGCGGGCGCCGCGCAGCTTGGCGACGACGTTGCGGTCGCGAAGCACCCGGCTGACCGCCGCCAGCGCCTTCAAATGGTCGGCGCCGGCGTCCGGCGGGGACAGGATCAGGAAAACCAGGTCGACGGGCAGCTTGTCGACCGACTGGAACTCCACCGGAGCGGTGAGCCGGACGAAATAGCCGAAGACGTGCTTCAGGCCGTCGATCCGGGCGTGGGGAATGGCGATGCCGCCGCCGAAGCCGGTCGAGCCGATCTTCTCCCGCTCGCTCAGCGCGGTGGCGATGGTCTTGGCATCGAGCCCGGTGCGCCTCGCCGCGGCGACGGCCAGCAGCTGGAACAGCCCCTTCTTGTTCGCCACATTCATCCCCGCATCGACGCAGTCGACGGTGAGGATGTCGGTCGTCTCGTTCATCGGTCCACCGGATGCGCTCGCCTGGGCGCGCGCCTTTAAATAAGAAGGGAAAAACGAAGATTGCCCGCCGCGCCGCTAATCGCCGTGCGGCTCGGCCCCGTCTCGTCGGTAGCCAAATCCGTCGGCTTCCTCGAATTCCGCGGCGGTGTCCGCGTGGTGATCCTTGAGACGGCGGGTGTGGCGGCGGAGCTGCTTTTCGACCTTGTCGGCCGCGGCCTCGAACGCGGCGTGGGCGTCGGCGGCGCGATCGGTCGCCTTCAGAACCACGCCTTGAGGCGCGTAAGCCACGATCTCGCAGGTGAAGCCATGGTCGTGCGGCCCCTTCCCGAAAGTGGCCTGGGCCGAGACGAGACGCGACGAATATTTGTCGGCGACGGCGGCGAGCCGTGTGCCCACCCGCTCCCGCAGCGCCTCGCCGGTGTCGACCTGATGGCCCGAGACGCGGATATCCATGGCATTCTCCAGCAAAGGGCCGCGGGGATTAGGCGCCGCCGCGGCCTTAGGTCAACCGCGCCCGTCCAGCCGGTGCCATATGGGATCGACCAGGGTCGACAGGAAGTGGGCGTGCGCCTGAAGCTCCTCCTCGCTCGGCGCATGGGCGCGCGGCGGCCGTATTTCGAGGACGATCGCCGCCGCCTCCGGCCCCGCCGAATCGGCCGCCTGGTCCACCCTTTCGGCGACGATGTCGGTGAGGGTGAGGCCGATCTGGCGGCCGCCGGTCAGCTCGACATAACATTGGGCGAGGAGCTGGGCGTCGATCAGGGCGCCGTGCTTGACCCGGAGGCTTCGATCGACCCCGAAGCGGGTGCACAGCGCGTCGAGGCTGTGCTTGGCGCCGGGATGCCTCGAGCGGGCGATCTGGAGCGTGTCGACCATCCGGGTCAGGCAGATGAGCGGATGGCCGCAATTGTTGAGCTCGTGGTTGAGGAAGCCGAAGTCGAAGCTGGCATTGTGAGCCACGAGCGGACAGTCGCCGAGGAATTCGAGCAGGTCCCGGGCCCGGTCGCGGAAGCGCGGCTTGTCGGCCAGGAAGGTGTCGGTGAGTCCGTGAACCGCCTCCGCGCCGCTCGGCATCGGCCGCTCCGGATTGAAATAGGCGTGGAAGGTCCGGCCGGTCTCGACCCGGTTCCAAAGCTCGACGCAGCCTATCTCGACCACTCGATCGCCGGCGAGCGGGCTGAGGCCCGTGGTTTCGGTGTCGAAGACGATTTCCCGCATGGCCGGACTATGAATCGCTGGGCGGGACGAGGCAAGCGAGGATGCGGCGAACCGCTCGTCGCGTCTCGTCCAGCGGGCCGGCGGTGGAGATGACGAAATCGGCCCGGGCGCGCTTCTCCTCGTCGGGGAGCTGGCGAGCGAGGATTCGCTCGAATTTTTCAGGCGTCATGCCCGGACGGCCGAGGACTCGTTCGCGCTGGACCTCGGCCGGCGCGGAAACGACGAGAATCTTGTCGACCTGCCCGGATCCGCCGGCTTCGAAGAGGAGCGGGATGTCGAGCAGCACCAGCGGCGCCGCTTCATGCCTGGCCAGGAACGCCTCGCGCTCCCTCGCCACCGCCGGATGGACCAGGGCTTCCAGCCGGCGCAGCGACTCCGGCTCGCCGAGCACCCGCTCGGCCAGCATGCCGCGATCGACTCCGCCGGGGCCGGTCGTGCCGGGAAAACGAGCCTCGATCTCGTCGACCAGCGCCCCTTCCGGCCCCTGCAACCGATGGACCGCCGAGTCGGCATCGAAGACCGGCACCCCTTCGTCGCCGAACATCGTCGCGACGGTGGATTTGCCCATGCCGATGGAGCCGGTGAGGCCGAGAACGATCATCGCAGCAGCGCCGCCCGGAGCTCGTCGTCGAAAGCCCGCGGCGGCGGCGCCTGGAAGAACAGCTGGAAGGCGAGCGCCGCCTGGCCGACCAGCATCGCCAGGCCGTCGATCACCTGCAACTCCCGCCGCCGCGCGGCCCGGAGCAATTCGGTCTCGGCGGGCGCATAGACCATGTCATAGACGATACCGTCCGCAACCATCCGGTCGAGCGAAAAGGGAAAAGGCGGAAACCCGGCCATGCCCAGGGGCGAGGCATTGACGAGCAGCCTCGCCTCCGGGAGCGGATCGGCGAAGGAGGCCGCAATCGCGCCCACGCGCGCGAAATCCTCCGCCATCTTCGCCGACCTGGAGGGATTACGGGCGACGATCCAGATCGGCGCATAGCCCATCACCGGCATCATCCAGGCCGCCGCGGCCGCGGCACCGCCGGCGCCGACGATCACCGCCGGGCCCCTCGGCCGAGCCACATGGCCGCCATGCATCGGCAGAAGCGGCTCCATGAACCCGTTCTTGTCGGTGTTGAAACCCTCGATCCGCCCGGTCCCCTCGCGTCGAAGCGCGGTGTTGATCGGCTCGACCGGGAAGCTGGGATCGGTATCGAACCGGACATGATCGAGCGCCGCATATTTGTGCGGCATCGCGATGTTGCATCCCCGCCAGTCCGGATCCCCGGCGCGCTTCGAGAAATAATCGGCCAATTCCTCCACCGGGACCCGGAGCGCACGGTAATCGCCTTCGACTCCTGTCTTCCGGAGCCAGAATTTGTGGATCAGCGGCGACTTCGAATGAGCGACCGGATCGCCGATCACCTCCGCATAAGGGATTCCCATCAGCTGCTGAGAAGCCCGCGCTCGCGCAGATAGCCGAGCAGGGGAAGGAGCGGCATTCCGAGGATGGCGAAGTGGCTGCCCTCGATCCGGTCGAACAATTGCACCCCGAGGCCCTCGATCCGGTAGCCCCCGACGCTCCAGCGGACATGCTCATATTCGCGGTCGAGATAGTCTTCGAGGAAAGCGGGACCGAGGCGGCGCATCGAAAGCTCGACCGTCTCGCTGTGCCACCAGATCGCCTCACCGCCCTCGGCGATCACGGCGGCCGAATGGAGGAAGTGGGTACGGCCGCTGAGGGCGTGGAGCTGGGCAAGCGCTTCGGCCCGCGATTCGGGCTTGCTGAGCATCGCGCCATCGTCGAGCTCGAGCGTCTGGTCGGAGCCGAGCACCAGCGAGTCTTGCGGCGCCTCGACCGATAGCGCCTTGAGTTGCGCCAGCTCCTCGGCAATGCCGCGGGCGTCGAACCCGGCCGCCTCGAGCCCGCCCTTGGCCGCCGCCTCGTCGAGCTCCGCCTCGACCGCCTCGAACGGCACTCCGGCGGCTTCGAGCATGGACCGCCGCGCCGCGCTCCTCGAGGCGAGCAGAAGCTTCACACGCCTTCGCCGACGCCGGCGGCGACCGCGGCGTCCATCCGCTCGTTGCACAATTTGACGATGGCGAAGGCGGTCTCCTCGATCGAGCGGCGGGTGACGTCGATCACCGGCCAGTCATTGTCGGCGAACAGGCGGCGGGCGAAGGCGAGCTCGGCATTGACCGCTTCGATGTCGACATAGTCCGTCTCGGGCGCCTGGTTGAGCGCGAGCAGCCGGTTGCGGCGGATCTGGACCAGCCGGTCGGGATTGGTGGTGAGGCCGACCACGAGGGGATGGCGGAGCGAGAAGAGCGACGGCGGCGGCGGCGCCTCCGGCACGAGCGGGATGTTGGCGACCTTGTAGCCGCGATTGGCGAGGTAGATGGCGGTCGGAGTCTTGGACGTGCGCGACACGCCGGCGAGGACGATGTCGGCCTCCTCCCAATTTTCCGAGCCGATGCCGTCGTCATGGGCGATGGTGAACTGGATCGCGTCGACGCGCGCGAAATAGGCCGCGTCGAGCGCGTGCTGGCGTCCGGGCCGGCCCTTGGCCTCCTGGCCGAGCACGGCGGAGAGGGCATGGACCACGGGATCGAGCACCGAGACGGCATGAATGCCGCGGCGGCGGCTCTGCTTCTCGAGCTCCCGGCGGATGGTGCTGTTGACCAGGGTGTAGAGGACGAGACCCGGCCGCCGCTCGACGTCGTCGAGCACCCGGTCGAGATGACCCTCGGAGCGGACCATCGGCCAGGGATGGCGGAGCACTTCGACTCCGTCGAACTGGGCGAGGCAGGCCTTGGCGATCACCTCCAGCGTCTCTCCGGTGGAGTCGGAGAGGAGGTGGAGGTGGAGCGGATCGGCCATTTAGGGTCCTTAGGACGGCCTGTGGATAAACATGGGGAAATCGCTAGCTTAAGCCTCGGGAGCGTTGCAAGCTCGCGCTTTCTCCCCGCAATCCGCTTTCCGTCCACAGAATCGCAAAGGTGAAGAAGTTCCTCACCGCGAGCTGTGGAAAGCGGGGATCGTTGCCGCGAATCCGCGGGCTTGCGCCAACCCTCGAGAGTCAAGCTGTTTGCAAAATCGGGCGAAGCCAATAAACCCCGCGACGCGCCTTCCTACAACCTACTACTGACTCTCTTTATATAAGATTCTTATAGAGAGTAGAGCGGAGCCCTTCGCCTCATGGCCGTCGCCGAAAAGCCTCTCCTCAGCGTGCTAAGGGGCCGAAAAACCGGGAAAACTCCCATTTGGCTGATGCGCCAGGCGGGCCGGTACCTGCCCGAATACCGAGCGCTGAGGGAACATAAGGGCGGCTTCCTCGACCTGGTCCAGGATCCCGACGCCGCGGCCGAAGTGACTCTCCAGCCGATCCGCCGCTTCGGTTTCGACGGCGCCATCCTCTTCTCCGACATCCTGATGGTGCCCTTCGCTTTGGGCCAGGACCTGCGCTTCGAAGCGGGCGAGGGCCCGCGCCTCTCGCCGCCTTTGGTCGATGCCGCCCTGAGCGCGCTCGACTCGGCGGAGGGCCGTCTCGAGCCCGTCTACGCGACTGTGGAGAAAGTGGCTGCACAGTTGCACGAATCCATCACTTTTCTCGGTTTCGCGGGGAGCCCGTGGACCGTCGCCACCTATATGGTGGCCGGGCAGGGCAGCCGCGACCAGGCGGAAACCCGGAGGATGGCCTATCGCGATCCCGCCGCCTTTCAGGCGATCGTCGACTCCATATCCCGACTCACCGTCGACTATCTCTCCCGCCAGGTCGAAAGCGGGGTCGAAGCGGTGCAATTGTTCGACAGCTGGGCCGGCAGCCTGGCGCCGGCGCAGTTCGAGCGCTGGGTGATCGCTCCGACCGCCCGGCTGGTCGCCGCCTTCAAGGTCCGCCACCCCGATACGCCGGTGATCGGCTTTCCGAAGGGCGCCGGCGGGAGGCTCGCCGCTTATGCCCGGGAGACGGGGGTCGACGCGATCGGCCTCGACGAGACGGTCGACCCGGTCTGGGCCGCGGCGGCGCTTCCGCCGGGCATGCCGGTGCAGGGCAATCTCGACCCGCTCGCGCTCATCGCCGGCGGCGAGGCGCTTGAAAGCGGGGTGGGGCGCATCCTATCTAGCCTTGCGGGGCGACCGCATATCTTCAACCTGGGGCATGGCATCTTGCCGGACACGCCGATCGCGCACGTCGAAAAGCTCATCGAGCTGGTGCGCGCGTGATCGATGGCCTCGAAACGGCGCTCAGCTTGACCTACGCCTGGATCAAGGCCGGCCACGTCATCTTCGTGATCTTCTGGATCGCGGGCCTGTTCATGCTTCCGCGCTTCTACGTCTACCACCAGGAGGCGGCGCCGGGATCGGTCGAGGAGGCGCGGTGGATCGAGCGGGAGCGCAAGCTCCGGCAGATCATCATCACTCCCGCGATGGTGCTGGTGTGGGTCTTCGGCCTGACCCTGGCCTGGCTGACCCAGGCCTGGATGTTCGGCTGGTTCATCGCTAAGTTCGTCCTGGTGGTGGCGCTGTCGGCCTATCACGGCTGGATGGTCGGCTACGGCCGCAAGCTGGCGCGGGGCGAGCGGCCGGTCAGCGGCCGGGCGCTGAGGATGATGAACGAGGTCCCCGGCCTCGCCGTCGTTCTGATCGTCGTGCTGGTCATCGTCAGGCCGTTCTGACCCGTTGACTTGAACCGGGGCGGAGCCTAACGCCGCCCAAGTCGTTCGCCTGCCGTCCGCGTAGGCATTCCCAGCCGCCGAAAATCCCATCCCCGCGCGGCTTATCGACCCTTCTATTTTCTGAGTACCTCCATGCATCTCAAAGACCTCAAGCAAAAATCTCCCGCCGATCTCGTCGCCATGGCCGAAGGGCTGGGCATCGAGGGCGCGTCGACCCTGCGCAAGCAGGAGCTGATGTTCTCGATCCTCAAGGTCCAGGCCGAGAATGGCGAGGAGATCATGGGCCAGGGCACGATCGAGGTCCTGCCCGACGGCTTCGGCTTCCTGCGTTCGCCCGAGGCCAATTACCTGGCCGGCCCGGACGATATCTACGTCTCGCCCAACCAGGTCCGCAAATTCGGCCTGAGGACCGGCGACACGGTCGAAGGCGAGATTCGCGGGCCGAAGGACGGCGAGCGCTATTTCGCCCTCGTGCGCCTCGCCCAGGTCAATTACGACGATCCCGAGGCGGTTCGGCACCGGGTCAATTTCGACAACCTCACCCCGCTCTACCCGGACGAGAAGCTCACCCTCGACAGCGCCGATCCGACCCTCAAGGACAAATCGGCGCGGGTGATCGACATCATCTCCCCGCAGGGCAAGGGCCAGCGCGCCCTGATCGTGGCGCCGCCGCGGACCGGAAAGACCGTGCTGCTCCAGAACATCGCCCGGGCGATCACCGACAACCATCCCGAAGTGTTCCTGATCGTCCTCCTGATCGACGAGCGGCCGGAGGAGGTGACCGACATGCAGAGGTCGGTGAAGGGCGAGGTCATCTCCTCGACCTTCGACGAGCCGGCGTCGAGGCACGTCCAGGTCGCCGAGATGGTGATCGAGAAGGCCAAGCGCCTCGTCGAGCACAAGAAGGACGTCGTCATCCTGCTCGATTCGATCACCCGCCTCGGCCGCGCCTACAACACCGTCGTGCCGTCGTCGGGCAAGGTGCTGACCGGCGGCGTCGACGCCAACGCCCTGCAGCGGCCCAAGCGCTTCTTCGGCGCCGCCCGCAACATCGAGGAAGGGGGCTCCTTGTCGATCATCGCCACCGCCCTGATCGATACCGGCTCCAAGATGGACGAGGTCATCTTCGAGGAGTTCAAGGGCACCGGCAATTCCGAGATCGTCCTCGACCGCAAGGTCAGCGACAAGCGCATCTTCCCCTCGCTCGACGTCGGCAAGTCCGGCACTCGCAAGGAGGAATTGCTCGTCGACCAGGCGACTCTCTCCAAGATGTGGGTCCTCAGGCGCATCCTCATGCAGATGGGCACGGTCGACGCGATGCAGTTCCTGCTCGACAAGATGAAGGACGCCAAGTCGAACGAGGATTTCTTCGCCTCGATGAACCAGTAGGCCGGAGGCGTCGGCATGTTCGACTTCGCCGACATCTTCACCGCCGCCGGCCTGGTCACCCTCGGCCAGATCATCCTGATCGACCTCACCATGGCGGGCGACAACGTCGTCATCATGGGCACCCTGACCTCGGGCCTGCCGGACCGCGAGCGAAGGAAGGTGATCATGCTCGGCGTCGGCATGGCGCTGATCTTCCTGATCGGCTTCGCCCTGATCGCGACCCAGCTGCTCCACTTCACCGGCCTCGTTCTCGCCGGCGGGCTGCTCCTGCTCTGGGTCGCCTTCAACATGTACCGCGAGCTGCGCCACGCGCCGGCGGCGGCGCCGGCCGACGATCCGGAGACCGCCGCCGTCGAGGGACCGCCGGCCAGCAAGACCTTCCTCCAGGCCGCGATCCAGGTCACCCTCGCCGATCTGTCGATGAGCCTCGACAACGTCCTCGCAGTGGCCGCCACGGCGCGAGACCATCCCGCGGTCCTGTTCATCGGCCTGGCGCTCTCGGTGACCCTGATGGGACTTGCCGCCAACCTCGTCGCCAAGCTCGTCCAGCGCTACCGCTGGATCGCCTGGGGCGGCCTGATCATGATCCTCTACGTCGCCGCCAAGATGATCTACGACGGCATCGTCGACGAGCATTATGGAATCCTGCAGCTGATGTAGGCGCCGCCGTCTTCGCCCCGGCTCAGGGGATCAGCACGGTCGATCCGGTCGTCGCCCGCGCCTCGAGCGCCCGGTGGGCCTCGGCGGCCTTGAGCAAGGGGAAGCTGGCGCCGATCCGGATCGTTACCGCGCCTTTGTCCACCATCTCGAACAGCCGCGCCGCCGAAGCTCGCATCTCCTCGGTCGTCTTGCAATAATCGGCCAGAGTCGGCCGGGTGACGAAGATCGAGCCGGCGCCGAGCAGGTCGAGCGCGGTGAAGGGGGGCACCGGGCCCGAGGCGTTGCCATAGGTCACGAGCAGGCCGCGGCGGCCGACCGACCCCAGCGACGCCTTCCAGCTCGCCGAGCCGACCCCGTCCAGAACCACCGGTACGCCCTGGCCGTCGGTCAGGCTGCGCACCTCGGCCGCGAGCTGGTCGAGAGGGCAGTACAATGCATGGTCGGCTCCCAGCTCCTTCGCCAGCGCGGCCTTGCGGCTGTCGCCGGCATGCGCGATCACCGTCGCTCCGATCGCCTTCAGCCATTGCACCAGGATCGAGCCCATCCCGCCCGCCGCGGCGTGGACCAGCACGGTCTGGCCGGCCTCGACCCGGGCGCAACGCTCGACCAGATATTCGGCGGTGCAGCCCTTGAGCATCGCCGCCGCCGCTTGCTCCGAGCCGATCGAATCGGGCAGCTTGACCAGCCGGTCCGAGGCGATCGCACGATGCGAGGCGTAGGCGCCGAGCGGGCCGCTGAAATAACCGACCCGATTCCCCTCGCGGAAGCCGGCGACGCCCTCCCCGACCGCCTCGACCACGCCGGCGGCCTCCTGCCCGAGGCCGGAGGGCAGAGGCAGCTTGTAGAGGCCGGATCGGTGATAGGTATCGATGAAGTTCAGCCCCACCGCCTCGTGCCGAACCAGCACCTGGCCCGGCTCGGGCCGGGGCGGGTCGATATGCTCGGCTTCGAGTCGCTCGGGCCCGCCCGTCTCGCGCAGGATGAAGGCATAAGGATCGGTCATGGCCGGCCGATGCCCAGCACGATCGAGCCGGTTTCCCGGCCTAACGTGACAAAGCCGACGCCGGATTCGCGAATCGCCGCCTTTATTGTCACGTTCCAGACCGGGGCGTGGGGATCACGGATTGGCACGGGAGAAGCAGCCATGGCGCGATGATTTCCATCCAATGACTAGAACATAAGACGAACATAAGCAAGCCGGGACCCTCTTCAAGCGAGGTGCCACGCGAAGAATTCCTCCGTCCGCCGGTCGGCGAGCTGCGCCGCCTGCTCGCTTCGCCGCTGCCCCATCTCGGCGGCGAAGCCGTGATCCTCGCCGGCATAATCGTGGAGAATCACCCGGGGATGGTCGTCGAGGCCCTCGTGCATCGCCTGCTGCTGAGATTCGTCGACGAAGTGGTCGGCGCCGGCGATGTGGAGCATGAGCGGGTGGGCGATGGCGTGCTTCTCGCCGAGCAGGCCAGGCACCCCGACGGCGTAATAGCCGACGCTGGCATCGGCGTCGGTGCGCGCCGCGGCCATGAAGGCGAGCCGGCCGCCGAGACAATAGCCGACCACGCCCACCTTGCCGCCCCCGCCGAGTCGGGCGCGGGCGGCGCGGATCGTCGCCTCGATGTCGCTGACCCCCCGATCCTGGTCGAAGCGCCCCATCAGGTCGAGCGCCCGCCTGAACTGGTCGGGCACGTCGGGATCGAGCTCGACGCCCGGCTCGAGCCGCCAGAACAGGTCCGGGGCGAGGGCGAGATAGCCTTTCTCCGCCCAATGGTCGCACTTTCGCCTGATGCCCTCATTGACTCCGAATATCTCCTGGATGACGACGACGGCCGCGCTCGGCGTGCCTTCGGGCTCCGCGGCATAGGCCTCGAAGCCGCCGTTGCCCTCGAGCGTGTCGATCCGGATCGTCCCCATGTCGGCTCCTCCTTGTGTCGAGCGGCGCTTCTATACACATAGCGGTGACTTGCGAAGGAGCGGCCATGAAGATCAGCGTCGACGTCGACTGCACGCCCGAGGAAGCGCGGCGGTTCCTCGGGCTGCCGGACCTCGCCCCGGTCCACCAGGCCTATGTCGAGCGCATGACCAAGGCGGCGAGCGAGGGCCTCACCGCCGAATCGGCGGCGGAGATGATGAAGAGCTGGGGTCCGATGAGCGAGGCCCGAATGACGATGTGGCGCTCGATGCTGGAGGGAATGAGCGGCCGGCGTGACGGCTGACACCATCTTCGCCTTGTCGTCGGGATCGCCGCCGGCCGCGGTCGCGGTGATCCGAATCAGCGGCCCTCGGGCCGATTCCGCGCTTCAGGCCCTGTCCGTCTCTCTGCCGGAGGCCAGGCGGGCGACCCTGGCGGAGCTTCGCTTCGACGCGGAGCTGCTCGACAACGCCCTCGTCGTCCGCTTTCCCGGGCCGCGCAGCGCTACCGGCGAGGATGTCGTCGAGCTTCATCTCCACGGCGGCCGTGCCGTCGTCTCGGCCGTGAAGGCGGTGCTGGCCCGGATGGATGGGCTGCGCGCCGCGGAGCCGGGCGAGTTCACCCGCCGCGCCTTCGACAATGGCCGAATCGACCTGACCGAGGCGGAGGGACTGGCCGACTTGCTCGAGGCGGAGACGGAGACCCAGCGGCGGTCGGCGCTGGCTCTGGCGGGCGGCGCGCTCGGCCGGCAGGCCGCGGCGTGGAAGCGGCGGCTGCTCGACCTTGCGGCCGAGGTCGAGGCCGCGCTCGATTTCTCGGACGAGGATGACGTCACCCCGCTCTCCCGGGATTTCCCGTCGCGGCTGGAGGCCCTTCGCGGCGAGCTTCAGGCGTGGCTGGCCCGGCCTCCCGCCGAACGGCTGAAGGACGGGATAAGGGTCGTGGTCCTGGGCCCGCCCAATGCCGGAAAGTCAAGCCTTGTCAATGCACTAGCGCAGCGTGACGCGGCGATAACCTCCGCCGTTCCCGGCACGACCCGCGACCTCATAGAAGTTCCGGTGGCGATCGGCGGGCTTCCGTTCCTGCTCGTCGACACGGCCGGGCTTCGGGAGGCGGTCGGAGAGATCGAGGCGATCGGCATCGAGCGGGCCCAGGCCTCCGCGGCGGCGGCCGATCTTCTGTTGTGGCTGGGCCCGCCTGCGGACGCGCCCGCCGGCTCGATCGCGATTCGCCCGAAAGCGGATCTGGGCGGCTCGAGTGGGGATAGCGAGCTCGCCGTTTCGGCGCTGACGGGTCAAGGGATGGATGCGCTGGTGCGAACGCTGCTGGCTCGAGCCGCCGCGCTGCTGCCCGCGGCGGGCGAGGTCGCCCTCAATGCGCGGCACCGTGCGGCGCTCGGAGACGCGTCCGGGGACCTTGGCGAAGCGCGCTCGGCGGCTGATCTGCTGCTGATCGCCGAGGCGTTGCGCCGCGCTCGGGCCGCATTGGACGCGGTGACGGGCGACGCTGGAGTAGAGGACATGCTGGACGCCTTGTTCGGCCGATTCTGCATCGGGAAGTGACATGTTCCACGTGGAACATGTAGGGGCAGCGGCGTGAATCGGGATTTCGACATCATCGTGGTCGGCGGCGGCCATGCCGGCTGCGAGGCGGCGGCGGCCGCGGCGCGGATGGGCGCGCGCGTGGCTTTGGTCAGCTTCGAGCGGCGGCAGATCGGCGCCATGTCCTGCAACCCGGCAATCGGGGGCCTGGGCAAGGGCCACCTCGTCCGCGAGGTCGACGCCTATGACGGGCTCATCGCCAGGGCCGCCGACGCCGCCGGGATCCATTACCGGATGCTCAACGCGAGCAAGGGGGCTGCCGTGCAGGGGCCTCGAGTGCAGGCGGACCGCGGGCTGTACAAGGCGGCGATCCACCGTTTGCTCGCGGCCCAGGACGGGCTGGAGATTGTCGAGGGCGAAGCCGCCTCGCTTCGCCTGGACGGGCGGCGCGTCGGCGGAGTGGCGCTGGCCGACGGGCGCGCGCTTTCGGCCGGAGCCGTCATCCTGGCGACCGGCACCTTCCTCGGCGGCAAGCTCCATTTCGGAAGGACCAGCCGCCCCGGCGGAAGAGTCGGGGAGCGGGCCGCGACGGCGATGGCGGAGCAGCTTCGCGAGCTCGGACTGCCGCTGGCGCGCCTCAAGACGGGGACTCCGCCACGGCTCGACGGCCGGACGATCGACTGGGCGAGCCTCGAGCGCCAGGAATCCGACGGCGGCGGCTGGACGATGTCGCCGATGACGTCCGCCCGCCCGGCGCCGCAGCTCTTCTGCGCCATCACCCGCACCAACGCGGCCACGCACGCGCTCATCCGTTCGAACCTCGACCGATCGCCGCTCTTCGCCGGCGACATCGAGGGCGTCGGACCGCGTTACTGCCCTTCGATCGAGGACAAGGTGCACCGTTTCGGGGACCGGGACGGGCATCAGGTCTTCCTGGAGCCGGAGGGGCTCGACGACCCGATCGTGTATCCGAACGGAATCTCCACTTCGCTTCCCGCCGACGTCCAGCTTGCCCTGGTGCGGTCGATGGCCGGGCTCGAGCGGACCCAGATAGTCCAGCCCGGCTATGCGGTGGAATATGACCATGTCGACCCGCGGATCCTCGACTCGACCCTCGCGGTCCGCGATGTCGAAGGCCTGTATCTTGCCGGCCAGATCAACGGCACGACCGGTTACGAGGAGGCGGCCGCGCAGGGCCTTGTCGCCGGTGTCAACGCGGCCGCCAAGGCGTTCGGCTCGGCGCCCCTGACGTTCGACCGGAGCGAAAGCTATATCGGGGTCATGGTCGACGACCTCGTCCTGCAGGGGGTCACCGAGCCCTACCGGATGCTGACCGCGCGGGCCGAATACCGGCTTCGGCTCCGCGCCGACAACGCCGAAGCTCGGCTGACCCCGGCGGCGATCTCGGCGGGCTGCGTCTCGCCGGAGCGCCAAGCCCTTTTCAGGCGCCGGCAGGCCGAGCGCGACGAGGTCGAGCGCCGCCTGGCGCGTGTCGTGGCCGGCGCCGAGCTTCGCGATGCCGGCATTGCCGCGGGCGACGACGGCCGTCGCCGAAGCCTGGCCGAATGGTTGCGCTTTCCGCAGGTGGACGCCGAAGCCCTGCTCCGGATCGAGCCGGCTTTGTTGCAGTGCAGCAGGCACGCCCTCGACCAAGCCGTCGAGGACCATCGTTATGCTCCTTATGTCGAGCGGCAACAGGCGGAGATCGCCCGGCTGCGGAGCGACGAGGCGGTCCGTATCCCCGCCGACCTCGATTATGCTTCGGTTGCCGGGCTTTCGAACGAGATGGTGGAGCGCCTCGGCGCAGCCCGGCCCGCCACCCTCGGCGAGGCCCGTCGAATCCGCGGCGTCACCCCCGCGGCTCTCGCCGCCATCCTGGTCCATTCCAGGCGTAAGGCCGCGTAATGGGCGAGACCGAGGCGAAAAGCCGGCTTGATGTTCCACGTGAAACAATCGAGCGGCTCGAAGCCTTCGTTACGCTCCTGACGGAGGAGAATGAGCGGCAGAATCTGGTATCGCGAGGCTCGCTTGAAGGCCTCTGGCAGCGCCACATCCTCGATTCCGCGCAACTGGTTCGCTTCGCTCCCGCGGCGGCGAAAATCTGGCTGGATCTGGGCAGCGGAGCGGGCTTCCCCGGGCTGCTGGTTCCGCTTTTCCACCCCGCCCGTGCGATTCTCGCGGAATCGCGACGGCTCAGGGTCGAGTTCCTTCGCGCTGCAGCATCGATCCTCGGCGTCGCTGACCGGATCGAGATTCTCGGCTCCAGGCTGGAGACGGTTCCAGCCCGGCCGGTCGACGTAATCAGCGCCCGAGCCTTCGCGCCCTTGCCGAAGCTTCTGGGGCTGGCGCAGCGTTTCGCCACGGACGAGACGATCTGGATCCTGCCCAAGGGCCGCAATGCCAAGTCCGAACTGGAAGCGGCGCGATCTTCATGGCAGGGTGACTTCCGTCTCGAACCGAGCCTCACCGACGGCGATGCGCTGATCGTCGTCGCGAGCCGGGTTCGCCGCAAGCCGAGGGGAAGACCTTGATTCGAATCGCCGTGGCCAATCAGAAAGGCGGGGTCGGCAAGACCACGACGGCGATCAACCTCGCGACGGCGCTGGCCGCCAGCGGCTGGCGCGTGCTTCTGATCGACCTCGACCCGCAGGGCAACGCCTCGACCGGGCTGGGGGTCGGCCACGCCTTGCGCGACCGCTCGAGCTACGACCTGCTCACCGGCGGGGCGACGCTGGAGGAGGCGGTGGTGCCGACCAAGGTGCCGCGCCTCGATCTGGTGCCGGCCACCGTCGACCTTTCGGGAGCGGAGATCGAGCTGGTCGCGCTCGAGGAGCGCACCCACCGGCTCGACAATGTGCTCGATTCGATGCCGACGCGCTGGGACGTGTGCCTGATCGACTGCCCGCCGAGCCTGGGGCTGCTGACCATCAACGCGCTCGTCGCCGCGCAATCGATCCTCGTCCCCCTTCAGACAGAATTCTTTGCTTTAGAAGGACTTAGCCAGCTTCTGCAGACGATCGAGCGGATCCGGGCGAGG
The DNA here is from genome assembly GCA_034668585.1 of Sphingomonadales bacterium. Lineage (GTDB taxonomy): Bacteria > Pseudomonadota > Alphaproteobacteria > Sphingomonadales > Sphingomonadaceae > Allosphingosinicella. The sequence continues at coordinate 252,695 of JAXDPB010000065.1, read as the reverse complement.
TTCAATCCCGAGCTTTCCATTCTCGGCGTGGCTCTGACCATGTTCGACCGGCGCAACAACCTGTCCTCCCAGGTCGCGGATGACGTTCGAGCCTGCCTCGGCAAGGTCGTCTTCGACACGGTGATCCCGCGCAACGTGCGGCTCTCGGAAGCGCCGAGCCACGGCATACCGGCGCTGATCTACGACCATCGCTGCCCCGGCTCCGAAGCCTATATCGCGCTCGCCCGCGAGCTGATCGGCCGGCTCCCCAAGGAAGCCGCGGCGGCATGAGCGACGACCCCCCCGCCCGCAAGCGCCCCTCGGGCCTCGGCCGCGGCCTTTCCTCGCTGCTCGGCGAGGTGGCGCAGGAGGCGCCGGTGTCGGGCGGGGTGGCGCCGGCGCGCGGCGGAATCCAGATGATGCCGGTTTCGTCGATCGAACCGCATCTCGACCAGCCCCGCCGCCATTTCGACGAGGAAGCGCTCGAGGAGCTGGCCGCGTCGATCCGGGCCCGCGGCCTGATCCAGCCGATCGTCGTCCGCCCCCACGGCCACCGCTACCAGATCGTCGCCGGCGAACGGCGCTGGCGGGCGGCGCAGCGGGCGCGGCTTCACGAAATCCCGGTCATCGTCCGCGATTTCGACGACGCCGAGACTCTCGAGGTCGCCCTGCTCGAGAATATCCAGCGCCGCGACCTCAACGCGATCGAGGAGGCGGACGGCTATAAGCGGCTGATCGGCGAATATGGCCACACCCAGGAAGCGCTCGGCCGCCTCGTCCACAAGAGCCGCAGCCACATCGCCAACCTGCTGAGACTGCTCGAGCTTCCCGAAAGCGTCCGGCAGCTGGTCGAGACCGGCGGGCTGAGCATGGGCCATGCCCGCGCCCTGATCGGGTCGGCCGATCCGGAGGGGCTCGCCCGCGACATCGTCGAGCGCGGCCTGTCGGTGCGCGAGGCGGAGAAGCTCGCCCGCTTCGGCAAGCCCGGCCGCGAGCGCCAGGGCCGGCTCGAGATCAAGGGCGCCGGAGCCGACATCGAGGCGCTCGAGCGCCAGCTCGGCGACATGCTCGGCCTCAAGGTCAGGATCACGCACAAGCCGGACGGCGGCACGGTGGCTCTGAATTACTCGACCCTCGACCAGCTCGACATGATCTGCCAGCGGTTGAGCGGAGAGAAAATCTAGAGCGTGCCCGTCATTGCGAGCGAAGCGAAGCAACCCAGTGCGGACTCGGCCGCCCACTGGATTGCCGCGTCGCTTCGCTTCGCAATGACGAGCGAGGCACGGACGATCGCGCCTCAATCCTATCTCAGCCGCGCGGCCTGGCGGCAGATGGCGAACAGCTCCTCGTCGACGGCGATGGGGCCCAGGCCGCCGGAGGCCTTCATCTGCCGCTCCGCGTCCAGGAGGCGGCTGACGCTTCGAGCCAGCGGCTCGGAGCGCCACCTCGACAACTGCCGACCGACCGACGCTTTCTCCTTCCAGAACAACGACTTACCGTGCGACGCCATGACGGCATCCGGGCTGTTGCCGCGTTCCACCTGCGCCCTCAGGCGCGACAGCAGGCTCATCCGGCGAAGCACCGCGCGGATCAGGGGGATGCCCTCCACGCCCTCGCCGGAAAGGCGAAGGAGCTCCGCCTGGAGCATCGCCGAATTGCCGTTGCCGACGCTGTCGACGAGACGGCTGAGATCCCCCTCCTCGGCGGCCGCGCCGACCGCATCGAGCGCTTCGTGGTCGAGCGGCTGCGGACGTTCGGGCGCCGAATCGAGGTAGAGGGCGAGCTTCTGCAGCTCCAGAGCGAGGATGGCGCGATTGCCGGCGCAGGCGTCGGCCAGCCGCCGGGCCACGTCCGAACGGACGATCAGTCCTTCCGCCCGGGCCATGTCGACGACCAGCCGCTCCGCTTCCTGCCCTTCGGGGGGGTAGCTCGCCAGCGCCAGCGCGGCCGGCTCGGCCAGCGCCAGCTTGAGCAGCTTCGAGGCGGGCTTGAGCGCGCCGGCGATCAGGAGCACCGGATTGCCCGCGGCGGGCGCCTCCAGCAGCGCCTCGACGGCGGGGAGGCACTCGTCGCCGGCCGGCTGGACGACGATGTAGCGGGCCCCGCCGAACAGCGACATCGAGGCGGCTTCGTCGGCGAGGCGCGCGGGATCGGCCCTGAGCTCGGCTCCGGCCAGCTCGACACGCTCAGCCCCGGCTCCCGCGCCCGCCGCCGCCACCGCGACGAGCGAATTCGACCCGGCCTCGTCCGGGCCGTAGAGGAGGAAGAAGCGATAGGCCGCCGGATTCCCCAGCGCCCGTTCCATTTCCGGTCGCTTCGCCTTCACGGCGTGCCGCCGCTGCGCCTCGCGTAGAGGGCGACCCGGGTAACGATCTGGTCGGCGATCTCCTTCGACAGCCGCTCCAGCGCCGTCTGCTCGGCCGCCACCGTCGCATATTCGGAGCCGACGACGTCGATGCCGGCGTCGGAGCCGGCGGTGGCGTCGAGGAGGACGGTCCCCTTGGCGGAGTCGACCAGCCGGTAGCGCGCCCGAAGAGTCCGCCGCTCGCGGGTCACCGCGTCGTCGGAGCGGATTCCGAAGCCGGTGATGTCGTCGTCGAGCAGCACTTCCAGCCGGTACGCGGCGGCGCCGGCCGCGGGCGGGCCGAGCCGGTCTTCGAGGGCGGTTCGAACCAGCCAGCCGGCCCGCCCCTCGATCGGAGCGACCGCGACCGAGCGCAGCGACTGAGCGACCGGTCCAGCGCCGCCGCCGCCGTAGAGCGGCTGCAGCCCGCAGCCGGCCAGGAGCAGGGTGAGGGGCAGGAGGCGCCTCATGCGACCAGGTTCACCAGGCGGTCGGGAATGACGATGACCTTGCGCGGCGGCTTGCCGTCGAGAAGGCGAGTCACCTTGTCGGAAGCGAGCGCCATTTCCTCGAGCGTCTCCCTGGTCGAGCCCTTCGGAGCGGTGAGCGTGTCGCGCAGCTTGCCGTTGATCTGGACGGCGATGGTCACCTCCTCCTCGACGAGCAACGCGGGGTCCGCAGCGGGCCATTCGGCGTCGGCGATCAGCCCCTCGCGCCCGAGCGAGGCCCAGGCCTGCTCCGCCAGATGCGGCACCATCGGCGCGGCGAGGCGGATGAGAATCTCCACGGCCTTGCTTCGCGAGGGCGAGGCCGGCGCCTTCTCGAGGGCGTTGGCAAGCTCGTAGAGGTTGGCCACCGCCTTGTTGAAGGCCAGCGCCTCGATGTTGGCGCCGACGGCCGCTATCGTCCGGTGCACCTTGCGGTCGAGCGCGGCGTCCTCGCCGTCGCCGAGCCAGGTCGAGCCGCCGCGCTCCGCCTCCTCGGCGGCCAGGCGCCAGATCCGCTGGACGAAGCGCCAGCTGCCCTGGATTCCGGCCTCGCTCCATTCGAGGTCGCGTTCGGGCGGGCTGTCGGAGAGCATGAACCAGCGCACCGCGTCGGCGCCATATTGGTCGACGATCGGCTCGGGATCGACGGTGTTGCGCTTGGACTTTGACATCTTCTCGACCCGGCCGCGGGTGACCCGCCCTTCATGGCTCTCGGCCTCTTCGGGAGTGAGCCAGCGTCCCTCGGCATCCTGGAAGGTGACGTGGGTGACCATCCCCTGGGTGAACAGGCCCTTGAACGGCTCCTCGACGTCGAGCCGCCCGATCCGGTTGAGCGCCCGGGTCCAGAATCGCGCATAGAGCAGATGCAGGATCGCATGCTCGACGCCGCCGATATACTGGTCGACCGGCAGCCAGCATTCGGCCTCCGCCTTGTCGAACGGCTTGTCGGCCGGCTGGCTGGCGAAGCGGATGAAATACCAGGAGGAATCGACGAAGGTGTCGAGCGTGTCGGTCTCCCGCCGCGCCGGCCCGCCGCAGCTCGGGCAATCGACCTTCGCCCAGGTCGGATGGCGGTCGAGCGGGTTGCCCGGAGCCGCGAAGTCGATGTCCTCCGGCAGGACGACGGGGAGCTGATCGCGGGGCACCGCGACCGGGCCGCAGGCCTCGCAATGGACGATCGGGATCGGAGTCCCCCAGTAACGCTGGCGCGAGACTCCCCAGTCGCGAAGCCGCCACACCGTGGTGCCCTCGCCCCAGCCCCCTAGTGCAGCCTGGGCGATGACCGAGCTGATGGCGTCCTCTGCGGTGGAGCCATCGAGCGAACGGCTGTTCACCAGGCGACCCGGGCCGGTGTAAGCTTCATCGCCGATCGGCTCGTTCGCTTCCTCGGGCGACGGAGCGACCACGCGGGTGACCGGAAGGCCGTATTTGCGGGCGAAATCGAGGTCGCGCTGATCATGCGCCGGACAGCCGAAGATCGCTCCGGTGCCATAATCCATCAGCACGAAATTGGCGACGTAGAGCGGAAGCGTCCACGTGGGGTCGAGCGGGTGGACCACCCGCGCGCCGGTGTCGAATCCCTTCTTCTCGGCCGTCTCGAGCTCGGCGGCGGTGGTCCCGCCCTGCTTGCATTCCGCGACGAAGGCGGCGAGCGCCTCATCCTCCGCCGCCAAGGCGGTCGCGATCGGATGATCGGGGGAGATGGCCGCGAAGCTGGCGCCGAAGATGGTGTCCGGCCGGGTGGTGAAGACTTCGAAGCTCGCCTCCCCCGCCACCGGCTCGGCGAGATCGAAGCGAAAGCGCAACCCCTGGCTCTTGCCGATCCAGTTCTCCTGCATCAGCCGCACCTTGTCGGGCCACTGATCGAGCGCTCCGAGGCCGTCGAGCAGCTCGTCGGCGAACTCGGTGATCCGGAGGAACCACTGATTCAATTTGCGCCGTTCGACGAGCGCGCCGGAGCGCCAGCCGCGGCCGTCGATGACCTGCTCGTTGGCGAGCACGGTCATGTCGACCGGGTCCCAATTGACCTCGCTCTGCTTGCGGTAAACGAGCCCCGCCTCGTACAGATCGAGGAACAGCGCCTGCTCGTGCCCGTAATAAGAGGGGTCGCAGGTGGCGAGCTCGCGGCTCCAGTCGAGCGCGAAGCCGAGGCGCTTCAATTGCGCGCGCATCGTGTCGATGTTCGACCAGGTCCATTCGCCGGGATGGACCTTCTTCTCCATCGCCGCATTCTCGGCCGGCATTCCGAAGGCGTCCCAGCCCATCGGATGAAGAACGTCGAAGCCGTTCATCCGGCGATAGCGGGCGAGCACGTCCCCCATCGTGTAGTTGCGGACATGGCCCATGTGGATGCGGCCCGACGGATAGGGAAACATCTCGAGGACGTAGGCGCGCGGCCGGGCGCCGTTGCCGGAGGCGTGGAAGGTGGATTTCTCCTCCCACACCTTCTGCCAGCGCGCGTCGGCCTCGAGCGGGTTGAAACGCGCCGCCATGCGAAAAAAGCTCCTTGGACCCTAACTGGCGATGGCGTTCCGGCGGAGGTCGCGGGCGCGGGTGAGGATGATCTCCTCGAGCTTCTGGACCGTCGCCGCGGCGACCGGGGCGTCGATCCACTGGCCGCCCTGAAGCACCTGCCGCGAGGCGGCGACTCGGAGCGCATCGGCCCTGAGGTCGCGATCGAGGATGGTGGCGGTGACCTTAACCCGCTCGTTGGGGGAGCCCGGATTGGTGTACCAGTCGGTCACCATCACGCCGCCGTTCGAATCGACCTGCGCCATCGGCGCGAAGGAGAGAGTTTCGAGCGCGGCGCGCCAGAGATAGGAATTGACCCCGATCGCCGTCACCTGCGACGCGGCGAGATCCGCCTGGCGCACCCGGCTCTCGGTCCCGCGGCCGAGCGTCTTGTTGACGTCCTCGCGAACGAAGTCGCAGGCGGAAAGGCCGAGGGCGCCGGCAATCGTCAGGGCCAGGATAGCAAAGCGTCGCATGAAGCAAATGTCCTTGGAAACTACGGGGGTCGAGCGCCGTTATAGAACGCGCCACGCGGGCGGCAAGCCGTCTCTCTCAAGGGTGAGGAGCCGCAAGTCGAGCTAAGGGGCTGTGGAAAAGATGCAACATACCGGAACGATTCGTGTCCGACGTGGCCGCTTTGCTGGTTTGGGGCGTTTGGACGTACTACATCCGGCTCGTTACGGGAGTCGCCAGCGGTGGCAATGAAGATCGCAGGACCGGTTGCAATGGGAAGCTCAGCGCTCGTCGCGCTGTCGCTTTTGCTGACTCCTGCCCTCGCCGCGACCACCCAGCCGGCGAAGCGCGTTCGGCCCGCCGCAGCCCTTCGCGCCGGCACCTTCACCCCGGCGGTCGCCGATCCCCGCCTCGCCGCCGAGCTTGCCCGCCGCGGCCAGCAGGCGAACAGCTTCCGATTCACGCCGGCGCCGACCGCGATCAACCGCAGCCAGTCGATCCGGGTCGCCATCCGCGCCCGCGCCGCCACGCCGGCGGGAGCGTTGCGCCGCGCCGCCGACGTCTCGGCGACTCCGGTCACCGCGATCACGCCCACCGTCTACAATCTCGGCGCCTCGATCGGCTGGAAGCGATTCGCTCTTTCGGGCGACGTCGACAGCGTCAAGGGCGGCACCCTGCCCGGCGGCCGCAAGGCGGCGGAGGTCGGAGTCAGCTATTCGGGCAGCCGCTTCACCGCCCGCGCCGAGGCCGGAGTGGCCCGGGCCGACCCGACGACTCCGCGCATCATCGCGGACGACGAGAGCTATATGGTCGGAGTGGGCGGCTCCTACCGGATCGCGCGCAACCTCGATGTCACCGGCGGCGTGCGCTACAAGATCCAGCACGACCGGCTCGAGGCTCTGGCCGACCAGCGCCGCGACAGCCAGGCGGTCTATGTAGGAACGGCCTTCCGCTTCTAGATCGACCAGGCGTCGATCCCCGCCCAGCCATATATATTCGGCAGCCGCCGCGCCTTGCGCCGGTCCATGCCGCCGAGCGCGATCACCGGCACCGTGGCCTTCGAAGCGATCAGCCCGAATCGCACCGGTCCGAGGGCCCTCGCCCCGGGATGAGAACGGGTGGGGAAGGCCGGCGAGAGAAAGACCAGCCGGGCGCCCGTGCGCTCCGCCGTCTTCAGCTCGCGCAGATTATGAGCGGAGGCGCTTCGGAAGCCGGAATGGCGGGCCCCGTGCACCCCGTCGCCGCGAATCCCCCGGCCGCCGGCCAGCAGGAGGTACCGGCGCCGCTTCGCCACCTTGAGCACCCTTCGAAACAGCTGCCGCCGCTCGCCCGGAGCGAGGCCGTAGTGGCGAAACACCACCCCCGAACCCTTGGGCAGCCTTTCCAGCGCCTCCCACAGGCCCTCGCCTTGCCGTTCGTCGGTCATCAGCCAGAGGCGCGGCAGAGGCTGGCGGCGGAGCATGGCGCTTTCTATAGCAGCCGCCATGATCGGCGCATCACCCGAGGAGCGGCTGGAGGCGGCGAGGGAGGTGATCGCTCGGGCCGCACGCCAGGCCGGCCGCGCCCCCGAGTCGGTGACTTTGGTTGCCGTCTCCAAGACCCATGGCGCCGAAGCGATCCGGCCCCTGATCGGCGCGGGGCAGCGCGATTTCGGCGAGAACCGGGTCCAGGAGGCGCAGGAGAAGTGGCCGGAGCTGAAGGAGGGGACTCCGGACCTGCGGCTCCATCTCATCGGCCGCCTCCAGTCCAACAAGGCCGAGGACGCCGTCGCCCTGTTCGACGCGATTCATTCGGTGGACCGCCCGTCGCTCGTCGCCGCTCTCGCCGAAGCGATGGCCAGGCTCGGGCGCCGCCCCGACTGCTTCCTCCAGGTCAATATCGGCGACGAGCCTCAGAAAGGCGGTTGCGCCGTTGCCGACCTGCCGGCGCTGGCGGAGCGATGCCGCGAGGGTGGGCTGCCGGTCGCCGGCCTGATGTGCATCCCCCCGGCCGACGTCGAGCCGGCGCCCTATTTCGCGCTTCTGGCCAAGCTTGCGCGGCGCCACGGCCTTGCCGGCCTCTCCATGGGCATGTCGGCCGATTTCGAAACCGCGGTCGCGGTCGGCGCCACCCACGTCCGCGTCGGCACGGCCTTGTTCGGAGAACGGGGCTGAGGTTTCCGGTCATCATTTTCGATTTCGACGGAGTTATCGTCGACAGCGAGGTCGTCGCCAACGCCGCCCTCGCCGAAGCGCTGACGGCGCTGGGCCATCCGGTCACCGGCGAACAGGCGATCGAGCGCTATTCGGGGCTCCGCTGGACCGACTGCCACCGCGCCATCGAGGCGGAGAGCGGGCTCAGGATCGACCTGCCGGCCCTGCGCTCCAGAGTGGACGCGCTGGTGTCCCGGCGAGTCGCGGACATTCTGGCCATCGAGGGGATAGGCCCGTTCCTGGAGAGCCAGTCGCAACGCCGGCTCGCCATCGCCTCGTCGAGCGACCTGGAATGGCTTCATGCCGCGCTGGAGCGGCTGGGCCTCCGCCGTCACTTCGGCGACCGAGTGTTCAGCGCCTCCCGCCTCCCGCGAGGGAAGCCGCACCCCGACGTCTATCTGATGGTGGCGCAGGCGCTCGGCGCCCTGCCCGCGGATTGTCTCGTGATCGAGGACCATCCGGTCGGAGTCGCGGCCGGAATCGCCGCCGGGATGACGGTGATCGCGTTGCTCGCGGCGGGGCATATAGGCCACGGGGACGAAGCTCGGGTCCGCGCCGCCGGTGCCCATCATGTGGCTCACACCTATCGCCAAGTCTCTGAAATATTGGACCGACTCGAAGCCGACTGACGCCTTGACGTCAGAGCTGATGGCCGCTGCGCGATCTCTTGGTCTCGAGATAGCCGCGGTTATGGGGGCCGCCGCCGGCCTTGAGCGGAACCCGCTCCGCGACCCGGATCCCCGCCGCCTCCAGCCCCTCCACCTTGCGGGGATTGTTGGTCAGCAGCCGCACCTCGTCCTGGGCAAGGGCGGAAAGCATCCGCGCCGCGACGGTGAAATCGCGCTCGTCATCGGCAAATCCCAGGCGCAAATTCGCATCGACCGTGTCGAAGCCCTGATCCTGAAGCGAGTAGGCGCGCAGCTTGTTGACGAGCCCGATGCCGCGGCCTTCCTGACGCAGATAGAGGAGGATGCCCCAGCCGGAGGCGGCGATCGCCTGGAGCGCGGCGTCGAGCTGCGGCCCGCAGTCGCATTTGAGCGAGCCGAGCACGTCGCCGGTCAGGCACTCGCTGTGCAGACGGACGAGCGGAGGCTTTCCCGAAGGGGCGCCGACGACCAGGGCGACATGCTCGGAGCCGTCGTCGTCCGAGCGGAAGGCGACGATCTCCGCCGCTTCGGCGAAGCGGGTCGGAAGCCTGGCCCGGGAGGCGATCCTGACCGACAGCGCGCTCTCGAACGCCTCGACGTCGGCTGAGTCGAGGCCCGGGGAGTCGTCGCCCGCGCTGCCGCCGATGAACAAGGCCGGCAGCAAGCCGGCGCGACGGGTGAGGGCGATCGCCGCTCGGGCGGCGCGGTCGAAGCCCAGCTCTTCGCTTCGGAACGGTCCTTTCAGCGGATGAGCGAGATCGAGCGACGGATCGGCGACCGCGGTCGCTTCGGCCAGGCCCATGGCGGCCGTGCGGGCGATCCTCACCGGCCCGGTCGGGACCGCCTCGCGCTGGTTGGCGAGCTTCAGGGTGACGGCGCGATGGCCGGAGATCAGGAGGCCGGCCGCTCCCTCTCCGTCGAACGCGGCGAGGCCGGCGCCGTCCGCCGTCTCCACCGCCAGGAAGCCGGTGCCGTCGATCCGCACCGGCCAGCCGCGCCGGAGCGCATCGATCGCGCGGGCGACGTCGCGCCCGCCGCTCAAATCGAGAATTCCGTGACGAGCGGGACGTGGTCGGAAGGCCTGGTCCAGTTGCGGCAGGGCTCGTGGACGACGTGCCGGACGGCCTGGCGGGCGACATCGGCGGTCGCCCACATATGGTCAAGACGCCGGCCGCGGTCGTTCTTGGTCCAGTCGGGGGAGCGGTAGCTCCACCAGGTGTGCAGGCGCTGCGGGGCCGGGTGGAAATGGCGGCCGAGATCGACCCACGCGTTGCTCTGCTGGAGCCGGGTCAGAGCCTCGACCTCGACCGGCGTGTGGCTGACGACGGTGAGGAGCTGCCGGTGGCTCCAGACATCGCATTCGAGCGGGGCGACGTTGAAGTCCCCGACCACGATCGTCGGGCATTTGCACGATTCCGACCATCGCGTCATCCGCTCGAGGAAGTCGAGCTTCTGGCCGAACTTGGGATTGACCTCCCGATCGGGCGTATCCCCGCCGGCGGGGACGTAGACATTCTCGAGGCGGATGCCGCATTCGAGCCGAACGCCGACATGGCGCGCCTCGCCGTTCGCCTGCCAGTCGTGTCGCGCTTCTTCCCGCGCCGGGATTCGGCTGAGGATCGCGACGCCATGGTGCATGCGCTGGCCGCAGACGATCTGGTGGGTGTAGCCGAGCCGGCGGAACATGGCGGCAGGAAAGTCGGAGTCGCAGACCTTGATCTCCTGGAGGCACAGGATGTCCGGCGCCTCCTCGCGCAAGAACTTCTCGACGATGTCGATTCGCGCGCGGACGGAGTTGATGTTCCAGGAAGCGATCTTGAGCGTGGACGGCATGGCTGAGGCTCTAACGGGGCGCGGGATTTGTGTCGATGTTGCTCGGACCCTGAGTCACCCTGCACGCCGCCGGCAAAGGAAAGGCCCCCGCTCCGGGGGCGTGGAGCGGGGGCCAACCAAGCGTGGTCTACGCGAGGCTCGATCGCGGAGTTGCGCCGGGCAACAGGGGGAAAACCCGACAGCGACCTCCCGCAATCGCAAGGAATGTTTTACTGTCTCATTCCTGTCGCGGCGATGAATGACTCAGCCCGCGCGGCGTTTTGCCGGTCTCTGGAAAGTGAAGGCGGAGTCGGCCACGGGGACGTTGAAGCGCTGCCCGGACAGCTTCACCGTCGTCCGGTTGTTCTGAGCGTCGATCACCGTCCAGCCCTGGAGCAGCAGACCGGACGGGCCGCCCGGCACCTTGGCGAAGCCGAGCGTGATCGTCCCGAATTCGGGTTTTCTGGGATCGCGCGCCTGGACGAGCAGGGTCTGAGAATCGTTGCGCACCACCTTGGCGATTCGGCTGAGATCGGGGTTCGGGTTGAGGAGGATTCCGAGCGGCGAGTTGCCGATCGGCCAGCCGTCGACCCGGCCGGTCCCGTAGTCGATCATATTCAATTTCCGGCCGTCGGCGACGATCAGCATCGGCACGCCCTTCTGATATTCGAAGCGCAGCTTGCCCGGCCGCTTGAGGGTCATCGTGCCGGTGAGGACGCGGCCCTTCCGGTCGGTCTGGCGGAAGCTCGCGACCATCGTGTTCACCGCCTTGAGGTGGGCGGTCACCTGCGCCAGCGGCGACGCCGCCTGGGCGACCAGCGGCGCCTGCGGCACCAGCACGGCCACGGCTGCGACCGGCGCGGCGACGAGGGCGAGCGTCTTGAAACGCATGATCATCTTGTCTCCATTCCGATGGAATTTCGGCGGCGCTAGCCTTTCGCGCTTGAATGCCCTCTGAACCTGCGCGTTCCCTCGTCATTGCGAGGAGCGAAGCGACGAAGCGATCCAGTACGGCCTCGGAGCCCGCGCTGGATTGCTTCGCTGCGCTCGCAATGACGGCCTTCGGCTATAGCGGCCGCCCCTCCGGGTCGACCAGGACCTCGCGGCGGCCGACATGGTCGGGCGCGCTGACGATGCCGTCTTTCTCCATCCGCTCGATCAGTCGGGCGGCGTTGTTGTAGCCGACGCGCAACTGGCGCTGGAGGTAGGAGGTGGAGGCCTTCTGGCTCTCGGCCACCGTCTGCACCGCCTTGCGGTAGAGCTGGGCCTCGGGGTCGTCTTCCCCCGTCGGCTGGCCTTCGAACATGTAGCCGCCGTCCTCCGGCTCCTCCGTCACGGCCTGGACATAATCGGGGCGGCCCTGCGCCTTCCAATGCTCGGCGACGCGGCGGACCTCGTCGTCGGAGACGAACGGCCCGTGCACCCGGGCGATCTGCTTGCCGCCGGGCATGTAGAGCATGTCGCCCTTGCCGAGCAGCTGCTCGGCGCCCTGCTCGCCGAGGATGGTTCGCGAATCGATCTTCGACGTCACCGCGAACGAGATTCGGGTCGGCAAATTGGCCTTGATGACTCCGGTGATGACGTCAACCGACGGACGCTGGGTCGCCATGATCAGGTGGATTCCGGCGGCGCGCGCCTTCTGGGCGAGGCGCTGGATGAGGAACTCGACCTCCTTGCCCGCGGTCATCATCAGGTCCGCAAGCTCGTCGACGACGACGACGATCTGCGGCAGGACCTCATATTCGAGCTCCTCCATCTCATATTTGGGCTGGCCGGTCTCCGGATCGTAGCCGGTCTGGACCCGCCGGCCGAGCGACTGGCCCTTGGCTTTGGCCTCGCGCACCTTGGCGTTGAAGCTGGAGAGCTGCCTGACGCCGATCGACGCCATCATCCGGTAGCGCTCCTCCATCTGCTCGACCGTCCATTTGAGCGCGCGGATCGCCTTGGCCGGCTCGGTGACGACGGGGGCGAGGAGGTGGGGGATGTCGTCGTAGGTGCTGAGTTCCAACATCTTCGGGTCGATGAGGATCATTTTGCACTGCTCGGGCGTCAGCCGGTAGAGCAACGACAGGATCATGCAATTGAGGCCGACCGACTTGCCCGAGCCGGTGGTTCCGGCGACGAGCAGATGAGGCATCGGCGCCAGGTCGGCGACGACCGGATCGCCGGCGATGTTCTTGCCGAGCACGATGGGGAGCTGGGCGACCTGATCCTCGAAGGCGTGGCTGGCGATCAGCTCCGAGAGGACCACCATCTCGCGCTTCGGGTTGGGAAGCTCGATGCCGATGACGCTTCGGCCCGGTATCGTCGCGACTCGGGCGGAGAGGGCCGACATGTTGCGGGCGATGTCGTCGGCGAGCTGGATGACCCGGCTGGCCTTGATGCCGCTGGCCGGCTCGAGCTCGTACATGGTGACGACCGGCCCCGGCCGCACCTCGACGATCTCACCTTTGACCGAGAAGTCTTCGAGCACCGATTCGAGCAGGCGGGCGTTGCGCTCGAGGCTGGCCTTGTCGAGGGCGCCGCCGACCGGTGGCGGCGCCGGGTTGAGCAATTCGAGGCCCGGCAACTGATAGCTGTCGCCGAGCGCCAGCGATGCCTGGCGCTCGCGCAGCGGCCGCTTCGCCAGAGGCGGCGTGCGTACGCGGTCGTTGATGACCGTGCGCGGCGGCTCGGCGGGGGCGATGACGGGGGTGCGGGCCGGGCGATCCTCGGGCTCGGGCAGGTCGACGCCTTCATCCGATGCGCGTTCGCGGCGCGGCAGCCGGCGCGAGGCGATCCAGGCTCGCTCGTCGCCGCGCAGGCCGAGGCCGAACCAGCACGAAGCCAGGCCGAGCGCTCCGCACAGGCCGACGGCGATGATCCGGAAGGGCTCCGCGATGCCGGGCTCGCCGATCGCGCCGAGCCCGAGGTCGATAAGCTTGGCGAGCGTCAGCCCGGTCGCGCCGCCCCAGCTCGCCGGCAGCCCGTTGACGGCGTCGCCGACGAGCAGCGACGCGCCGGCCCCGACCAAGGCGAGGCCCAGCATCGTCAGCACCAGCGAGCGCAGCCACCGGGTCCGCTCGGCCCCGGCCGCGACCCGGACGCCGATCAGGACGACCAGCGGGAGGAGCAGCACGGCGGGAGGGCCGAACAGGCTGAGCAGCAGGTCCGCGGTCCAGGCTCCCGGCGCGCCCACCCAGTTCCGCACCGGCCCGGCGGCGGCGGTGTTGAGCGAAGGATCGGTGGGAGAATAGCTGACCAGCGCCAGCAGCGAGAGCAAGGCCAGGCCGCCGAGCGCGCCTCCGATCAGCAGCGCCCAGCTGCGGCGCATGCTCCGCTTCATTCCCGATCGCCACTGCGCCAGCCTGACCTGGCGGGCGCTCTGCGCTGCTGCTGAAGCCGCCATCCCCGTGCCCCAAATGTTCCTGAGACGGTTAATGCGCCCGCCGGGAGTCCGCGGTCAAGCGCTTGGCGTTGCAGCTTTGCATCGGTAGGGCGGGAAAATCGATGAGAGGTTGAAGCCATGGATCGCGCGGACGTCATCATCCTCGGCGGCGGCCTGATCGGCCTGACGCTCGCCGTCGCGCTCGACCGTCACGGCCTTGCGACGATCGTCATCGATCCCGCCGATCCCGAGAAGAACATCGCCCCCGCCTTCGACGGCCGCGCCACCGCCATCGCCAGCGCCTCGTGGCGGATGCTTGAGGCCGTCGGGATCGCCGGGCGCCTCGAGGGCGAGGGTTGCGCCATCCGCTCGATCCGCGTCAGCGACGGGCTGCGGCCGGGCGGGATCGTCTTCGATGCCGAGGAGGCGGACGACCCGCTCGGCATCATGGTCGAGAACCGGCGCCTGCGGCAGGTGCTCCGCGAGGCGGCGCTCGAAGCCGGGAAGGTGACTCTGCTGATGCCGGCTCAGGCGGCCGAGATCGTCCGCGATTCGGCCGGCGTTCGAGTTGCGCTCGAGGACGGCCGCGCCGTTACGGCACCTTTGATCGTCGGGGCCGAGGGCCGGAACTCGCCCACTCGGGAGGCCGCCGGAATCGCGATGGCGCGGTGGAGCTACGCCCATTCGGCGGTCGTGCTGACCGTCGAGCATGAGCGGCACCACGAGAATGCGGCCTACGAGATATTCTACCCTTCCGGCCCGTTCGCGGTGCTGCCGCTGCTGCCCGGCACCCGCTCGGCGATCGTCTGGTCGGTCCCGGCCGCCGACGCCGCGGCGGTGATCGACCTGCCCGACCGGGCGATGGCGCACGAGATCCAGAAGAGAATGGGCGGCTTTCTCGGCGGGGTGCGGCTCGCGGGACCGCGCTGGAACTATCCGCTGGGCTTCCATCACGCCGCGACCATGACGGCGGAACGGCTCGCTCTGGCGGGCGACGCCGCCCACGGCATCCACCCGATCGCGGGCCAGGGCCTCAACCTCGGCTTCCGCGACGTCGCCGCGCTCACCCAGGTGCTGGTCGAAGGCGCGCGGCTCGGATTGGATCTAGGCGATTCCCAGCTGCTCGGCCGCTACGAGCGCTGGCGCAGCCTCGACACCCTGACGGTGGCGGCCGCCACCGACGGACTTACCCGAATCTACGGAGTGCCGGGCCGGGCGGCTTCGGCGCTCCGCCGCTTCGGAATGGGTATCGTCCAGCGGGTGGGGCCTCTGAAGAGCCAGTTCATGGCCGAGGCGCGCGGCGAGAGCGGGGAACTGCCTCTGCTGCTCAGGGGGCTGACGATCTGAGGTGTGAATCCCCTCCCGGAGCGAGCTCGGGGAATTAGAGAACCCGCGCCTCTTCGATCAGCATGACCGGCACCCCATCCCGCACCGGATAGGCTACCCCCGCCGCCTCGGACACGAGCTCCTCTCGCTCCGCGTCCCGCTTGAGCGGCCCCCTCGTCACCGGGCACACCAGCAGCGACAGCATCCGCTCGCTCATTGCAGAGTCTCCGGCCCCTCGGCGCCGCCGGGCACCATGCGCTGGAACTGCATGAACTGGACGAGGAGGTCGCAACGTTCGGCGATGTCCGCGGCTTCGAGCAAAGCCTGCTTAGAGCCGACGTCGAACGGCGCCACCTGGGCGATGGCGTTGACCAGCATCTCGTCGTCGAGGCGGGTGACGGCGTCCCAGTCGACCGAATAGCCGAGCGCGTCGGCATAGCGCCGCGCCTCCCGCTCCAGCTCGGCGCGCTGGGCGAGGCCGAGCGGTTCCGCTTCGGTCGAATCGTCGAACCCGGCACGGTCGGCGTCGACCTGGCGGTAAAGCGTGCCGACCTCGGCCTCGCGGGCGATTCGGAAGCGGCCCAGGCCCTCCAGGACGATGTTGAATCGGCCGTCCTCCAGCTCCTCCGCGCCGGCGATTCGACCGATGCAGCCGACCTCGAACAGGGCGGGCGGCTCCGCGGAATCGCGCGGCTGGATCATGCCGATCAACTGGTGGGTGGCGAGCGCATCGCGCACCATGGCGCGGTAGCGCGGCTCGAAGATGTGAAGCGGCAGCTGGGCGCGCGGGAAGAGCAGGGCCCCGGCCAGGGGGAATACGGGGATGCGCAGCGGCGAATCGTCGGCCATCAGGTGAAGAGGATCGCGGAAAGGCGCCGCCGCTGCGCTCCGGCCCAGGGGTCTTCGAGCCCGACCACCTCCATCAGCTGGAGCAGGCGCTTGCGGGCTGCCCCCTCGTTCCAGTCGCGGTCCCGGCTTATGCTCTCGAGCAGCTGGTCGGCGGCGCCGTCGCGGTCGCCCGCCGCGGTCAGCGCCCCGGCCAGCTCGTAACGGGCCTCGTGGTCGTCGGGATTCGCGGTGATCCGCCGTTCGAATTCGCCGGTATCGACGTCCGGCGCCGCGACCTCCGCCAGGGCCAGAGCGGAACGGGCGCGGGCGATCGCCGGATCCTTGGCGGCGCTCTCGGGCGCTGTGTCGAGCAGGGCGCGGGCCTCTTCGGAGCGGCCCGCTGCGATCAGCGCGCGGGCGAGGCCGCCGATCACCTCGGGATGGTCGGGCGCCATTTCCAGGATCTGGCGGAAAATGTTCTCGGCCCGCTCGGCGTCGCCCCCGGCCAGCACCTCCTCGCCCATCGCGATCAGAGGCTCGATCTCGGCCTCGAGCTGCTGCGCCTCGCCTTCGACCGGCAGCTGCTCGAGGATCTGGTCGAGGATCCGGGTCAGCTGTCCTTCGGTCCGTGCCGGCGTCAGGTCGGCGACGAGCTGGCCCTGGAAGATCGCGTAGACGGTCGGGATGGACTGGATCCGGAACTGGGCGGCAACGACCTTGTTCTCGTCGACGTTGATCTTCGCGAGCCTGACGCCCCTGGCCGCATAATCGGCCGCGACCTTTTCCAGGATCGGCGTCAGCTGCTTGCACGGGCCGCACCATTCGGCCCAGAAATCGACGATGACGAGCGCGTTCATCGACGGCTCGACGACCTCGCTTCGGAAAGCCTCGAGCGCCTCTTTCTCAGCCGCGCTCATTCCCAATGTCGCCACGCTTCGCCTTTCCGTTCCGACCGCCGTGCCTCGCCTATGTGGGATTGCACCGGCTCCTGCCAAGCCTATCTAGGGCCTTGCCGGGTGGCGGACCCCATGCTAGCAGCCGCCGCCTTACCTCAGCCGGGGACGCGAGCCGTCCGCGGCGCGGCTCAGAGCGGGCGTAGCTCAGGGGTAGAGCACAACCTTGCCAAGGTTGGGGTCGAGGGTTCGAATCCCTTCGCCCGCTCCAGTTTTTCCGCCGGGCGGACCAGGCGGCGGGGAGTTATAATGTTCATCCTTGCCCTTCTCCTCGCCGCCGCGCCGGCCCCGAAGCCGCTTCCGCCCCGCTCCTTCATCCCGCCGGTGTCGGCCCGCGCCGTCGTGACGACGGCGTCGGGCCTCCGCTTCGAGACGCTGAGGCCGGGATTCGGCACGAAGCCGACGACCGCGGATCTGGTGCTCGTCACCTATGAGGGCCACCTCGCCGACGGAACCCTCTTCGACGCCAGCCCGCAACCGACCTCCTTCCCGGTAACCGGCGTGGTCCCGGGCTTCGCCGAGGCACTGCAGTTGATGCAGAAAGGCGGCCGCTACCGTTTCTGGATCCCGTCCGCTCTGGCCTACGGGCCGAAGGGCGTTCCGAACGTTATCCCGCCGAACGCCGAGCTGGAGTTCATCGTCCGTCTGGTCGACATGAAGCCGGCGGCGGAAGCGGCGCCCGCCCAGCCTTAGGCCTCGTCTGCCTGCCGGGCCAGGCCAGGGCAGGGCCTTGCCTCCCGCAGAGGGCGGAACGCATTGCCTTGGGCCCCGTTCTCGATGCAATGAGCAATGTGGAAACCCTGGACTCTTCGGTGTTCGAGCCGCCCGAGGAGGCCGTGGGCTTCTATGTCGAGAGCCTGAAGCTGCTCAAGGAATCGGGGATACCCTTCCTGCTCTCGGGCACCTACGCGCTCGCCTGCTTCACCGGCATCACCCGCCCGACCAAGGATCTCGACGTCTTCTGCAAGCCGAGCGACGCGCCCAGGATCCTCGGCTTCTTCAAGTCGCGCGGCTACGATATCGAGATGGAGGACGAGCGCTGGATCGGGAAGGTCTGGCAGGGCGACCATTTCTTCGACGTCATCTTCAACATCTCCTCCGCCTCGATCCCGATCACCGACGACTGGTTCCAGATCGTCCACGAGGCGGACGTCTACGGCACCACGGTGCGGGTGACTCCGCCCACCCAGTTCATCCTCTCCAAGCTCTTCCTCCAGACTCGCTACCGCTATGACGGCGCCGATATCGTCCACACCATCCTCATCAAGCATGACGAGATCGACTGGCACTGGCTGCTGTCGAACATGGAGCTCTATTGGGAGGTGCTGCTGATCAACGTGCTCAATTTCCGCTTCGTCTATCCGACGGAGCGCGACCTCATCCCGCGCTGGCTCTACGAGGAGCTGCTCGAGCGCCTCAAGGCGCAGGACCAGATGCCCGCCGCCAGCGTCAAGATCTGCCGCGGCCGGCTGATCAGCCCGACCGATTATGTCGTCGACGTCAGCGAATGGGGCTTCGCGGACGTGGTCGGCAAGGGAGTGGACGAGAAGCATGAACGACCCCAGCCCCACTGAGGCCGTCACCCTGGCCGCCATCGGCGACCTCCATGTCAGCGAAACCTGCCACAGTCGCTACCGGGAGATGTTCGAGGAGATATCCGGGGCGGCCGACGTGCTCGCTTTGGCCGGCGACCTTACCAATTTCGGCAAGGTGAGCGAGGCGGAGATCCTGGCGGAAGACCTTCGTTCCTGCACCATCCCGGTCGTAGCGGTGCTCGGCAACCACGATTATGAGGAGGGCGTACCGGACGAGGTCGCGCGGATCCTTCAGCAGGCGGGCGTGATCATGCTGGGCGAGCAGGCGACGGTGATCGAAGGCGTCGGCTTCGCCGGCGCCAAGGGCTTCATCGGCGGCTTCGGCCGCGGCGAGCTCGGCGCCTTCGGCGAGGATGCGATCAAGATCTTCGTCGACGAATCGCGCAACGAGGCCCGCAAGCTCGAAAACGCTCTGCGCTCCCTCAGGACGGAGCGGGTCGTCGCGGTGCTCCATTATTCCCCGATACCGGAGACGGTGGAGGGCGAGCCGCTCGAAATCTATCCGTTCCTCGGCTCGTCCCGCCTCGCCCACGCCATCGACCGCTTCGACAACGTCAAGGCGGTGGTCCACGGCCACGCCCATCGCGGCGCCTATTCCGGACACACGCCGGGCGGGGTGCCGGTGTTCAATTGCGCCCAGTTCGTCGTCGAGCCGGCCTTCGGCCGTCCTTATGCCCTGCTCGAAATCTAGGGTGGGGACGCTGGAGCATGATCGTTTCAGGTTGATTCCCTCCGTCATTGCGAGCGAAGCGAAGCAATCCGGAGCGGCCTGGCGAAACCCGCTGGATGGCTTCGTCGCTACGCTCCTCGCAATGATGGATCGGACAAAAACGATCCTGCTCTAACGGGGCCTGACCGGTGGCGCCACCGGCGCCCTCGGCTCCAGCAGCGCGGCGCTCTCGAGCCGGTCGAGGGCCCGGTGAGCGGCGACGTAGCGGCGGGCGTCGGCAATCCATTTATCGGCCCGCTCGTGGCCGGGAAGCCTGAGCACCTCGAGCAAGGCGACCTCGACCTGTCCCGCTTCCAGGCTCTGCCCGGCCCGGCGCAGCCGCTCCGAAGGCTGGGTCGAGGGCGTGTTCTCGCGGCGGATGGTGACGAGCCCCGCCATCTCGGTCTTGAACGCTCCCCACCAGCTCTGCCCCTGGCCGCCGCCCGACAAATGGGGGGCGACCTCCTGGAAGCTCTTCTGCAGGCTCTGGACCGTCACCGGCTGCCGGGCGACGGTGAGCACCGTCGCCACGGCCTGCGGCTCGGTCGCGGCGAAGCGCTGCCGAAGCAGGGTCTCGATATAGCCGAGCGCGACTCCGCGGTCGATCGCGCGCCGGGCCGCGAAGGCGACCAGCAGGCCCTCCGCCCGGTCGGCATTGCCGACCGCGGCGCGCGACTGCAGGTCGAGCAGGGCGAGCCGCTCCTCGAGTCGGTTGACCCGCCTCGTCGTCTCGGGGTCGATCACCAGCCGCTCACCGGCCGGCGGTCCCGCCTCGGTGTCCGCGGCCGGCTCGCGCTCGACCGCGACGGGCTGCGCGGCCGGCGCGGCGGCCGGCGGCGGCGCCGGGGCGATGCCGAGGAAGGTCGCCGCCGTCGCCCAATTGGCCAGCAGCCACCCCATCGCCGCCAGGCCGGCCACGAACGCGGCGAGCGGCAGCGCGAGCACCGGCCAGAGCGCCCGCTTCGGCTTCGCCGTCACCCGTCCCGGCTCATAATCCATTGGTGTCGTCCCTGGCCGCTTCCAGGTCATGATTGCACAGCTGGGCGGCAAGCTCCAGCAAGGCCGAGTCTCGCGGGACCGGCGCCACGTTCGTGTCCGCCCATCCTTCGCCCGCCGCCGAGGCCGCGGCGGCGCTGATCGCGGCGATGGCGATGGCGCCTTTGTCGTCCGCCACCTCGGCGAATCGGGCTCCCGAACGGGGCGAATGGACCATCGCCACGGCCGGGCCCTTCACGCCCTTCCAGGGCATCGGCTCGGCCGCATAGACCACGTGCCGCTCGATCGCGATTCCAGGATGGGCGATCGGAGCGTGGTCGCGCCCGCACGGATGGAGCGCGGTCTTGACTCCGGCCGCGGCCATCATCGCCGCCGCCGCGGCCCCGTCCGAGGGTCCCGTTCGAACGTCCGCGAATCCCGCCGCGCGCGCCGCCGCCGCGCTGCTCTCCCCGACGGCGAAGCAGGGCAGCCCGCTTAGCCCGGCCGGCGCATGGCGGGCGCCGTTGGCGCTGGTGAGCAGGATGGCCTCGTAGCGCGCGGCCTCGACCGCCGGCGCGGCCACCCCGTGGATCGCGAACAAGGGTGCCACCATCGGGTCCAGCCCCCTGGCGCGGGCGCGCGCGGCGGTTTCGGAAGCGCCCGGTTCCGGCCGCAGGATCAGCAGCTTCACAGCCCGAACAGCGACCGCAGCCGAGGCGGCGCCCGGCCCAGCATCTCGGCGGCAAGCTCGAGCGGCGCCCGATCGTCGCCGGCCGGGAAGCGCCGCTCGCCGCGCTCCCCTTCGACTCCGTCCTCGGTCAGTATCTCCGCGCGCAGCCGGATCTCGTCGCCCTTGAGCGTGGCGAGCGCCGCCACCGGCGAGCGGCAGCTTCCGCCGAGCCCCTCGAGCAGCCGCCGCTCCGCCGCGACGCACAGATGAGTCGGGCGATGGTCGATCGCTCCGAGCAGAGCGCGCACCCTCCGGTCCGCCGAGCGGGTCTCGACCCCGATCGCGCCCTGCGCGGGGGCCGGCAGGAATCCCTCGAGCACGGTTCCGACCTCCGAATGGCCGAGCCGGTCCAGCCCCGCCGCCGCCAGCAAGGTTGCGTCGGCCTCGCCTTTCTCCAGCTTGCGCAGCCGAGTTTCGACATTGCCGCGGATCGGGACGATGACCAGGTCCGGCCGCCGCGCCAGCAATTGCGCCGCGCGCCGGGGCGACGAGGTGCCCACCCTCGCGCCGTCCGGCAGAGCGTCGAGGCCGTTCGCGCCGATCAGCCGATCGCGAACGTCGGCGCGTTTCAGCACCGCCGCGACGGCGAGCTCGGCGGGCCGGACCGTCTCGACGTCCTTCATCGAATGGACGGCGAGATCGATCCTGCCTTCGAGCAAGGCCAAATCGAGCTCGCGGGTCCACAGCGCCTTGCCGCCCATCTCGGCCAGCGGCCGGTCGCGCAACTGGTCGCCGCTGGTGGCGATCGGCTCGATCTCGATCAGCTCGGGCCCCCAGCCATGGGCATCGCGCAATGCCGTGGCGACGAGCCGCGCCTGAACCAGCGCAAGCGGCGAACCCCGGGTTCCTAGGCGTAAGATCGGCTGCATCGCGCCGCTTGTGCTAGCGGGTGCCGGGGTGGCAGGGAAGCGGGCATGAGCCTCGTGCTGGGCATTGAATCATCTTGCGACGAGACCGCGGCGGCTTTGGTCGCTTCGGACCGGTCCATCCTCGCCAACCGGCTCGCCGGACAAGAGAGCGCTCATCGCCCTTATGGAGGCGTGGTCCCCGAGATCGCCGCCCGGGCGCATGTCGAGATACTTCCGGACCTCATCGAGCGGGCCTTGGCCGATGCCGGGCTCAGGCTGGCCGATGTCGACGCGATTGCCGCGACGGCGGGGCCCGGGCTGATCGGGGGCGTGATGGTCGGCCTGGTCGCCGCCAAGGGACTGGCGCTCGCCTCCGGCAAGCCGCTCGTCGCCGTCAATCACCTTGAAGGCCACGCTTTGTCGCCGATGCTGAGCGAGCCCGGCCTCGCCTTCCCCTATCTCCTCCTCCTCGTCTCCGGCGGCCATTGCCAATTGCTTTTCGTCGAAGGTCTCGGCCGCTACCGTCGCCTTGCCACCACCTTCGACGACGCGGCCGGCGAGGCGTTCGACAAGACCGCCAAGCTGCTCGGCCTGGGCTTCCCCGGCGGCCCGGCCGTCGAGCGGGCGGCGCAAGCGGGCGATCCCGCGGCGGTCCCGCTGCCGCGCCCGCTGCTCGGCTCGAGCGAGCCGCATTTCTCCTTCGCCGGCCTCAAGAGCGCGGTCCTGCGGGCGAAAGAGAGCGGCCGCCACGCGACCGCGGACATCGCGGCCTCCTTCCAGCAGGCCGTGGTCGACAGCCTCGTCGACCGTACCCGCCGGGCGCTCGAAATCGTGCCCGAGGCGACCGCTCTCGTCGTCGCCGGCGGAGTCGCCGCCAATGCGAGCGTCCGCTCGGCCCTGACCGCGCTGGCCGAGGCTCACTCTCTGCCCTTCGTCGCGCCGCCGCTCTGGCTGTGCACCGACAATGCCGCGATGATCGCCTGGGCGGGCGCCTTGCGCTTCGATTCCGGCCTCACCGACCCGCTCGACGCCCCCGCCCGCGCGCGCTGGCCGCTCGATCCGGAGGCGGAAAAGGTGCGCGGCGCCGGGGTGAAGGCGTGAGGATTGGAGTCATAGGCGGCGGCGCCTGGGGCACGGCGCTGGCGCAGGTGGCGGCGGGCGGCGGCGAGACCTTGCTCTGGGCGCTCGAGCCGGAGGTGGTCGAGAGCGTCAATCGCGATCACGAGAATCGCCTGTTCCTCGCCGGCATCCCCCTCGATCCGGCGGTCCGGGCAACCGGCGACCTCGACTCGCTGGCCGAATGCGGCGCCCTCCTCGTGGTCACCCCCGCCCAGCACATGCGGGCCGTGCTCGCCTCGATGCCGCGCCTCGATATTCCGCTGATCCTCTGCGCCAAGGGCATGGAGGAGGCGACCATGGAGCTGATGCACGACGTCGCCCGCGAGGCTCAGCCAGGGGCGCCGGTGGCGGTGCTGTCGGGCCCCACTTTCGCTCATGAGGTCGCCGCGGGGCTCCCGGCCGCCGTCACCCTCGCGGTCGAGGACCGGGCGCTGGGCGAGCGGCTGCGGTCGCGGATCGCCCGTCCCGGCTTCCGTCCCTACCTCTCCGACGACGTCATCGGCGCCGAGATTGGCGGAGCGGTCAAGAACGTGCTCGCCATCGCCTGCGGAGTCGTCGAGGGCCGCCGCCTCGGCCAGAACGCCCGCTCCGCCCTGATCTCGCGCGGCTTCGCCGAAATGACCCGCTTCGGCCTGGCCCGCGGCGCCCGCGCCGAGACCCTGGCCGGCCTGTCGGGGCTCGGCGACCTGGTCCTCACCTGCTCCTCGGTGAGCTCGCGCAACTTCAGCCTCGGCAAGGGGCTCGGCGAGGGGCGGAGCGCTGCGGAGCTGCTCGCGGACCGAAGGACCGTCGCCGAGGGGGCTTACACGGCGCCGGTGCTAGCTCGGGCCGCGGCGCAGGCGGGGGTCGACATGCCCATCGTCGAGGCGGTGTGCGCGCTGCTGGCCGGCGAGGCGAGCGTCGACGAGGTGGTGGAGCGGCTTCTGTCCCGGCCGCTCAGGGCCGAGGGCGGCTAACCCTCTCCCTGTAGGGGAGAGGAGGGGGCCATCGCGAAGCGATGGGAGGTGAGGGCCTTCCTATGTCAGAGCTGCAGGCCCTCGCCCTGCCGCTTCGCGGCTGTCCCTCTCCCCTGCAGGGAGAGGGGTTTCAAAAATCCCAGCAGATGCCCTTATTCTCCCAGTCGCCGTAGCGGGTCGGCTCCTCGCCCTTCGGTCCGCCATGCTCCTCGGCCTGCGGCACCGGTTCCGGCTCCGGCTCCGGCAAAGGTGGGCTTTTCGAAAGGTGGGCGGGCGGCTTCACGTGAGGCGGCCGGCGGCCCCCCTTGCCGATTGAAGATGGCTCGCTCATCCCCCACATTTCGGTGGCGGGAGGCGGATAGGCAAGGATGAACCAGTTCAGGACCCTGATGCTGCTGGCCGCGCTGACCGCGCTGTTCATGGGCCTGGGCTTCACGATCGGCGGCCCGCGCGGCGCCCTGATCGCGCTGGTCGTCGCAGCCGGAATGAACCTCGTCACCTACTGGAATGCGGACCGGATCGTGCTGTCGATGCACAATGCCAAGGAGGTGACGGCAAGCGACTGTCCGCAGCTGGTCGGAATCGTCCACAATCTCGCCGCCCGCGCCGGCCTGCCCGGGCCTCGGGTCTATTTGATCGATTCGCCGCATCCCAACGCCTTCGCCACCGGCCGCGACCCGGACCATGCCTCGGTCGCCGCGACCACCGGCCTGCTCGCCATACTCAGCCGCGAGGAGGTGGCGGCGGTGATGGCGCATGAGCTCGGCCACGTCCGCAACCGCGATACGCTGGTCATGACGATGACCGCGACGATCGCGGGCGCCATCTCGATGCTGGCCAATTTCGGCTTCTTCTTCCGCGGCGACGGCGCCCGGGCCAACCCGCTGGCGATGATCGCCGCGGTGTTCCTGGCGCCGTTCGCCGCGATGCTCGTCCAGCTCGCGATCAGCCGCACCCGCGAATATGGCGCGGACCGCGCCGGCGCCGAGATTTGCGGCGATCCGCGCGCGCTCGCCTCGGCGCTCGCCAAGCTGCACGAGGGCGCCGCCCGCATTCCCAGCCCGGTGGCGATGCGCAATCCCGCGGCGGCTTCGCTCTACATCGTGCCCTCGGGCACCGGCCGCGACAGCCTGTTCTCGACCCACCCCGATACGGCGAACCGCATCGCCGCCCTGCACGCCATGGCCGGGGCGATCCCCGCCGGCCGCTCCCCGGCTTCGGTGCCCAATTCGAGCGCGCGCCGCGCCAGTGCGCTCGACCCCCTCGGCCGCGGGCGTTGAGCCTGGTGCTCGACTTCATCGGCGAGGCGATTGGCGAGCTGATCCTTCAAGCCGTTTTCGAGCTGGTGCTGAAGCCTCTCCACTGGGTGGCCTGGGCCACCGGCGTGGCCTTGTCCTCCGTCATCTCCGTCGGCCGCTTTCAGATCGAGCCGTTCGGGGGCGACGATGAGTGGCTGCCCGAGGAAGGACGGCCGATCCTCTATACCTTTGGCGCCACCGCCGCCGGCTGCGCGGCGTGGATCATCCTCCTGGCGGCGATCTTCCGCCAGTACATCCTCTGACATGGCGGCGGAGCGGGACGCAGCTCCGGGCCTGGCTGCGCGCCGCGCCGCCCTCAGCCTGCTCGACGCCGTGCTCCGCAAGGGGCTGCCGCTCGAGGCCGCGCTCGACACGGCGGCGCGCCATCTGGGCCGCGCCGACGATCGCGGCCTCGCCCACGCCATCGCCGCCGAGGCCCTGCGCCGTCTCGGCGACCTCGACGCGCTGATCGACGGCGCCACCCGCAACCGGCTGCCCGACGACGCCAAGGCGCGCTTCGCCCTGCGCATCGCCCTCGTCCAGGCGCTGGCGCTGGGGACTCCGCCGCACGCGGCTATCTCGACGGTCCTGCCGCTCGTCGAAGGCGGGCCGCGCAAGCTGGTCCATGGCGTCTTCGGAACGCTGATCCGGCAGGGCGCGAAGCTGCCGGACCTGCCCTCGCTGCCGGCGGCGGTGGCGGCGCGGTGGACCCGCAACTGGGGCGAGGCGGTCGCCGCCGAGGCCGCCAGGCTGCTGGCCGTGCCGCCGCCGCTCGACCTCGTCTTCGCCGCCGGCACCGAACGCCCGTCCGACATGGCGGGTTTCAGCCTGATGCCGGGCCATTTGCGGCTCCCGGCCCGGACCGAGGTGGCCGGTCTCACCGGCTATGGCGGAGGCGGCTGGTGGGTTCAGGATATCGCCGCCTCGCTGCCGGCGCGCCTGCTCGGCGCCGGCGAAGGCCGCCGGGCGCTAGACCTATGCGCCGCGCCGGGCGGCAAGACGATGCAGCTCGCCAGCGCGGGCTTCCAGGTGACCGCCGTCGATGCGTCGGAAAGTCGTCTTGCACGACTTTCCGAGAATCTCGCTCGGACCAATCTTTCGGCCAAGGTGATCGCCGCCGACATCCTGCGCTGGTCGCCGCCCGACAAGGTCGATGCGATCCTGCTCGACGCGCCCTGCTCGGCTACCGGAATCTATCGCCGCCATCCCGACGTGCTCCACCGGGTCCGCCCGCGCGCCATCGCCGAGCTCGCCGAAGGGCAGAGAGCGATGCTTGCCCGCGCCGCCGGCTGGCTGAAGCCCGGCGGGACCCTGGTCTATTCGGTCTGCTCGCTTGAGCCGGAGGAGGGCGAGGCAGTGGCCGAGGCGTTCCTGGCCGGGCGAAACGACTTCGAAGCCGACCATGTCGAGGCCGGCACGCTGCCCGCCGAAATCCCGGTCGAGGGCAATCGCGTGCGCATCCTCCCGGGCCTGTTCGCCGAAGCAGGCGGAGCGGACGGCTTCTTCATCGCCCGCTTCCGCCGACTCTAGCCGTCGGTCCGAACGCTCTTGGGCGTCCCCAAGTATAAGGGGGGTGACGGCGGCGGAGGGAACCGCCAGCAATTGCCTCTCTCCTCTCGGAAGCGAGAGCCGCTCCCCGTCATTCCGGCGGAAGCCGGAATCCATGAACACTGAAGGCGCAATTTTCGGTGCCGCGTCGCTCATGGATGGGCCGGGCTCAGCTCATTCGGGCGTGTCGGCGTCGGGCTCCGCGGCGTAGCTGCCGGGGTAGCTGTAGATGCCGCACAGATAGCCGTAGTTTGGAGGGCATTCGATGCACGGCTGGCCCAGAGCGCAATTCTGCTGGCTCGCGTAGCCCAGGGCCTGCCAGTTGGTGGCGCAGGCGTTTATGACCCGCTGATCGCAAACCGGGTCCCTCGGGCCTAGCCCTCTCGCTGAGGCCGTCGAGACGAATATCGCGGCGCTCGCGAGCACCAGCGACACCGCCAGCCCGACCGTCTTCCTAACGTTGAGTTTCCTGGACATCCTCATTCTCCACGGTTGGCCGGGTCCGCTTAGACTCGTTCGAGGTCGGCCCGGCCACGGAACGATACCCGCCCGGCCCGCTCCGCACGACGAGGACTAGGTCCGAAACCGTTCATTCATCGGTCCAAACCGGAGAGGCCGTGAACGGCCTTCTCCGCAACAAAGCGGGGATAAGTCGTCCCCTTTCCTTGCCGCGCGACTCGGGCAGGGTTAACGTTCGCGCGTGCAGCAGCCCGTCCGCATCGCTCCCTCCATCCTCTCCGCCGATTTCGCCCGGCTGGGGGAGGAAGTGCGTGCCGTCGACGAGGCGGGGGCGGATTGGATCCATGTCGACGTCATGGACGGGCATTTCGTGCCCAACCTCACTATAGGGCCGGGCGTGGTGAAGGCGCTCAGGCCGCATACCGCCAAGCCGCTCGACGTCCACCTTATGATCTCGCCGGTCGATCCCTTCCTCGAGGCCTTTGCCAAGGCGGGGGCCGACATGATCACCGTGCACCCGGAGGCCGGCCCGCATCTCCACCGCACGCTTCAGGCGATCCGAGCGCTCGGCAAGCGCGCCGGGGTTGCGCTCAACCCGGCCACCCCCGCCAAGATGCTCGATTACGTCCTCGAAGAGGTCGATCTGGTGCTGGTGATGAGCGTCAATCCCGGCTTCGGCGGGCAAAGCTTCATCGAAAGCCAGCTGCGCAAGATCGAAGCGGTCAGGAAGCAGATCGACAAGCAGGGCCTCACCGTCGATCTCGAGGTGGACGGCGGCATCGATGTCGCCACCGCCCGGGGCGCGGTGGACGCGGGCGCGGACGTCCTGGTGGCGGGAACCGCCACGTTCCGCGGCGGTCCGCAACGTTATGCGGCGAATATCGCCGATTTGCGCCGATGAGCCTGATCGAGAAGATCGACGCCCCCGATGCCGGCGAGATCGAAGCGGGCAAGCGCCTCATACGGGTCGGCGGCGGCCACGGCGCCTCGCTGGGCGAGCATCTGTCGTCGGTTCTTCACCGTCTCTCCTGGCGCACGCCCTTCCACGCCCTTCGCCTGCGCGGCCGCTCTCCGCTGAAGCTGATCGCCGTGCCGAAGGATCCGGTGGCCGGCGACAAGGCCGCCGGCGAGGCGATCCTCCACGGCCGCATCGACCGGCGCGGCGAGACCTTCGCCCTCGACAGCCTCGACCTCAACGATCCGGCGCTGCCCGGCGACGTGAGGGATTATCTGCAAAGCTTCGAGTGGCTTCGCGATCTCGCCGCCGCCGCCACTCGCGAGCGGGCGGCCAAGCTCGCCGAGAAGATCGTCCACAAATGGCTCGCGGCGCATGCCGAGACCGTCAGCGAGCCGGCCTGGCGCGCCGATCTGTGGGGCCGGCGGATTCTCTTCTGGACCGCTTATGCCCCCTACATATTGTCGAGCCGCGATTCCGCCTATCGGGCGCTACTGCTCAACACCTTGTCGCGCGGCGCCCGCCATCTCGACAAGGCTGCGGAGAAGGCGCGGCCCGGCCTCGCCCGGATCACCGCCTGGGCGGGCACGGTCGCCGCCGCCTTGCTCGTCCAGGGCGGCCCGGCGCGGCTCGGCCGGGGCGAGGCCGGGCTGCTGAGGGCGCTCGCCGCCTCGCTCCACGACGATGGCGGCCTGCTCAGCCGCTCGCCGGCCGAGCAGCTGATGCTGGTCGAGCTGCTCGCCCAGCTCCGCGCCGCTTATTATGCCGGCGACCGCGACATGCCCGAGGCGGTCGTCGAGGCCCTGGCCGGCGCGGTCGCGGCCTTGCTGGGCGTGACCTTGGGCGACGAGACGTTGTCGAGCTGGCAGGGCGGCGGCCTGGCTTCCAAGCGGCGGGTGGCCGCGGCCGTCGAGGGCAGCGGAGTCGCGGTGCGGCCGCTCCGCCAGCCGCGCGGCTGGGGCTATCAGCGGCTCGAGGCGAAGGGAACGATCGCCATTCTCGACGCTGCGCCGCCGCCGCCGACGCGCGCCTTCGCCGGAGGGTGCGCCTCGACCCTCGCCTTCGAGCTTTCGGAAGGCGCCAACCGGCTGGTCGTCAATTGCGGCGGCGCCGGCCCCGCTGTCGGGGCGCTCGCGGCGGAGCTGGTCCAGGCGCTGAGGAGCAGCGCCGCCCATTCGACGCTCACCCTGGGCGACCGCAACTCGACCGCAGTCCATGACGACGGCAGCCTCGGCAAGGGCGTCAGCCAGGTCGAGCTGGTGCGCGATGAGACCGGCGGAACGATCATGGTGGAGGCGAGCCACGACGGCTATGTCCGCCGCTTCGGCCTCGTCCATCAGCGCCAGCTCACCCTCGCCGCCGACGGCCGCGAGCTTCGCGGCCAGGATCTGCTGATCCTGCAGGGCCGCCGCAGGCGCTCCGAGCCCATTCCCTATGCGGTTCGATTCCACCTCCATCCGGACGTTGAAGCGGCGACCACCGCCGACGGGCAGGGCGCGCTGCTGCGGGTGCGTGGGCGCACGGTCTGGCAATTCCGCTGCCGCGGCGGCCGTCTCGCCATCGACGACAGCCTCTGGATCGACGGCCAGGCTACGCCGCGCGAAACGTCCCAGCTGGTCGTCGCCGGCGACAGCCCCGCCGACGGCACCGCCATCGCCTGGATCTTCCGCCGCGCCGGTTAGGAGCTCGACGTTGCAGGACAAGGTGAAGATCAGCCGCGCTTTGCTGTCGGTGTCGGACAAGACCGGACTGGTCGATCTCGCCCGGACGCTTGCGGAGCGCGGCGTCGAGCTGGTGTCGACCGGCGGGACCGCCCGGGCGCTGCGCGAGGCGGGCCTGGAGGTGAAGGACGTTTCCGACCTCACCGGCTTTCCCGAAATGATGGACGGCCGGGTGAAGACGCTCCACCCGAAGGTGCATGGCGGGCTGCTCGCGGTGCGTGACGATCCCGAACATGCGGCGGCGATGGCGAAGCACGATATCGGCGCCATCGACCTGGTCGTCGTCAACCTCTACCCCTTCGCCCAGACCGTCGCCCGCGGGGCGGGGCGGGACGAAATCATCGAGAATATCGACATAGGCGGGCCCTCGATGATTCGCTCCGCGGCCAAGAACCACCGATTCGTGGCGACCTGCGTCGATCCCGGCGACTATCCTCAACTTATGGCCGCCTTCGAGGCGGATGGCGGCACGACGTCACTCGAGTTCCGCAAGTATCTGGCGGCGAAGGCCTTTGCCGCTACCGCCGCCTATGATTCGGCGATCGCCCAATGGTTCGCCTTTGCCGACCAGGGGCAGATGTTCCCCGACACCCTGCCGCTCACGCTCCGGCGCGGCGACGCGCTTCGCTACGGCGAGAACCCGCATCAGAAGGCGGCGCTCTACCTCCCCGCCGGGCCGCACGGCCGCGGCATCGCCCAGGCGGAGCAGATCCAGGGCAAGGCGCTCAGCTACAACAATTACAACGACGCCGACGCGGCGCTCGAGCTCGCCGCCGAGTTCCGCGACGCCGGGCCGGCCTGCATCATCGTCAAGCACGCCAATCCGTGCGGCGTGGCCCAGGCCGGGAGCCTGGTCGAGGCTTATGAAGCGGCCTTCGCCTGCGACACCGTCTCGGCCTTCGGCGGAATCATCGCCGTCAACCGTCCGATCGACGCCGCGGCGGCCGAGGCGATGACTCAGATCTTTACCGAAGTGGTGATCGCGCCCGACGCCGACGAGGCCGCCCGAGCCGTCTTTTCCCGCAAGAAGAATCTGCGCCTGCTCCTGACGGGCGATCTCCCCGATCCGGCGCGCGGCGGGTTGGTCCTGAAGTCGATCACCGGCGGCTATCTGCTCCAGTCGCGCGACAACAAGCGAGCCGGCCGCGACGAACTGAAGGTCGTGACCCGGCGCTCGCCGACGCAGGAGGAACTGGCCGACTGTCTGTTCGCCTGGACGGTGGCCAAGCACGTCAAGTCGAACGCCATCGTCTATGCGAAAGGCGGCGCCACCGCCGGCATCGGCGCGGGCCAGATGAACCGCCTCGAATCCGCCCGAATCGCGGCCTGGAAGGCGCGCGACGCGGCTCAGAAAGCGGGCTGGGCGGAGCCGCGGACGATCGGGTCGGCGGTCGCCTCGGACGCCTTCTTCCCCTTCGCCGACGGATTGCTTGCGGCTGTCGAGGCGGGGGCCACCGCGGTTATCCAGCCCGGCGGGTCGATCCGCGACGACGAAGTGATCGCCGCCGCGGACGAGGCGGGGCTGGCGATGGTCTTCACCGGCCTTCGCCACTTCCGCCACTAGCCGGCGGGCGGAGCGGCTCCGGGCGGCGTGACTCCGGGTGGGGGCGGCAACTCGGGCTCTTCGCCTTTCTTCAGCCGGAAGAGCACCCGGTCGTCGTGGGTGAAGCCCTTCAGCCAGACCACCACGCCGAACGTCGCGAGGATGGCGGGTATGCCGATCACCAGCTCCACCCATTCCAGCGACTGGGGCAGCATCGTGAAGCCCTGCCCGACCACCACGGCGGCGGCCGCCGCCCAGATGAGGGGCCAGCGCCAGCCCTGCACCGGAGCGTCGAGAAGCCGGCAAAGCAACCGCGCCTTGAGCACCGAGGCGAGGCCGAGCGCCAGCATGAGGGCCGCCGCGGCGCTGGCCGCCTGATAGGCCTGGACGTTCTCGGGAGGGACCGGCAGCAGCTTCACGCTTTGGATGAAGACGAGGGTCAGAGCCGCCTGGACGATGATCATCAGCGTCGAGATCATCAGATTGCGGTGCCGAGCGACGTAGACCAGGGCCGCTTCCGAGACGGCCGCCGTGGCCGCCACCACCTCGGCGGCGAGCAGGAAGGCGAGAGCACCGGTGCCGCCGACGAACGCGGCGCCGACCACGCCCATCACCGCCTCGCCCGGAATGCCCAAAGCGAGCGCGATTCCCGCCTGCGCGGCGATGATCCAGAAGCCGACCTGCCGAACCTGCTTCGCGACGGCCTGCTTGTCGCCCTCGGCCAGCTTCTGGGTGATGACGGGGGCGAGGATGGGGTCGAAGCTGGTCTTCAACTTCTGCGGAAGCGAGGCGACCTGCTGACCGACATAATAGACCCCGACCCAATAAGGTGCCACGAACAAGCCGAGAATCGCGATGTCGAGACGGCGCGAGCCCCATTCGATCGCATCGGCGGCGGCGAGCGGAATATTCCGGCGGGCGACGGAGAGCAGCTTGGCCGGGTTCGGCTTCCAGTTTTGCGGGAGGCCGTAGCTCCGGTAGAGCGGCCACAGCGAGGCGACGAGACCCGCCACCACCGAGATCACGTAGGCGATGATCAACCCGTCGCGGGAACGGGTCCCGTCCGCGGCGGCCGGAAAGATCAGCACGCACAACCCCGCGGCGATGCTGATCGTCCACGGCTCGACGACGGCGCGAGCGCGTACCGTGGCGCCGATGTCGTGGCGATAGGCGAGCGCGGCCAGCGCGATGTCCGCCCCGGCGATTCCGAAGATCACCATCGGCAGCAGCCAGTCGGCGCCGTGGATTCCGCCGGCCGGGAACATCGCCTGCGGAAACAGCATCAGGATCAGGGTCGAGACGGCGGAGGCGATGAAGGCCGCGAGGATTGCGTCCGTCACCACGCAGCTGTGCGGCTGGTCGGTCGTCGAGAGCTGCTGAGCCAGTCCGCGCTTGAGGCCCAGCGTGGAAAGCTGAGCCGCGAACTCCATGACGATGACGGCGTAAGCAAAGGCGCCGAGCGCTCCCGGACCGTACAGGCGCCCGGCGATGAACAGGAACGGCAGCCGGGCGGCCAGGCGGATCAGGAAGCCCAGGAAGTTGGTTCGGCCGCCGCGCGCGAGAGCGGCGATGTCCTCACCCTGCGCGGCTGCCGTCAATGCGCGGCGCCCCAGTTCCGCCCGGTGCCGATGTCGACTCCGAGGGGCACGCTCAGGGTCACCGCCGGCTCGGCCGCCCGCTCCATGACTCGGCGGATGACGGCGCTCGCCCCCTCAACATCGCCTTCGGGCACCTCGAAGACGAGCTCGTCATGGACCTGCATCAGCATGCGCACGGCGCCGAGCCCTTCCCGCTCCAGCGCCGGGCACATGCGCACCATCGCCCGCTTGATGATGTCGGCGCTGGTGCCCTGGATCGGCGCGTTGACCGCCGCCCGTTCGGCGCCCTGCCGCTCGTGCTGGACCCGGCTCCTGATCATCGGGAAGTGGGTCTTGCGGCCGAACAAGGTGGTGGTGAAACCGGTCTCCCGAACGCCCTCGAGGGTGGAATGGATGTAGTCGCGAATGCCGGGGAAGCGCTCGAAATAGCGATCGATCATGGCCTGAGCCTCGTCGGCGGTGATCGCGAGGCGGCCCGCCAGACCCCAGCGCGAGATTCCGTAGAGGATGGCGAAGTTGATCGTCTTGGCGCTGGCGCGGGTGTCGCGGGTGACCTCGCCGAACAGCTCCTGGGCGGTCAGGCTGTGGATATCCGCGCCTTCGGCGAAGGCGGCCTTCAGCTGCGGCACGTCGGCCATGTGGGCGGCGAGCCTGAGCTCGATCTGGCTGTAGTCCGCGGCCAGCATGACATGGCCGGGCTCGGCGACGAAGGCGTCGCGGATTCGGCGGCCGATCTCGGTTCGGATCGGAATGTTCTGAAGGTTGGGGTCGGTCGAGGACAGGCGCCCCGTCTGAGCTCCCGAAAGGCTGTAGCTGGTGTGGACCCGGCCCGTCTCCTTGTTGATCTGCTGCTGGAGCGCGTCGGTATAGGTCGACTTGAGCTTGGAGAGCTGCCGCCACTCCAGCACCAGCGAGGCGATCGGCACTCCGTCGCGCGACAGCCGCTCGAGCTCGTTGACGTCCGTCGACCAGGTGCCGGATTTGCCCTTGCGGCCGCCCTTCAGCCCCATCTGGCCGAACAGGACCTCGCCCAGCTGCTGTGGGCTGCCGATGGTGAAGGTGCAGCCCGCCTCGCCGCAAATCCTTTGCTCGAGGGCCGCGATCTGGGTCTGGAATTCCTGGCTGAGCTTGTTCAGCTCCTCGCGGTCGACCTTGACGCCTTCGCGCTCCATGCGGGCGACGACGGGGACGAGCGGCCGGTCGACCATCTCATAGACCCGCGAGACCCGCTCGTGGGGCAGCCGGGTCTTGAAGCGGGTCCACAGGCGCAAGGTGACGTCGGCGTCTTCCGCGGCATATTCGGTGGCTCGATCGAGCGGGACCTGATTGAACTTGATCTGCTTCTGGCCGGAACCGCAGACGTCCTTGAAGGCGATGCAATCGTGGTCGAGATGCTTCCTGGCCAGATCGTCCATCGAATGGCTGTTGAGGCCGCCCGCGTCGAGGTTGAAGCTCATCACCAGGCTGTCGTCGACCGGGGCGACCTTGATGCCGCGGCGGTCGAAGACGATCCAGTCGAACTTGAAATTGTGGCCGATCTTGAGGATCGCCGGATCCTCGAGCAGCGGCTTCAGCTTCGCCAGCGCCGCGGCGGCGGGGATCTGCTCCGGCCGTTCCGACAGCAGATCGTGGCCGCCATGTTCGAGCGGGACGTAGCAGGCCTTGCCGCATTCGGTGGCGAGGCTGATCCCGATCAGATCGGCGGTGACGCAGTCATAGCCGGAGGTTTCGGTGTCGACGGCCACCAGTCCGTTACGCGAAGCCTCCGCGATCCAGGCGTCGAGCTCCGCCTCCTCGGTCACCGTCACATAAGCGGAGCGATCGATCTTCGGCTCCGGCCGCACCTCGCGCTGCACCGGAGTCTGCGAATCGCTCGGCGCCTTGACCTGCGAAGTGCCGTTGAGGCGGGAGAGCAGCGCCTTGAAACCCTGTTCCTCGAGGAACTCGCGAAGCGGGGCGTCGGGTATCCCCTTCATCTCGAGATCCTCGAGCGGCTCGGGCAGGGGCGAATCGCAGACCAGGCGAACCAGCTCCCTCGACATCCGAGCCGCGTCGGCATGTTCGATCAGATTCTGCCTGAGCTTGGGCTTGGCGATCTCCTCGGCATGGGCGAGGACGGTCTCGACGTCGCCATATTGCTGGATGAGCTGGGCCGCCGTCTTCGGGCCGACGCCGGGCACGCCCGGGATGTTGTCGACGCTGTCGCCCATCAGCGCCAGCACCTCGCCCAGCTGCTCGGGCGGGACTCCGAACTTCTCGATCACATAGTCGCGGCCGATGCGGCGGTCGTTCATCGTGTCGTAGAGGTCGAGCCGGCCGTCCTCGACCAGCTGCATCAGATCCTTGTCGGACGAGACGATCGTCACTCGCCAGCCCGCCGCCAGCGCGGCCTTCGAGTAGCAGGCTATGATGTCGTCCGCCTCGAGCCCGTCCTCCTCGATGCAGGGCAGCGAGAAGGCGCGGGTGGCGTCGCGGATCAGGGGAAATTGGGGGACGAGGTCGGGCGGCGGCGGCGGCCTCTGCGCCTTGTAGCCTTCGAACATATCGTTGCGGAAGGTGTGCGAGCCGGCGTCGAAGATGACCGCGAGGTGGGTCGGCCCCTCCTCCTTGTGCAGGCTCTCGGCGAGCTTCCAGAGCATCGTCGTGTAGCCGTAGACGGCGCCGACGTTGAGCCCGTGCCGGTTGGTGAGCGGCGGCAGGCGGTGATAGGCGCGGAAGATATAGCTCGAGCCGTCGACGAGGTAGAGATGCTGGGCGGGCATGGCAGGGACTTAGCCCATGTACGGGGTGAAACAAGCCTTGCCCGGCCCGCGGGCGAGTAAGGCGGCGTTCAACCCGGCGCCGCTAGGGCCGCGGCGATGAGATTGCCCATCCTCCTCGCCGCGGCGCTCGGCCTCGCCTGCCTCGGAGCGGCCGCCGCGCCGCCCCTCCCGGCCGCGGCCGCTCCCAAGCCGTTCGCCCCGACCCGCTTCTCGGTGGTCGTGCAGGGCGTCGGCCCCGACGTCATCCTGATCCCCGGCCTCACCGGCTCGCGCGACGTGTGGAAGGGAAGCGTCGCGGCGGTGCCGGGCTATCGCTACCACCTCCTCCAGGTCGCCGGCTTCGCGGGCACGCCGGCGCGCGGCAACGCCAAAGGCGCGATCGTGACTCCGCTGGCGGAGGAGGTCGCGCGCTACATCCAATCGCGAGGCCTGAAGCGTCCCGCGATCGTCGGCCATTCGATGGGCGGAACGGTGGCGATGATGGTCGCGGCCCGGCATCCGGGCCTGGCCGGCAAGGTGATGGTCGTCGACATGCTTCCGCAGCCGGCCGGAATCCTCGGCGGCGACGCGGTCGGGATTCGCGGCCTCGCCGACGGCCTTCGCGACCTCAGCTCCACGCCGGGCGGGCGCCGGCTCGTCGAATCCGCGATCCGGCTGTTCGGCAATCCCGAGAGCGGCGCGGATCCCGATGTCACCGCCCGCGCCACCCACGAGCTGGCGCTGACCGACCTGACTCCGGAGCTGCCGCGGATCGCGGCGCCGCTCACCGTGCTCTACGCCAGCCTCGACCCCAGCCGCCGTGCCGCCGACGACAGTCGCTACCGCCGGGCCTATCGCGGGAAGCCCGGCGCGAAGCTCGTCCGAATCGATGGCAGCGGCCATATGATCATGTACGACCAGCCCGCGAGGTTTCGGACGGAGCTGAAGGCGTTTTTGGCCCACTGATTCACCACGCCCAGAAGTCGCCGGCAAGGCCGTGCGCTTCGAACAGGGCTCGCACCTGCTCGGGAGTTCGCGCCCGCCACGGCTCCCCAAGGTAGCGCCCGTACCAGTCGGAGGCGAATCGCCACAGCGCCTCGAGGCTCATGACATGTCCCCGCGGCAGCGCGTGCCGCTCGCACCACGGATCCACTTCGGACTCGGACTCGAAAGGCTGGAAGGTGGCGCAGGCGTGGATGACATTGTCCCACCAGAACCGGGCGGGGACCGAGAGATGGAACACTCCGTCCGTATCGAGCAGCTTGCCGCCGGCGACTCTGAACAGCGCCGTACGCCCTTCTCCGCCGAGCCGCGTGGTAACGGTTGAGTCGGCGCTTAGGGCGGCGGCGATGCCGAGGGCGCAATAGAGGCAGTTCGCCCAATAGCCGCGCTCGGGAGTCTCCACCCAGCAGGATCCGGGCGACAGCGCGAACGGGTGGACCACCCACGGCGCGCAGCGCTGGGGATGGAGGAGGAGCGCATGGGCGTCGTGGAGCCGGCGCAGCGCGCTCTCCACCTCGCCCACGCTGGTTCCGCCCTCCCGCGCCAGCGCCTCGAGGGTCGGCGAATGGCCGAGCCGGGCGATCGCCCGGGCGAGGAGGCCGCGAAGATCCTGGTCGGCGAGGCTGAGCTCAGCCATTCGGGGTCAGCACCGTATCGACCGCGTCCGGCAGCAGGTCCGGATAGTCGAGCGTGTAATGCAGGCCGCGGCTTTCCTTGCGGGTGAGGGCGGAGCGGACGATGAGATCGGCGACTTCGACGAGGTTGCGCAGCTCGACGAGGTCGGCGGTGACCCGGAAGTGGCGGTAATAATCGTGGGTCTCCTGCTTCAGCAGGTTGATCCGGTTGAGGGCCCGCTCGAGTCTCTTGGTGGTCCGCACGATCCCGACATAGTCCCACATGAACCGGCGGATCTCCTGCCAATTGTGATGGACGACGACCTCCTCGTCGGAATCGGTGACCCGGCTCTCGTCCCAGGGGCGGATGGCGGGCGGCGACGGCAGGTCCTTCCAGCCGCGATTGATATCCTCGGCCGCCGCGACTCCGAAGACCAGGCATTCGAGCACCGAATTGGAGGCCAGGCGGTTGGCGCCGTGAAGGCCCGACATGGTGACCTCGCCGGCGGCGTAGAGCCCGTCGGCGTCGGTTCGCCCGTCGAGGTCCGTGATCACCCCGCCGCAGGTATAATGGGCGGCGGGAACGACCGGGATCGGCTCGCTAGTGATGTCGATGCCGATGTCGGGCTCGGCGAGTCGGGCGGCGATGGTCGGAAAGTGGCCGAGGATGAAATCGGGGTCGCGGTGGCTGATGTCGAGGTGGACGAAATCGAGGCCCAGCCGCTTCAGCTCATGGTCGATGGCCCGGGCGACGATGTCGCGCGGCGCCAGCTCCTCGCGCGGGTCGAAGCGCTTCATGAAGCGGCGGCCGGTGGTGGGCAGCTTGAGCTTTCCCCCTTCGCCGCGCATCGCCTCGGTGATCAGGAAGTTCTTGACGTCATGGTGGTAGAGACAGGTCGGGTGGAACTGGTTGAACTCCATGTTCGCCACCCGGCAGCCGGCCCGCCAGGCCATGGCGATGCCGTCGCCGGTCGAACCGCGCGGGTTGGTCGAATAGAGCCAGGCGCGGCTGGCGCCGCCGGTGGCGAGGATGGTCGCCCGCCCGGCGAACAGCTCGACATGGCCGGTGCCTCGGTTGAGGGCGTAGACGCCCCAGACCCGCTTGCCCTCCGCTGCGGATTCGGCGTGGCGGCCGGTGACCAGGTCGACGGCGACCCGATCCGGGATCAGCTCGACGTTCGGATGCTCGGCGGCCGCTTTCTCGAGCGCCTGCTGGACCGCCCAGCCGGTGGCGTCGGCGACATGGACGATCCGTCGGTGGCTGTGGCCGCCCTCGCGAGTCAGGTGCCAGCCGGCTTCCTCGCCCTTGTTGAAGGGGACGCCGAGCGCCGCCAGCCGCTCGATCGCGGCGGGGGCGCTCTCGACCACGAACTCCACGGTCTCGCGCCGGTTGAGCCCCGCGCCGGCGACGATCGTGTCCTCGATATGGCTTTCGAACGTGTCGCCGGGCTCGAGCACCGCCGCGATTCCGCCCTGGGCGAGGGCGGTGGAGCCGGAGGAGAGGCCGCCCTTGGCCAAAACGGCGACCCTGAGCTTCGGAGCGAGGGTGAGCGCTGCGGAAAGGCCGGCGGCGCCCGAGCCGATCACGACGACGTCGAAATCGTGGCTCACCCGGCGGCGTCCGAGGCCCGGGTGAGGTTCAGGAACACGTCCTCCAGATCCGCCTCGCGGGTCGAGACGTCGACGATGCCGAGGCCGTCGCGCTGGAGGGCGGCGAGCACCTCGCCGGCATTCACCTTGTCCTTGCGGTAGGTGATGGCGAGGGTGCGTTCGCCCATCAGGTCGATCTTCTCGAAGCAGGAGGCGTCCGGCAAAGCGGCGATGTCGCGGTCGACGGTGACCTCGACCGCTTTCTCCTGGGCCATGCCGACGAGGGTGCGGGTGGTCTCGTTGGCGATCAGGCGGCCGTGGTTGATGATGGCGATGCGGTCGCACAGCTGCTCGGCTTCCTCGAGATAGTGGGTGGTCAGGACCACCGTCACGCCTTCGCCGTTCAGTTGCCGAACATAGGCCCAGAGCTGCTGGCGAAGCTCGATGTCGACGCCCGCGGTCGGCTCGTCGAGGACGAGGATGGGCGGCGAATGGACCATCGCCTTGGCGACCAGCAGCCGGCGCTTCATCCCGCCCGACAGCGTTCGCGAATAGGCCTCCGCCTTGTCCTCCAGCCGAACCGCCCGGAGCAGCTCGTTCGTCCGCCGCCGCTCCTTCGGCACGCCGTAGAGACCCGCCGTGATCTCGAGCGTCTCGCGCGGCGTGAAGAAGGGGTCGAAGACCAGCTCCTGAGGAACGATTCCGATCGACACCTTCGCGTTGCGCGGATGCTTCTCGATGTCGAAGCCCCAGATGGTGACGCTTCCGCCGCTCTTGTTGACGAGGCCGGCGAGGATGTTGATCAGGGTCGACTTGCCGGCGCCGTTGGGCCCCAGCAGACCGAAAATCTGCCCCTGCGGCACCTCGAGGCCGACCCCCTCCAGCGCCCTCTTGCCGCCGGCATAGGTCTTCTCGAGTTCGACGATCGAAATGGCGGACGCGGTCATTCGGGCGGCCTTAGCGGTTGGACGGAAGGAAGCATAGGAGCCTGGCCTCGGCACCGGCGGGAGGCGACGTCCCGGGGGGCGAGCAACGCGGCCGCCTGGGAGGCGAAATAAGTTGAGGAAGTTGAGGATAGTGCGCGGCTGTGCGCGCGCGCGCGCGAGGGGTCGGACAGGCCGCCGGGCGATGCGAAGATCGGTTTTGGATGACCATGGCACAGCCATGTACCATTCCCGGTCGCGAAGTCCCTCTCCGCAACTTGAACATTGACTCAGGTTTCAGTTTGGAGCATGGGGTCCGGGCAGGCTGATGAGACTCCGCTGAAGGGGCGCGCCGCCGGGGGAGAGGGGTTGAAGCAGTTCACGGCATCCGACGGGGCTCGAATCGCTTATTCCGATGAAGGCGAGGGCCGTCCGCTCCTGTTCCTTCACGGGCTGATGGCGAATGCCGGATTCTTCGGACGCCAGCGCGAACTCGCCGGGTCCTTCCGGGTGGTGGCGGTCGACCTGCGCGGCCACGGCCGGTCGCCGGCCGGCGACTCGCCGCCCACGATCGCCCGCCTTGCCCGCGACGTGGCCGAGCTCGCCCGGGCGCTCGACCTCGACGGCGCGCTGGGCGTCGGCTGGTCGCTCGGAGCGGCGGTGCTGTGGCGCGCTTTGGCCGGGCCGGAATCCGGCCGCTTCGCCGGCGCCGTGGTGGTCGACATGACTCCGCGAGTCCTGAACGACGACGGCTGGGACCTCGGCCTGTCGCGCGAGACCTGCGAGGCGCGCAGCCAGGCGATACGCGACGATTTTCCGGCCTTTGCCGCCGCCGCCGGACGGGCGATCTTCGCCGTCCCCGGACCCGAGGCGGACCGCGCCGCTTCGGCCTTCGCCGCCAACGATCCGGCCGCAATCGGAGCCCTCTGGCAATCACTGGTCGAGGAGGATTTCCGGCCGTTGCTGGCTGTGATCCGGCAGCCCACCCTGGTCGTTCACGGCGCTCAAAGCCACCTCTACGGCGCCGACACCGCCGGCCACCTCGTCGCGGCCCTGCCCGATGCCCGGGCCGT
The DNA here is from genome assembly GCA_034668585.1 of Sphingomonadales bacterium. Classification (GTDB taxonomy): domain Bacteria; phylum Pseudomonadota; class Alphaproteobacteria; order Sphingomonadales; family Sphingomonadaceae; genus Allosphingosinicella. The sequence continues at coordinate 211,798 of JAXDPB010000065.1, read as the reverse complement.
CAGCTTCGACCGCTCCGGCCACGCGCCGCATCTCGAGCAGCCCGATCTGTTCAACGCCACGCTTCGCGATTTCGCGGCCAGCCTGCCGCCAGTCCGACAACCCGAAACCACCGCCTAGAATGCCAGGAGACACCGCCATGACCCGTAGCCGCACCCTGACCGCCCTTAGGCTCGGCGCCGCCGTAGCCGCCATCGCCGCCATCCCCGCGCCGTTGTGGGCGCAGGAGATCCTGCCGCCCTCGTCCTCGGGCACCGACGAGGAGGCCGCCGCCGCCGCCAACCAGGCGCTCGACGAGAATGCGACCGCCGCTCCGGCCGGGGACGGCGATATCGTCGTCACCGCCCGGCGCCGGGCGGAAAGCCTGCAGGACGTGCCGATCGCGGTCACCGCCTATCAGGGCGAGGCGCTCGAGCGCGCCGGAGCGACCGACATCACCGATCTTTCCGACACCACGCCCAACGTCACTCTCGAGACCTCGCGCGGCACCAACACCACCCTGACCGCCTTCATCCGCGGCGTCGGCCAGCAGGATCCGGTCGCCGGCTTCGAGGCGGGCGTCGGCCTCTATCTCGACGACGTCTACCTCAACCGTCCGCAGGCCGCGGTGCTCGACATCTACGACGTCGAGCGGATCGAGGTGCTGCGCGGCCCGCAGGGGACGCTCTACGGCCGCAACACGATCGGCGGAGCGATCAAATACGTCACCCGGCGCCTTTCCTCGCTGCCTTCGTTCAGCGCGCGGGCCAATCTGGGCACCTACAAGCAGCTCGACCTCATCCTGTCGGCGAGCACCCCGGTTTCGGAGCAGATCCGGATCGGCGGCTCGATCGCCCGGCTCTCCCGCGACGGCTTCGGCAACAACCTCACCACCGGCCAGGAAAATTACAATCGCGACCTGTGGGCCGCCCGCGGCACGATCGAGATCGAGCCTTCCGACGCGTTGTTCGTCCGAATCTCGGGCGACTACACCAAGGACGATTCGAACCCGCGGGGCGGCCACCGCCTCATTCCAAGCCTGTTCACCCACGCGCCGGTCCTGGACGACGTCTACGACACGCGCGGCGGCCTCGTCCTGCCCAAGCAGGAGATCGAGGCCTATGGCGGAGCGGTGCACGTCGAGCTCAAGCTCAGCGATCAGATCACGCTTCGCGACATCGCGGCCTATCGCAAGGACAAGTCGTCGACCCCGATCGATTTCGACGCGCTGCCGACGATAGACGTCGACGTCCCCGCCATCTACCGCAACAAGCAACTCTCCAACGAATTCCAGCTGCTCTACGAGAGCAAGCGCATCCAGGGGCTGGTCGGCCTCTATTATCTCGACGCCAACGCCAACAACATCTTCGACGTCATCCTTCACGAAACCGGCCTGACGGTCCCGCCGGGCCCGGCGCAGGGGCCGGTACCCTTCTTCACCGCCTCGACCTTCGGCGACGTCGACACCAAGACCTGGGCGGCCTTCGCGGATTTCACCTTCAACCTCAGCGACCAGCTCGCCGTCTCGGTCGGCGGCCGCTACACGAACGACAAGCGCTCGGCGCGGGTATTCAAGGAGAATCTGCGCAACGGGCCCCAGGTCGCGCTGGGCGGCGTCAACCCGACGCGCTACTTCGCGGTCGTCTCCGATTTCAACGGCGAGGATACGTTCAAGCAGTTCACGCCGCGTGCCTCGGTCACGTTCAAGCCCAACGACGACAATACGATCTACGCCAGCTATTCGAAGGGGTTCAAAGGCGGCGGCTTCGATCCTCGCGCCAATTCGCCGCAGGCCGGGGATTCCGACGGTGACGGCGACATCGACCAGGCCGACCTCTTCGAATTCTTCCTGTTCGACCCCGAGACGGTGGACAGCTACGAGGTCGGCTACAAGGCCTCATTGTTCGACCGCCGCGCCCGCATCGCCCTGGCCGCCTTCTACGCCGACTATAAGAACGTTCAGGTTCCCGGCTCGGTCGGCTGCGTCATCGGCGGAATCCCGACTTTCTGCGGCGTAACCACCAACGCCGGCGCCGCCACCTTCAAGGGCCTGGAGGGCGAGTTCTTCGCCAACATCATGCGCCTCGACGACGGCTCGCGTCTCAATTTCACCGGGACGGTGGGCTATCTCGACGCGCAATATGACGAGTTCCTGTCGAACGTGCCGGCCGGTTTCGCCGACAACGGGACGACGGACCAGACCAAAGGCGTCCGGCCGGTGGACGTCGCCGCCTACCGGCATATCCAGAATACGCCGAAGCTGACCATGTCGGCGACGGTGGACGTCACGACTCCGCTTGGCGGCGGCGATATCAACGCCTCGACGACCCTGTCCTACCGCAGCAAGACCTACCAGTTCGAGACCGCCAGCCCGTTCCTGGACCAGCGGGGTTATGCCTTGTGGGACGCCAATCTGGTCTGGACCAGCCGGGGCGATCGCTTCTCGATCGGCCTCCACGCCAAGAACATCCTCGACAAGCAGTACATCACCTCCGGCTATCAGTTCCTCAACGTGAATCCGGTGACCGGGGTGCCGATCCTTTCCGCGACTCGCACCTCGGCGGTGTTCAACCAGCCGGGCGTCGCCTCCTCGCTCGGCCGCGAGGGCGTGGCGACGGCCTTTTACGGCAATCCGCGGCAGGTCTTCCTCAGCCTCGGGGTGAAGTTCTAAGGCTCGGCGGCCCCGACCGTCATTGCGGGCGAAGCGAAGCAATCCAGGGGCGCAGGCGCCGCAACCGGATTGCTTCGCCGCCTCGCTCCTCGCAAGGGCGGAAAGAAAGGCGCGACAGGATGTCCACACGACCGGCCGGAACGGCGAGCCGCGGCAGCCCCGGCGGGCGAGTCCTCGCCATCCTGCTCATCGCCTACATCTTCAACTTCATCGACCGGCAGATCATCGGGGTCCTCGCCGTTCCGATCAAAGCCGAGCTGGCCCTCTCCGACCGCCAGCTCGGGCTGATGGGCGGGATCGCCTTCGCGCTTTTCTATTCCGGCCTCGCCATCCCGATCGCCTGGCTCGCCGACCGGAGGAGCCGGGTCGACATCATCGCCGTCTCGGTCGCCCTGTGGAGCGCCTTCACCGCCGCCTGCGGCCTCACCCAGAATTTCTGGCAGCTCTTCCTGGCGCGGATGGGAGTCGGCATCGGCGAGGCGGGAGGAGTGGCGCCGTCCTACGCCCTGATCAGCGATTTCTATCCCAAGGAGCGGCGGGCCCGGGCGCTGGCCCTGTTCTCGCTCGGAATCCCGATCGGCTCGGCGCTCGGAGTCTTCTTCGGCGGCTGGATCGCAAGCCACCTCGACTGGCGCTCGGCCTTCCTCATCGTCGGTCTCGCCGGAGTGCCGGCCGCGCTGGCGGTCAAGCTCGGCGTGCCCGAGCCGGTGCGCGGCGGCTTCGACACCGCCGACGGAGCGGCGAGCGAGCCGGCGCCGCCCTTCATCCAGGTCGTCGCGAGGCTGGCCCGGACCCCCAGCTTCTGGCTGCTCTCCTTCGGCGCCGCCTCGGGCTCGATCCTCGGCTACGGCCTCATCTTCTGGCTTCCGAGCTTCTTCAAGCGCAGCTTCGGCCTCGAGCTGATCGAGGTGTCCTGGTTCTACGGCTCGATCGTTCTCGTCGGCGGGGTCGCCGGCACCTGGCTCGGCGGCTGGTTCGGCGACCGGGTCGGCGCCGCTCATCCCGGCGCCTATGCGCTCGTCCCGGCGGTCTGCTTCCTGATCGCCGCGCCGATCTTCGCCTTCGGCCTGTTCGCTCCGTCGCTGGCCGTCGGCTGGATCCTGTTCGCGATCGGCCAGATGCTCGCTTTGGCCTGGCTGGGGCCGGTCATCGCCGCCGTCCAGCACATCGTCCCGCCCAACATGCGCGCCACCGCGTCCGCCAGCTTCCTGTTCATCAACAACCTGATCGGCATCGGCTTCGGAATCTTCTTCCTGGGCTTCATGTCCGACCGGATGAGCGCCGCCCACGGCGACGATTCGCTCAAATATTCGATCCTCTACGGCCTCGCTTTCTACCTCCTGAGCGCTCTCCTCTACGTCCTCGCCGCCCACCGCCTGAAGCGCGACTGGCACCGCGCCTGAAAATCGGTGTCAGGCACCGATTTATCTAAGTCGTTGATTTTCCACGACGTCCGTTAATCGGTGTCTGACACCGATTTTAGCGGGCGGCGCGGGACGGTGGCGCCGAAGCCGTAATTCGGTGTCTGACACCGATTTCCGCGGCGGCCTTGAGGAGGTGGGCGCGGAGCGCCTTGAGGCGGGTCGGGCTGGCGATCTTCTCGCCGTGGAGGTCGGTCAGATAGAAGACGTCGACGGCGCGCTCGCCATAGGTGGCGATATGGGCGCTGTGGATCGCGGCCTTCGATTCGTAGAGCGCTCGCGCCAGCCCGCCGAGCAGGGCGGCGCGGTCGCGGGCGTTGACCTCGACGACGGTGTAGCGGCTCGACGCCTCGTTATCGACGAACACCGCCGGCTGGATGGCGAAGGCCTCGGCTCGAAGCAGAGGCAGAGCCTTGGCCTCGAGCCGCTCCATCGCCGGCTCCTGCCCGTCGATCGCGCCCAGCACGCCCGCCTCCAGACGCTTCAATTGATGGCGGTCGGCGAAGGGCCCGCCCTTGGCGTCCTGGACCAGGAAATTGTCGACCGCCATCCCGTCCAGGGTGGTGTGGATTCGGGCGTCGATGATGTTGGCGCCGGCGAGGCTGATCGCGGCGCTGAGGCGGTAGAAGAGGCCCGGCTGATCCTTGGCGTAGACGCTGAGCAGGGTGGCGGCGCGCTCCTCCTCGACCGACACCGCCAGCGGGCGGGTCCTGGCCGGCGCCCGGTCGGCCGAATCCATCAGCCGGGCATTCTTCTCGAGCACGTCGAACGGCTCGGCCAGCCAATAGCTGTCGGGGAGGCGCCAGGCATGGCGGGCGAAACGGGGATCGTCCCAGCCGAGCCGCGCCGCCAGCTCGCTTTGGGTGGCGGCGATCCGCTCGGTGCGCCGCCTCTGCTTGTGGCCGAGCCTGAGCTCCTCCTCGGCGGCGTCGAACAGGTCGCGAAGCAGCTGGCGCTTCCACCCGTTCCACACGCCGGGGCCGACGGCGCGGATATCGACGACGGTGAGGAGCAACAGCAGGCGCAGCCGCTCGAGGCTTTTCACCCGGCCGACGAAATCCTGGATGGTCTGCGGATCCGCAATATCGCGCTTGAAGGCGGTCGCCGACATGAGCAGGTGCCACCGCACCAGCCAGGCGACCGTCTCGGTCTCAGCCTCGGTGAGGCCGAGGCGCGGGCAGAGCGCTCGCGCTACCTCGGCGCCGAGCAGGCTGTGGTCGCCGCCTCGGCCCTTAGCGATGTCGTGGAGGAGCACGGCGACGTAGAGCACCCGCCGCGAGGCGATGTGGCGGAAGAGGGCGGTGGAGAGCGGGTGGTCGGCCTTGAGCTCCCCATTCTCGATCCGGGCGAGCAGGCCGATCGCCCGGATCGAATGCTCGTCGACCGTATAATGGTGATACATGTCGAACTGCATCTGGGCGACGACCCGGCCGAAGTCAGGGACGAAGCGGCCGAACACCCCGGCTTCGTTCATCCAGCGCAGCACCGTCTCCGGGTCGCGCGGGCTGGTCAGGATGTCGAGGAAGAGGGCGTTGGCGCGCGGATCCTCGCGCACTTCGTCGACCAATTTGGAGTCGCGGGCGGCGGCGCGCATCGCCAGCGGGTGGATCTCGAGGCCGTAAAGGTCGGCGAGCGCGAACATCTGGAGGAGGCGGACCGGGTCCTCGCGGAAGAATCCCTCGTTCGGCAGGGCGAGCCGGCCGCGGTCGAGGGCGAAGCCTTCGAGCCGGCTCGGGCGGCGGCGGATCGCCGGCAGGCCGAAGCGGCTGCCCTTCCTGGCGAACTTGTCGTCGAGATGGGCGAGGAACACCCCGGTCAAATCGCCGACCGTCTTCGCGTGAAGGAAATAGTGGCGCATGAAGCGCTCGACCCGCGACTTGCCCGGGCGGTCGGCATAGCGCATCCGAGCCGCGATCTCGCGCTGATAGTCGAAGGTCAGCCGCTCCTCGGCTCGGCCGGCGACGATGTGGAGGTGGCACCTCACCGCCCACAGGAAGCGCTCGGCGCGCTGGAACTGGCGAAGCTCGGCCTCGGTGAGCAGACCGACCCCGACCAGGTCGGCGACCGTCCTCACCTGATAGGCATATTTGCCGATCCAGAAGAGGGTGTGGAGGTCGCGCAGCCCCCCTTTGCCCTCCTTGACGTTGGGCTCGACGACGTAGCGGCTGTCGCCCATGCGCTGGTGGCGCCGCTCGCGCTCCTCGAGCTTCTCGGTGACGAAGCTCTTCGCCTTGCCGGCGACGACCTCCTTCCAGAAGCGCGCCTGGACCTCCTCGAACAGGGGCTCGTCGCCCCACAGCCAGCGCGCCTCGAGCAAGGCGGTTCGGATGGTATGATCGGAAGAGGCCAGCGCGATGAGCTCATCGACGGAACGAGTCGAGGGGCCGAGCTTCAGGCCGAGGTCCCAGAGCAGATAGAGCATCGCCTCGACCGCCTGGCCGGCCCAGCGGCCCGGCTTGCCGGGGGTGACGAAGGCGATGTCGACGTCGGAATGGAGCGCCATCTCGCCGCGGCCGTAGCCGCCGACGGCGAGCAGCAGCAGCCGGTCCGCCGACCGAGGAGGCGGAAGCCCCGCCAAGGCATGATCGTAGGCCAAGCGAACGATCTGGTCGGTGAGGAAGGCGTAGGCGGCAGCGGATTCGCTGCCGGCATAAGCCTTGTCCTCGAGGCGGCGGGCGATCTCGGCGCGCCCATTGCTCAATGCCCGCTTGAGGATCGACGCCGCGGCGTCGGGAGTCGCGCGGAGCGCGTCGGCCAACCTGCGCCGGTCGACGATCGAGCGCTTGTCCGGAACCGAGGCGAAGCGGGTCGGCATCAGCCCTCGCCGGCGGCGAGCCGCTTCAGCCGGTAGACCAGCTCCAGCGCCTCGCGCGGGCTGAGCGAGTCGGCCTCGACTTCGGCGAGGGCCGACTTCAGCGGATCCTCGACCGCTTCCTCCTGCTGAGCCGTCGCCGCGAAGAGGGGCAGGTCGTCGAGCCCGGCGGCGATTCCGCCGGTGGCGGCTCGGCCCTGCTCGAGCTTGGCCAGCACCGAGCGGGCCCGCGCGAGCACCGGCGCCGGAAGGCCGGCGAGCTTGGCGACGGCGAGGCCGTAGCTTCGGTCGGCGGGGCCCTTCGCCACTTCGTGGAGGAGGACGAGGTCGCCTTTCCACTCGCGGGCGCGGACATGGTGGAGCGAGAGGGCGTCGAGGCGCTCGGCGAGGCGGGTGAGCTCGTGATAATGGGTGGCGAAGAGGCAGCGGCATTTGTTGCGGTCGTGGATCGCCTCGGTCACCGCCCAGGCGATGGCGAGGCCGTCATAGGTGGAGGTGCCTCGGCCGACCTCGTCCAATATGACGAAGCTCCGCTCGGTCGCCTGGGAAAGGATCGCGGCGGTCTCGACCATCTCGACCATGAAGGTCGAGCGGCCGCGGGCGAGATTGTCCGAGGCGCCGACCCGGCTGAACAGCCGGTCGACGAGGCCCAGCGTGGCGCGGGCGGCGGGGACGTACGAGCCGGCCTGGGCGAGCACCGCGATGAGCGCGTTCTGCCTGAGGAAGGTCGACTTGCCCCCCATGTTCGGGCCGGTCACGAGCCAGAGGCGCTCGTCCTCGGAGAGGCCGCAATCGTTGGCGACGAAGCGGGCTCCGGAGGCGCGCAGCGAATCCTCGACCACCGGATGGCGGCCGCCCTCGACCTCGAAGCAATTGTGCCCGGCGAAGCGCGGCCTCGACCAGCCGCCCTCCGCCGCCCGCTCGGCCAAAGCGGCGGCGACGTCGAGGCGGGCGAGGGCGTCGGCGGCGGCGGCGACCGGTTCGGCGCGGGCGAGGGCCGCCTGAGTGAGCTCCTCGAGATGCGCCGCCTCGGCGGCCAAAGCGTGGGCGCCGGCCTGGTCGACCCGCAGCGCCTGCTCGTGCAGGTCCGGAGCGTTGAAGCGGACGACTCCGGCCAGCGTCTGGCGGTGGGTGAAGCCCGAATCCGCGGCCATGAGCGGGTCGGCGTGCCGGGCCGGCACCTCGATATGGAAGCCGAGGACGCCGTTGTGGCGGATCTTGAGAGTGGCGACTCCGGTCTGCTGGCGGTAGCGCGCCTCCAGCCCGGCAATGGCTCGGCGGCCCTCGCCGCCGGTGGCGCGCAGGTCGTCGAGCGCGGCGTCATAGCCCTCGGCGATATAGCCCCCCTGCGCCGAGTCGATCGGCGGCGACGGTACCAGCGCCCGGCCAAGAAGGTCGGTGAGCTCGCCATGACCGGTCAGCGCCGGCAGCAGGCGGGCGAGGAGCGGCGGCGGGTCGGGCAGCGCCTCGAGCCGCGCGTGAAGCCGCCGGGTCTCGTTGAGGCCGTCGCGCAGCTGGCCGAGATCGCGCGGGCCGCCGCGCCCCGCGACGAGCCGGCCGAGCGCCCGGCCGATGTCGGGCAGGGCCTTGAGCTGGCGCCGCATCGATTCGCGCAGGCCCGAATCACCCTCGAACCGGGCGACGAGGTCGAGCCGGGCCTCGATCGCCGCCCGGTCGAGCAGCGGGGCGCCCAGATCGGCGGCGAGCAGGCGCGCGCCGGCGCCGGTAACGGTGCGGTCGACGGCGTGGAGCAGGCTCCCGGTCCTCCCGCCGGCCGCGGCCTGGGTCAGCTCGAGGCTCTCCCGAGTCGCGGCGTCGATCATCATATGATCGCCCGAGGCTCGGGCGACCGGCGGGCGAAGGAAGGGCAGGGAGTCCCTGGCGACCTCGTCGAGATAGGCGAGGAGGCCCCCGGCCGCGCACAAGGCGGGACGGTCGAAGGCGCCGAAGCCGTCGAGGGTCGCCACGCCGAAGCGCTCGCGCAGCCTTTTCTCGGCGGCGATCGAGTCGAAGCCGCGCCGCCCCTCCTGGTCGATCACTTCGGCCGCCGCCAGCCGCGCCAGCTCCGCGTCGAGCGCGTGCGACGGGATCGAGCCGAGCTCGAAACGGCCGGTCGAGACGTCGGCGGCGGCGAGGCCGTAGCGCTCGCCCACTTTGGCGACCGCGACCAGCCAGTTGGCCGCCCGCGAATCGAGCAGGGCCTCCTCGGTCAGGGTGCCGGCGGTGACGACCCGGACGATGGCGCGGTTGACCACCGACTTGGCGCCGCGCTTCTTCGCCTCGGCGGGGCTCTCGATCTGCTCGGCGATGGCGACCCGGTGGCCGCCCCTGATCAGCCGCGCCAGATAGGCTTCGGCGGCGTGGATGGGAACTCCGCACATCGGGATCGGCTCGCCCTCATGCTCGCCGCGCGCGGTCAGCGCGATGTCGAGGCACCGGGCTGCCGCCTTGGCGTCATCGAAGAACAATTCGAAGAAGTCGCCCATCCGGTAGAAGAGCAGGCAATCGGGCGCCTCGGCCTTGAGCGCGAGATATTGCGCCATCATCGGCGTCGGAGCCGAGCCTGTCTTCGCCTGGGTGGCCATGAGGCGAGGTTAGAGGGTTGGAAGGCGAGGGGGAACGCTCAATTCGCGTCATCCCGGCGAAAGCCGGGACCTCGGCGAGACCCGCCGAGACATCTTGTCCCAAGGTCCCGGTTTTCGCCGGGATGACGGGTTGCCCGCCTTCACCTTCCGGTCCTACAGCACCTTGCAAAATCCAGGAGAGAGCCGCGATGAGCGAAGGCAGCAGCGTCAAATTCTCCGAGCAGGAGGCGCTCGACTTCCACACGATGGGCGGCCGCCCGGGCAAGATCGAGATCATCGCCTCCAAGCCGATGGCGACCCAGCGCGATCTCAGCCTCGCTTACTCGCCCGGAGTGGCGGTGCCGGTGCGGGCGATCGCCGAGGATCCTTCCAAGGCCTATGACTACACCGCCAAGGGCAATCTCGTCGCCGTCATCTCCAACGGCACGGCCATCCTCGGCCTCGGCAATCTCGGAGCCCTCGCGTCGAAGCCGGTGATGGAAGGCAAGGCGGTGCTGTTCAAGCGCTTCGCCGACGTCGACGCGATCGACCTCGAGCTCGACACCGAAGACACCGAGCGCTTCATCTCCGCGGTCGAGCTGCTCGAGCCGAGCTTCGGCGGAATCAACCTCGAGGACATCGCCGCCCCGGAATGCTTCATCATCGAGCAGACCCTTCGCGAGCGGATGAACATCCCGGTCTTCCACGACGACCAGCACGGCACCGCGATCATCACCGCCGCCGGCCTGATCAACGCCTGCTACCTGACCCGGCGCGAGCTGAAGGACATAAGGGTGGTCGTCAACGGCGCCGGCGCCGCCGCCATCGCCTGCACCGAGCTGATAAAGGCGATGGGCGTCCGGCAGGATCATGTCATCATGTGCGACCGCAAGGGCGTCATCTGGCAGGGCCGCGAAGGGCTCGACCAGTGGAAGTCGGCCCACGCGGCGGTCACCGACGCCCGAACGCTCGAGGAGGCGCTGGTCGGCGCCGACGTCTTCCTCGGCCTGTCGGCGGCCGGCGCTCTCAAGCCCGAGATGGTCAAGGAGATGGCGCCGAGCCCGATCATCTTCGCCATGGCCAATCCCGATCCGGAGATCAGCCCGCCTGACGCCAAGGCGGCACGCCCGGACGCGATCATCGCCACCGGCCGCTCCGATTTTCCCAACCAGGTCAACAACGTGCTCGGCTTCCCCTTCATCTTCCGGGGGGCGCTCGACGTTCGGGCGACGACGATCAACGACGAGATGAAGATCGCCGCCGCCGAGGCTCTGGCCGAGCTCGCCCGCCAGCAGGTCCCCGAGGAGGTCGCCGCAGCCTATGGCGGCAGGGCGCACAGCTTCGGCGCCGATTACATCATCCCCGCTCCGTTCGACCCGCGGCTGATGGAGATCGTCCCCGCCGCCGTCGCCAAGGCGGCGATGGACAGCGGCGTCGCCCAGATCCGGATCGACGACATGGACGCCTACCGGACCCGGCTTCGCTCGAGGCTCAACCCGACCACGTCGGTGCTCAGCCTCGCCTACGAGGCGGCGCGAGCCCAGCCCAAGCGGGTGCTGTTCGCCGAGGGCGACGAGGATGTCGTGCTGCGCGCCGCCGTCGCCTTCCGGGACGGCGGCTACGGAGTGCCGGTGCTGGTCGGCCGCGACGACGTGCTCGACCGGCTGCGAGCGCTCGGAGTCGACGATCCGGAGGGTTTCGAGCTTCTCAACAGCCGCACCTACGCCCGAGTCCCCGAAATGGTCGACTATCTCTATGGACGCCTGCAGCGGCAGGGCTTCCTCCACCGGGCGATCGAGCGGATGGTCAACCAGGACCGCAACACCTTCGCGGCCCTGCTTCTCGCCCTGGGCGAGGGCGACGCTTTGATCACCGGAGTCACCCGCCCCTACGCTCAGAGCCTGAGGCAGGTGCAACGGGTGCTCGACGCGAAGGAGGGGGTGACTCCGTTCGGCCTTCACGTCCTCGTCGGCCGGTCGCACACCACCTTCATCGCCGACACCACGGTGAGCGAGCGGCCGAGCGGCGAGCAGCTGGCGGAAATCGCCATCCAGACCGCCCACGTCGCTCGCCGGATGGGCCACGATCCGCGAGTGGCCTTCCTCTCCTATTCGAACTTCGGCGACCCCGAAGGCACTTATCTCGAGCGCATCCGCGAGGGCGTGAAGGTGCTCGACCGAACCCCCGGAATCGATTTCGAATATGAAGGCGAGATGTCGCCCGACGTCGCGCTCAACCCGGCGATGGCGAAGGTCTATCCGTTCAGCCGGCTCACCGGGCCGGCCAACGTCCTCGTCATGCCGGGCCTCCAGACCGCCAACATCTCGGCCAAGCTGCTGCGCGAGCTGGGCGGCGACGCGGTGATCGGGCCGATCCTCGTCGGCATGGCCCAGCCGGTGCAGATCGCGGCGATGACGGCTTCGGCGTCGGATCTGGTGACCCTAGGCGTGCTCGCCGGGAGCGGGGTGGTGCGCTGACGTCATCCCGGCGAAAGCCGGGACCCCGGGACGAGAAGCCTCGGAAGGTCTCGACGCGGTCCCGGCTTTCGCCGGGATGACGAGGGGATCAGTTCGGCGAGTTCGGTCCGCCGCTCGGGCCGCCGGTGCCAGGAGCGCCGACGGCGCCGATATTGCCGAACAATTCGTCCCAGATGCTCTTGTGGCGGCCGAGCGTCGGGGTCTTGTCGCGCATCGGATCGATCGAGACGACCTGCTCGAGGCCCTTGCGCTCGACCGAGGCGACGTTGCCGGCCGCGTCGAAGCGGACGTGAAGGACGGTCTGCTCGCTCACGCGGGGAAAATTGTAGGCGAAATTCTTGGTTCGCCGCGAAACGTAATACCAGTCATTCTGGTCGAAGGTGCTGGTGAAGGTCGGCCGCCCCAGCGTGTTCTGCACCGAATCCTTGTTGTCGATTCCGGGCTGGACCGCGCTGACCAAAGTCTCGTCGACGATATATCCCTGCAGGTCCTGAGTCTTCGCGCAGCCGCCCGTCGCCAGCGCCGCTGCCACGGCGATCAGCACAGCCGCTTTTCGTCCCGAAACCTTCATATTGGAAAAACTCCGCAATACCGGCCGGCGCAAGTGGGAGCGCCGGCGCCTGCCTTGCCGGCAGGGCACGAGCGTCCAATATCCGAGAATAGCTGAACGGCGCAAGTACGGCGCCTCGTCCAAGGAGAGAGACTCTGGCCCTTCTGTCCCGGCTGTTCGGCGCCCGGCGCGAGCGAGCGGCGCTCCGGCCCCTCTACGACGCGCTCGTCGCCGCGGCGCGCGAGCCCGCCTGGTACCGCGAGGGCGGAGTTCCCGACACGCTGGAGGGCCGCTTCGACATGGTCGCGACGATGGTCGCGCTCGTCCTCCTCCGTCTCGAGGCGGAAGGCGATCGCGCCAGGGCGGGATCGGTGCTCCTCACCGAAATCTTCATCGACGACATGGACGGGACGTTGCGCCAGATCGGAATCGGCGATTTCGTCGTCGGCAAGCATGTCGGTAAATTGGTGAGCGCGCTCGGCGGCCGGCTCGGCGCGTTGCGCGAGGCGCTGGGCGGCGAGGCGCCGCTCGATCCGGCGGTGAGGCGCAACGTCTTTCGCGACGCTGCGGCGGACGAGGCGCAGGTCGCTTTCGTCGCCCGGCGCCTCGAGGCGTATCACCGGCGCCTCGCGGCGACGGCGCTGGAACCATTGCTGGACGGGGAGCTTCCGGACTCATGACCGAGTTCAGCCGCCTCTTCCGCCTCGACGCCCTCTCCGCGGAGCCGTGCGAGGTCGAAATCGAAGCCGGGCCCGCCGAGCGCGAGGCGCTGGCGCGGCGCTTCGGGCTGGTGGGCATCGATAGCCTCGCGGCCCGGGCGCAGCTGGTCCGCCGGGAAGATATCGTCGCCGCCGCCGGAACGCTCACCGCGCGGGTGACTCAGAGCTGCATCGCCAGCGGCGAGCCGCTCGACGCCGCCCTCGAGGAGGAGTTCGGGGTCGATTTCCGGCCGGCTCCGGCCGACGGCCGACCGGAGGAGGAGGTGGAGCTGGGCGAGAGCGAGCTCGACACCATCTTCTACGAAGGCGGCGCCGTCGATCTCGGCGAAGCGGTCGCCCAGTCGCTCGCCTTGGCCCTCGACCCCTATCCCCGCTCCCCCGCCGCCGAAGCGGCGCTGAGGGAGGCGGGGGTGAAGAGCGAGGAGGAAGCGCGGGCGGAGGCGAGCCCGTTCGCGGCGCTGAAGGCGCTAAAGGGAACGCTGGAGGAATAGGGAAGTGGAGACGACCTAATTCGTCATCCCGGCGAAAGCCGGGACCTCAGGACAAATAGTCTCGGCGGGTCTCACCGGGATCCCGGCCTTCGCCGGGATGACGGGTGCTCCCGCACCCGTTAGAACGGAACGTCGTCGTCCAGGTCGCTGTCGAACGCCGGCGCGGGCCTCGACTGCGGGCGCGAGGCGCCGCCGCTGCCGCCGAAGCCGGAGCTGCCGCTGTCATAGTCGCCGCCGAAATCCCCGCCGCCGCCACCGCCGCCGCTGCCGCGGCTGTCGAGCAGGACGAGCTCGCCGCGGAAGCGCTGAAGCACCACCTCGGTCGAATAGCGGTCGGCGCCGGACTGGTCGGTCCATTTGCGGGTCTGGATCTGACCCTCGAGATACACTTTCGAGCCCTTGCGCAGATAGGATTTGGCGACCCGGCCGAGATTCTCGTTGAAGATGACGACCCGGTGCCATTCGGTCCGCTCCTGGCGGTTGCCGTCCTTGTCCTTCCAGCTTTCGGAGGTGGCGACGCGCAGGTTGACCACCTCGCCGCCATTGTTGAGCGAGCGGCTTTCGGGGTCGTCGCCGAGATTGCCGACCAATATGACCTTGTTGACGCCCGCCATGACTCTTCCTTCGATACGTTTCGGATTCGCGCGGGACGATAAGCGAGCGGGTCGCGCGGCGCTACTGTCGTTTCGTCATCCCGGGCGTGTTCGTCATCCCGGGCGTGTTCGTCATCCCGGGCTTGACCCGGGATCCATGAACACGGGTCCCGATCCAGTATTCGCCCGCCGGTGTTCATGGATTCCGGCTTTCGCCGGAATGACGGGCACTACGCCGTCGCCAGCCTGCCGGCGCCGCGCCGGTTGCGGCCGAATCCGATCAGGAGGATGGCCAAGGTGGCGACCTGCGTCACGAGGCCCTGCACCGTCGGATAGAGGCCGAGCATGGCGATTCGCGGCGCCCAGCGGACCGGGATGACCCCGATGAGCCCGGCCTCCTGAAGCGCCGCGACGCCCTTGCCGGCGAGCACGACGGCCAGGACCGCGATCAGCGCCGAGCTGTAGGAGAAGAACTTGGCGATCGGCAGCTTTCGGCTGAAGCGAAGCATCAGCAAGGCGATCAGGGCCAGGACGGCGAGCCCGGCTCCGGCGCCGGCGATCAAAGCTGCGATCCGGCCTTCCGCGGACAAGGCGGCGAAGAACAGGATCGTCTCGAACACCTCGCGATAGACGGCGACGAAGGAGAGCAGGAACAGGAACCATGCGGATTTCTTCGACAGCGCCTGGCCGACCTTCTCGCGTATGTAGCGCTGCCATTCGTCGGCCTGCGCCTTGCCGTGCATCCAGATTCCGACGAACAGCAGGATCACCGCCGCAAGGATCGACCCGACGCCTTCGGTCAGCTCGCGGCTGGCGCCGCTGACCGAGAGGAAATGGGTGGCCGCCCACCAGGTCGCGAAGCCGGCGAGGAGGGCGACGATCCAGCCCCAGTGAACCGGCCGAACCATCTCCGCCCGGTCGGCCTTGCGCAGGAAGGCGAGCATGGCGACGACGATGAGCAGGGCTTCCAGCCCCTCGCGAAGGAGGATGGTGAAGGCGCCGAGGAAGGTCGAGGCGTTGCTCCCCTCCTCCGGCGCCAGCGCCCGCTCGGTCTCGTCGAACAAGGCGTCGAGGGCGGCGACTCGCTCGCTCACCCGCGCCGGGTCCTGGCCGCCGGCGATGGCGGCCCGAAGCTCGCCCATCGCCGTCTCCACCCGGGCCATCAAGGCGGGGTCGCGGGCCGAAAGCAGCGGCTCGATCGGCTCGAAGCCGTCCAGATACGCGGCCAGCGCCAGCTCCTTCGCCGCCTTGCGATCGCCCGCCTCGTAGGCGGCGAGGCTGCGGCGCAATTTCTCTCGGGCGATGGTCAGCGAGGAGCCGCCGCGCTGGCTGACGGCATTCGGGGCGTTGCGCAGATAGGCCGTGACGGCGGCCGCCTTCTCCGCGCCGATCCGCTGCGCCAGCCCGGCCTCGCTGAGCGCGGTCAGGGCGGCCGCGTCGGGCACCAGGGCGCGGACCGCGGCATCGCCTTCCCAAGCCTTGCGGCCCTGTTCGGCCAGCGCCGGCGGATAGGCGAAGCGGCCGGCCTGGAAGGCGAGCGCCCATTTGTCCGCTTGGGGAAGCTGGCCGAAGCTCTGCATGGCCGTGCCTTCCAGCCCCTGGTCGATCACCTGGTAGAGAGCGAACAGGCTGCGCTCCCTGGCCCGATCGCGGTCGGCGAAGGCGATGGGCGGCGGGTCGAGCGTCGCCGCCATTGGCGTCTTGGCGTCACCGCCGACGCCGTGGCAGGCGGCGCAATTCTGTGCGTAGAGCGCCGCCCCGCGCGCCGGATCCGGAATCGTCCTCGGCGCCAGCGGCACCGGATAGGCGGCGATCAGGTCGGCGGCGAGGCCGTGGGCGAGCTTCGCCACCTCGGCGGGCGGCGCCTTGCCAGCGATCGCCGAGCGCAGCGAGTCCGCGCCCGCCGTCAGACGCGCCTTCTCCGCCTTCGCCGGAAGCGCCCCGATGCGCTCGCGCACCGAGCCGGCGAACTCGGCCATCTCCTTATATTCGGCGGCGCTGACGATTCGGCCGCCCTGCACCGCGCCGGGATAATCGACGGCGATATAATCGAGCAGCCGCCAGCTCGTCTGCACGTCCGCCTGCTGAGCGGCGGCGGGGGCCGCGCCGAGCAGGGCGAACAGGCACAGGAGCATAAGCGCGAAGCGGCGGAACATACCGCCGGGCTAGCCTAATTGCAATTGATTATCAATAACGATTGAACCCGTCATTGCGAGGAGCGCAGCGACGAAGCAATCGAGCTGCGTCGCCTGAAACGTCCGCGGGCTGGATTGCTTCGCTTCGCTCGCAATGACGGAAGGCCTTGCTCCTCCGCTGCGCTCAGCGGGTTCCGCCCGCCGGAGCCTCGCCCATCAGCTTGCGGGTCAGATAGATCATCTCCAGCGCCGCGACATGGGCCTGCTGCTTGAGGTTCGCGCCCGAGCCGTGGCCGCCTTCGGTATTCTCGTAATAGAGGAAGGGCAGGCCCATCTCCTCCATCCGGGCGGCGAACTTGCGGGCGTGCTGCGGCCCGACCCGGTCGTCCTTGGTGGTGGTGAAGATGAAGGGCTCGGGATAGGCGACGCCCTTGCGCAGATTCTGGTAGGGCGAGGTCTTGTCCCAGAAGGCTCGGATCGCCGGATCCTCGACGCTTCCATATTCGCCCTCCCACGAGGCGCCGGCGGCGATCTTCGAGATCCGGATCATGTCGAGCAGGGGCACCTCGATCAAAGCCGCGTTCCACAGCTCGGGATGCTGGGTGAAGGCGACTCCGGTCAGCAGCCCGCCGTTCGAGCCGCCGCGAATGCCGAGACGGCGCGGGCTGGTGACCTTGCGGGCAATGAGGTCGCGGCCGACGGCGACGAAATCGTCGAAGACCAGCTGCCGCTTCGCGCCCAGCCCCGCCTCGTGCCATTTCGGCCCGAACTCGCCGCCGCCGCGAATGTTGGCGAGCGCATAGACTCCGCCATGCTCCAGCCACAGCTTGCCGTTCGTCGCCGAATAGGCCGGAGTCTCGCTCGATTCGAAGCCGCCATAGGCATAGAGCAAGGTCGGATTGTTGCCGTCGAGCCTGATGTCCTTGCGGTGCACCAGGAAATAGGGGATTTTGGTGCCGTCGCTGGACGGCGCCTCATATTGCTCGGCGACGAGGTTCGAAGCATCGAACTTGGCCGGCTGCGCCCGGATCTGACGCGCCTGCCCGGTTCCCGCATCGGCCAGCCAGAGCGAGGGCGGGGTCAGGAAATTGGTGACGGCGATCAGCGCCTTGTCGTCGGTCTGGCTGGTGTCCACGAGGCCCACGGTCGAATTGTCCGGAAGCTCGATCGACGAGCGCTTCCAGCTTCCCTTCGGGCCGGGCGTGAACAGCAGGGTGCGGCCGCGGACATTGTCGAGCGTCGAGACGAGGAGCACGCCCTTCGACGCCGCCGCGCCGTCCAGCGCCTCGCGCGGGCCCGCGCTGTAGATGAGCGTCGGCTCGAGATGCGCCGGATCGGCCTTCAGCCGGGCAAGGTCGACCGAGACCAGCGCGCCGGCCGGATAGGTGGTTCGGCTCCCGGCCGGAGTCCAGTCCTCGCGGGTCTGGATGATGACCCGGCCCGCGACCATGTCGCTGATGCTTGCCTTGGCCGGGATGCCGAGCCTTTGCGGCCCCCTGGCGCCCAATATGTAGGTCTCCGACCGA
Organism: Sphingomonadales bacterium; assembly: GCA_034668585.1. GTDB lineage: Bacteria > Pseudomonadota > Alphaproteobacteria > Sphingomonadales > Sphingomonadaceae > Allosphingosinicella. The sequence continues at coordinate 193,862 of JAXDPB010000065.1, read as the reverse complement.
AAGGTATCGAGCGGCCGGTCGAGCACCGCCAGGGTGCGGTTCTCGCCGTCGCGATACACGTAGGGGGTGACCCCGTAGCCGCCGTCCCCGGGGTCGGCGCGATAGACTTCGGCCGCCGCGGCGAGCGGCTGGCCGCGCTTCACCCGCCTGACGATATAGGGATAGCCGGTGCGCCCGAGCTCGCCCGGCTGCCATTCGCGGGCGACGAGCAGGGTGTCCTCGTCCTCCCAGGCGACCCGCTGCTTGCCCTTGGGGAGGAGGAAGCCGCCGTCGACGAACTTGCCGCTCGGCAGGTCGAACTCGCGAACCGTCACCGCATCCTCGCCGCCGTCGGAGAGGGAGATCAGGCAGCGCCGCTCCGCCGGCCGCGAGCAGTTCATCCCCTTATAGACCCAGTTCGCGCCCTCCGCCGCCGCCAGAGCGTCGAGGTCCAGCACCGTCTGCCAGGCGGGCTGCGGCGACTGATAGTCGGCGAGGCTGGTGCGCCTCAATATTCCGCGGACATGATCCGCATCCTGCCAGAAATTGTAGATCTGGCCATTGAGGAAGCGCCCGTAGGGGATCCGGTCCTTCGCCTGGGCGATGGCCAGCGCCTCGTCATAATATTGCCGGTAGCGAGGATCGGCCTCGAGCACCGCCTGCGCCTTGGCGTTATGGGCGTCGACCCACTCCATCGCCCTCGGGCTCGAAACCTCCTCGAGCCACAGATAGGGGTCGTCGGAAATGGCCTGCGCCTGAGCGGCGGCGGCGAGCGTGGCGGCGGCGAGAATCGTCATCTTCAACAGGCGCATACACGTTATCCTCGGGAAAGAAGCCTACCCGCAACAGCTTAGCGGCGCTGTCAAGCTTTCGGGCGGCGGCCGAAACATCTTGGCAAGACCGGGCAAGCCTCTAGGCTGGAGAAAAAGGGGCAAATGCCATGACTCCACGCCTGCCGTTCCTCCTCGCCGCCGCCCTTTTGGCGAGCCCCGCGCTCGCCAGGCCGGCCGGCACGCCCGAGCAGAGGGTCGCCCGAATCCTCGCCGCGACTCCCGTCATCGACGGCCATAACGACCTCCCCTGGGAGATTCGCGACAAATACGATCTCTGGCGCAAGCCGCTCGACCTCGATTCGGACACGTCGAAGCTCGAGCACCGCCTGCAGACCGATCTGCCGCGAATGAGGCGAGGCGGCATGGGCGCCCAATTCTGGTCGGTCTGGATCCCCAACGAGATGAAGGGCGACGAGGCGATCCGGGTCACGCTCGAGGAGATCGACATCGTCCACCAAATGGTCGGGCGCTACCCGGCCCGGCTCGAAATGGCCTCGACCGCCGCCGACATCCGCCGGATCGAGAAAGCCGGCCGGATCGCCTCGCTGATCGGGGTCGAGGGCGGCCACCAGATCGGCAACTCGCCCGCCGCCCTGCGCCAATATTACGCGCTCGGCGCCCGCTACATGACGCTCACCCATTCCAGGAACAACGACTGGGCCGATTCCGCCACCGACGACCCCGTCCATGACGGCCTCACTCCCTTCGGCAAGGCGATCGTCCGCGAGATGAACCGGCTCGGCATGATCGTCGACCTCAGCCACGTCTCCCCCAAGACGATGCGCGACGCCCTCGCCGAGACCAGGGCGCCGGTCATCTTCTCCCATTCGAGCGCCCGCGCCCTGATGGACCATCCCCGCAACGTCCCCGACGACGTGCTGGGGCTGCTGCCCGCCAATGGCGGCGTGGTGATGGTCAATTTCTACCCCGGCTTCCTCTCCGAAGCCTATCGCCGCCGGGCCGCCGAGCGCGACGCGGAGGATGCCCGCCTCAAGAACCTTTACTCCGGCCAGCCCGAGCGGCGCGCGGCCGCGCTCGCCGCCTGGGACTCGGCGCACCCGGCCGTCGACGCCACGCTGGCCGAGGTCGCCGACCATATCGAGCATGTCGTCAAGGTCGCCGGCGTGGATCATGTCGGCATCGGCTCCGACTTCGACGGCATCGACGGCACCGCCCCGGTGGGGCTGGAGGGCGTCGAGACCTACCCGGCCCTCTTCGCCGAGCTGGCCCGGCGCGGGTGGAGCGATTCGGATCTGGCCAAGCTCGCCGGCGGCAATCTGCTGAGGGCGATGGAGGGCGTAGAGCGGGTCGCCGCGTCGATGAAGAATCAGCCGCCGCTGATCGCCACGATCGAGCAGACGGACAGGCCCTAGAGCATGATCGTTTCAGGTTGATTCCCTCCGTCTTTGCGAGCGAAGCGAAGCAATCCAGTTCGGGCTGGCGAGACCGCTGGATTACTTCGTCGCTACGCTCCTCGCAAATGACGGAACAGACAAAACGATCATGCCCTGGCCCGTCATCCCGGCGCAAGCCGGGACCTCGTCGAGAAATGGCGCCCCTCCGGCCCGAGGCCCCGGCATCCGCCGGGGCGACGCGGGCGCTCAGTCCGACGCCGAGTCCACCCGCCGGAACAGCAATCGGGTCTCGCCGTCCTCGCTGGCGAGGCTGAGCGTCCTCGGAGTGACCCGCCAGGTGAAGGTCTCCCGCTCCTTCTCGTCCCCGCTGGTGACGGTGAGCTTCGTCCCGTCGATCGCGTAGCTCTCGCTCTGCTCCTCGCCGTCGCGGGCGGTCCTCCGCAAGGTCAGCAATTCCCCGCCGTCGGTGAACCTGACTCGGTCGCCGGTCGCCACCGCGGCCGTTCCGTCGACCCGGCTCACCCGCCACTCCCCGAGCAGGGCGAGAGTCCGGCTCTCCTTGGGCGGCTCGCCGCCATAGCCCGAGAAGAGCGCGGCGGGCTTCAGCATCTGGGCGACGAGCGTCTTTTCGCCGTCCAGAGCGTCGAGCCCGGACTGCTCGAGCCGCCCCTGCAGGCCCGACAGCAGCCGGAAGGCCTTTTTCGGATCCCCCTCCCGGTGGAAGGCGAGCGAGGCGGCCTTGAGCGACAGATATTCGTCGACCAGCAGATGCGCCCGGCGCAGCGCCGGGCTCCCCTCGACCTGCGCCGGCGCCGCGACGGCGAGGCGGTCGCTGCCGCGCTTGCCGTCATTGGCTCCGACATAAGCGAGCTGGAGGTCGAGCAAGGTCTCGCCGGGCGCCAGCCGCGCCGCCGGCAGGTTGGAGCGCCGCCCCTCCTTGCCGACCGAGGCGAAGATTCCGCCGCCATTGGCGCTGAGGAACGCGCTGGGAATGGTGATCGTCACCGCGCCCTCGCCGACGTCGCTCATCATCCCGTCCGGCACTCCGAACACCCCGGTCAGCTTGTAGCCCTGGCGCGGCGCGAGCGTGATCCGGACGTCGTGGGCGAGCTCGCTCACCATCGTGTCGAGCTGCTTCTCGAAGACGGACTTCACCTCCTCCTCGTTGGACAGGAAGAAGAGGTTGCCGCCGCGAACGCTCGACATCCTCATCCCGAGCTCGCCGTCGAACTGGACTCCGACTCCGATGGTGGTGAGGCCGATGCCGCGCCGGGAGGCGGCTTCCGCCATGCCCATGAAGCTCTTCGCGTCGGTGGCTCCGACATTGGGCTGCTCGTCGGTGAACAGCATCAGCCGGGTCGTCCCGCGGAACTTGCGGTCGCTGGCGAAGGCGGTCGCGTAGCCGACCTTGAGGCCCTCCTCCATGTAGGTCGAGCCCTCGCTTTCGATCGCGTCGATCGCCGCGAGCGCCGCCTGGCGGCCCCCGCCGGCGATCGGAGTCGGCGCGAGGTGGACGTGCGAGGTATCGCCGTAGAGCACGATCGAGAGCTGGTCGCCGTCGCGCATCTGGCCGACCACCTGCCTCAGGCTCTGCCGCACAAGCTCGAGCGGCTCGCCGTCCATCGATCCGGACTTGTCCACCACCGCGACCAGGTTGAGCGGCGCCCGCTGCCAGTTCGCGGCCTCGATGTTGGTCGCGAAGGTGAGCCCGACGAACAGCCGGTCCTCCGGCCGCGACGGAAGGGCGGCCGGCATCGCCTCGGTGTCGAGGCAGAGCAACTGGGCGCACGGGCGGTGGCTTTCCAGGGCGAGATCGTGCTCGCCCATCAGGCCCTCGACGGTCAGCGATTCGGGCCGCGGCATGTCGCCATTCTCGGCGACCGAGCGGAAGTGGCGGATGTCCTGCATTCCGCCCTGCCTCACCCTCATCATCGTGCCGGTGACGACGATCTCGCCCTCGTCGGAATAAGCGGGGTCCGCCTCCACGTCCCGGTCCGGCTCGTCCTCCTGCGCGGCGGGCGGCGCCTCCTGGGCGAGCAAAGCCTGGGGCGCGGCGGCGGCCGCGGCGAGCAGGGCGATCAGGAGGGTGGAGCGGGAGCGGGAGCGGGTGGCCATGACGCGTCTCCTTCGTGGGGAACGCCATCCTACTCCTTTTTGACGGCCTTGGGGACCCGCCCGTCATCCCGGCGAAAGCCGGGACCTGTCCGAAAAAAGGGCGCCGATCCGCCCCGAGGCCCCGGCTTTCGCCGGGGTGACGTTACGGCGCCATCGTCGGAACGGTGTTCACGGGTCCCGCAAGTTCGGCCTCGCTCTCCTCCGGCAGCACCTCGCCGTGCAGTTCCAGCGGCGCCCCGATCCACACCGCGTCGAGCAGATGATCCCGTTTCTGGTTGGTCGTGTTGGGATGGATGAGGATGCTCAGCCCGCGATTGTTGAGCATCAGCCACGGCACCAGGGTCGCGAACAGGTCCGGCGCGAAGGCGATCTGGTACATCGCCTTGCTGTGCGGCCCCACCGGCCGGTCCCAGACGGTGCCGAGCCGCACCGCGAAGCGCTCGCCCGCCGCCTCGCGAATCGCCAGCGCGTCGCCGCGCTGGGTCTCCGGATCGAAATAGATATGGGCGTGGAAGCTGGCGATCTCCGCCACGCCTCGGATCATGTCAGCCCCACCAGGATTCGACGAAGGCGAGCGCGGCGGTCGCGATCATTCCGATCCAGACGAAAATGCCGAGATAAAGCGGCCATTTCGGCTTCGGCTCGATGCGGTCCGGCTTCATCTCACACCGCCGGGTAGCGAAGCCGGCCGAGGAAGCGGCTCAGGGAGGGGAGGCGGTCGCGATTGCCGCGCCACTGCGCCTTGACCTTCTCGAAGCGCATGACGTCGTCGATCCGGCGGGCGAGGAAGGTGCGGGTGGCCGAAAGCCCTTCGCTGTCGTCGTCGAGATAGACGAGGCTGGTCGAGCCGTAGACGCCCATCAAGATGGCGCGCTTGGAATAATGGTTGAAGTCGGTCGCCTTGTCGCCGGCGATCCGCCACATCCGGTCCGCCGCCCGCCAGCCCAGCCGCCCCGCCAGCGGCAGGTTCTGGGGCGAAGCGAGAATGGCCAGCGCCCGGCGAAGCGCCTCCTTGTGCGGGTTGATCACCTCGAGCCGGTACAGGACCAGGGAGGCGATCCGCTCGCGAATCTTCATCGCCTCGATCTTCTCGAGCGGAAAGGCCGCCGCCATGCCGCGGTCGATCGCGTCGAACCAGGAATCGATCATCTCCGGAGCCCCGCCGGGAAAAGCCAGCCGGGCCCGCGGCGCCGGCACCCCAAGCTCGGCGGCCGCCATGGCGAGCGCCTTGTCGCTCCACCCGTCGAACACCGCATTGGCCGGAATCAGAGGGGCGAGCGCCATCCGGAGCTCGTCGAGATTCATCTCCGCGGGGGCGATCTCGGGCATGCGGGAGTCAATGATCCTCCCGAGAGAAGGATGCAAGACGGAGTCGTCGCCCCAGCGAAGGCTGGGGCCCCGGCGGGTGAAACGCGCGGCGGTCTTCACCCCCTGGGATGCCGGCCTTCGCCGGCATGACGGATTATTCGTCGGCTCGGGGCTTTTCAGGCAGCCGGATCAGCACCAGCGCCACCGCGATGAGGGCCGCGCCGACGGCGTCGGCGAGGCTGAAGGTCTCGCCATAAGCCAGCCGCCCGATCACCGCCCCGGCGGCGGGCTGGGCGAGGAGGCCGAGACCGACGACGACCGGCGACAGATAGCCGACCGCATAGACCAGCAGCCCCTGGCCGACGACCTGGCTTCCGAACGAAAGGATGAGGAGCGGCGTCCAGTCGTTCGGCATCACCTTCTGGCCGAGCGCCAAAGCGAGCAGAAGCAAAGGAAGGGCGGCCGCCATCGTGGCGATCGCAAGCACCGGCATCGGCGCCATCGTCCGCCGCGCCCGGTCCACCGCGACGAGGTAGCCGGTATAGAGGAGGCCGGCGGCGAGCGTGAACAGGTCGCCGGTGAAATTCTTCGGCGACAGCTCGTAGCTCGAGCCCATCAGCAATCCCGCCCCCCCGGCCGCCAGGACAAGGGCGAGCGCCTGCACCTTGCGCGGGAGCTGGCGGAGCATGACGAAGCCGTAGACGACGAGGATGAAGCTCGAGGCGTTGCCGAACAGGCTGGCATTGGCGAGCTTGGTCAGGCCGATCCCGACATGCCAGGCGGCAAGGTCGGCGGCGAAGAACAGGCCGCCGGCCGCGACGATCGCGACCAGGCTCCGGGACGGCAGCTCCCGCCCGGCCTGCTGGCGCCAGGCGATCAGCAGCAGGAACGGGATGGCGAGGGCGACTCGCCAGAAGCCCGACGCCACCGGCCCGACGTCGGCCAGCCGAACCATCCACGGCCCGAGCGCGAGGACGAGGTTGCCGGCGATCAGCGCCGGAAAGGCGAAGCGGCCGGCGGGCGCGGCGGGGGATGATCGAGATTGCTGCATAATCGCTTTCGCGCCGCTAGGGGTCCGCGCTTGCCTCCGTCAAGGAATGTAGATGCCGACCCTCTTCGACCCGATCCAGCTTGGCGCCACCCTCTGCCCCAACCGCATAATCATGGCGCCTCTGACCCGCGGCCGGGCCACAAGGGAGCACGTGCCGACCGAGCTGATGATCGAATATTACCGCCAGCGCGCCGGCGCCGGCCTGATCGTCACCGAAGCGACCGGAATGAGCCGCCAGGGGCTCGGCTGGCCTTATGCCCCCGGCATCTGGACAGAGGAGCAGAGGGAGGCGTGGAAGCCGGTGGTCGAGGCGGTGCACGAGGCGGGCGGGCGAATCTTCTGCCAGCTCTGGCACATGGGCCGGGTCGTCCACCCCAGCTTCCTCGGCGGCGAGCCGCCCGTTTCCGCCTCCGCCACCACCGCGCCCTACAAGGCGCACACCTACGAGGGCCGGCAGCCCTATGCCGAGGCTCGGCCGCTCCGCCTCGACGAGATAGCGGGCCTCCTCGACGATTATGCCCGCGCCGCCGCTTATGCGATCGCCGCCGGCTTCGACGGAGTTCAGCTCCACGCCGCCAATGGCTATCTGATCGACCAGTTCCTCCGCGACGGCACCAACCGCCGCGACGACGATTATGGCGGTCCGGTCGGGAACCGCATCCGCCTTCTCGTCGAGGCGACCCGGGCGATCGCCGACATGGTCGGGCCGGAGCGCACGGCGGTGCGCCTCTCGCCCAACAGCGAGACCCAGGGCTGCCAGGACAGCGATCCCGAAGCCCTGTTCACCGCCGCCGCCGCCGCTTTGGCCGGGATCGGCCTGGCCTTTCTCGAGCTGCGCGAGCCGGGGCCTGAGGGGACGTTCGGCAAGTCGGACGTGCCGCCCGTCTCCCCGTCCATTCGCAAGGTCTTCCCCGCGCCTTTGATCCTCAACTCCGATTTCACCTTGGACCGGGCCGAGGCGGCGCTCGGCAAGGAGCGCGCCGACGCGATCAGCTTCGGCCGCCCCTTCATCTCCAATCCCGATCTGCCGGCCCGCCTGCTCGACCGGGCCGAGCTCGAGCCCGACGATATGGCGACCTGGTACAGCCGGGGCCCCGAAGGCTATACCGACTATCCCGGAGCGGAGACCGTCGCCGGCTGAGCGTCGAGCGCGACCGTTGCTCGCCGCCCTAGACGAGCCTCAGCGCGCTCACTCCAACGAACGATCCGATCGCCAGGAACAGCGCTCCGAGCCCGATCCGAAGCCCCTTGAGCGGAACCGCCTTCGCCAGCCCCCCGCCCATCACGGCGGCGGGCACGCTCGCCACCATCACCCCCGCCGTCGCCCCCGCCGCGGCGAGCGCGAAGGCGTCGAACTGGGCGGAGATGGCGAAGGTCAGGAACTGGGTCTTGTCGCCGAACTCGAGCACGAAGAAGGAGGCGGCCGTCACCAGGAACGGCCCCGCCCGCGAAGTCCCCTTGCTCTCATAGGGCCTGGAGCGGATCAGCCCCGCCACGCCCGCGAAGACCAAAGCGAGCGCGACCAGCAGCGAGATCGCCCGCAAGGTGATCATGTCGTGGACCAGCACTCCGCCGAACGAAGCGATCAGGGCATTGGCCAGGGCCGCGACGAATACTCCGGCCAGGATCGGTCCCGGCCGCCGGTAGCGAACCGCCAGGGCGACGACGAGCAGCTGGGTCTTGTCCCCCCATTCGGCGAGCGCGGCGGCGACGAAGCTGGCGAGCAGGGCCTCCAAGGCTCAGCCGCCGAGCCGGACCGAGATCGAGGCGAGCATCGCCTCGGCCGCGCTCTCCTCCATCGCCTCGCAGCCGATCGCGTCCTGGAGCCGCCCCAGATAGAGCGCCCTCGGGCAGCCGCCGCCGTCCCGCGCCAGCGCCCGCCCGAACGCGTCGGCGAGCCGGGCCACCGGCGCCAGCCCGTAAGCCGCCGCCAGCCGCCTTATCCCCTCGACGCTCTCGCCATAATCGCGCTCCGACAGCCGCCGCCCCGCCCCCTCGAGCCTGGCCAGCCGCTCGCACAGATCGGCCCTCACGAGCATCATCCCGTCCGCCTGAGCCCGCATCGCCGCCTCCCTTGCTCCCGTCGGGGGGACGATGCGCCCTTATGGTTACCGCTTCGTTAAACCGCCCCCGCCCTTGACAGCGCCGCCCCTTTTGGGCAGAGGCGGCGGCGCATGGGAAGCGGCGGGGACGCCGCTTTTATTTTTCGCGAAACCCTTCGATTAGAGAGGCTGTCATGGCCAAGCCGACCACGGTCAAGATCAAGCTCGTCAGCACCGCCGACACCGGCTTCTACTACGTGACCAAGAAGAATCCGCGCAACATCACCGAGAAGATGACCTTCCGCAAATACGACCCCGTCGTCCGCAAGCACGTCGACTTCAAGGAAGCGAAGATCAAGTGACAAGGCGCCCGTGAGCAGCGACGCCGGCGCCTGGGCGCCGCCGGAGCAGCGAACGGAGTCGCCGCAGTCCGGCCGGCGGGTCGGCGAAGCCGAACCCGTCCGACGGCGCGGGCCGCCCCGCGCCTCTTTCCTTCACTCCTCGCCCCGCGCCCGCCGAGCCTCCTCCTCCTCCTCGGCCTCCATCTCCGCGATCCTTTCGCTGAGCTTGTCGAACAGCGCCTTCGGATCCACCCGCCTCTCCCGCGCCAATTCCGCCCGCACCTGCGCCTCGATCTCCTTCCTCAGCTTGCGCTCGATCTGCCCCCGGGTCGGCCCGCCGCGCGACAGCCGCCCGAACTTCTTCGGGTTCGAGGCCCGAAGCAGCATCGCCATCAGCGAGTCCGAAGGCTTCATCTTCACCTGGAGGATTTCGCCGCCCCGGATGATCGTCTCGGGCGTCCCTTCCGTCGCTCGCTGCCAGGCCAGGGTCTCGAGCGGCCGGGCCGCCTTCGCCCGGGCGAGCTCGCAGTCCCGGAAGAAGTCCGGATCCTTGTTGAGATGCCGGTAGAAGGTCGTGTCGGAGACCCCCGCCGCCAGCGCCGCGTCGACGACGTTGCCATATTTGCCGAGCGCCTCCACCGCGACCGCCTTCCTGGCCGGAGTGAACCCGTTCCTCTTCCACCCCCGATGCGCCATGATCCCCGCCTCCAATGTCCTCAAACGTCGCGGAAATGGAGGTGCCTCGGCCAGCGGTCGTGGTTCACCGCCGCCATCACCTCCGCATAGATGGCCTGGGCCACCGCCTCCTCCGGCGGCTCGGGCAGGACGGGCGCGTCCTCGGCCTCCCAGTCGACGTCCGGATTCGCCTCGATCTGCCGCACATAGGCCTCGCCGGCCTTGTCCTGCATCTCGAGGAACGCGTTGAACCGCTCCCGCGCCCACTCGATCCGCATCCGGATCCGCTCCACCCTGACCTCCGCCTCGGCCTCGGCCTTCTCGCGCTCCAGGCCGAGCTCGACCATCTCCGCGACCAGCCCGCGCCGGCACTCGTCCCACAGCTCCGCCGTCACCGCCGACCGCATCCGCCGTCCCCGCTTCCCCTTCATCGTTCGTCTCGCTCCAAAACCCGGCCGAACGCCCCACGCCCGGCCGGGCGACTCGCCACGCTTCCTATCTGGCAGGAAAAACCCTATCCGTGAACCCCTTTTGTTCCACATCGGGCAAGCCAAAAGCACCGAAGTGGATGGAAAGCCAGGGGGAGCCGAGGGCAGCGACGCCGGCGCGAAGCGCCGCCGGAGCAGCGAACGGACTCGCCCCCGCTCGGCCGGCGGGGCGGCCCGCTACAGCCGGCCGAACCCGTCCGACGGTGCAGGCCGCCCTGCGCCTTCTCGTTTCAGACCCCCTGGATGAACGGCAAGATCGCCTCGGCCAGCCCGGCTTCGCTCATACGCCCCTCGATCACCGCCTCGAACCAGCGGCCGAGTGTGCCATCGTTCGCCATCTCCAGACGCCACCCGTTCAGCGCCAGGAACTCGATCATCGCCACCGCGCCGGTCCGCTTGTTGCCGTCGACGAACCCATGGTTGAGCGCGATCCCGACGCCGAGCCGCACCGCGAGCGTCAGCACGTCTTCCTGACTTTCGTAGAAATAGAGCTGCTGCGGCCGCGCCAGCGCGCTCTCGACCAGGCCGATGTCGCGAATCCCGGCGGAGCCGCCGAACCGCGCGATCTGCTCCTCGTGCGCCTTGAGCAGCTCGGCCAGGTCGAGCCAGAGCGGCTCGCTCACTTCGCCAGATATTCGAGCGTCTTGGAGAAGCGGTCCGAGATATCCGCCCGCAGCTTCTCGCGGTCCACGTCCGCCTGCGGCCGCGCCTTGAGCGGCTTGCGCTTGCTGGGCTTTCCGGCGTCTGCGGCCATCGTCCAAGTTCCTTTATGCCTCTGCATCATACCGGATGCACCGCGAGTGAGCCAGAGCCAGGCGCTCCGCATCCGATCTTAGTATGCTTAGACACTCCTCCCCGCCGTCCAGCTCCCAGACCCGCTGCGCCGCGATCAGCCCGATCTTCAACGCCATCGCCCCGACATCCGGCGCCGGCGTCTCCAGCAGCCGAAGCATCGCCGCGTCAAATGCCGAAACCCGCTCCCCATACACGTCCTCCAGCGCTTCCCGCTCTTCGAACGAGCGCCAGGCGGGGCTCGCGGCCCACCGCCCAAACTCCACGATCTCCGCCTCAGCCTTCCGAAGCGCCGCGAGCGTCGTTTCCCACTCCGTGATTGCGACCCCGGCGGCAGGCCGGGGGAAGCAATCCAGCCCTGGACCGCCACCTCGCTCCGCTCCTCGCGATGACGAAGCCACCGGCACCGCGACCGCAGCGCCTAGAACCGCCCGGCGCGTGAAAGCCAAAGCGCCCTCGCACTGCGAAGCGGCTGCGTGGCAGCCGTTAGCAGTGCGTGGAGTCGCAGCAGGCCGGCCGGCGGGGCGGCTGTCCTCACGGCAGCCGAGCCCGTCCGACGTCACGGCCGCCCGTGACGTCTCTGTTGCCGAGCGGTCGCTAGCATCCACCGGTGGAAGTGAAGCACGCACGCCGCTATGCTCCCTGGAAGCCATGACCAAGGGTCTCCCACCGATCGGGGGGGTTCTACGTTATGGCTGAGAATATGACAGAACGCGGGGCAGCTAGCAAGTGCTTTTTGCTGGAATTGTGACAGGATGAACGTCCGGCAGTGCCGAATGGCCCGGGCGGCGCTCGATTGGTCTCAGCAGGATCTCGCCAATGCCTCAGGCGTGAGCGCTCGCACAGTCATTCGTTACGAAGCCGGTGAGGCCGTGCTTCCCGCGCGGATTCAGTCCCTACGCCACGCCTTAGAAGCGAAGGGTATCTTGTTCATTGACAGCGGCCATTTGGCAGGTGGGGTTATCCCGCCACGAGGGTGAGGCGGCAAGACAGCAGTATTTGAGGTCGCCTTTGACTTCTCATACCCAGGTGAAGCAGTTGGCGGCAGACGCTACCCGTGTGCTTTTAGATCCTCGGGGTAGTCGGCGGGATAGCAGACCCACCGAGCAGCCTTGGCGAGCCTGCGTTTAGCGGACGTAGAGCGGCTGCCCCAAATCTCACAGTGGTTTGGGTTTCCCGGCAACGGGTTGCGCACAATTTTTAGCCCATGTTCGCGCCAAGCGCCCACCGCGGTTGCGACAACGCCGTACTCCTCATGTCCGGCTTGCACGCTGTGTAGGTCATCCTCTTGGTCGAGCCACAAAACTACAGAGGTTCCGCCTCCATTGCCGTCGAGATCAAAATTGTTCGAGTTCGGCAGCCCGTTACGTTTGAATTCACCGGGGGGGACGCGTCTTAAGACCTCTGTCTCGTCAGTGATCGACGCGTCATCTGGCGGGTCATCCTGTGGTGGCTCCACTGGCACGCCACACGTCTAACATCAGGGGCAAAGGTGGTGAAGAAGCTTCTGAACGTCCGCCAATGGCACAGGGACGTCCGGAGAAACTTCCTCGCCATTTTCGCAATTTTCGAATACGTAATCGCATAGGCCGTCGGGCCGAACTTCGACCTCTAATTCGACTTGACCGCTGGACCAAAAAAGATTGATCCCGCCAGATGGCGTGAGGCTAATCTCTGGGGTCATGCACCTAGGGAAAGTACCCAAAATCAATTCGACTGCCGGCCGCACGGCCCTCGGGTTTAAACGGAGAGATCCATAACTATTCCAATCTGCCTCAAACTCCGCCAGATCATTAATCCGGTTTAGGCTTTCACGGACCGGAATGGGCAAGTCAGAGCGATTGGAAATGAGCTTGAATGGCTGCCCAGCGACCTCCACCTCAAGCTCGACCTTACGCGGTTGCATGGACGCAGAGCTGCGAACCCGGAAGAGCTTGTCGCTGATCAGGTTTACGCCCCCATATCGCAGCCATGGCTCCCCAAGGCCTGTGTACTGCTCTTCAGTCCGGAGAGCGTAGCCCATCCTGATATCCCCATCTGTGCTGAGCGGCTTTAGTCGTAGAAGCCATAAAGGCTGAGTTAATAGCATCTCTAGCCATGACGAAGAACCTCAATGAGCCTTCAAGGCCGCTTGAATCAGGCTTTCCACGAGCTGTCAATTGCAACTTGTAGACAGGCTGTTCGTCATCAATGGCCAGCGATGGGACTAGCTGGATATGGAGCCTACCAAAAGGCACGCCATCCTCCCGCTGCAAGAGGTAGTGATTGAAGTAGCTATACGACTCTATTCGCACGGTTTTTGGAATCTCGCGGAGGGCGTTCAGCTTGAACGCCTTAGGTGCATCCGCGAAGGTGCCACCCAAGTCAGAAACCGGTATGATGTTGACGTTAGTGAGTTCGCACTGAATGATCTTTGGCGGGTCATAGCAACGGCCTTCAACCAGGAAGCGGATGAAGCGGGAAAATAGATCCGTAAACCGGGGAATAAGCACCTCAGAGCGTGGATACTCATCCTCGTCTACTCTAATCCAGTTGTAGGTGAATCGGTCGTTCTGGACTTGGACGAGTTCCCTACCGTCCTCGCTCTTGTAGAAGCACCGAGGCAGGAATCCAGGCTCGAGGAGTCGGACTCCGGGTGACTGAACCTCCGGGTTTTCGAAACGCTCCAAAGCTTGATCGATGACAGGGTGACTTTCACTGAATGGAAAGTCCGATTGGATTTCGCGCCAAAATAGCCCGAAATCACCTAGGGAAAATTCATCGGATTTTTCGAACGAGACTGTGATGGCCTGCTCGATGAGCGGAGGGCGGTCGAAATGAGGCCGAGTGATCGCTATCAAGGGGTCCTCATTAATGTTGAGCTCAGAGCCCCTATCTGGGGTCGCCATCCAATGCCCTCAAGCGGCATCGTTTCGCAACGCAAAGTTTCGACGGATGTGTATCATCGCCGCGCGGGCTGGCAAAACGATAAAGGCACCGTCTGCGGATCACTGCGAACCAGTCGTCAATTCTTCCCATAAGGAATGCGCTACCAGCTCCTCTAATAGAGGTGCATCTTGCTGGTCACCGTCGTCCCCGCTTGTCCTCCAGCGAAGCGCCTTGGCGGAGAGTTCTGACCTCACGTCCTGCGCGAAATCCGGGCCAAGCCGCCTAGTTAAGACTCGCAGAGTCGCGATCGCGATCTCACCGCTCCAATCCACGTACGGGATGTGGGGCGCTGCCTCCAGTTCGGCGGCAAGCGTTTCTTTCCACTCGTTGCCTGTCATATTGCCTCCTAGAAGCATATCTAGCACAAAAACGGAACATTGTGATAAGAAAAAGGACACGTGGCGCCTGCCCTTCTCCCCTCGCCCCCACCTTGCTAGAGCCCCCGCAACCGCGCCGGGCCGCTCCCCCCTTTCCGCCCGGCTCAAAGTACCACTTTGAGACGAGAGCCCTATGACCGCCGTCGGCAACAACAGCCTCAACACCCGCACCTAGGCGACGGCCCGCTCCACCCAGCCTTGCTCCGTCTGCTCGAAGACCAAACGCTCGCTTGCCGACGTGTCGCAACTCTCCGCCAGTTGCCAGGCGCTGGGCTGGTTGCGCACGCGTTCCAGATAAAGAACGCGCAGCAACAGGCTTTGCGAGGAAGGGACCTCCCCCTTGCCGCGCTCCCACAAACTCACCGTCTGCTCCGAGACCCGCAGGAAATCGGCCAGCTCGGCCTGGCTGAGCTCGAGCCGCTTGCGCAAAAACCGTACCTCGGCGCCGCTCAGATCGCGCTTTTGCGCAATCGTCTCGCCGATCGCCGCATAGAGGCCCGGAATGTCATGCACGACAAGGACGCGGCCCTCGCTGCTATTCCTGTGCTCATAGCCGCCCGCGAGGAACAGGTTGGGCAGACCCGTCGTCTCCAGCTGCAGCATCACGCCCTCCTTGGCATTCAAATCACCGTCACCACGACCACACCATTATCCGGAACTTCGATAACTGCCACCACATCCATCGCTTCGCCGGCCGCGAAGCGATGGACCGTCATTTTCCAATTGCCACGCGCGTTGAGTGCCGGCCCTTCGACGATGCGGCCGAGGATCAGGCAGCGCAGCACGTCCTCCTCGGTCACTCCGCGCTCGACCATGCGCTCCCGGCAATGCCGTTCCTCGAAGCCCACCCGACTGGCCTCCGCTGCCTCGCGCAGGATGCGCTGGGCGTCCGGTCTCGACAGCCGGGGCGACCGAGGAAATTTCATGACCCATAGATTCTATGGGTAAAGACAGGGCTGGTCAAGCGTTCCCGCCCTTCCCACTCCCGCCGCGCGTTGCTAGAGCGCCGCCAGCGTTTGCAGTCTGCAAACTCCCGGAAAGGCTCGCGATGACGGCCGTAGGCAACAACTCCCTAGGTACCCGCTCCCAGCTCCAGGTGGGAGCGAAGACCTACGCCTATTACTCCCTCGAAAAAGCCGCCGCCCAGCTAGGCGACATCGCCCGCCTGCCCTTCTCGATGAAGGTCCTGCTCGAGAATCTCCTCCGCTTCGAGGACGGCAAGACCGTCACCCGCGCCGACATCCAGGCGCTGGTCGACTGGCAGAAGGAGCGGTCCTCGACCAAGGAGATCCAGTACCGACCGGCGCGCGTCCTAATGCAGGATTTCACCGGGGTCCCGGCCGTCGTCGACCTCGCCGCGATGCGCGACGCCATGTCCAATCTCGGCGGCAATCCGGAGCGGATCAACCCGCAGGTGCCGGTCCACCTCGTCATCGACCACAGCGTGATGGTCGACGCCTTCGGAACCCCGCAGTCGTTCGCCCGGAACGTCGAGCTCGAATATCACCGCAACATGGAGCGCTACGAGTTCCTCAAATGGGGCTCGAAGGCGTTCGACAATTTCGAGGTCGTCCCGCCCGGCACCGGCATCTGCCACCAGGTCAACCTCGAATATATCTCCCGAGGCGTCTGGTCCTCGAAGGACCCGTCGGGCGAGCTCGTCGCCTATCCCGACACGCTGGTCGGCACCGACAGCCACACCACGATGGTCAACGGCCTTGGCGTGCTGGGCTGGGGTGTCGGCGGGATCGAGGCGGAAGCCGCCATGCTCGGCCAGCCGGTCTCGATGCTGATCCCCGAGGTGGTCGGCTTCCATTTGACCGGCTCGCTCCAGGAGGGGATCACCGCCACCGACCTCGTCCTCACCGTCACCCAGATGCTCCGGATGCGCGGAGTCGTCGGCCGCTTCGTCGAATTTTACGGCGAGGGCGTGGCGGCGCTCTCGGTCGCCGACCGGGCCACCATCGCCAACATGGCGCCCGAATATGGCGCCACCTGCGGCTTCTTCCCCGTCGACGGCAAGACCCTCGACTATATGCGCCTCACCGGCCGCTCCGACGATCAGATCGCTCTCACCGAGGCTTACGCCAAGGCGCAGGGCCTGTGGCTCGAACCGGGCGCCTATCACGAGCCGCTGTTCACCGACACGCTCGAGCTGAACATGGACAGCGTCGAGCCCAGCCTCGCCGGCCCCAAGCGGCCGCAGGACAAGGTGCCGCTGTCGCGGGTCGACGAGGAGTTCGTCGCCAATTTCACCAGGGAATATGGCCACGCCCTCGCCGAGCTCGAGCAGCGCCACCCAGTCGCGGGCGACCCGGACGTGCCCGACATCGGCCATGGCGACGTCGTCATCGCCGCCATCACCTCGTGCACCAACACCTCCAACCCGGCCGTCCTCATCGCCGCCGGCCTCGTCGCCCGCAAGGCGCGCGCCCGGGGGCTCGATTCCAAGCCCTGGGTGAAGACGTCGCTGGCGCCGGGCTCGCAGGTCGTCACCGACTATCTCGACCGGGCCGGCCTCTCCGAGGATCTGAACGCGATCGGCTTCGACCTCGTCGGCTACGGCTGCACCACCTGCATCGGCAATTCGGGGCCTTTGCCCGAGCCCATCTCCGCGGCGATCGCGAAGCACGACCTCGTCGCCGCCTCGGTCCTCTCGGGCAACCGCAATTTCGAGGGCCGGGTCTCGCCCGACGTCCGCGCCAATTATCTCGCCTCGCCGCCTCTGGTCGTCGCCTACGCGCTCAAGGGCACGGTCGCGGGCGACATGATCGAGGAGCCGCTCGGCACCGGCTCGGACGGCGAGCCGGTCTTTTTGAAGGACGTCTGGCCTTCGAACGAGGAGGTCCGGCGGCTGATCGACGCCCACGTCCATGGCGACATGTTCCGGGCCCGCTACGCCGACGTCTACAAGGGCGACTCGCAGTGGCGCTCGATTCCCGTCGCGGGGGGCGAGACCTATGCCTGGTCGGCGGGCTCGACCTACATCCAGAACCCGCCATACTTCGAAGGCATGACGATGACTCCGACTCCCCCTTCGGACATAATCTCCGCAAGGCCACTGGCGATTTTCGGCGATTCCATCACCACCGACCACATTTCGCCCGCCGGAGCGATCAAGCTCGACAGCCCCGCCGGCGCCTACCTCTCCGAGCACCAGGTCGCCCGGGCCGACTTCAACTCCTACGGCGCCCGCCGCGGCAATCACGAAGTCATGATGCGAGGCACCTTCGCCAACATTCGGATCAAGAACCGGATGATCCCAGGCACCGAAGGCGGCCTCACCCGCCACATCCCGTCGGGCGAGATGCTCCCCATCTACGATGCCGCGATGCGCTACAAGGCGGACGGCATTCCCCTCGTCGTCGTCGCCGGCAAGGAATATGGCACCGGCTCCTCGCGCGACTGGGCGGCCAAGGGCACCAACCTCCTTGGAGTGCGCGCCGTCATCGCCGAGACCTATGAGCGGATCCACCGCTCCAACCTGGTCGGCATGGGAGTCGTCCCGCTCCAGTTCGTCGGCGACGTCCCCATCTTCGAGGGCACCGAGACCTTCACCATCACCGGAATCGCGGCCCTGCAGCCGCGCCAGGAGATCGAGGTTCAGGTCGCCAAAGCGGACGGCTCGACCTTCGCCTTCACCGCCCGGGTCCGGATCGACACATTGAACGAGCTCGAATATTTCCGGGCCGGCGGCATTCTCCACTACGTGCTGCGCAAGCTCGCGGCATGATCGCCGCCTTGCTGCTCGCGCTTCTCGCCAAGGCGGAGGCGCCTTACCAGCCGCCGCCGGAAATCTTCTATCATCAGGCGGTCGCCTGCGCGGCCTCGCTCAAGATCGTCAGCGGCCGCGAACCCAGCGCGGAGCAATATGCGGACCTGATGACCTGGGGCATGATCATGGCCGACACGGGCCGCAGGATCGGCCGCACCAGGGCCCAGGTCGACAGCGGCGACCTTCGCGCCGCCGAGCCCTTCTACCGCCGGCTGAAGGAGAAGAAGCCGGCCGCCTTCGCCGCCCACCGGGCCTATTGCAAGGCCCTGTTCGATGCTGATCGACCTTAGCCACTCGATCGAGGACGGCATGGTCACCTATCGCGGCCTGCCCGCGCCGCACATTTGCGACTTCTGGAAACGCGAGAATTCGGCCGCCAATTACGACGACGGCTCGACTTTCCAGATCGGCCGGATCGACATGGTCGCCAATACCGGCACCTATCTCGACACCCCCTTCCACCGGTTCGCCGAGGGGGACGATCTCGCCGCTGTGGCGCTCGAGCGGCTGGCGGGGCTCGACGGCCTCTGCGTCCGAGCCGAAGGCCTGGAGGCGGGAGCGGACCTGTTCGGGAGCCTCGACGTCGCCGGCAAGGCGGTTCTCGTCCATACCGGCTGGGACCGCCACTGGCGGACCGACGCCTATTGCTCGGATCACCCGTTCCTCGCCGAAGCCGCCGCCCGCCTGCTGGCCGAGCGCGGCGCCGCCCTGGTCGGGATCGACAGCTACAATATCGACGACACTCGAACCCGCCGCCGCCCGGTCCACACGATCCTGCTGGGGGCCGGCACCCTCATTTGCGAGCATATGACGAACCTCGCCTCGCTTCCGGCCGGAGGGTTCCGCTTCACCGCCGCGCCTCCCAAGGTGGCCGGAATGGGCACCTTCCCGGTCCGCGCCTTCGCCGAGATCGCCTGAAGGACGTTCACGGCCGCGACAGTTTCGGACCTCTAGTTTCGCCGGCGAAAGGAGAGCGCGCCATGCTCCATTTCGCCCTTGCCGCCCTGCTCGCCGCCGCGGCGCCCGCCAATCCGCAGATCGACTATCCCGGCTTTCGCGACCTCACCGTCAGCGTCGAGGCTTATCGCCGCCAGCGCCTCGTCGCCTGGGACGCTTTCGCCGCCGCGGCGGCCGAGCCGGGCACCCTGATCCTCGACGCCCGCTCCTCCACCGCCTTCGCCAAAGGCCATATCAAGGGCGCGGTCAACCTGCCCTTCACCGACTTCACGGCCGAGAGCCTCGCCGCCGTCATCGGCGATTCCAGGCGGCCGATCCTGATCTACTGCAACAACAATTTCAGCAACAACGAGGCGCCGGTCCAGCTGAAGTCGGTGCGGCTGGCGCTCAATATCCAGACCTTCGTCAACCTCGTCGGCTACGGCTACGGAAACGTCCGCGAGCTGAACGAGGTGATCGACTTCAACGACCCGAAGGTCCGGTGGGTCAAGGGCAGCTGAACCCTGGAGCATGATCGTTTTTGTCCGATCCGTCATTGCGAGGAGCGAAGCGACGAAGCAATCCAGCGGGACTCGCCAGGCCGCTCCGGATGGCTTCGCTTCGCTCGCAATGACGGCGGGAATCAACCTGAAGCGATCATGCCCTGGGTGCCCGCCGGCGCCGTGGAGTTGGCGACGCTTGCGAGGGCGGCCTGCAACGCGTCGAACAGGGCCTGGCTGAGCGGGTCGCCGTCGCCGGCATCCTCGCTGCCATAGGCGCCGTCGTTCCACGATCCCATGCCCCCGAACACCCAGCCCGTCTCGCAGGCGCCGAGGATGCACTTCGCCCGGGGAGAAAGGAGGCCCGCGGGCGCCAGGTCCGGATGATAGGTCGACGCGCAAGCCTCGCCGCTGTCGAGGCAGGCCAGGGCCCGACGGAAAGCGCCGGCAAAATCCGAGCCGATACGCTCGGCGAACGGGGCGATGCCCTGGAGCGCGACGCGCAGATCCCGTTCGACGCTGTCGAGGTCCGCCGGGTCGTCCGCGGCGGGGGCGTCCGGGGCGCCTCGATAGACGACCGACCAGACCCGCTTGTCCTCCGCCGCCGGATGGGTGACCGACCAGTCGTCGTCCGACCAGGCGAACGGCTCGTTCCCGCCCAGCTCCTCGATCAGCCAGCGCGAGCCGCCGCCGACAAAGCCGACCGTCATCCTCTCGCCGAAGCCGCCCTCTCCGCGCCTCTCGACGCGCACCCGCAGCCCTAGGCAGCGGGACCGCAGGGCGCGCAGCCAGGCGTCCGGATCGGCCGCGGCAAGCCGTTCGCCGCCACCCTGCCCGCTCTCGGCCGCCATGAAGCGAACGCTTCGGCAATAGCGGAAGAAGGTCGCATCCGGCCAGAACGGACCGTTGTCGAGGCCGCGCAGAAAGGCGTTGCCGTGAATCGCCAGTCCCAGGGTCTGGGCGATCGTCCCCTGCACGCTAGGACCGCTCTTCGCCGCCGGCTTCGAGCGCCCGGAGCAGCCAGTCGGGCTGGATGACCCCTTCCAGATCGTCCACCCGCCGATGCTCGACGGCGAGGCCCAGCTCGGGATAGTGGATCCGGGTCCGCTCGCCCGGCGCCTCGGCGGATCGGACGACGAGCCGGCGGTTGACCCTGGACCGGTAGTTCATCCGCGCCGTATTCTCCTGGCCGACATAGCAGCCCTTGGTGAAGCTGACTCCGTTCAGCTCGGCGGCATTGCATTCGAGCCAGAGAATCTTGTCCGAGCCCAGCTCGCCCCGCCCCTCGGTCACGCCGAGCGAGAGGCGGTGGGCGAGCCAGCCCTGCGCCGGTTCGGAAGGGATTCCGAGCCAGCGGCGGCCGAGCTCTTCCAGCCGAGGGTCGGAAGGGCCCTTTCCTTCCCTGGCCCAGTGCACCGCCAGCCCATCGACCGGCTCGATCGCGATCTTCCGACGCAGGCGGTAGAGCGTCAGCCGCCTCGCCAGGTCCGCGGCGGCGTCGGCTTCGCAGTCGAGCAGCACGTTCTCGCCGTCGGCCCAGAGGATGAAATCGAACAGCGCCTTGCCCTGCGGCGTCAGCAGACCGGCCCAGAGCGGTCGCTCGGGCGCGAGCAGGGCGACGTCGTGAGTGACCAGGCCCTGGAGGAAGCCGCGCACGTCCTCGCCGGAGACGCGCAGGATCGCTCGGTCGGTGAGGGTGGTCGCGGCCATGGCACCGATCTAGGCGCTCCGCGGCTTCGCTCCAACCGGAACCGTCCCCATCGTCACCCTGAACTTGTTTCAGGGCCCGGTTTCGAGCATCGCATCCCTCGCCGGACTGGAGGCTGAAGCAAGTTCAGCATGACGGCCGAGGATCCATGACCGCACCGACCCGCCTGACCCTGCGCCGTCCCGACGACTGGCACGTCCATCTGCGCGACGGCGAGATGCTTCAGGCCGTCGCCCGCTATACGGCGCGCCAGTTCGCCCGCGCCATCGTGATGCCGAATCTCGATTCGCCGGTGACGACGGTCGCCGCGGCGCGAGCCTATCGTGACCGGATCCTCGCCGCGGCCGGCGATCCCGGCTTCACGCCGCTGATGACCTGCTACCTGACCGACCATTCCGATCCGAGAGAGCTCGCCTCCGGCTTCGAGGCCGGCGTGTTCGCTGCCGCCAAGCTCTATCCCGCCCACGCCACCACCAATTCGGCCCAGGGCGTCACTCGAATCGCCAACATCCACCCGGCGCTCGAGGCGATGCAGCGAATCGGCATGCCTTTGCTCGTCCACGGCGAGGTGACCGATGCCGATGTCGACATCTTCGATCGCGAGAAAGCGTTCATCGACCGCATCTTCGCCGGCCTGACCCGCGACTTTCCCGGGCTGAAGACGGTGTTCGAGCATATCACCACCGCCGACGCCGCGGACTTCGTGCTGGCGAGCGGCCCCAACGTCGCCGCGACGATCACGCCGCAACACCTCCACATCAACCGCAACGCTTTGTTCGCCGGCGGTCTGCGGCCGCATTTCTATTGCCTCCCGGTCGCCAAGCGGGAGGAGCATCGGCGCGCGGTGCGGCGGGCGGCGACCTCGGGCTCGCCGAAATTCTTCCTCGGAACCGACAGCGCGCCGCATTCGGTCGAGCGCAAGCAGGCGGATTGCGGGTGCGCGGGCATTTTCAACGCGCCGTTCGCTCTCGAAAGCTACGCCGCCGCATTCGAGGAGGAGGATGCTCTCGACCGGCTCGAGGCCTTCGCCTCTGAGAATGGGCCGCGTTTCTACGGGCTGCCGCTGAACCGCGAGCGGGTGGTGCTGGAGCGGGCGGACGTGGAGGTCCCCGAGGCGCTGCCGGCGGCGGGGACCAAGGTCGTTCCGTTCCATGCGGGAGAGACGCTTCGCTGGCGGTTCGCGGGAGCGGAATAACCCGGGCCTTGGGGTCTCGGACGGCGGGGCAAAAGAAAAGCCCGGCCGCCCCCTGGGGAACGGCCGGGCCTTCCGCCCCACGCAAGCGCGTGATTACTGGATCGGCTGCAGGTTCACCGCCGCGGTCTTGCCGCGCCGGTCGACCTCGAGCTCGAACTCGACCCTGTCGCCCTCGTTGAGGCTGACCAGTCCGGCCCGCTCGACCGCCGAGATGTGGACGAAAGCGTCGGGCTGGCCGTCGTCGCGGCTGATGAAGCCGAAGCCCTTCATCGCGTTGAAGAACTTGACGGTGCCCTGGGCCTTCTCGCCGGTCAGCTGGCGCTGAGGCCCGCCGCCGCCGGCGCCGCCGGGACGGTCGCCATAGCCGCCGCGATCCTCGCGGGGAGCCCGCTCCTGGACCGGCATCGGCTCGCCGTCGATCTTGAGATCGGTGGCCGAGACCCGGCCGCCGCGGTCGACGAGCGTGAACTCGAGCGGCTGGCCGTCGGCGAGGCCGGTAAGCCCGGCTTGCTCGACCGCCGAGATGTGCACGAACACGTCCTCGCCGCCATCGTCGCGGACGATGAAGCCGAAGCCCTTTTGCGGGTTGAAGAATTTGACCACGCCCTTGCCCTGGCCGACGACCTGCGGGGGCATTCCGCCACCGCCGCCGCCACCGCCGCCGCCGCGGAACCCGCCGCCGCCGCCGCCGCCGAAGCCGCCGCCACCGCCGCCGCGGAACCCGCCGCCGCCGCCGCCATAGCCGCCGCCGCCGCCACTGCCGCCACCGCCGAAGCGATCGCCGCCGCCGCGATAACCGCCGCCGCCGCCGCCCGGCGCGCCGCCGAAGCCGCCGCCGCCGCGCTCTTCAAATCCGCTGAAATTCTCGTCGCCGAAACCTTCGCGCTTGTCTCTGCCGCGCCCGCCGCGCTCACCGCGGCGCCCTCTGTCGAAACCCATGCCCGTCAATACTTTCCGCGCCCCTTGCCTTCACTTGCAAACCAAGGCGCGGGGCTGCGCGCTACGGTCTCGTACGCCCCCGAAATTGACGCACTGCCGACTCATATAGCTCAAAAGCTTGAAAGCCGCGAGTCGCTTTTCCTCGGCGGGATCGACGGCGCTGAGCTCATATCTCCTTGGCTCCGCCGCTCTGCGCGTTGAGGCTTCCCCGCCTTTCGCCTAAGGCTCTCGCATGGACGGAATAGCGACCCTTCTCGGCGATCCCGCGGCCTGGGCCGCGCTCGTCACCCTGATCGTGATGGAGGTGGTGCTCGGCATCGACAACCTCATCTTCATCTCGATCCTGTCGAACAAGCTGCCCGAGGCCCAGCGCCAGCGCGTGCGCCGGCTCGGCATCAGCCTCGCCCTCATCATGCGCCTCGTCCTGCTCTCCACCATCGCCTGGCTGGTGGGCCTGAAGACGCCGGTCTTCGACCTCGGCCTCACCGGGCCGGTCGGCGCCCATGGCGAGCCGGCCTTCGAGACCGCTTTCTCCTGGCGCGACCTGATCCTGATCGCCGGCGGCATCTTCCTGCTCTGGAAGGCGACCAAGGAGATCCACCACAATGTCGATCCCGGCGACGAGGACGACGTCTTCGACACGACGTCGCGGGTCACGCTCGGCTTCACCGCCGCCATCGTCCAGATCCTGCTGCTCGACATCGTCTTCTCGGTCGATTCGATCCTGACCGCGGTCGGAATGACCGACCAGCTGCCGATCATGATCGTCGCCGTCATCTTCGCGGTCGGAGTGATGCTGTTCGCCGCCGACCCCCTCGCCAATTTCATCAACCGCAACCCGACGGTGGTGATGCTCGCTTTGGGCTTCCTGCTGATGATCGGCGCCGTGCTCATCGCCGACGGCTTCGGGGTCCACGTGCCCAAGGGCTATATCTACACCGCCATGGCCTTCTCCGCCGGCGTCGAATCGCTCAACATCGTCGCCCGGCGCCGGAAGAAGGCGAAGGCGGGGACGGCCCCACCGTCACCCTGAACTCGTTTCAGGGTCCAGTTCTCCACCCCGCGAGGCGGCTCGTCGCTGGATGCTGAAACGAGTTCAGCATGACGAGCTTGTGTCAGGCGCCGCCCCAACGCCAATTGAGCGTTAAGGCGCTTCGTCCTATGCGGAGGCCATGACCGTCCATTTCCATGAGGAGGACCTGCCCGAGGGCGTCCTCGCCCCGGGTCCCGTCGCCGTCGATACCGAGGCGATGGGGCTTCTGCCCGGCCGCGACCGGCTCTGCCTCGTCCAGATCTCCGACGGCGGCGGCGACGAGCACCTCGTCCGCTTCGGCCCGGGCAGCGACTATGCCGCGCCCAACCTGAAGGCCGTGCTGGCCGATCCGGGGCGCCTCAAGCTCTATCATTTCGCCCGCTTCGACCTCGCCATCATGAAGGCCTATCTCGGAGTGATGGCGGGGCCGGTCTATTGCACCAAGACCGCCTCGCGCCTGATCCGGACCTATACCGACCGCCACGGCCTCAAGGAGCTGATCAAGGAGCTTCTCCAGATCGACATCTCCAAGCAGCAGCAGACTTCGGACTGGGGCGCCCCCGATCTCTCCGACGCCCAGAAGGATTATGCCGCCTCGGACGTGCGCTATCTCCACCAGATGAGGGAGAAGCTCGACGAAAGGCTGGCGCGGGAGGGCCGCACGGGGCTGGCCCAGGCCTGCTTCGACTTCCTTCCGCATCGCGCCCTGCTCGATCTCGCCGGCTGGGCGGAGGTCGACATCTTCGCCCATGTCTGAGCTGGCCGACGGACGCCAGGCGGCCAAGCGCGGCTGGGCCCGGCCCGGCGGCGCCCACGACTGGCTGATGCGCTTCCTCAAGGTGATCCTTCCGGCCGGCGTCGGACTGCTCCTCGCCTATCTGCTGCTCTCGCCCCTCTCCAAGGAGAAGGAGATCAGCTTCCTGCTCGACAAGAACAAGGTCGACCAGGCGCGCGAGCGGCTGAAGACCCAGGCGGCCGAATATCGCGGCCTCGACGACAAGGGCCGCGCCTTCTCGATCCGGGCCGAGCAGGCCGTGCAGGCCAAATCGAGCGTGCCCGTCGTCGACATCGGCGGCATGGCGGCGCAAATCCAGCTCGACGAGGGCCCGGCGACGATCACGGCCGACCGCGCGAAATACAATATGGACACCCAGAAGGTCGACGTGCTCGGGCCGATCCTGTTCACCGCCGCCGACGGCTATCGGCTCGAGACCCGCGACGTCGCCCTCGATCTCAACAAGCACCTCGCGGTCAGCGGCGGCGGAGTCGAGGGACGGATGCGGCTCGGCCGCTTCACCGCCGGCGGAATGACCGTCGACCTGCCGAACCGGGTCGTCGTCCTCACCGGCCGGCCGCGCTTGCATATCGAACAGGGCGGGCTCAGATGAGCGGCATGAAGCGCCTCGTCCCGATCCTGCTGCTCGCCGCGCTCGGCCCCGGTCCCGCTTTCGGGCAGACCTCGGCGCTCAAGGGCCATGACAGCAACGCCCCCGTCAACGTCGCCGCCGACCGGATCGAGGTGCAGGACCGCGCCGACCGCGCCATCTTCTCCGGCAACGTCGTCGTCCAGCAGGCCGACCTCACCCTCACCGCCGCCCGCCTCACCGTCGCTTATTCGGGCGGTGGCAAGGTCGAGCTTCGCCGCATCGACGCGACCGGCGGAGTCACCGTTCGAAGCCCGTCCGAAACCGCCCGCGGCGACGTCGGCATTTACGATCTCGAGAAGCGGATCATCACCCTGATTGGCGGAGTCACCCTCGTCCAGAAGGATGCCAAGGTGAATGGCGGCCGGCTCACCATCGACCTCGACAGCGGCCGGGCGGTGATGGACGGCGGCGGCCCCCCGGGCACGTCCAGCCAGGGCGGGCGGGTCACCGGCACCTTCACGGTGCCCAAGAAGCAGGGCGGATGAGCCTCCCCGTCATCCGGGCGCAAGCCGGGACCTCGGGTCGAAGAAGGCACGGCGGGTCTCCGCGAGGTCCCGGCTTGCGCCGGGATGACGGAGCCGCGCCCGCCGCTTTTTTCGTTCATGCACGAACCCTGCCAGTTGAGCCGTTAACCGGCATCGCCTAAGTCTCGGCTCGGATGAACGACGCCGCCGCCCTTCCCCGCGCGCATGAAGCCCAGGTCTTCGCCGAGCTGGCGCGGGGCCTCTCCGTCGTCTCCATCGCCAAATCCTACGATCGCAAGACGGTTCTGAAGGACGTCTCGCTCCACGTCGAGCGCGGCGAGGTGGTCGGCCTGCTCGGCCCCAACGGCGCCGGCAAGACCACCTGCTTCTATTCGATCATGGGCCTGGTGAAGCCCGACAGCGGCCGAATCCTGCTCGACGGCCAGGACATTACCGGCCTGCCCATGTACCGCCGGGCCGTTCTCGGCCTCGGCTATCTGCCGCAGGAGACGTCGATCTTCCGGGGCCTGACGGTGGCCCAGAACATCATGGCCGTGCTCGAGGTCGCCGAGCCGGACAAGGCGGTCCGGCGCCAGCGGCTCGAGCAATTGCTCGGCGAGTTCCACATCGCCCACCTGCGCGATGCGCCCGCAATGGCGCTGTCGGGGGGCGAAAGGCGGCGCTGCGAGATCGCCCGCTCGCTCGCCGCCGATCCCTCGATCATGCTGCTCGACGAGCCCTTCGCCGGCATCGACCCGATCTCGATCTCGGATATCCGCGACCTCGTCATCGAGCTGAAGAAGCGCGACATCGGAGTCCTCATCACCGACCACAACGTCCGCGAGACGCTCGACATCGTCGACCGCGCCTGCATCATCTACGACGGCCAGGTGCTGTTCGCCGGAAGCCCCGCCGAGCTGGTCGCCGACCCCGACGTGCGCCGTCTCTATCTGGGCGAGAGCTTCGAGCTTTAGAGATGCTGCCAAACCCCGTCATTGCGAGGAGCGCAGCGACGAAGCAACCTACGCGCCTTCGCCCGCGCGGGCTGGATTGCTTCGCTTCGCTCGCAATGACGAAGCGATGAGCATCGGGCCCCGCCTCGACCTGCGTCAGAGCCAGTCGCTGGTGATGACTCCCCAGCTCCAGCAGGCGATCCGGCTGCTGGCCTTGTCTAACCTCGAGGTCGAGAGCTTCATCGCCGAGGAGATCGAGCGCAATCCCCTGCTCGACGCCGGCGCCGGCGAGGAGGAGCCCGCCGCCCAGGAGCCCGCCGAAGCCGAGGTCGCGCCGCCCGCGGCCGACTCCTTCGGCGCCGGCGAGGCGCCGCTCGACCTCGACGTCAATGACGAGAATCTCCACCAGGACAGCGCCTCCGACCGCGCTCTGGACCGCGGCCTCGGCATGGAGGGGCTCGGCGGCGGCGGCTGGGACGGCGAGGGTCCCGATTTCGACTCTTTCGCGGCCGACGATCTGTCGCTTCACGAGCATCTTCTCGCCCAGGCGGGTGAACGGCTCTCCGGGACGGACCTCGTCATCGCCGGCCAGATCATCGAGCAGGTCGACGAGACCGGCTATCTGCTCGCCTCGACCCTCGACCTCGCCAGCCGCCTCGGCGCTCCGCTCGCCGAGGTCGAGCGCATCCTCGCCATCGTCCAGGGCTTCGACCCCGCCGGAATCGCGGCTCGAAGCCTCGCCGAATGCCTCGCCCTCCAGGCCAGGGAGGTGGACCGCTACGATCCGGCGATGGCAAGGCTGATCGACAATCTCGACTATCTCGCCAAGGGCAATTTCTCGGCCTTGAAGCGGATCTGCGGAGTCGACGACGAGGATCTGGGCGACATGGTCCGCGAGCTTCGCGCCTACGATCCCAAGCCCGGCTGCCGCTTCGCCGGCTCCGAGCGGGTGAATGCGGTGGTCCCCGACGTCTTCGTCGCGCGCCGCGGCTTCGGCTGGGCGGTGGAGCTGAACTCGGCCACCCTGCCGCGCCTGCTCGTCAACCGCCGCTATTATGCCGAGCTGACCGGCGGCTCCGACCGCCGCTCCAAGGCGTGGCTGTCGGAATGCCTCGCCAGCGCCAACTGGCTGGTCAAGGCGCTCGACCAGCGCGCCCGCACCATCGTCAAGGTCTCGACCGAGATCGTCAAGCAGCAGGACGGCTTCTTCCGCCACGGAGTCGCCCAGCTCAGGCCGCTCACCCTCAGGCAGGTCGCCGAGGCGATCGGAATGCACGAATCGACCGTGAGCCGGGTCACCTCCAACAAATATCTGTCGTGCGACCGGGGCCTCTACGAGCTCAAATATTTCTTCACCAGCGGCATCCAGTCCTCCGACGGCGGCGAGGCGGTCTCCGCCGAAGCGGTGAAGAGCCACATCAAGACCTTGATCGCCGCCGAGGACCCCCGGGCGATCCTCTCCGACGACCAGCTGGTCGAGCTTCTCCGCGCCAGGGGCTTCGACATCGCCCGCCGCACCGTCGCCAAATATCGCGAGGCGATCGGTCTCGGCAGCTCGGTCCAGCGCCGCCGCCAGAAGGCGATGGAGGGGCGGGCGGCGTGATCGGCCTCGGGCGCTGGCTTCCGGTCCTCGCGCTCGCGCCCTTCTTGCTGATCCACGAACATGCGGCGCCGTCGCCGTGGGCGCGGTCGGCTCCGCCTCCGACCGAGGCGCGGGCCGAGCTCGTCGAGGACCTGCGGGCGCCGATCCCGATCACCGGCGGATCGCCGGAGCCGCCCGCGCGGCTTCCACCGGCACGGGCCTGTCAGGCAGCGAAGGCGAGCGGGCGCTCGATCGACGAACTGCCCGGGCAGGTCGATGGCGCGCTCGTCAGAGGGGCGGAGGGCCTGCGCAAGCTCCGCCGGAATTGGAAAGATGCGCTGGTCGTCGTGCGGGGCGGCGACTTCAGCGGCGCGGACCTGCGCAAGCTCCGTCTTCACAACCTCTGTTTCGAGGGGACGAAATTCACCGGCAGCGACTGGCGCGGCACCCGCGCGGCGGGGATCGGATTCCTTTGGTCCGATCTGACTGGCGCGCGCATGCAAGGCGCCCGCATGCCGAACATCCTGATCGACGCTCCGGACCTGGCGAAGGTGGATGCGACGGGCGCGGATTTCTCCGACGGCTCGCTCTCCGGCAACGCGATGGGAAGCTGGGAGGGACTGCGTCTCGACCGGGCGGATCTGCGCCGATTCCGTTTCTATTGCGGCAGGACGCAGGATGATCAGTGCGTAGCCAATCAAAGCGGCCCGGGGATCAGCTTCCGGGGCGCGGACCTTCGCGAGGCGTGGATCGAAACCTATTGGGGGAAGACCGACTGGAGAGGCGCACGGCTCGACCGCACCCAGGTCAGCCTGCGACAGCTTCTCGACTTGGCACCGGCGCGCATCGACGGGCCCCTGGTCGTGCGGGAGGCAAAGTCGAAGATGGCGCTGTCGCCGGCGGAATATCGCTGGCTGCGTCGCCACATGTCCGAGTCCGAATCCCTTCCGGACTCGCTGAAGGGGTCTCGGCCAGCCTGGATGAAGCCTGGAACGGCCACGCTCCTGGCCGCTCCGGCGATCGGCCTGGACCCGGCCGCGCGCGCGAGCCCGATCTACCGGCGGATGCTGCCGGTTCTGGTCGAAGGCTCGTCGTCGGTCCTCCTCGTCGAAGTGCGGCGCCATGGCAGGATCGATGTCGAGGGCAGCGCCACGGGGGGCAACGCCCATGCTTGTTCGCTGGTCGGCAGGAACCTGCGTCATGACCGCGCGACCGGCTGGTTCGTGGGGACAGATCAGGGCGATCAGGGAACAGGCGCTCCGCCGCCCGACCACCCGATGCCGATCGTCGCCTTCTCGGACGACCGCGTGGACGTCTACGAGCAGGGGCATCCGTGGGAGGACAAGGATTGGATCGGCTTCCTCCATTTCGGCCTGTGCGGTGCCCGGGCGAGCTTCGCCCGAATGATCCGGCTTCCGCTGTCGCCCGCACAGGCGAAGTGGTTTTATCGCGCCTGGGGTCAGCCGTAGCGGCGGGGATCGCTCCATTGCGCCACCGGCCCTGGACGGATATCGCGCCAGCGCCTGCCCAAGTCGTGCAGAAAAAGGTTCTCCCACAATGTCTCCCCCGCCCCGTATCCTCGTCCTCGCCGGACGTCGCTCGGCCACGCTCGACCCGCTCGCCGCCGCGACCGGCGTCAGCCACAAGGCGCTGGTTCCGGTCGCCGGCGAGGCGATGGTCGGCCGAGTGCTGCGCATCGCCGCCGAGGCCTTCCCGGACTCGCCTCTGTTCGTATCGGTCGAGGATTTCGCGATCATCGCCGCCGAGCCGACGGTCGCCCGTCTCCACGCCCAAGGCCGCCTCACGGCCGTCGGCGCGGAGGACCATATCGTCGACAGCGTCGTCCAGGCGAGCCGCACGACGGGCTTCCCGCTCGTCCTCACCACCGCCGACAATGTGCTGATGAGCGTCGAGGGCTTCCGGGCCATCGCCGCCGCCGGCGCGGCGGGGGACGTCGACGGAATCGTGATGATGGCGGAAAAAGCGGACATCCTCGCCGCGCATCCCGATGGCCAGCGCCGCTTCTACGGCTTTCGCGGCGGCGCCTATTCGAACTGCAACCTGTTCTGGCTGACCAGCGCCCGCGCTTTCGACGCCATCGAGAGCTTCCGCTACGGGGGCCAGTTCGCCAAGCGCAAGCGCGACGCGGTGCGCGCGCTCGGCCTGTTCAGCATCCTCCTCTACCTCTCCCGCCTGCTCACGCTCGAGGCGATGTTCCGCCATTTCTCGCGCCGCTTCGGAGTCCGAATCCGGCCGCTGGTAGCGAAAGACGGCCGCCTCGCCATCGACGTCGACAACGAGCGGACTCACCGCGTGGCCGAGGAGATACTGGCCCGATCGCCGGAATGAATAGCGGGCACGGGGGCCGGGCCCAGCTCATCCTTCCCCTGCGCGGCATGGGGAAGGGGATCATGCCAAGCATGGTGGAGGGGTATTGGCGAGGACCCGGGAGGATCTCGCGAGACCCTCTGCTTCCTCAGCCTTCTACCCCTCCACCGCCTTGCGGGCCGCCCCCCACCCCATCGCTGCGCGATAGTGAGACAAAAAGTTGGCCCCGGCGGTGGGTGCCGCCGGGGCCGGATCCCTTGGGGAGGGGAGGCTTAGAAGTTGACGCCGACTCCGAGCAGCACCTGGTGCCGGGTCACGTCATTCTCGTAGTTCGAGTAGCGATACTCGACCTTTCCGTACATCCGCTCGCCGAAGGCGTGCTGGTAGCCGGCGCCGAGGCGGAAGCCGTCGAGATTGTCGCTGATCCGCGTCGTCGCGCCCGCGGGGGTCGTATAGTCGAAGCGGAAACGGGCGTTGGTGTAGCCCGCGAGGGCGTAGATCGTGCCCTTCGGCGAGACCTTGTAGCCGAGGCGGACGGCGGCGGCGAGGTCGCGGCCGGCGTCGATGCAGGCGCGGTCGCCGACCAGCACGACGCTGGTCCGGCACTCGTCGATCGAGCTCAGATCCGCGCTGAGGTCGAGGCCGATCTCCGCCTTCTTGCCGATGGCGAGGTCGTAGCCGGCGCCGATGCCGTAGACGATGCCGCTCTCGCCGTCGCCGTCGGCGCGGGCATGATCCCAGCCGCCATGGACTTCGGCGCGGAAACCTTCCGCCGAGGCCGGGGCGGCGACGGCGAGGACGGCCACGGAGGCCAAAGCATACAGATAGGTCTTCATGTCTTACTCCCTGTTCGCCCCGGCAACGGCCGGCGCGATAATGTCATGTCGTTTGTGGTTGGCTTGCCGGGGCCGGAGGCTCCGGGACGCCTAGGCGGGGGTGCCGAGGCTTAGCGTCGTCAGCATTCCGCTGAGGAAGCTGGCGGCGCAGCCGAGGAGGATAGCGACCAGCAGGATTCGGCGAAGTCTCGCCTTCTGGTACAAATACACAAACCCTCTCCTGCCGGTCCCCAGCCTCCCCGGCTGGTGAAGCCCTTTTGCCGCGGCGCTGTTGCTGAAGAATGGCCCGGAAAGCGGAAATTGGTTTCAATTGTTACAGCCCGCGGGACGAAGCTCCTCCCCGTTCCGGGAGGAATAAAAAGACCCCGGCGCTTTCGCACCGGGGCCGAGTTTCCCGAGGGGCGTCGGGTAGGGCGTCAGGCGAGGCGGCCGACCATCTGGATCGGCTGGGCCATGTTGAAATAATTGGGCGAGGTCATCATCACCGCCTGGTGGATTTCCTCATATTGCTCGCGGGTGCCGTCGCCCTCGAGGAAGACGGTGTAGCTGATCCGGCGGTAGCCGGCCGGCACGCTCTCATCGATGCCGAGGAAGCCGCGAAGGTCGAGCTCGCCCTC
This sequence comes from Sphingomonadales bacterium, assembly GCA_034668585.1. Classification (GTDB taxonomy): domain Bacteria; phylum Pseudomonadota; class Alphaproteobacteria; order Sphingomonadales; family Sphingomonadaceae; genus Allosphingosinicella. The sequence continues at coordinate 161,285 of JAXDPB010000065.1, read as the reverse complement.
GGTCTCGATCCGGCAGCCGTCGAGCGTGATTCCACGCACCGAGGCCTGGGCGACGTAGCCGACGACCATGCAGGCGTTGACCGCGGACATCAGCAGCTCCTGCGGGTTCGGCGCCGCGTTGGTGCCGAGCAGCTCGTGCGGCTCGTCGGCGACGATGGTGAAGCTGCGCGGGATGATCTCGCCGCCGAGCGTGTAGGAATCGACGGTCGATTCCGACTTGGTCTGGCCCTTCCAGTCGGTGCGGACCCGGAAGGCGACCTGGCCGAGCCGGGCGTCCTCGGTCACCGCGGCGACGGTCTCGTCGAGGGCGGCGAGGTCGAGGCCGTTGACCGGCGGGCGGGTTGGGAAATCAAGCATGCTTACTATACTCCTTGGGTTTGATCAGGCGAAGGCCGGCGCGACGGCGGAGATGCGGTCGCGCGCAGCCGGGGAGAGGGCGGCCAGGGTGGCCGTGAACTTCGGGTGGACCATGCCCGAGCCGAGATAGGTCCAGCGCAGGGCCTGGTGCTGCTGAGTGAGCAGCCGGTCGCGCTGTTCCGGGCCGAGGGTTCGGCCAGACGCGCGTTCGAAAGCGTCGAGATTGAGGACGGTCTGGGCCTTGAGGCCTCCGTCCAGGAAGGCCCCGATCTCGAGAAAGCCGTCGATCGCCGCCTGGATCCCGGCCTCGTCGCGGCCTTCCGCCAGCGCCTCGACCATCAACGTGTCGAGCTTGGCGTGCTGGGCCTCCTCCATCCAGTGATGCTTGAGCAGGCTCTTGAACAGGGGATCGAGGTCCGGGTCGCCGCGGACGGAGTCGAGATAATGGCTCTGGGTCATCCACTCGATCATGAGAATGACGAGCGCCACCGACAGCGGGTCGTGGCGAAGCACTTCCGCGGCGATCGCCTCGGCGGGGCCGATCGATTCGCACGGCGTTCCGAACCCCTCGGTGAAGCGCCGGTGGAACAGGCGGAAGAGGTGGATGTGCTTGGCTTCCTCGCCGGCGAAATTGAGCAGGGCGCGGACCCGGTGGTCGTCGCCGTTCAGGTGCGGGCGGGCGTGGTCGAGCACGAAGGGGAGGATGAACTCCTCCACCAGCCCGAATATCGTCAGATATTCGTGGCCGCGAATCTGGTTGAGCACGCGCTTCTCGTCGCCGCTCAGGAAGGCGAGGGCGTCGGTGCGCGCGAGGGCTTCCGGAAGGAAGCGGCGGCCGAAATCGAGCTCGGCCTGCGGGGGTAGGACGTCCTCGACTTGCCAGGCCGCTTTGGCCGAGCTGGCGAGGACGTCGCTGAAGTTGAAATTGTGATACATGCGGGACCCTCCCAGGTCGCTTCGCTCTTAAGCGAGCGTCGAGACTTGGGCGGGCTGCTGCATGGCAAGGACGGTCATCGCGCCGCTGAGGACAGCGGAGCTGGAACCGAGGGCGGCCGCGGCGAGCAGCAGAAGCTGAAGGCGGCTCTTTCTCGCGTTGATCACGGTCATTTTCGTTCTCCCGAATCGCCGGGCACAGGTCGCCGCGGCCCGGCCTTTCTGATGGGAGCGCATGTCCGCCTCATTCCGCGGCCGGCTCAAAACTGTGTCAATTGTTACAGAAAGCCGGTTTATGCGGGCGGCCTCGGGCGCTATAAGGCGCGGGAGTCGAGCGTCCGGGGGGACAGGGGAAAGTGGAAGAGGGCGAGATTGCCTGCGTCGTCGCGAGCGTGATCAGCTCCTCGCTGAACGGCCTGCTGCTGCTCGACGAGAAAGGCGACATCCTCGAATATAACCGCGCCGCCGAGGAAGCCTATGGCTATTCCGGAGCCGAGACGGTCGGCAGGCCGATCTCGAGCCTGATCGTCTCCAACCCTTCCCGCGAGGAGGATGAGGACGCCCTGAAGGAATATATCGCGAGCGGCGACGCCACCACCGGCCTCAGGGTGATCGTCGACGTCAGGATGAGGAGCGGCGAGGTGGTCCCGCTCGAGATAAGCGTCACCTCGCTGGTCATCGGCGGACTCCGCCGGTTCCTGCTCAGCCCGCGCGACCTCTCCGCGAAGCGCGCCAATGACGAGCTGGCCGAATCGAGCCGCCGGCTCGAGCTCGCCGTCGACGGCGCCAAGCTCGGCACCTGGACGTTCGACATCGAGACCGGCCGCACCTGGTATTCGGACCGGTCGAAGGCGATGTACGGCCTGTCCCCCGACACGGTGATGACGACCTCGGCGATTCGCCAGGCGGTCCACCCCGATCATTGGGAGGAAGTCTCCGATCCCTATCTGAACGGCTTCACGACCGATCGTACCGAGGTCGAGTATCGAGTCGTCTGTCCGGACGGCACGACGCGCTGGATCTACTCGCTGGGTGCGGTCAACCGCGACCCGGCGGGCGTCGCCCACAGCGTCAGCGGCATCCACCTCGACATCACCGACCGCAAGCGCGCCGAGGAGGAGCGCGACGAGGCGCGGCGCCAGCTCGACCTCGCCGTCGAGGGGGCCAATCTCGGCCTGTGGTCGGTCGATCCGCGCACCGGCGCGGTCTGGCACAGCGAGACGTCGCGGGCGCTGTGGGGGATGGACCCCGACATGCCGATCGATACCCGGATCCTCAGGGACTATATCCATCCCGACGACTGGCCGGTGGTTCGCGAGCCCTATCAGCTCGGCTTTCCCGAGGACGTGGTGTCGCTCGAGCACAGGGTGATCTGGCCGACCGGCGAGGTGCGCTGGCTCCACGCGCTGGGCCGGGCGCAGCGCGACTCCGCCGGCGCGGTGACGATGGTGACCGGGATCCATCTCGACATCACCGACCGGAAGCGCAACGAGCAGGAGCTGGAGGAGGCCCGGCGCCAGTTCGAGCTGGCGGTTCAGGGCGCCAATCTCGGCAGCTGGACGATCAACCCCAAGACCGGCGAGACCTGGTATTCGGCGCGCTCGCGCGAGCTTTACGGAGTCGACGGCGAGCTCCATCTCGATGCCAGGACCCTCAAATCCTACATCCATCCCGAGGATTGGGACATGGCGGTGGAGTCCGCCCGCAACGGCTTCCCGTCCGACACCATCTCGCTCGAGCACAGAGTGGTCTGGCCGACCGGCGACATTCGCTGGGTCCATTCGCTCGGCACGGTGGTCCGCGATGCCGACGGCGAGGCGGAGATGGTCACCGGAATCCACGTCGACATCACCGACAGGAAGCGGGCGGAGCAGGAGCTGGCGCGCTCGCGCGACGCCCTCCACCAGTCCGAGAAGCTCGCCGCTTTGGGCTCGCTCCTCGCCGGGGTCAGCCACGAGCTCAACAATCCGCTCGCCGCCATCGTCGGCCAGGCGGAGATGCTCCAGGAGGATAGCGTCGGCACGCCCTTCCAGGAGCGCGGCCGCAAGATCGGAGCGGCGGCCGAGCGCTGCGCCCGGATCGTCCAGACCTTCCTCGCCATGGCCCGGCAGAAGGACGCCCAGCGCAGCCTCGTCGATCTCAACGAGGTCGTCGCCTCCTCGCTCGAGATCGCCGAATACGGCCTTCGGACCGCCGGAATCGCGGTCAGGGTCACGCTCGGGACGTTGCTGCCCAAGATCCTCGGCGACCGCGACCAGCTTCACCAGGTGCTGGTCAACCTCATCGTCAACGCCCAGCAGGCGATGCAGGGCGGCGACGCGTTCGACAAGACGCTGACGGTCAGGACCTCGGTGAGCCAGAGCGGCGCCGTTCTGCTCGACGTCTGCGACACCGGGCCGGGGGTCCCCGAGAAGCTTCGCGGCCGAATCTTCGACCCGTTCTTCACCACCAAGCCCCAGGGCGTCGGCACCGGCGTCGGCCTCTCCTTCTCGCACGGCATCGTCGAGGCGCATGGCGGCACGATCGCATTGGAGCCGAGCCGCCGGGGCGCCCATTTCCGGATCGCCTTGCCCGCCGCCGCCGAGAGCGGCCTTGTCGCCGTGCCGATCGCCGCCGAGACCGGCGTGGAGAGCGCCGCCGGCGGCCGGGCGCTCGTCGTCGAGGATGAAGCCGACGTCGCCGACACTCTGCGCGAGCTGCTCGAGCGCGAAGGCTATGATGTCACCGTCGCCGGCGACGGCGCGGCCGCCCTGATGGCGATCGACCGGAGCGACTACGACCTCATCCTCTCCGATTTGCGAATGCCGGGCGTGAGCGGGCCGGACCTCCACGCCCGCCTCGCCGAGACCAAGCCGCATCTGCTCGATCGGATGGGCTTCGTCACCGGCGACACTTTGGGCTCCAGCATGGACGATTTCCTGCGCGGCTGCGGCCGGCCGGTGCTCGAAAAGCCCTTCACCAAGATCGGCGTCCGCTGCCTGATCGCCTCGATCCTCCAGCCGAAGGTTGAAGCATGAACGATGTCGTCACCGCCCATATCGTCGTCGTCGACGACGACGAGGACGTCCGCTCCACCGTCGCCGAATATCTGCGTCGCAACGGCCTCTCCGTCAGCGAGGCGGACGGCGGCGCGGCGCTGCGCGAGCTGATGGCGAGCCGCCCGATCGATCTCGCCCTGCTCGACATCAACATGCCCGGCGACGACGGCCTCACTTTGGCGCGCGAGATCCGCGCTTCGGGCGACGCCGGGATCATCATGCTCACCGCCAAGAGCGACGACGTGGACCGAATCGTCGGCCTGGAAATCGGAGCGGACGATTACATCACCAAGCCGTTCAATCCCCGCGAGCTGCTCGCCCGGGTCAAGGCGGTGCTGCGCCGGGCGAGCCGCGGCGGCGAGGCGCCGGCGACGATGGGCCGCGAGGTGCAGATGGGCAAATGCCGCCTGAACCTCGACACCAGGAAGCTGTTCGAGGCGGACGGCACCGAGGTGCCGATCACGGCGATGGAGTTCGACCTTCTGAAATGCTTCGCCGAGCACCCCCGCCGCGCGCTGAGCCGCGATCAGCTCCTCGACCTCGCCCACTCTAAGGAGATGGAACCCTTCGACCGCTCGATCGACACCCGGATCGCCCGGATCCGCCGCAAGATCGAACGCGACCCCGCCAAGCCCTCCTGCCTCAAGACGGTCCGCGCGATCGGCTACGTCTTCAACCCGGACTGCTGAAGCGGGACCCGCAAGGCCGTCATTGCGAGGAGCGCAGCGACGCGGCAATCCAGTGCGGCCTCCGAGTCCGAACTGGATTGCTTCGCTACGCTCGCAATGACGGATTCCAGCCTTCGCTAGACCTGCACCCAGACCCCCGGCTTGAGCCGTCGCTCGCCCCAGCGCAGGCCGTCGCCGCCGCCGAAGGAGCCCTCCGCGACGATCCGAACGGCCACCAGGCTGCCATAGCCGCCGGCCTGGCGCGGATCGACCCAGCTTCCGGCGCTGGAGTCCCAGATCTTCACCTCGTCCTCGCCGACGAGGAGCGCCGTCGCCTCGTGATAGATATGGTCGCCGTCGAGCCAGTGGCAGGAGACGTCGTCGCCCTTCCACTTGCCGCGCCACTGCTCGGTGGCGTCTTCGCTGTAGAGCTGGACGAGCTGGGCCGGAAAGGCGGTGAGGCCGCGCGCGGCGAACGCCTCGAGCGCCATGGCGGCATGGGCGCCGCAGTCGATCGAATCGCGCTTGACCGCCTCGCACCAGGTCATCGGCCAGGGCGAAGGGCCCCATTTATATTTCTGCCGGAGCCAGCGCGGGCCGCTGCTCGGCTCGGCCCCGTTCAGCTGCGCGAAGTCCATCGCCAGAACCCACTGGCGCGCGATCTCGCAGCAGGCCCCGCCGTGATGGGAGAGGACGCTGTGGGGGAAGTCGAGCCAGCGGTCGCTGGGCCGCGACGCCGGCGCTCGCGCGCCCTCCGCCTGGCGGACGTCGATCCGCTCCTCAGCCTCGGCCAAATACATAGGACATGCTCCTGTCGTAACCGCCGGCGTCGCAGAAGATGAGCATGTCGCCCGCCCGAGTGCCTTGCGGCAGGCTGACGTTGGCGGCGACGATGTCATGCTCCATGCAGAGCCGGCCCATGAGATGGGTCTTGCCGCGCCCGAGCGGCTGGAGGGCTCCGGTCTCGCCGCACTGGCGAAGGATCCGGTGGGGCTGGAAGGCGTACATCGGCAGCTCGGCGATCGAGCCGTCGACCACCGCCTCGACATAATCCTCCTCATGCTCCTGGATTTCGAGGATTCGCATGGCGAGCGCCATGGCCGGCTGGGCCATCGCCTTGCCGGGCTCGGAGACGATCTGCCGAACGCCCGGCAGGAGCGCCTTCACCGTCTCGACGGCGCGGGCGAACTTGCCCTCTTCCTCGGAATGCCAGTCGTCGGGGAACCAGCCGCCGCCCATGTCGAGCAATTCGACCCGGCGGCCGGTCAGGGCCTCGATCGAGCGGCACCATTTCAGCATCGATTCGAACAGGTGCCACCACAAGGCGACGCCGATGTTGGAGCTCGCCATGTGGAAGTGGATGGCGAAGGCGCTGTCCGCCGGCAGCCGCCCCACCGCTTCGATCAGCCTGGCGAAGGTCTCCGGGCTGTCGAGCGGGATTCCGAAGCGCGACGTGACGTTGGGCGTGCGCAGGCGGATGCCGACATGCTTCGAGCTCATCTTCCCGGCCGCGATCGCGGCGGCGACCCGGTCGAGATCGGCGACGCTGTCGCAGAAGACCGCGTGGATCCGCTCCTTCGGCATCATCCCCTGCGGCCACCATTTGCCGGGGCCGTTCAGGATCACCTGGTCGGGGCGGAAGCCGACCTCGAGCGCCTTGCGGACCTCGAGCAGGCTGATCGCCTCGGCGAAGAAGCCGTTGTCCAGCGCCAGGCGGATCAGCCTTTCGTCCGGATTGGTCTTGATCGAATAGCCGCTCACCACCTGCACCGAGTTCGTGCCGAGGCGGCGGGCGCGATCCGCAGCGCGCCTGAACAGGCCCTCCGCGGTCTTGTCGAGGAACAGGAATTGGGGCGTCTGAAGAGCGTCGAGCGCCATGGCGCCGATGTCGTCGAGATAGGTTTCGGGCACATCCGGCACCCCGTCCGCCTCCGGCTCCGCGTCGCCCCCGACCAGCTCGATCAGCTCCGCGTCCGCCTTGTGCAGCCGCTGCGCCAGCGAGGTCAGGCCGGAGGGATGCTTCATCGAATGGCCGACGGCGCCGGCAAAGGGCTCCGGCAGCGCCGGCAGCGGATAATCCGCGCGTACCGGGACCTCCAGCACGATCCGGGTGAACTCGGCCGCCTCGGCCGGCGCGGGACGCGCCTTGATTCCGGTCGCGCCCTGCACCAGCAAGGCCGGCAGGTTGTATCCGCCGATCGTGGCGCCGTGCACCCAGGCGGGGAAGCGCGGGTTCATCTCGAGCAGCCAGCGAGTCCCGGCCGCGTCGCGAACCATCTCGAGCTCGCCTCCGCCGGTCCAGTTGAGCTCGCGGACGATTCGCCGAAGCGGCTTCTCGAATTCGGGATCGACCTCGCCGATGTCGCCAGCCCAGGTCTTGCCCTCGGGCGTGATGTCGCGCTTGCGCATGGCGACGCAGCCGAGCAGCTCGCCCTGGTAAGCGGCGAGCATCACCGATTCCTCATAGCCGCTGACATGGGCCTGGAGGAACAATCGCTCGGTCGACCACACCTTGGTCAGAGCCGCGCGCGCGGCGACCAGGCTGTCCCAGCCGGGGACCCGCGCCGCGTCGTAATAGGGGCCCTTCAGCCACACCCGCCAGTCATGCTCACGGCAGAAAGCGTGAAGCTCCCAGTCGGACAGCTCGCTCGACACGAAGGTCGGGATCTTCACCGGCAGCCCCCGATGGGCCTCCACCGCGGGCTTGGCGATTCGCTTGAGGGCCGGGGACGGCGGCGCGAGCAGGTTCGGGTGGCCGTCCGGGAACAGCGAGGCGAGCCACATCGCCTCGAGGTCGCTGCCGGAGATCCACAGAGCGCCGCCGTCGAGCATTTCGCGGACCCGTTCGGCGTAGAGGTCGAGGTCGAGCTCGTCCCAGGGGCGCTGGATCCACAGATCGTCCAGCTCCCGCCAATGGATGCCGGAGACGCGGTTGGTATATTCGACGCCGATCAGAGTCGCGTCGGGAAAGCCCTGACGCAAGGAACGGACGATGCCGACTCCAGGTTGCGGGTTGCCTCCGCAATAGAGACCGCTGACAAATATTCTCATTATTCTCCAGACAGCAATATCTGTTCGCCAGAACGGCGATGCGTTGTTGGAACTTGTTCTGAGTTACGGTTGTTCAGCCAGGAAAGCTGTTGTGATTATTTAACAAAACCAAGACATTAACCAAGGTTAAGATGGGCGAATATTTTATAAAACAACAAATTAACGGCGATGCGGTTCCCTCGCCGCCCCTTCGCCCCCTCTATCCAAGCTATGTGGATCTCGATCCGTTCATCGACGTCGAGCGCCTGAAGTCGCTCGACCTCTACCTTCGCGACCGGCTCGAGCGCCGCCTCGAGCGCGCCCGCGACCTGGAATTCTACACCGGCCCCTTCCGGCTGGACGAGCGCTCGCCCGACGTTCCCGGGCCGCGCATGGTCTATCTCTCCCGCTCCGAGCGTTCCGACGATTATTACGACCTCGACCGCACCGAGCTGTGGCGGCCGAGCGAGGAGGCCGGCGAATTTTCGGAGCTGATGGACTTCATCGCCACTCTGCCCTTCGCGGCGACGGGGCGGATGCTGATCATCTACGACGGATCGGGCCGCGAGGTTCCCGCCCATCGCGACCATGACAGCGCCGAGCTCTGCCACGAATTCCTGTGGATGCGGACCAATTTCGACAAGCCCTTCTACATGCTCGATCCGGGGACCGGGGAGAGACGCTACGTCGTCTCCCACTCGGCCTGGTTCGATACCGTCAACCAGTATCACGGCGCCGACTGGTCGGGCGGCCTCTCTTTCAGCATCCGGGTCGACGGCCGCTTCGCCGACGCCTTCCGGGCGCTCATCCCCTTCCCCCCGGCCAACCGCTCCTGCGCCCCGGCGCTGTGGGCCGGGGCCGGTCCGGGCTGAGCCGAGTGCAACCAAAGCCCGGCGCGGTCGGTTCTCGCCTCGACAGCAAACCCGGTGCGGGCGGGCGGAACAGGAGCCCCTTCATGTTGCGTTATGTGATGGCCGTCCTTCTCGCCGCCGCGCCGACGGCCGCGGCACTCGGCCAGGACGAAGCCCCCGACAAGGGCGCCTGGGCGCTCGCCGCGATGCCCAATGGCTGCATGGTCCAGGCGGTGTCGCCGCAGGGGACGATGCTCTCGGTCTGGGCCTTCGCCGGCGAGGAGAAGCTTGGCTTCCTCCTCCAGAACCGCGGCTGGGAGGTCGAGGACGGTAAGAAGACTCCGCTTCGGGTCGAGTTTCAGGGCGAGCGCGCCTGGCCGGTCGAGGCCACCGGCCGGGCCCATATCGACGCCGACGGCCCGGGCCTGTTCTTCACCGTCGAGCCCGGCGGCGCCGGCGCCGACGGCTTCCTCACCGCCTTCACCAGCGCGCAGGGCATGAGCATCCGCCGCGCCGGCGCCCGCGACGACACTCTTCCGCTCGCCGGAAGCCGCACCGCCATGGCCGGCCTGGCCCATTGCCTCGCCGATCGCTGGAACGCCCCCGGAGCGACCCCCGCCGAAGCGAAGGACGAGGCGTCCGCCGACGGAACGATCTGAAGCGCCCCGTCCGGAGGCTTATTTGAAGTAGCTCGACCCCGGCCGCGCCGGCGGCGCCTGCTTCTCGGGCCTGGGCTTGGGCGGCGGTCGCATCGCCGCTCGAGCGGCCGCTTCGGCGCCGTGGGTGGCGAGCTTCAGATAGGCGCCGTGCGCCCGCCGCAGCCGCTGCCGCTCGGCCTCGCTCTTCGCCTCGCCGAGCTGGGTGAGAGCCTCCTCGGCCTTCGCCTGATATTCCTCGGCCGTGCTCATCGCTGAATTCCTTTCGGGGGGAGCCCGGCCAAGCCGGGCGCGTGGCTCGAGCCTGCGCCCTTTGCGGCGGCGGAGCAACCCCCCGTCAGACGCAGCCCGCCAGCGCCGCCAGCCGGACGTCGATCGAGTCGAGCCGCTCGATCATCGCCCGCACGTCGGGCGCCGGCGGCGCCGGCTTGCGCTTGCGCCCGCTCTTCGCCGCCGCCTTGGCGCCGACTCCGAGCAAAGCCCCCACCCCGAAGGGCAGAAGCACCGACGCCGCCGCCCCGACCACCCCCGCCGCCACCTCGCCGCCGCCCACCTTGCGCTTCTTGCGCCGCCCGAGCGCGATATCGCTCACCGCCCGGTCGAGCGCCGAGCGCTCCGCCTGAAGCGCGGAGCGCTCCGCGGCCGCCCCTTCGCAAGGCGCCGCCGGCTGAGGCTCGGCCGCCGCCGGCAGCAGCAGCACCGCCATCGCCGCGCTGAGAATGCGCCCTCGATTCACCTCGTCATCTGTGAATTCATTTCAGGGTCCAGACAAGCGCCCGCGCCGCCGGGGAGGGCCTCGCCGGCGAGGACCCCTTAGAAGCCTTCGGCACCCTGCTCGATTTCGAGCCGGTCCCTCGCCGCGCCCACCGCGCCGACGGCTGGGACGGCGAGGTTCAGCGCGCCTACATCGCCGCCCTCTCGCTCACCGGCACCGACCGCGCCGCCTGCCGGGCCGTCGCCAAGTCGGCCTTCGGAGTCACCCAGCTGATCGCCCACGAGGGCAGGGAAAGCTTCGCAGAGCCGCGCCGAGCCGGACGGCGAGGCGCGCTGGCACGCAGCGCGAACTCGTCCGACGTCACGGAATTCAGTTCCGTGACGGCTGTCTCGGCCTTTCATCCCAGGCCCGCCAGCCTCCGCACATCCGCCAGAACGCCGCCAGGACATCCTCCTCGACCGAATGCGGCTCGAGCTCATGATCGAAGAACAACTCCAGCTTCTCCGCAAACGCCCCGAGATCCGGCGCCGGCGCCACCATAAGCGCCCTGACCGCCCCGCCGATCTCATCGAGCCGAGCCTCATAGAGCGGGAGCCAAATCTCCTCCTCCTCCGCGGACCCACCCGCCGTCGCCCGTTCCACCCCCGCATCTCCGCTTCCGCGGCCCGAAAGGCGGCAAGCGCATCGATCCATTCACCGTCACCCCGGACTTGATCCGGGGTCCATCTGGTCACCCGCTCGGGAGGTGGGGAACTGGATCCTGAATCGAGTTCAGGATGACAAGGAAGAAGCGGAAACCCCACCGCCCCGCCCAGCACCACCCGCCGCGAAACCTCACCCCCGCTCACCGGCCCACGCCCTGCCTGCCGCTCATCCTGAGTAGCCGGTGAGCCTGTCGAACCGGCGTATCGAAGGACGCGCCTAGCCCTCCGCCCAAGCTTCGATTAAGTTGCACAGCAGCCATCCTTCGCCTCCTCGACAAAGGCGTGTGGTGGTCAGAGCCGGGGCAAGGTAGCCGCCTTGGTCCGGTTCGCTCGATGAGCAATCCGATAGCGGAAACCTAGGGCGGGTGCAATAGCTGAGAATAACAAAAATAAGGGCGGCCGACCAAAGACAGGCATCGGTCCGGCGATCGGTCTGCGCCTCTACCCGGACTTGGAGGCCGCGCTGGACGTCTGGATCGCGCAGCAGCCGGAGCCGAGGCCATCGAAGCCGGAGGCCATAAGGCGCATATTGAGGTGCGCATTGAAAGTTTGATTATCCCAGCCGCCACCGTCCAGGGCCTCGTGCATCTTATGCTGGCGGAACGGCGCAGCGAGTTGGCCAGCGCACAGCACCACTCCGGTGACTTCGGCGGGTCGATCACCGTCTTTGCGCGGGTGAAACCCTCGCGCCACGTCCTATCTGACTGGCGCAGCATGGCATGTCTGGTGGAGTGCGAGCGTTGACGAATGAGGAGATAATCGAAGGCCTGACAGCGGCGGGGCTATTCGCGCTCTCCGGTCCGGCGGAAATCAGCACGATGTTTTTCGAAATGTTGGCGGATGCGGAGAGTAGATACGGGCCTCGCGACACGAGCTGGGTCTTTGGCGGCATCAACTTCACCTCGTCGGCTGCCGGGCCTGCTATTCGTGTCCCACGAGACGAACGCAAGATCGCCGTTCTCTGTCTCACGGTGGATGCCTTCCATGACGATGCGATTCGGCGGTGGCAGCTGGCGCATGAGATAATTCACCTGCTCGGCCCCGGCCTCCCTGAAATCACAACCGTGTTCGAGGAAGGGCTTGCCTCCTACGAGCAGTACCGCACGAGCGTCCGCGGATATACTGGCGTCGGCCTCTTCTCCGCCAACTATCAAGGGGCGTTCGATCTGGTCCGGCCACTGGTCGAAGCTCATGCAAATGGCGTCCGCGCACTTCGGGCTGAATTTAGTCAGCTGTCTCCCTTGCAGCCTGACTGGATAATGAAGCACTTTCCCGGCACTGAGGAAGAGCGCGCTATGCGTCTGGCGCAGACCTTTCCACGCTGTCCTTCGGTCACTCCCTGAATCCCGCTATTTGGTTCACTGTGGGATCCGGCGGACGAGCCTAACTCATGTGGCGTCGTCTAGGTTTTCCAGATGGGCGTAAATGTACTCCGAGTCCGCTACTGCAGCAGGAACGCGGGCCGGAGGACTCGGACGACTACCCACGCCGCGCCGTCCGTAACCCGCGATCAACACCTTCTCCCGCCTGCGAAGCTTTGACGGAGAAAGCGGGATCATCCCTCCTCTTCCTCCCTCGCCAACAGCCGCCGCATGACCGGTCGCCACGATTCGTGGCCCAAAAACTAAGTTCTGATACGCCCTTACGTCGCCTTGCCGCCCCGCCCCGGGTCCCGTAAATTGCGCGTGATTGGAGAGGCACATGGACCGCGGTCCCCCCGGAATAGGATCCGACCGGGCCGAAGATGAGGTACCGCGGCCGAGACCGTCGCTACGCCCGACCCGCTCAGCGAAGCCGAGTAGGACCGCATCCTTCCGCCGATTGACGAGAATGATCCTGGGTGGCGGGCCTACGAGAGGCGGATGTTCCAGGAAGCTCTGGACGATTCGCGCCCCTCGGTGCCGGCCGACGAGGCGTTTGCCCAAGTCTATGCGCATATCGAGCAACGCCGCGTCAAAGGGAGCGCGCGCGATTAGGGTCCGCCTCAGCGAACCCGCCATTGCCGACCTCAAATCCATTGCCGATTGGATCGGCGAGCGCGCGGACGAAGATGTCGCAGAGGCTTATGTGCGGAGGATCGAGGCGCGTTGCGGTCAGCTCAGTCAGTTTCCACGACGGGGGCGGCCGCGAGACGAGCTTGGCGAAGGTCTGCGTCACCCTGAACTCGTTTCAGTGTCCAGCTGGTCACGCGCCCGGGAGGTTTAGGCCTGGATGCTGAAACAAGTTCAGCATGACGGAAGGGGGCCTGCTCCTCCCCCATCCGCGACGCAGGGATAAACGCCTCCTCTCGCCCCCATCGAACCGCTCGAAGCGAAGTTCGCCCGAATCCTGCCGCCGATCGACGGGAGCGATCCCGAATGCCCAGGCCTATGTGCGGAAGACGGTGCAGAAAGCGCTCGACGACCCGCAGCCCTCGATCCCAGCAGACCTACCCTGGCTTACGCCGCCTCATCGGGGGCACGAGATGAACGAGACTATCCGCGGCGTGATCCGGATCACGGCCCGGGAGCCCGCGATCCGCTAATTGTGTCCCGACCTGAGGAGACGAGCCATGACCAGCCGTATTTCGACAATCCTCGTGCTTTCGCCGCTGCTGCTGCTCGCCGCGCCGGCCCAGCAGGCCGCGGCGCAATGCGCCTCGCCGGGGATCGAAGGCACATGGCACGGCAATGACGGCGGTACCTACCGCATCTACTGGTCGGGCTCGCATATCCAATGGGACGGCCGCAGCGGCGACAATGGCATATCGTGGGTCAATCGACTCGCCGGCACGTACGAGGGCAATATTCTGAAGGGCGCGTGGTGGGATCTCGGCAGACAGCGCGGCCGGGGGACGCTGACCATCAAGATGGTCAACGACCATCTTTTGGTCCGCACGGCGTCGACGGGCAGCGGCTTCGGCGGAACGCGCTGGACGCGGCCGGCGGCGCCCCAGGGGTGCAACGATACGGTGTTGATTCCGGCCGAAGACTAACCGGCCGGCGGCGCGCCGCCTCTCCCGCTCCCGCTCTCCCCGTCACCCTGAACTCGTTTCAGGGTCCAGCTGGTCGCGCGCCCGGGCGGTTGAGACCTGGATGCTGAAACAAGTTCAGCATGACGGGAGGGGGCCTATTCCTCCCCCATCCGCAACGCCGCGATGAAGGCTTCCTGGGGGATCGAAACGGAGCCGTATTCGCGCATTCGTTTTTTGCCTTCTTTCTGCTTGTCGAGGAGCTTGCGCTTGCGGCTGATGTCGCCGCCGTAGCATTTGGCGGTGACGTCCTTGCGCAGGGCGGCGATCGTCTCGCGGGCGATGACCTTGCCTCCGATCGCGGCCTGGATCGGGATCTTGAAGAGGTGCCTCGGGATCAAATCCTTGAGGCGCTCGCACATATGCCGCCCCCTCGCCTCGGCGGCGGCGCGGTGGACGATCATCGACAAAGCGTCGACCGGCTCGTTGTTGACGAGGATGTTCATCTTGACGAGGTCGCCCTCGCGGTGGCCGATCTGGTGGTAGTCGAAGCTCGCATAGCCGCGCGAGATGCTCTTCAGGCGGTCGTAGAAGTCGAAGACCACCTCGTTGAGCGGCAGCTCGTAGGTGAGCTGGGCGCGGCCGGCGACGTAGGTCAAATTCTTCTGGATGCCGCGGCGGTCCTGGCAGAGCTTGAGGATCGGCCCCAGATATTCGTCGGGGACGTAGATGGTCGCCTCGATCCACGGCTCCTCGATCGACGCGATCCGGTTCGGGTCGGGCATGTCGGCCGGGTTGTGAAGCTCGATCGTCGTCGCGCCCGACGGGTCCTTGTGGGTGAAGTGGATCTTGTAGACGACGCTGGGCGCGGTGGTGATGAGGTCGAGATCATATTCGCGGGTGAGCCGCTCCTGGATGATCTCGAGGTGGAGGAGCCCGAGGAAGCCGCAGCGGAAGCCGAAGCCCAAAGCGGCCGAAGTCTCCATCTCGAAGCTGAAGCTGGCGTCGTTGAGGCGGAGCTTGGAGATCGACTCGCGAAGCTTCTCGAAATCCGCGGCGTCGACGGGAAAGAGGCCGCAGAACACTACCGGCTGGACCAGCTTGAAGCCGGGCAGGGCCTCCGTGGCGGGCCGCCGCGCGTCGGTGATGGTGTCGCCGACGCGGGTCTCGGTGATGTCCTTGATCTGGGCGGTGATGAAGCCGATCTCGCCGGCGGTGAGCTCGGGGAGCTGCTCGATCTTGGGGCGGAAGGCGCCGACCCGGTCGACCAGATGGGTGGTTCCGGCGGCCATGAAGGCAACGTTCTGGCCCTTGCGGATCGAGCCGTCGATGACCCGGACGAGGATGACGACGCCGAGATAAGGGTCGTACCAGCTGTCGACCAGCATCGCCTTCAAGGGGGCGTCCCGGTCCCCCGTGGGCGGCGGGATCCGGGTGACGATCGCCTCGAGCACCTCGGCGATTCCGATACCGGTCTTGGCCGAGGTCAGCACCGCGTCGTCGGCGGGCAGGCCGATAATGTCCTCGATCTCCTTCCTGACCTTGTCGACGTCGGCGGCGGGGAGGTCGATCTTGTTGATGACGGGGACGATCTCATGGTCGTGCTCGATCGACTGGTAGACGTTGGCCAGCGTCTGCGCCTCCACCCCCTGGGCCGCGTCGACGACGAGCAGGGCGCCCTCGCAGGCGGCGAGGCTTCGGCTGACCTCGTAGGCGAAGTCGACATGGCCGGGCGTGTCCATCAGGTTGAGGACGTAGTCGAGGCCGTCCTTCGCCTTGTAGTCGAGCCGGACCGTCTGGGCCTTGATCGTGATCCCGCGCTCCTGCTCGATCTCCATATTGTCGAGCACCTGGCTGGTCATCTCCCGCTCGGTGAGGCCGCCCGTCGACTGGATCAGCCGGTCGGCGAGCGTGCTTTTGCCGTGATCGATGTGCGCGATGATGGAGAAGTTGCGGATTCGTTTCAGGTCCGTCATGATCTTCGATTTTCTAGAGGTTGAAGGCGCCCTAGCAGAGGGGATGGGCAAGGCAAAGCGGCGCGGAACGCGGCGGGTCGCAGGCGCGCGGCAGGCGGCGGGCGCGCGGCCGGCCGAGGCCGTCACCCTGAACTTGTTTCAGGGTTCAGGTCGTCGCGGGTCCGGAAGTCAGGCTGTGGGACGAACGCCGCACCCACCCGCCGGCGAAGCGGACGCCAGTTTCAGAGGGAAGGCACGAAGGCGCGAAGGCACAACGTTGAGCCCCCTGTTTTCTACGTCGCGCCTTTGGGCCTTCGCGCCTACTCTTGGCCGTTGTTCCGCCGCGACCTGCATCACGCCCTTCCCGCCAAAGCTCGGGCGCAGGCAGCAGCGGCGGCCGCGTCGGGGGCGGGGCGGAGCCTGATCGTTTGAGCCGTCGTCGGAGCGCCCGTGGCGGGTTCGAAACGGATGGTCCGTTCCCGGTCGCCGTCGCGGACCCGGAACTCCATCTCGGCGGACCCCGCCGATCCGGCCACGCCGGGCGTCAGCCCGAGCTTGGCGCCGAGGAAGACCATCCCGTCCCGCAGGCCGGCCGCATAAGCGGGCCCGTCCTCGGGCAGGCCGCGAACGGCCTCGCCGCGTTTCGGCTGGGCGAAGCCGAGCTCGATGTTGGGGAGGGTGATCGTCTTGACGGAAGCGCAGCCGCCGAACAGGTCGGGCGGAAGCAGGAGCGGCTCGCCGCGGGTCACATATCTGTCGAGGTCCGGTTGAAGGTCGACCCGCGCCAGGCGCCGCGCCGCATCGACCAGCCGTCCTGGCCCGTCGCCGCGACCGGCCTTGCGGTCTACCTGCCGCTTTACCTCGAGCAGGACGTCGGTGAGACCGAGCCGTCCGCCCGACCCCGCGCGGATCCGATAGTCGAACAGGGCGGCCATCATCGAGCCCCGATCCTCGCCCAGCCTTTGAGCATCCTTGTCGCTGAAGAATTTGGCCTCCGTCACCGCGTCGGGCTGGGCGCGGAAGTCGGAGCGGGCGTAGCGGAGGAGGGCGTCGTTCCACCCCCTGATGAACTGGTCGACGTCGTAGGACTGCGCCCGGAGGTCGATCCGGCGTGCATAGAATTCGGTGAACCCTTCCCGGAACCAGGCCTTGCCGCCTCCGAAACGGCGCCCGATCCAGGTGTGCAGATATTCGTGGGCGAGGGTGTGGTGCAGCTCCTGCAAATCCGGCTTGCGGGGAAGGTACAAGGCATAGCCGGAGCCCCGCCCCAGGCCCGCCTGCCCCGGGAAATCGAGCGTCGCCAGGGTAATGAGATAATTGCCGCCCCGGTCCCGCCAGAGCGCGTTCGATTCCGCGGCGATTCGGCCGACCAGTGCCGCGAAGGCGCTTTTGTCGAGATCGGCGTCATCCGGCATGGCGATCAGAAGCTCGCCTTGGCCGACCCTTTGCCGGACCAGGCTCAGATCGCTGCCCGCCACGATCGTGCTTTCGAGCAGCTCATCCCAGCTGAGGCGGCCCTCGGCCAAGGGGCGGCGAAGGTCCGACGCGAGGGCCCATCCGGCAGGCATCATGCCCCAGCGGACCTTCACGCGCCCATCTCTTCCCTGAATTCGGGAGAAGACGGCTTCTCCTACCGTGGCGAAACCCGTCGGCCGGATCTGGGTAGTGAACGGCATTCCGGGCGCCGTCTCGACGATTCGATAGGTCACCTCGATCGGGGCATGAGGACGGTGGGACAGCACCGCCCCGCGCGATGACCGCGAGGCCATGGAGGCGCCGGAGACGGAGAGGCCGGCGACCCCCTCCCGATATCTCGTCTCAGGCAGATCCGGATTGTCGGGAAGCACAAGCGTCGTCTCGCCGTCGGAGTCCCCGGAGAACCGCATCTCGACCCTGAGGGCCCTCATCCCGCTCGAGTCGAGTTCGGGCGTGAGCGTGAACTCCACGTCCCGCGCCGGCGCGGCCATGGCGCGCCCGCTGTCCTGCGCGAGCGAGGCACATCCGGCGGTCAGTTGGGCAGCCGCGGCAAGGATTGCCCATGACAGCTTCCGGGGCAGGCGCAGGCGCCGCTTGCGCGCGCCGCCAAGTCGGAAGACACGCAGTGCCGGCTCGCTCATCGTCGCAACTCCCTGGCAGCCATCGACGGGAGTCGCCGAATAGTGCGCGGCGTACTATTAGCAGGCAGGAAGGTGAAAAGGAAGGGGAATGACGGAACTCGATTATTCGGTGCTCGGCGTGGTGTGGCGGGAGGCTCCGATCACGTCCTATGCCGTTCGCCGCTTCTTCGCGGAGTCGCCGACCCGCTCCTGGAGCTCGAGTGCCGGCTCGATCTACCCGGCGATCAAGAGGCTCGTCGGCGAAGGCCTCGTCCTTGCTTCCGAACCGAGGGGCGGAAGGGGGACTCGGCTGCTCTCGGCGACCGGGCAAGGGGTCGCGGCGCTTCGCCAATGGCTTCTGGAGGTGGGGCCGGACATCGGCACGGCCACGCCCGATCCGATCCGCACCCGCACTTTCTATCTCTCGGTGCTGGAGCAAGAGGGCCGCAAAGCCTTTCTCTCGGCCGCGATCCGAAGCACCGAGGCCGCTCTCGAAACCGCCACGAGCCTGGCCGAAGCGCTCGAGACGGTGGCGGACCAACGTTCCCGGTATCTGGGCGCACTGGGAGCGGTCTTCGAATTGCGGGCTCGCCGGGAGTGGCTGGACCTGGTGAAGCGCGAGCTTGGCGGCTCGTAAGTCGACGCGCCGGATGCCGTTCGCGGGAGAGGGGACAGTTACGGTAACTGTCCCCATCCGAGCGACCAAAGGTTGGAAGGTGGACCCCGGATCAAGTCCGGGGTGACGGGTTCGGGACGGTTGGAAAAGCGCCGGGGCAAAGCGGCGCCGTGATCCCGGATCGAGTCCGGGGGGAAGGGGACAGTTACCGTAACTGTCCCCTTTTGGGGGTGCGGACTTGGACTTGAGGGGAAGGGGACAGTTACCGTAACTGTCCCCTTTTGGGGTGCGGACTTGGTCCGGCATCCACTTACTTGTTCCGGCCGTCGGGGATCGAAGAGGGTGGACCCCGGATCAAGCCCGGGGTGACGAGGGAGGGAAGAGGCCGGACCAGATCATTTCGGCCTGCTCGTCGTCGTCGGTGAAGGGCACGTAGACTCTCACGACTGCGGGTCTCCCTCGCCGGCAAAAAGGGAAGGCAGATCGTCACGAAACTGAATTTCGTGACGTCGCTCGCACGCCTTCGCTTCGCTTGCCGGCGGCGGCCGAACGGCTTCGCATCTCTCGGCCAAGGCAAAGTGTCGCTTACGCGTCATCTGCCTTGCCCTCGGTGCTCCGCTCCGCCTCGCCGTCGTTCGCCGCCTCGCGCCGCGCCCACGCTTCCGCCTCCTTTTTGGCCTTCTCCTCCCACGCCCGCTGGGCCTGGGCGGCGAGGCGCTCATTCTCCTTCCGGCGGAGCTCCCATTCGCGGGGGTCGCCGTCGCGGGCGGAGTCGTACCAATGGGGCTCGCCGAACGCGGCGAGGTGATCGTGCCGGCCGAGCGGGGGCGGCGGTGGCCGGTCGGCTTCGCCCTTTTCGAGCCAGGTCTCGCGGCGGATCTCGCCGAGCAGCTCGCTCATCGGGGTGGCGACGATGTCGAGCGGGCCGTGATCGCCGCGCTTCAGGATGTCGAGGACCTGCCGCGCCTTGCCGCCGAGATCGAACACCACTTCCAGCCAGCTGAGCTGGCGGACCGCGAAGTCGGCCCCGACGATCCGCCCCTCGAGCCGCAGGGTCGGCTCCTCCTTCAGCTTGAGCTCGTAGAGGTCGAGCATCTCGGTCAGCATCTCCTCCTTCAACCGCGCCTCCTCGTCGGGATCGAGGGGATCGGGAGCGGGGCGCGCCGCCGCGGCCGGCCACGGCTTGCGGCCGGCGCCCGACTGGATCTCGCCGCGCGACGGACGGCCCTTGGGCTCCGGACGCGGATAGCGACGCAGATGGAGGGCGAGGGCGCCGTCCCAGGCGGCGGCGAAGCCCTCGCCGCCGGCGGCGGTGCGAAGCTTGTAGACTCCGCTCATCGTGCCGCCGACGGCGATGGCCGACTGCTCGACACGGCCGAGGACAGTGAGGGCGACGATGAACTCGACCTGCCGTTCGGGAAGCCAGCCGTCGTGGCGGATGCATTTGCGGACCACCGGCGGGAAATGGAGCAGGGCTTCCACCTCAGGGTCCGGATGCGGCTTGCGCGGCGAATCGGTCTGGTCGTCCATGGGTGAAACAAAACCGGAACATCCCTACATTGCAAGCCTCTTCAGCCCGGGGATGAATCCGATTCGGAGAATTCCGCCACCCGCGCGCCCGGTCCGCCGATCGCCTCGAGCACGCCGAGCATCGCCCGGAGCCTGCGCGCGGCCTCGCCGCGCTCCCCGAGGCGGCGGAGGGTGATGAGGTCGCCGTCCTGCTCGATCAGAATCCGCTCGCCGGGGGCGACGGCCAGGCTCTCCGGAAGGCGCAGGGCGACGCCCTTGCCGCTCCTGAACGTCCGGGTTTCGTGTGCGCCCATGAACGCTTCTAACCCACGTCCCGAAGCGGCGTCATCCTCGTGACATCACCTGCTCTGCCGGAGGCTAGGCGTAATTGCCGGTGGCGCAGGGACTGGTGGCGCCGCTGCCGTCGGCGCCCCAGCGGCGAAAGCCCTTGGAATCGAGGTGGAAGCGGTTGCCGGTGTAGAAGCCGAGGCCGATGTCGAAGCGGCGCCCGGTCGCCTGATGGATTCGGCAGACGTCGCCGATCAGCTCGCCGCGCGAGAGGTCGTCGTCGAGCGGGACCAGGTCGAGCGCGTAGAAATGGGCGTGGGCGCTGGCCTTGGCGCCGCCGGCGCAATGGTTGAGCTCCTCGTTGCGGAAGCCCGAGACCGCCTCGACCTTGCCGATCACCGGCTCGACCTCGTCCTTGACGAACTCCAGCGTGGCCGAGATGTGCGCCCATTCCGCGATCGGCGCGACCTCGAAGCGCGGGCCCGCGCACTCGCGCCATTTGCTGGCGGTGCGGACCAGCTGCCAGGTCGGAACGACGTCGTCGACCTCGCCCGCGGCCAAAAAGGCCTTGAACGAGAGCACCTCGGCGCGGGCGCCGGGATCGCGCGACAGCCAGGCCAGATAGTCGGCCTTGCTCTGGCCCTCGGGGCGTTCCGAGGCGGAAGCGGGAGCGGCGAAGGTTGCAAGAAGGGCGGCCAGCGCGAGCGCTGCGAAGCGGATTAATTGTTGCATATCAGCTATATAGCCACATTTCGGCCATATTTCAAGAGGTTCCGGACGGGGCTGGCGTGCGGAATTTGAGATGTTATAACAGGGCCGATTGCAGTGGAGAAACGGCGATGCGCAGGCTGCTTTTGACCGTCTCATTCGGCCTGGCCGTGGCGGGTTGCTCGCGCTCGGCGCCCGATCCGCGCGGGGTCGGCCGCAACGAAGTGCTGGTCCAGGTCTCCGCCTCGGGGCGGGCCGACACCCGGCCCGACGAGGCCCGCTTCACCGCCGGAGTCGACACGATCGCCGCGACCGCCGCGGCGGCGAGCGCCCAGAACCGCGCCGCCTTCAACAAGGTGGCGGCGGCGCTGCAGCGGCTCGGGGTCGGGGAGGACGATCTCCAGACCCGGTCGATCACTTTGTCGCGGATCGATTACGGGCCCAATCGCGGCCGTTTCCAGGCGGCCAACCTCATCGACATCCGGGTCAGGGACATCAAGCGGGCTGGAGAAGCTCTGGCGGCCATCACCGAGGCCGGCGCCAATGTGCTTTCGGGGCCCAATCTGCGCGTGTCGGACCCCGAGAATGCCGGCCGCTCCGCTTATGCCTCGGCTTACCGCGCGGCCCGGGCGCGGGCCGAGGCCTATGCGCAGGCGGCGGGGCTGAAGGTGGCGCGGGTGCTGGCGATACGCGACGGCGGGGAAAGCGGCGGCGGCCCGCAGCCTTATTACGAAGAGGGCCTGATGGAAGCGCAGGCGCGCAGCGTCGCCCCGCCGCCGGTTTCGGCGCCGCCCGTGCAGGCCGGAGTGACCACCCGCCAGGTGCAGATACGGGTCGACTTCGCGCTGGCGAAATAGGGCGGTTCGGCGGCCCGCCGCCTGAACGGTGGCTGACGGCGTCATTCAGATCAAGCTCAAGCGAAGGATGGCAGAAGCGATTCGTGCCTGGCGGCCAGTATGCGTTGACCGCCGCCCGCGTAAGGAGTTTGAAATGTTCAGGAAATTCACCCTCGCCGCCGCTGCCGCAGCGACCCTCGCCATGGTCCCCGCGACCGCCGAGGCGAGCCACCGCAGCGGCTATTCCGATTACGGCCGCTACCAGCAGAGCTATCGCGGCGACCGCTACGGCCGCTACGACAGCCGCTATTACGGCAACCGCAACGTCCGCTATCAGGGCCGCCGCTGCTCGGGCACGACCGGCCTCGTCGTCGGCGGAGCCGCCGGCGCCCTGCTCGGCCGCACCGTCACCCGCGACCGCTATCGCGGCCGCAGCGGCACCACCGGCACGATCCTCGGCGCCGCCATCGGCGCTCTCGCCGGCCGCGCGGTCCAGAAGTCGAGCTGCCGCTAAGTCCGAATCCCTCCGGTAGTGTATCGAGGGCGGGGCCGGTCTTCCGAACGGTGGGCCGGCCCTTCCGCATTCGACATCCCGGCTAAAGCCGGGACCTCCGCGAGACCCGCCGTGCCTTTTTCGACATGAGGTCCCGGCTTTCGCCGGGATGACGGCGCGCTTTTCCTAAATCAGGGCGCGTCGAACAGGGCCGCCAGTTGCTCGATCATCGTTCCGCCCAATTGCTCGGCGTCCATGATCGTCACCGCCCGGTCGTAATAGCGGGTGACGTCGTGACCGATGCCGATCGCGACCAGCTCGACCGGCGAGCGAGCCTGGATCCAGCCGATCACCTGCCGAAGATGGCGCTCGAGATAGGTGCCCGAATTCACCGACAGGGTCGAATCGTCGACCGGGGCGCCGTCGGAGATGACCATCAGGATTCGGCGCTCCTCGGAGCGGGCGATCAGGCGGTTGTGCGCCCAGAGCAGGGCCTCGCCGTCGATATTCTCCTTGAGCAGCCCCTCACGCATCATCAGGCCGAGATTTTTGCGCGCCCGCCGCCACGGCTCGTCCGCCGCCTTGTAGACGATGTGCCGTAGGTCGTTGAGGCGGCCCGGATTGGGCGGCCGCCCCGCCGCCAGCCAGGTCTCGCGCGCCTGGCCGCCTTTCCAGGCGCGGGTGGTGAAGCCGAGGATCTCGACCTTGACTCCGCAGCGCTCGAGGGTGCGGGCGAGGATGTCGGCCGAGATGGCGGCGATCGAGATCGGGCGGCCGCGCATCGAGCCCGAATTGTCGATCAGGAGCGAGACGACGGTATCGCGGAACTCGGTCTCGCGCTCGACCTTGTAGCTGAGGCTGTGCGCCGGATTGACGATCACCCGCGCCAGCCGAGCCGCGTCGAGCAGCCCCTCCTCCTGGTCGAAATCCCAGCTTCGGTTCTGCTGCGCCATCAGCCGGCGCTGAAGCCGGTTGGCGAGCTTTGTGACGGCGCTCTGCAGATGGACGAGCTGCTGGTCGAGATAGGCGCGAAGCCGGCCCAGCTCCTCGTCGTCGCACAGCTCGGGCGCCTCGATCACCTCGTCATATTTGGTGGTGAACACCCGATAGTCGAATTGCGGCGGAAGGTCGGAAAGCGGCCGGTTCGGGCGGACCGGGAGCATTCCCTCCTCGCCGTCCTCGCCCATGCCCTCCTCGCCCTCGGTCATCTCCTCCTCGGACCAGTCGCGATCGCCTTCCTCGTCGTCGGAATCGCCCTGCTCGACCCGCATCTCGGCCTGGCCCGAGCTTCCGCCCTCGTCCTCGTCGTCCTGGCTGTCGCCTTCCTCGCCCTGGTCCTTGTCGCCGCCTTCGCCCTCGTCGCCCGAATCGGGGTCGGCCTCGCCCTCGTCCTCGCCCTCGATCAGCTCGAGGTCGCGAAGCAATTTGGTGGCGAGCGCGGCGAAGGCGGCCTGGTCGTCGAGCACCAGGCCGAGCGCGTCGAGATCGGCCCCGGCTTTCTCCTCGATCCACTCGGAGACGAGCGCGATCCCGCCGCGGGCGGCCTCGGGCGGGGCCTCGCCGGTCAGCCGCTCGCGCACCTTGAGGCCGAGCGCGGTTCCGAGCGGCACTTCGGCGCGGTTGCGGGCACGGGTGATCGGGTCGGTCCGCATCCGCATCTCGACGGCGCGGGCGAGGTTGGCTCGGACCCCCTCCATCGCCCGCGCGCCGAGCGCCTCGACCCGCGCCTGCTCGACCGAGTCGAATACCGCCCGGGCGATCTCGTCGGCGGGAGCGCCGCGGGCGTGCATTCCGGCATTGTGATGCCTGAGCTTGAGCGCCGCCGCATCGGCATAGCCCCGAGCCTCGGCGACCTCGCGCTCGGCCAGAGTCCGCCCCGGCATCGGCACCTTGACGGTCTTGCCCGAGGTGGAGGGCGCATCGGCGGTGAAGCCGAGCTCCAGCTCCGGCTCCCGAGCGATCGCCCGGGCGGCGCCGGTCAGGACCTGGCGGAAGGCTTCGAGGGGGTTGTCGCGACCGGCCACCCTAGTTCCTCCCCGGAACGGGGAGGGGGACCGCCGCCGAAGGCGGTGGTGGAGAGGCCCCGGAGCCGTCGCTGCGGAGAGGCGGGGCCCCCTCCGCCAGCCTGCGGCTGGTCCCCCTCCCCGTCCCGGGGAGGAACTCGTCCATCACGCCTTCGCCGCGACGCTCTCCGGCAGGTCCTTGCCGAAGACGCGCTGGTAATATTCGGCGACCAGGCTTCGCTCCGCCTCGTCGCATTTGTTGAGGAAGGTGAGGCGGAAGGCGAAGCCGACGTCGTTGAAGATGAGCGCGTTCTGGGCCCAGCTGATCACGGTGCGCGGGCTCATCACGGTCGAGATGTCGCCGTTGACGAAGCCCTGGCGGGTGAGGTCGGCGACCTTGATCATCTTCTCGACCTCGGCTCGGCCGCCTTCGTGGTCGTATTCGCCGGATTTCGCCAAAACGATCCGGGCTTCGACCTCGGCCGGCAGGTAGTTGAGGGTGACGACGATGTTCCACCGGTCCATCTGGCCCTGATTGATCTGCTGGGTGCCGTGATAGAGGCCGGTCGTGTCGCCGAGGCCGACCGTGTTGGTGGTCGCGAACAGCCGGAAATAGGGGTGGGGGCGGATCACCCTGTTCTGGTCGAGCAGGGTCAGCTTCCCTTCCGTCTCGAGCACGCGCTGGATGACGAACATCACGTCGGGGCGGCCGGCGTCATATTCGTCGAAGACCAAAGCGGTCGGAGTCTGAAGCGCCCAGGGCAGAAGCCCCTCGCGGAACTCGGTGACCTGCTGGCCCTCGCGAAGAACGATCGCGTCGCGGCCGATGAGGTCGATCCGGCTGATATGGGCGTCGAGGTTGATCCGGATGAGCGGCCAGTTCAGCCGAGCCGCGACCTGCTCGATATGGGTCGATTTGCCGGTGCCGTGATAGCCCTGGACCATCACCCGGCGGTTCTTGCCGAAGCCGGCGCAGATGGCGAGGGTGGTGTCGGGATCGAAGACATAGGCCGGGTCGAGATCGGGAACGCGCTCGTCCGCCTCGGAGAAAGCGGGCACTTCCATGTCGTTGTCGATTCCGAACAGGTCGCGCACCTTCGCCATCTTGTCGGGCGCGTCCATGATCACGGCGCCGCGGCTGGCGGGGTTGGCGTTGGGCAAATCGGACATGGTCTCTCTTCCGTAGCGCAGAATCAGGCGAAGGCGGGGCGGGATTTGAGGTGGGTATAAGCCTCGATCACCGCCTGCAATGCTTTCTCGTGGCCGCGGTCGCCGCCATTATGGTCGGGATGATAGCGGCGCAGCAAATCGGCGTAGCGCCGCCGAAGGCTTCGGCGGTCGGCGTCGGTGCCCAGGCCGAGGATTCGAAGCGACTTGCGGTCGCCCTCGCTGAGCTCGCGGCCGTCGAGGCGGGGGCCTTCGGCGCCGGCTCGGCGGAAGCGCGCGCCGATCGCGTCGAGCGGGTCCTGGAAATCGGCCCAGCGCGGCGGCGCGTCGCCGCCCATTCGGGCGAAGGCGCGGGTCTCGCGGTCCCAGCCGCCATAGGGATTGTGCGCGGCCTGGATCTCGTCGCTGCTCATCCCGTCGAAATAATTGTAGCCGGCGTTGAACTCGCGGACATGGTCGAGGCAGAGCCAGCGCCAGTCGCCCGGGCCGTCGAAATTCGGGCCCCGGCCGGCGGGCGCTCGGAATTCGGCCGGCGCGTCGCAGCCCGGATGCGCGCAAATCCCCCGCGCCTCCGCTCGGCCGTGAAACCTCGTCTGCCTGCTGCCCGCACTCGCCACGCTGTCACCTTCGCTCCAAACGACCCTATATAGGCGACATGACCCAGCCTTTCACCGGTCCCGCGACGGACGAAATCGAACGACGCCTGCGCGCCGCCCTTCATCCCACACGTCTCGCCGTGATCAACGACAGCGGCCGTCACCGCGGCCATGCCGGCGACGACGGCAGCGGCGAGAGCCATTTCACGGTCGAGATCGAGTCGCCGGCTTTCGAGGGGATGAGCCGGGTGGAGCGGCAACGGGCGGTGAACTCGGCGCTGGCGGACCTGCTCCGCGAGCGAATCCACGCGCTGGCGATCAAGGCGCGAGCGCCCGGCGAGGCATAGCGGGCCGCGGACATGGGGGAGCTGGAATGACCCGGATGGCAGGATCGGCCCGGTTGCGGCGGCGCGCGATCGCGATCCTCCTCTTCGCCGCGGGCGTCGCGACGCCGGCGCGGTGCGCCGAGCCGGCTTATGACGTCACCCATTACGCCGTCACCCTGAAGCCGGATTTCGCCGCCATGTCGATCGAGGGCACGACCCGGATCACCGTCCGGGCCGCCGGCGCGGCCGTGGATCGCCTCCGGTTCAGCGAGAACGGCCTGGCGCTGGAGGAGGCCGAGGTGAACGGCCGCCCGGCGAACGTCACTCGAGGCGGCGCCGCCATGATCGTCAGCCTGCCTCGGGCGCTCCGCCCCGGGCGGACGGCGATCCTCAGCTTCCGCTATCGCGGCGCGCCCCGGCGCGGGATCGTGTTCGGCGAGGGTTCCGCTTACTCCAATTACTTCACCTGCGATTGGATGGTCTGCGACATCGACCGGCCGGGCGACAAGGCCACTCTGACGCTCGACCTCGTCCTCCCCGCGGGCAAGACCAGCATCGCGAGCGGGATCCAGGCCGGGACGACCTCCGCGGGGCCTGGGCTGGAACGGCATCGCTGGATCCAGCACCGGCCCTATTCCGCCTATCTGTTCGGATTCGCGATCGGCTTCGATCGAAGGACCGCCGAGTCCCGTGGCGGCGTGGAGCTTGTCGCGGCGGGAGATCTGTCGCCCGAAGAGATGGAGCGGCGCCTCGCGGATACGGACAGGATGCTGGATTTCTTCAGGGAGAAAGCCGGAGTGAGATTCCCGCACCGTCGCTACGTGCAGGTCGTCGTGCCCGGCGGGGAGGCCCAGGAGAAATCGTCTTTCTCGCTTCTCGGAAGGTCGATCCTCGACCAGCGCGTTCAGGATCCGAAGGAGGACTGGCTTGCGGCGCACGAGCTCGCCCACCAATATTGGGGCAACCTCGTCACCTGCCAGAGCTGGGGGGATTTCTGGCTCAACGAAGGGATCACGACCTTCATGGTCGCGGCCTGGAAGGAGCATCGCTGGGGACGCGCGGCTTATGACCGGGAGATGGAGCTGAGCCGCGCCCGCCTCGCTCGAGTTCGGGAAAGCGGCCTCGACGTGCCCCTGACCTATGCCGGCGAATATCCGTCGCTTAGCGCCAAGCGGGCCATTACCTACAGCAAGGGCGCGCTGTTCATGGACGCCTTGCGCCGCGAGCTCGGCGAGGAGGCGTTCTGGGCCGGATTGAAACGCTTCACTCGCCGATATGCGGGCAAGGCCGCGACCAGCCGGGACTTCCAGCGCGTCTACCAGGAGAGCAGCGGCCGCGACCTGTCCGCTCTCTTCGCGCTGTGGGTGTTCTGAGCACGGAAGGCGCCAATGCCGAGACAAGTTCAGGGTGACGCCCGGTCCCTCACTCCGTTAATAACCCTCCATGCCCGACGATCTGATCCTCCAGACCCTCCACCCCGCCACCCACGATCTCGGCGGGTTCAAGGTCCATCGCACGCTGCCGCACCGCGAACGGACGACGATTGGGCCGTTCATCTTCTTCGACCAGATGGGGCCGGCGAAGCTGGAAGCGGGCACCGGCATCGATGTCCGGCCCCATCCGCACATCAATCTCGCCACCGTCACCTATCTTTTCGCCGGCGCCATCGACCATCGCGATTCGCTCGGCACCTTCGCCACGATCGAGCCGGGCGCGGTCAACCTGATGACCGCGGGCCGCGGCATCGCCCATAGCGAGCGAAGCCCGGCCGCGCTTCGCGCCGGCGGGCCGGAGCTGAGCGGAATCCAGACCTGGATCGCTTTGCCCAAGGCGAAGGAGGAGATCGAGCCCGCCTTCGAGCACGTCGCCAAGGACCGGCTTCCGGTGGTCGACGGCGGCGGCGCCAGCGCTCGGGTGGTGATGGGCTCGCTTTGGGGAGCC
Source organism: Sphingomonadales bacterium (assembly GCA_034668585.1). GTDB lineage: Bacteria > Pseudomonadota > Alphaproteobacteria > Sphingomonadales > Sphingomonadaceae > Allosphingosinicella. The sequence continues at coordinate 132,849 of JAXDPB010000065.1, read as the reverse complement.
GCTTCCCCGGTCACCTGCCACAGCGAGACCATCTATGCCGACATCCGGCTGGTGGCGGGCGGCGCCATGCCGGTCGACCCCGGCGCCGACGAGCGCTCGGTCTACGTCGCGGAAGGGGAAGCGAGCCTCGACGGCCTGGCCCTCGAGCGAAGCGTCCTCTACGTGCTCGCGCCGGGCGTCGCCGCCACCCTTCGCTCGGCGACCGGCGCCCACGTCATGCTGTGCGGAGGCGCTCCACTCGACGGGCCGCGCCACGTCTGGTGGAATTTCGTCTCGTCGAGCCGGGAGCGGATCGGCCAGGCCAAGCAGGATTGGGCCGCGGGAAAATTCACCCTGCCGCCCGACGACCGGGACGAATTCATCCCGCTGCCGACGGTGCCGCCCAAGACGGTGAGCTATCCCTAGGAGAGGCGTCCGTCATTGCGAGGAGCGTAGCGACGAAGCAATCCAGCGGGCGGCGGCGCGGCACTGGATTGCTTCGCTTCACCCGCAATGACGGTGTAGGGGCATGGCATGACTGGACTCAGCTACACTCAAATCCCCCTCGCCACCGGAGTCACGCTCAACCTCGCCTCCGCCGGGCCCGAAGGCGGCGAGCCCATAATCTTCCTCCACGGCTTCCCGGAGTCGCACCGGACCTGGCGGCACCAGCTCGCCGGCCTGTCCGGCCGCTACCGCGTCTTCGCCCCCGACCAGCGCGGCTTCGCCGCCTCCGACAAGCCCGAGGGGGTCGAGAATTACGAGACCGACAAGATCGTCGCCGACGTCATGGCGCTCGCGGACGCGCTCGGGCTCGACCATTTCACGCTCGCCGGACACGATTGGGGCGGAGCGGTCGCCTGGACCGCGGCGCTCACCCATCCCTTCCGGGTGAAGCGCCTGATCATCGTCAACGCGCCCCACCCGTTGGTCTTCCAGAAGAGCCTGATCGAGGATCCGGCGCAGCGCGAGGCGTCGCAATATATCAGCTTCTTCCGCTCGCCCGCGGCCGAGGCGGCGATTACCGGCATGGGGCTGGAAAATTTCCTCGAGCGGGGGCTGCTCAGCCACGCCGACTCGACCAAATTGCCGGCGGAGGAAAGGCAGCATTATCTCGACGACTGGTCGCAGCCGGGCGTGCTCACCGCCATGCTCAACTGGTACCGCGCCTCCAAGATGACGGTGCCGGCGCCGGGCGAGGAGGCGAAGGCGCCCTTGTGGACCCACGCGCCCTTCCCGAAGCTCAGGATGCCGACCCTGGTCGTGTGGGGCCTCAAGGATAGCGCCTTGCTTCCGGTCCAGCTCGAGGGGCTGCACGAGCTGGTCGAGGATTTGCGGGTGGTGACATCGACGATAGCGGGCCATTTCATCACCTGGGAGGAGCCGGGGACGGTGACCGGCGCGATCGAGGACTTCATGGCGGAGACTGGCGCTTGATCCTCCCCGGGCAGGCTCGGGGAGGAATTTTCCTTCCGTCGCTCCGACCCCCTTGCTAGAGGCGCGGCGATGGAAACGGATCGCTTCACGCCGGAGATCAGCTACGTGGCGACGCCGCGGGTCGCCTGCGACGGCGCGAGCGAAACCGATCCGGCGCTCGGCCACCCGCGAGTCTATCTGCAGATCGACGAGAAGGGCTTCGTCGACTGCGGCTATTGCGACAAGAGGTTCGTTCTGAAGGCCGGACCCGCCGACGAGAGCGGCGCCCAGGCGGCCTAGGACCCGAGCCCCCCCAAGTGCGCAATTGCCATCAGGCGCGGCAGCGTCCAGGCTGGTGCGGATCGCGGGGGGAAAGATTTTGCGGAAGCTATCGATCATTTCCGGCCTGACGGGGCTGGTCGTCCTCGCGGCCTGTGGCAGGGCGCCCGAACAGACGGAGGCGACCAATCGGTCGGCCGCGCCCGAAGCGACCGTCGTCGGCAACAACATGGCCGCGGCGGCACCGGCATCCGCCCCCGCCAGGCCGCCGGTGCTCGAAGGAGAGGGCCTTCGGATCGGCACGGAAAAGCTGGGCTTCGGAGCGGCGAAGGCCGCGACGATCGCGGCGCTGACCCGGGCGCTCGGCCGTCCTCCCGGCGAGCAGGGCACCAATGAGGAATGCGGCGGCGGGGCGCTCGAATATGCGACCTGGCCGGACGAGATCACGCTTTATTTCGAGAGTGGCGGCTTCGCCGGCTGGGACGAAAGGGGCAAGCTCAGGACCGCGGACGGAATCGGGCTCGGCTCGAGCCGCCCGGCACTGGCTTCGCTGCCGGGACTGGAGGTGGAGGAAAGCACGCTCGGCATCGAGTTCACCTCGGGCGGGCTGGGCGGAATCCTCGACTCCGATTCGCCGACCGCCAAGGTGACCAATATGTGGGGAGGCTCCACTTGCGTGTTCCGCTAGCGCTAGCCGCCGCCTCGTTCTCGGTCGCCGCCTGCTCGCCGGAAGCTTCGCCGCCGGCGCCGGACAAGGCGCGGGAGGCGGTCGCCCAGCCGGCGGCGGCGGCGAAGACCCCGCCACCTCGGGCGAAGGCGCCCCTTAGCTCCGGCCAGATGCAGCGGGAGGCGCTCGCCGCCGAAGGACCGCCGCCTCCGCTTCCCGCGGCCGGCGCCGGCGAGCGCCGCTGCGGCTGGCTCATGAACCCGACGCCGGGCAATTGGTGGCTGTTCGACGGCCATGGCGAATGGATCCTGGGCACCCAGGGCGGCGAACCGGTGCCCGGGATGGAAGACATGCCGGACATGAGCACGGCCGACTGGGTCGAGACCAACGGCCATTACGGCTATGGCTGCGCGTGCATGACGATTTCCTACGATCCGGCGACTCAGCGCGTGACTCGGGTCGCCGACGCGAAGCCCAAGCCGCTCAGGCAATGCCGCGCGGACAAGGGTCTCCCTCGGCCCTGAGCGATTGGAGAGCGTAATGGGGTTGTTCGACTGGCTGACCGGCAGCAAGCCCGCGCCGTCCGGGGTGAAGCGCCAATCGGTGGCGAAGCTCAGGGCCGCTTTGATGGGCGTCAACCGCAAGGCCGCGCCGTTCAGGGTCCGCGACGGCCGCAAGGAGAAAGTCGACCTGGTCGCCGAATGGAAGATCGTGGATGCCAAATGGTATGAGATTTTCGCCCAGGCGGGGATCGAGCGGGTCTTCTCGGTGCTGATGAAGCTCGACGAGGCAAAAGGGGAGGTCCGCGCCGTCGACCAGGAATGGGAGGTGGAATGGCGCGCCGGCGAGCCGATCCTTTCGCTCAAAGGGTCCGCGTTCAGGGGCCGCAAGTGGGAGAAGAGCTTCGAGACGGTCTACGCCTTCCGGGAGGACGGATCGTTCGGCAAGGTCTACGACTATCGCTTCGATACCAGCGAGATCCACAAGCCGCTGATCGAAGCCGCCCACAAGGCCGGGTGGGGCTGGCGGAGCGTGGCTTTCGGGAAGCTGTGACGGGCCCCCGTCACCCCGGCGAAGGCCGGGGCCCGTGGGGCGAAAGGCTCCGAGGCCTTTCCTCGCTGAGGTCCCGGCCTTCGCCGGGATGACGGGAGGGGCCGGCCCTCCTATATGCCGTCGATGACCTACACCGACCCCCGCCGCTTCCTCTATCGCAGCGACGCGCTAAGCCCCGACGCGGCGCGTCGCCTCACCGCCGACGCGCTCTCCGGCTGCGACGACGGCGAGCTCTACCTCCAATATATGGCCTCGGAGAGCTTCGGCTTCGACGACGGGCGGCTGAAGACCGCCGATTTCAAGACCAATGCCGGCTTCGGGCTGCGCGGAGTCTCTGGCGAGACCACCGCCTTCGCCCACGCCAACGAGCTTTCGGAAGCCGCCATCCGCCGAGCCGCCGAGACGATGGCGGTGCTCGATCCGGCGAAGGGCGTCCGGCCTGGTCCGCCGCGTCGGACCAACGCCACGCTCTATACGGACTCCGATCCCCTGAGCCTCGTGCCGTTCGCGAGGAAGGTCGCGCTCTGCCAGCAGGTCGACGCCGCGGCGCGGGCGCGCGATCCTCGAGTCGTCCAGGTCTCGGTGGCGCTGGCGGGAAGCTGGTCGGTGGTCGAGATCGTTCGGCCCGACGGCTTCGTCGCCCACGACGTCAGGCCGCAGGTGCGCCTCAACGTCCAGATCGTCGTCGAGCAGAACGGGCGGCGCGAGAGCGGCTATCACGGCCTTGGCGGCCGCTACCTCTACGACAGCCTGTTCGAAGAGGCGGTGTGGAGCCGGGCGATCGACCTCGCTTTGGCTCAGGCCCTGGTCAATCTCGATTCGGTGGCGGCGCCGGCCGGCGAGATGATCGTGGTGCTCGGCCCCGGCTGGCCCGGGGTCCTCCTCCACGAGGCGATCGGTCACGGCCTGGAGGGCGACTTCAACCGCAAGGGCACCTCGGCCTTCTCCGGCCGCATCGGCGAGCGGGTGGCGGCGCCCGGAGTCACCGTCGTCGACGACGGCTCGATCGCCGATCGACGCGGCTCGCTCTCGATCGACGACGAGGGCACTCCGACCCAGTGCACCACCCTGATCGAGGACGGCATCCTCAAGGGCTATATCCACGACCGCCTCAACGCCCGGCTAATGGGGGTCGAGCCGACCGGTAACGGCCGCCGCGAGAGCTTCGCCTACGCGCCGATGCCGCGCATGACCAACACCTTCATGCTCGGCGGCAGGGACGATCCGGGCGAGATTCTGGAGCGGGCGAAGAACGGCATCTACGCCAGGAGCTTCGGCGGCGGCCAGGTCGACATCACCAGCGGCAGCTTCGTCTTCTCCTGCACCGAGGCCTACCGGATCGAGAACGGCAGGCTCGGGGCGCCGCTCAAAGGCGCGACCCTGATCGGCGACGGGCCGACGGTGCTCACCCGGGTGGCCGCGATCGGCAACGACATGGCGCTCGACGAAGGCGTCGGGGTCTGCGGCAAAGCGGGCCAGTCGATCCCGGCGGGCGTGGGCCAGCCGACCCTGCTGATCGAAGGGCTGACGGTGGGAGGCACCGCCGCGTGACGAATCGTTTCCTCGTCATTGCGAGCGCAGCGAAGCAATCCAGGTCCGAGCTCGGCTCGGACGCCGCCGCCGGATTGCTTCGTCGCTGCGCTCCTCGCAATGACGGAAATGGGTGATGGCCTGGCAGGACGAGGTCCTCGCTTTCTGGTTCGCCCTCGCCAAGGAGCAATGGTGGAAGGCGGACCCGGCGCTGGACGCCGAGATAAGCGAGCGCTTCCGCACTTTGTGGGAGACGGAGCGGGAGAATGTGCCCCAAGCCTTCCTCGGCACCGCCCGCGACGCCGTGGCGGCGGTGATCCTGTTCGACCAGTTCCCGCGCAACATGTTCCGAGGCCATGCCGACCAGTTCTCGACAGATCCGCTCGCGCTGGCGGTGGCGAAGGGCGCGGTGGACCGAAAGCTGGACGAGGCGATGAGCCCGGCCGAGCGCGGCTTCCTCTACATGCCCTTCCAGCATAGCGAGGATCTGGCGGATCAGCAGCGCTCGCTCGCCTTGTTCACGCGCCTCGGCGACGATTATCAGCTTGGCTATGCGCAACAGCATCATGACGTGATCGCCCGCTTCGGCCGGTTTCCGCATCGCAACGCGATCCTCGGCCGCCCGCCGCGGCCGGCCGAGATCGAGGCCGGCGAAGTGACTCCCTGGTAATGCCGCTCGTTGTCGCCGCCCGATTCTATACCGCCGGCGAGGCCCAGATCGTTCAGGGCAGGCTGGCCGCGGAAGGCGTCGAAAGCTATTTGTTCGACGTCGGAATCAACCTGGTGGAGTTGGGCGGGGTCGCCGCTCCGGTGCGGCTGATGGTCGACGAGGACGATGTCATGCAGGCCCACCGGATTCTCGCGGAATGGCCTGCCGGCTGAGGTAGGGAAGCAGCGGCCCCAAGTCGTAGCCGGCCTCGGCGGCACGGCGAAGCAGAGTCTCCGCATCGCCTCCCCGGGAGGAGCGGGCGAGCGCCCACAAATAGGTCGAACGCGTGCCGGAGCGGCAGAAAGCGAGCACCGGACCTTGCCCGAGCGCCTCCGCCATCGCCTCGACCTGGGCGGCGGGGAAGCCACCGGCGATCGGAATGTGGCGATAATCGAGTCCGGCGGCCCGTGCAGCCGCTTCGATCTCTGCCGAGCTCGGCTGGCCGAGTTCCTCGCCGTCGGGCCGGTTGTTGACGATGAGGCGGATGCGTTGAGCCGCGAGAGCGGGGATGTCGGCGGGGAAGATCTGGCTTGGCGCTACGAGCGTGGTGTCATCGAGCCTGCGCATTGCAATTCCTTACGTCATCCCGCCGAAAGCCGGGACCTCAGGACAAGAAGTCCCAGCGGTCTCGACGAGGTCCCGGCTTTCGGGTTCCCGTCAAAGTACTACTTTGATGGGGTCCCTCCCGGGACGACGGTCAGGCAAATCCCCGCACCACCTCGACGAACGCGTCGCCGTAGCGCTCGAGCTTGGCCTGGCCCACGCCGGAGACCCGCGACAAAGCGTGCAGCGTTTCGGGCCTCAACTCCGCCATCTCCCTCAGGGTGCTGTCGTGGAAGATGACGTAGGGCGGCACTCCCGCCTCCTTCGCCAGGTCGCGGCGGCGGGCGCGCAACGCCTCGAACAAGGGGTCGTGCGGCAGGTCGGCGCCGCGCTCGCGGCGCTTGCGGGCAGGGCGGGCCGGGGGAAGGACCAGCTCTAGATTCTCCTCGCCGCGCAGGATCGGCTTGGCGGCCGGGCCGAAGCTGAGGCCCCCATAAGGGTCCGCGCGCAGCGCGTCGCGGGCGAGCAGGGCTCGGGCGACCGGCTTCATCAGCGCCAGCTCCTCCTCGCCGGCGATTCCGAAGACGGAGACTCGGTGGTGGCCGAAACTGCGCACCTTCTCGGTCTCGCGGCCGGCGAGGACGTCGGTGAGATGCTGGAGGCCGAAGCGCATCTCGGTCCGGAAGGCGGCGGAGAGCAATTTGCGGGCGGCGTCGGTGGCATCGACCGTCGTCGGCGGGGCGAGGCAATTGTCGCAATTGCCGCAACGCTCGGGCGGCGCCTCGCCGAAGTGGCGAAGCAGCAGCGCTCGTCTGCAGCCGGCGGTTTCGACCATCGCCGCGAGCGCGTTGAGGCGCGTCCGCTCGCCGGGGCGGCGGCCTTCCGGGACCTCGGTCTCGAGGCGCTGGCGGGCGCGGGCGAAATCCTCGGCGCCCCAGAACAGCCAGGCCTCCGCGGGATCGCCGTCCCGCCCGGCGCGCCCGGTCTCCTGGTAGAAGGCCTCGATCGATTTGGGCAGGCCGGCATGGGCGACGAACCGGACGTCGGGCTTGTCGATGCCCATTCCGAAGGCGATGGTCGCGACCATCACCATGTCCTCCGACGCGACGAACGCCTTCTGGTTGGCGGCCCGCACCCTGGGGTCGAGCCCGGCATGGTAGGGCAGCACCTTGCGGCCCGCTTCGCCTAGCTGGACGGCGAGCTTCTCGGTCTTGTCGCGGCTGGTGGCGTAGACGATGCCGGGGCCCGGCTGCTCGGCGAGCAGGGCCTTCAATTGCTGGCCGACGCCGTCGCGCGGACGGACGTGGTAGCGGATGTTGGGGCGGTCGAAACCGGCGACGATCAGCCCGTCCTCGGGGATTCCCAGCTGGACGAGGATATCGGCGCGGGTCTGGCGGTCGGCGGTGGCGGTCAGGGCCAGGCGCGGAACGTCCGGAAAAGCGTCGAGCAGCGGCCTGAGCAGCCGATAGTCCGGGCGGAAATCGTGGCCCCACTCCGACACGCAATGCGCTTCGTCGACCGCGATCAGGGCCAGGGGCGTGCGCTCCGCGAGCTCGCGAAAGCCGGGCGTGCTCGCCCGCTCGGGGGCGACGTAGAGCAGGTCGAGCTCGCCGCGTTTCAACCGAGCCAGGGTCTCCTGGCGGTCCTCGTCGGCCGAGGTGAGCGACGCGGCCCGGATTCCGAAGCTGGACGCCGAGCGGATCTGGTCGTGCATCAGAGCGATCAGCGGCGAGATGACGAGCGCGGTGCCCGGCCGCGCCAAAGCCGGCACCTGATAGCAGAGCGACTTGCCCGAGCCGGTCGGCATAACCGCCAGGCTGTGCCTGCCCGCCATCACCCGTCCGATCACCTGCTCCTGGACTCCGCGGAAGGCCGGGAAGCCGAAGGTCTCATGCAGGATCGAAAGGGGGGTCACGGGGTGCTGCTAGCGGATAGAGGAAGCGGCTGTCGAGGGCGGCGGCGACGGGCGTAGAACATTGGATATCCGATTATTTTCTGCGTCGTATCGAGAAGCGCAGCAACGAAGCAATCCAGCTGCAGCGCCTGGAACAGCGGCCGAACTGGATTGCTTCGCTTCGCTCGCAATGACGGTTCACTCCGCCGCCTCGGCCTCCTCTTCCGCCTCGGCCTGCTGGCGCGCCCACATGTCGGCGTAGAGCCCGTTCTTGCGGAGCAACTGGGCGTGGGTGCCGCGCTCCGCCACCCGGCCTTCGTCGAGAACGACGATCTGGTCGGCGTCGACCACGGTCGACAGGCGGTGGGCGATGACGATCGAGGTGCGCCGCGCGGTGACGCTGCGAAGGGTTTCCTGGATCGCCGCCTCGGTGCGGCTGTCGAGCGCGCTGGTCGCCTCGTCGAGGATCAGGATCGGCGGGTCCTTGAGCAGGGTGCGGGCGATGGCGACCCGCTGCTTCTCGCCGCCCGACAGCTTGAGGCCTCGCTCGCCGACCTGACTCTCATAGCCGTCGGGCAGGCTCATGATGAAATCGTGGATCGCCGCACCGCGCGCGGCCGCCTCGATCTCCTGCTGCGTCGCGCCGTCGCGGCCGTAGCCGATATTGTAGCCGATGGTGTCGTTGAACAGCACCGTGTCCTGCGGGACGATCCCGATCGCCGAGCGAAGGCTTACCTGGGTCACGGCGCAAATATCCTGGTCGTCGATGGAGATGCGGCCGCCGGTCGGCTCATAGAAGCGGAAGAGCAGGCGCGAGAGGGTCGACTTGCCCGCGCCCGACGGGCCGACCACCGCCGTCACCGTCCCCGGCGCGACCTCGAGATCGATGCCGTGCAGGATCTCGCGCTCCGGATCGTAGCCGAAGCGGACGCCCTCGAAGCGGACTCGGCCCTGAGTGAGGCGCAGGTCGGGGGCGCCGTCCACGTCGCGGACCTCGGCCGGCGTGTCGATCAGGGAGAACATCGCCTCCATGTCGATCAGCCCCTGGCGGATGGTGCGGTAGACCCAGCCGAGCATGTCGAGGGGGCGGAAGAGCTGGGCGAGCAGAGTGTTGACGAGGACGACGTCGCCGGTGGTGAACTTGCCCTGGCTCCAGCCCCACACCGTGTAGCCCATCGCTCCGGCCATCATCAGATTGGTGATGAGGGACTGGCCGATGTTGAGCCAGGCGAGCGACGTCTCGTTCTTGACAGCCGCATCGGCGAAGGCGCGCATCGCGGCCCCGTACCGCCGAGCCTCGCGCGCCTCGGCCCCGAAATATTTGACCGTCTCGTAGTTGAGAAGCGAATCGACGGCGCGGGCGATCGCCTGGTTGTCGACGTCGTTCATCCGCCGCTGCAGATGCGTGCGCCATTCGGTGACGAGCCGGGTGAAGCCGATATAGGCGCCGACCATGACGAGCGTGGCGACGACCAGGCCGGGGCCGAACTTGACCCCGAAGATGACGCAGATGACGGCCAGCTCGACCACCGTCGGAGCGATGTTGAAGAGGAGGAAATAGAGCATCATGTCGATGCTCTTGGTGCCGCGCTCGACGATCTTGGTGAGCGCGCCGGTGCGCCGCTCGAGATGGAAGCGAAGCGAAAGCTGGTGGATGTGGGCGAAGACTTTTTCGGCGAGACGCCGCGCGGCGTCCTGGCCGACCCGCTCGAAAATGGCGTTGCGCAGATTCTCGAACAGGACGCCGGCGAAGCGGGCTCCCGCATAAGCGAGCACCAGCCCGACGGCGAGGCCAACGGCGGCGCCCGTCCCCTTTGCCTGGCCCGACATGATGTCGATCGCGCCCTTGTAGACGAAGCCGGTGCTCAGCGAGACGCCCTTGGCGAGGAGCACCAGCAGGAAGGCGACGACGACGCGCGCCTTCAGCCCCGGCTCTCCGGCCGGCCAAAGATAGGGGAGAAAGCGCCGCATGGCGCTCCAGCCGGCGCGCGGTGAAGGACTGGTCGAGGATTCGAGGAGCCGCATTGCCCCTAAGTAAGCGGCGGGGCGGTCGAACCCAAGCAACCCAAGAAAGTTTGTGCGGTTTCACCTGGCCCGGTCCCGACGTCCGCGCGATCCGAGGCAGCGGCGCAATTGAGGCCCGCCTCGGCTCGAAATTCTACCGTGACGCCGACGGAACGATTGGAACGGCCCGGATTCACAGGGGTTTAGCTTGCATGGGTCCGGGCATCTTCCTCATCGCGATCATGGGCTGCGGCGAAGGCGACGCGCCGTGCCAACAGGTCAAGATGCTCGAGGCGCGCTATGAGAGCCGGGCGGCATGCACCGCGGCGACCGAGGCGGCGGTAACTCAGAATAGCGACGTCGATTATCCGGTCGTGGTCGCCCAGTGCGTGTCCGCGGGGCGGCCGTCCAAGGCCCCCGAGGCCGGCGAAATCGAGCGCCCCGGGCCGGGGCAGGCGGATCTCAGAATTAGCCCGATCCGGAGCTGACGTCCGTCTCATGTCATGCTGAACTTGTTTCAGCATCCCCGTGGGAGCCTCTCGAGGGTGGTGAATCCCACCCTGAAACCGGTTCGGGGCGATCGCACGTCGGCAACCGGAACCCCTTCGCGAAGCAGCGGTTTCCTTCCCGAACGCCATTTAGAGAGAGCCCATGAGCAAGAGCCAGCACGATTCCGATTCGGAGCAAGCCCTGAACCAGAACAATGCGATGTCCGGCGATCCGGGCGACGGCGGCCGCAAGTCGTTCGTGACCGGGCGCGACGGCGGCAAGACCGCGGCGGAGAAAGCGCCGGCGCAGGACGATCAGGACCAGTCGACGATCGAGGCCTTCGGCGAGGAGGGGGCGGGGATCGCTCCGAAGGAGTAACACCATGAGCGACACCGAAACGCTGGACATGGTCCACGAGGACGACCTGCCGGGCCACGAGAGCGAGCTCGAGCCCAAGCCCGACTGGCAGCCCCGTTACCCCGGCTCCGGCAGGCTCCAGGGCAAGGTTGCCCTGATCACCGGCGCCGACAGCGGCATCGGCCGCGCCGTCGCGGCCCTCTTCGCTCGGGAGGGGGCCGACATCGCCATCCTCTATCTGTGCGAGCATGACGACGCCAAGAAGACCAAGGAGATCGTCGAAAGCGAAGGTCGGCGGGCGATCGCGATCGCCGGCGACGTCGGCGACAAGGCCTTTTGCGAGCGCGCCGTCAAGGAGACGGTCGACCGGCTCGGCGGGCTCCACATCCTCGTCAACAATGCCGCCGAGCAGCATCCCGACGAGGAGATCACCGACGTCACCGAGGAGCAGCTGAAGCGGACGTTCCAGACCAACTTCTTCGGCTATTTCTTCATGGTCCAGGCCGCTCGGCCGCACCTGAAGGAAGGCGCGGCCGTCATCAACTGCACGTCGGTGACGATGTACAAGGGCTCGGAAGCCCTGCTCGATTATTCGGCGACGAAAGGGGCGATCACCGCCTTCACCCGCTCGCTGTCGCAAAATCTGATCGGCGACGGAATCCGGGTCAATGCGGTCGCGCCGGGGCCGATCTGGACGCCCCTGAACCCGTTCGGAGGGCAGCCGCCCGAGAAGATCCCCGACTTCGGCAAGGATGTGCCGATGGGCCGGCCCGGCCAGCCCAACGAGGTGGCGCCGAGCTTCCTGTTCCTCGCCTGCGAGGATTCGAGCTACATGGCGGGGCAGGTGCTCCATCCCAACGGGGGAACGGTGGTGAACGGCTAGAAGGTGGCTGCGGGCATCCCGATTCATGCTATAGCCGCTCTTTCCGATAGAGAGGGGCGGACGATGGTCGGGCTGATCCTCGGACTTGGCGCCGCCGCGGAGCGGCGGGCGGGCGGCGCCGATGGCGGCTGAGTTCACCGACGCCGAAGCGGGCGACGCCGTCGCCACCTTGCTGCTGAAGCTGCGCGCGCGCGACATCGTTACCCGCGAGGAGGAGGAGGTGCTGCGCTCGTCGGTCGCGGAGATCCGCGATCATCCGGCGGGCCGGCCGATAGTTCGGCTGGGGACCACGCTCAGCGCGTCGACCTTGCTCATCGAGGGCATCGTCTGCCGCTACAAGGACCTTGCCGACGGCCAGCGCCAGATCATGGAGCTGCATGTGGCCGGCGACTTCGTCGACCTGCACGGCTTCCTTCTGAAACGGATCGACCACAATGTCGGGCCCCTCACCCCGGTCCGGATCGCGACCGTCCCCCATGACGCGCTTCGCGGGATCACCGAGACCCATCCGCATCTCGGCCGGATGCTGTGGTTCTCCACCCTTCTCGATGCCGCCATCCACCGCGAGAAGATCCTGTCGGTCGGGCGGCGCAGCGCGGTGGCGCGAATCGCCCACATCTTTTGCGAGCTGTTCGTCCGGCTGCGCATCGTCGGCCTCGCCGACGAGGGCGGCTACAGGCTTCCCATCACCCAGGCGGACATCGCCGACGCCACCGGCCTCACCTCGGTCCACGTCAACCGGATGCTGAAGAAGCTGAGGGACGACAAGATGCTCACCTTCCGCGGCGGCCAGGCGACGATCGTCAACTGGGAGGGCCTGCAGCGCCTGGCGGAGTTCGACCCGACCTACCTCCACCTCGAACGGCGGCCGCGCTGACCTGCTCCCAAGGGTTCCCGCGCCGGCGCCCAGTCCCGAGTCGATCCCGGGTCCCGGCCTTCGCCCGGAAACTAAAGATCCTTCACTTCGAAGGCTGCTCGCTCGACCATCCGCTCGGCCAGCATCGAGCGGTGGCAGTCGGGCGCCTCGCGCTCGTAGCAGAGCAGGGCGGCCGGCCGGCCGGACGCCTCGGCGAGGGCCTGCTCGAGCGCGAGCGCGGCTTCCGGGGTCTCCAGCTGGTCCGCATAGATGGCGCGCATCTCGGCGATGCGGCCGGCCCGCGCCGCCTGGCGGCCGTCGGCCGGCGTTCCGAGCGAACGCAGATGGAGATAGTCGATGCCGCGCTCCTTCAGGCCCGCCGCCAGCGCGGTCTTGGAGAAGCCGGGCCGGCGCGAGGCGGCGACGGCGCGGACGTCGATGACCAGCTCGACGCCCGCGGCCTCCAGCTCACCCAGCATCTCGGCCTGGGTCTTGCCTTCATAGCCGATCGTGAACAGCGTTTTCATGGCCGTCCCTCTAGCAACCTCGAGCGCGCAAAGCTTCCCTTTCCCGTGTCCAGTCGCTATGCCGTCGCGGTTTTGCGAGCCGGTTCAAGAGGGTAAATGGCCAAGGAAGAGCTACTCGAGATGCGCGGTCAGGTGGTCGAGCTGCTGCCCAACGCCATGTTCCGCGTCCGCCTCGAGAACGACCATGAGATACTCGGCCACACCGCCGGCAAGATGCGCAAGAACCGCATCCGGGTCCTCGTCGGCGACGAGGTGCTGGTCGAGCTGACCCCCTACGACCTCACCAAGGGTCGGATCACCTACCGCTTCAAGTGACGACCCCCACAGGTCGTCACCCTGAACTTGTTTCAGGGTCCAGCTTGTCGCAGCCTGAGCGCAGGGAGGACTGGATCCTGAAACGAGTTCAGGATGACGAAGGAGGGGACGCATGCGGCTGACCCTCGCTTCCGCCAGCCCCCGCCGCCTCGAGCTGCTGGCGCGGCTCGGCGTGACCCCCGACGCCGTCGTGCCGGCCGGGATCGACGAGGCGCCGCGTAAGAGCGAGCTTCCCGGCCTTTATGCCTGCCGAATGGCAAAGGAAAAGACGGCGGCCATCGCCGAAACCGGAAGCCTCGTCCTCGCCGCCGATACCGTCGTCGCCGCCGGTCGGCGCATCCTGCCCAAGACCGAGAGCGAGGCGGAGGCGCGGGCGGCGCTGTCGCTGCTCTCCGGCCGCCGCCACCGCGTCCATTCGGCGGTCGCGGTGCGGGCGCCGGACGGGCGCACCCGAACCCGCCTCTCGACCAGCCTCGTCGCCTTCAAGCGCCTCTCCCCGGACGAGGTCGAGGCCTATCTCGCCAGCGGCGAATGGCGCGGCAAGGCGGGCGGCTATGCCATTCAGGGGCGGGCGGAGGCCCTTGTGCGGATGCTCTCGGGAAGCCATTCTGGGGTGATGGGCCTGCCGCTCTACGAGACCCGCGCCCTGCTGCGCGCGGCGGGCTATCCCCTTGGCTGAGTGGCTCTACGAGGAGGGGATAGGCGAGAATCGCGCCATCCTCGTCGAGGACGAAGACATCCTCGCGGCGGCGATCGAGCTTCCCGGGGAAATGCGCTGCGGCTCGGTCCTGGCCGGCCGGCTCGTCCGGATCGCCATTCCGGGCCGCCGGGGCATCGTCGCGACCGAGCAGGGCGAGGTGATGGTGGAGCCGCTTCCCGCGGTCCTCACCCAGGGGCAGAAAGTGCGCGTGGAGATCGTCCGCGAACCCATCGCCGAACCGGGCAATCCCAAATTCGCCAAGGGCCGGATCACCGAGGCGGACGAAAAGGAAGGGCCGAGCCTGGCCGAGCGCATCGGCTCGCCGCCGCCGCTTCCGCCGCTCGGCCCCGACCTCTTCTACGAGGCCGGCTGGTCCATGCTGATCGACGAGGCCCTGGGGGAGGCGATTGATTTCCCCGGCGGCGAATTGCGGATGAGCCTCACTCCGGCCATGACCCTGTTCGACGTCGACGGCTTCCTTCCACCGTTCGAGCTTGCGCTGGCGGGCGCAGAGGCGGCGGCGTTCGCGATCCGCCGGCTCGACATCGGCGGGTCGATCGGGATCGATCTGCCGACCATTCCCTCCCGGGACGAGCGGCTGCGAGTCGTCGAAGCGCTCGATTCCGTGCTTCCCCGGCCGTTCGAACGGACCGCGGTCAACGGGTTCGGTTTCCTTCAGGTGGTTCGGCGCCGCGAGCGCCGGTCGCTGCCGGAGCTGATCCAATGGGACGCGGTCGGTGCCGCAGCCCGCGACCTGCTTCGGACGGCGGAGCGTGGTCTGGGCGGCTGCGAGCTGGCCGCCGCGCCCGCCGTGATCGACCGGCTCCGGGCCAATCCGGGCTGGCTCGAAACTCTGGCCCGGCGCATCGGCGGCCCGGTCGCCTTGCGGGAGGAACCCTCCTTCACCACATGGCAAAGCCGTGTCCACGTCAAACCCTCCTAAGCGCGGCAAGGGCTGCCCCTTGTGCGGCAAGCCCGCCAGCGCCGAGCACGTCCCCTTCTGCAGCCGCGGCTGCCGCGATCGCGACTTGCTGAACTGGCTCGGCGATTCCTATCGCGTGCCCGGTCCGCCGGCCGTGGAAAACGAGGAGGGCGGGCTGGACAGCGAAGGCTGAGCGCCTCTATAGGCGCTCGTCTTCGGCTCCCGCCGGAACGCCCAGGTAGCTCAGTTGGTAGAGCACGTGACTGAAAATCACGGTGTCGGTGGTTCGATTCCGCCCCTGGGCACCAGCCTTTCACGGCCGCCCGGACCGGCCTTACGGGAACCTTCCTCAGCCCTTATTCATCTGATCTAGGCTTGAGGACCCGAAGAAGGAAAGACGTACGAGCCAAGCCCATCTCAACGCCGTCGGCACTGCTGTCCCCGGGCACGACGTGCATGGCGCCTTCATCCGCTGGGCCGACGCCCGACTCGGCGAGCCGCGGCTGCGCGCCCTGTTCGGCCGGATGGCGTCGCGATCCGGCATCGGCCATCGCTGGTCGGTGCTTGCTCCCACCCCCGACGGCGGCTCGCCGGTCGATCCGGGCGGCTTCTACCATAACGGTCTTCCGACCACCGGCGACCGGATGGATATCTATGCGGAGGAGGCGCCGAAGCTGGCGCTGGAGGCGATCGGCAAGCTGGACGCGCACGCCCTCAGCGGCGTCACCCACCTGATCGTCGCCAGCTGCACCGGCTTCGTCGCGCCCGGGATAGACCAGATCATCGCCGCCGAGCTCGGTCTCGGCGGCCATGTCGAGCGGACTTTGGTCGGCTTCATGGGCTGCTACGCCGCGGTTTCGTCGCTGAGGCTCGCCCATCATATCGTCCGCTCCGAGCCGGAGGCGCGGGTACTGGTGGTGACGGTCGAGCTCTCCAGCCTCCATCTCCAATATGAGGAGGATGTCGAACGGCTGCTCGCCGCGCTTCAGTTCGGCGACGGCGCCACCGCCTCGCTGGTGACGGCCGAGCCGCGCGGCTTCGCCTTGTCGCGGCCCTTCGCCGCGACCCTGCCCGATTCCGCGCCGCTCATCCGCTGGCATATCGGCGACCATGGCTTCGTCATGGATCTGTCGGGCGAGGTGCCCGGCCGGATCGGCGAGGCGCTTCGCGACCGGGGCGTGCGCGAGGCGATGCTCGGCAATGAGGCGCCGCGGGCGTTCGACGCCTGGGCGGTCCATGCCGGCGGCCGCTCGGTGCTCGATGCGGTCGAGCACGGGCTCGACCTCCCGCCCGAAGCGCTCGCCGATTCCCGTGAGGTGCTCGCCCGTTACGGCAACATGTCCTCCTCGACCTTGCCCTTCGTCCTCAAGAGGCTGCTCGACGATCCGGAGCGGCGGCGCGGGATCGCCCTCGCCTTCGGCCCCGGCCTAGCGGCGGAGGGCTTCCATTTCGAGCGGGCGGCGTGAGATCGCTGGGGCAGCGCACCCGCGACCACGAGCAGATGGACGATCCGTCGCTCGACCCCAAGGTCTACGATGAGGTTCTGAAGGGGCTCGGGCGGGTCAACAGCTGGACCTTCGCGGCGCGCCCGACGCTCGACTTCCTTCGCCGGGGCACTCGCGGCCGGACGCGCTTCAGCCTCCTCGACGTCGGCTCGGGGGAGGGCGGCATGCTCCGGGTGATCGCGAAATGGGCGAAGAAGCGCGGTCTCCGGGCCGAGCTCACCGGGGTCGATCTCAATCCCAAGAGCGAGAGCGTCGCTCGGTCGATGACTCCGGGGACCATGGCCGTTTCCTACCGCACCGGGGACTATCGCGATCTCGGCCGCTTCGATTTCGTGGTCAGCAGCCTCGTCGCCCACCATATGACGGACGGGCAGCTGCTCGATTTCCTGCGCTGGATGGAGGCGCACTCCGACCGCGGCTGGTTCGTCAACGACCTCCACCGCCACCGCTTCGCCTATTTCGGCTTCCCCTTGCTGACCGCTTTGCTTGGTGTTCACCGCATCGTCCGCCAGGACGGCCAGCTGTCGATCGCTCGCGCCTTCCGCCGCTCCGACTGGCAGGCGATCCTCGCCGAGGCCGGAGTCACCGAAGGCGTGAAGGTGCGCCGCTATTTCCCCTTCCGGCTGTGCGTCGAGCGGCTGCGCTGATCGTCGGCGGCGGGCCCGCCGGCTCGGCCGCCGCCATCGCCCTCGCCCGCGCCGGCATCGAGGCGGAGCTGATCGAGCGCAGCGACGGACCTCACGACATCGTCTGCGGCGGCTTTCTCGGCTGGGATGCGCTGGCGGCGCTGGAACGGCTCGGGCTCGACGCGGAGGCGCTCGGCGCCCGCCCGATCCGCCGGCTGCGGCTTATCTCGGCGGGGCGCCAGGTCGAAGTGGCGCTGCCCAGGCTCGCGGCGGGGCTGTCGCGGCGGACCCTCGACGAGGCGATGCTTGCCGCGGCCGGGCAAGCCGGCGCCACGATTCGCAGGGGCCGCGCCGTGCGCGCCGCCGACCTCGCCGGGCGGCGCGTGCGGCTCGACGACGACGAGGAGGTCGAGGCCGAGGCGCTGGTCCTGGCCACCGGCAAGCACGAGCTTCGCGGCGCGGCGCGGCCGGTCGACATCTCCGTCAAACCGCTCGGGCTCAGGACTTCGCTTCGGCCGACGCCCTCCCTGACCGCCCGGCTCGACGGCGTCATCGAGCTCCATCTCTACGACGGCGGCTATGCCGGCCTGCTGCTCCAGGAGGACGGATGCGCCAATCTGTGTCTCTCCGCGTCGCGCCAGCGGCTCAAGCAGGCCGGGGGGATCGAGCCGCTCGTGGCGCAACTGGCCGCCGAGCTTCCCGCTTTCGCAGGGCGGCTGGCGGAAGGCGAGGCTTCCGGCTGGACCGCTGTTTCGGGTGTTCCCTACGGCTGGCGCGCGAGCGCGACCGTTGACGGCGTGTATCGGGTCGGCGACCAGGCCGCGGTCATCGCCTCGCTCGCCGGCGACGGTATCGCCATCGCGCTGGAGAGCGGCGTCGCGGCGGCGCGGGCGATCGCCGGCGGCGTTTCCGCGGGGGACTTCCAGCGGGTCTGGGCGCGGCGGGCGCGGCGGCCGATCGGGCTGGCGGAAGCGCTGAGGCGCTCGGCCGAACAGGCCGCGGCTCGGCAGGCGATGATGGGCCTGCTCGGCTGGTTCCCGTCGCTGGCGCCACTGGCGGCGAAGCTGACTAGGATTGGGTAATCCCGTCATGCTGAACTTGTTTCAGCATCCAGTCCTCCACCTCTCGGACGGGCGGCCAGCTGGACCCTGAAACAAGTTCAGGGTGACGGACGGGCCATCACCTCCGCCGCACTCCTAATATTGCTTCCGGTACCTGACGTTGACGTTGTTCCCGCTGCCCGTGGTCCCGACCTGCGAGAGGATGCTGAGCGCCTTCGACAAGGCGATCTCGATCTGGGTCGCGGTGAAGCCGCGGGCGTCGGTGATGATCTCGAGGTAGATGTCGTCGGAGAGGTAGAAGCCGGCGGCGATGGCGGTGCCGCGGCCGGTCGTGTCGTCGGCGCCGAGGATCCGGAGGCGATCGAAGCCGCCCGCCGAGCGCAGCTTGCCGAGCGGGTTGAGACCGCCGCCGCCGCCGCGCAGCGAATTGAGCGACGAGGCGAGCTGGATCGCCTGGATCGCCGAAATCTCGGTCACCGAGCCGCCGAACAGGATCCGCGCCATGATCTCGTCCTGCGGCAGCGCCGGCGAGGAGGTGAAGGCGATCTGCGGGTTGTTCGCGCTGCCCGAGACGACGATGTTGACGGTGACGTCCTTGATGTCGGCGCTGGCGACGATGTCGATGCGCGGATTGGGCGGGCGGTCGCCGGTGAAGGCGATATGGCCGCGGGTGACGTCGAAGCGCTGGCCCGAGAAGCTGTAGGTGCCGCGGATCAGGTCGGCCTCGCCAAGGATCGAGGGGGTCGCGGTCGTGCCCTGGACTCGAAGGTCCGCGCTCCATTCGGATTCGAGGCCCATTCCGGCGATGAACAGGCGGTTGTCGGCGCGCAGCTTGAGGTCGAGCTTCCAGATGCTCGGGGCGGCGTCGGCCTGCTGAGTGGCGGCGTTGACGGTCGGCAGCGGCTCGCCCTTGCGGCGGACGCCGGCCAGTTCGACCACTTGGGCCGCGCCCTGGCGAATGATCTGGTAGCGCACCTCCGGGAGGGTCAGGTCGCCCGCGATGAGGGCTCCGTTGGCGCGGCTGTTGGTGATGGCGAGGTCGCCGGTCAGGGTCGCCCCGATATTGTCGCTGCGCGCGAGCTGGGCCTGGTCGAGCTTGAGGCGGATGTCCATCGGATAGCCGGCGGCCGCCGCGAAGCCGACCGAGCCGGTGCCGCTGATCGTGCCTCGGCCGGCTCGGCCGGAGAGCTGGGTGATCTGCAGCTCGGAGCTGGTGAAGCGGCCCTGAAGCGCGAGCTGGCTGATCCGCGTGCCGTAGGTTTCGTGGACGAAGGTCAAGTTGTTGGCGCGGACGATGCCGGTGAGCTGCGGGCTCTGCACCCGGCCGGAGAAATCGGCGGCGACTCCGATCGGGCCCGAAAGCTGCATGCCGGCAATGCCGCCCAGCGACCACAAGACCTCGGCGGGGCCGTTATAGCGAATGCCGCCGGCGAGCGGGGCGGCAAGCAGGCGCGCCGTCCAGCCGCCCGCGCCCGGGCCGACCGGCTGCAGCCTGAGCTGCGCGCGGCCGATGACGGCGCTGTCGCGGCGGATCACGGCGGCGAGATTGCCCCCCTCCGGGCGAAGCTGGCCGGCGACGGCGAGGTCGACCGGAGGCGATCGCACGGCAATTCCGGTGCGGGTGAAGCCGGCGATGGTGAGGCGGGCGTCGGCGCGCGGGAAGGAATCCCCGCCGACCTGGGCGAAGTCGATGCTGCCGGTCGCCCGCCCGCCGAGGCCGACGCCGGGCGAAAAGACGTTGAGGACCGAGATGTCGAAATCCTTGAGTCTCGACTGGATCACCATGCCGTTGCCCCAGCGGCCGGCGAGCAGGACGTTGCCCTGCGGCAGGACCAGCTCGGTCGGCGCCAGCTGCCAGCCGCCCGCCACCTTGCTGATCTGCGCCGGCCGGGCGAGGCGGAAGGGGATGTTGCGCACCTGGCCCTGCGCCGCGGCGCGGATCAGGTTCGGAGTCAGGGCCGCGTTGACCGCCACTCGGAACGGCACTCCGCTCGTGCCCTCGGCGAAGACCTGGGCGAGGCCGTTGCCGCCGCGATAGTCGACCTTGGCTCGAGCCCGGGCGAGGAAGAAGTTGTTGGCCCGCACCCCGGCGAGCTGGGCGTCGCCGACGATGTGCGGCGCATCCGGGTAGAGGATCACCGTCGCCCGAACGAGGCCGCGCTGGATCAGGATCGGATTCTCGCCCGGTATCTGCGCGCCGTTGGCGGTCGCATCGATGTCGGCCTGCTGGTAGCGGCCGGCGGCGGCAAGGCGGATCGTGCCCTGCAACCCCTGGCCGGTCATCGCGAGCGTGCCCGTGAAGGGGCCGGCCGCGGTCCGGGTCACCCTGCCGGTGAACGTCATCCCGGCGAAGAGGAGGCGGCGTATGTCGATCGTCATCGGACCGCGTCCGGACAGGATGGTGACGTCGGCTTCGAACGGCCCGTAGGCGGACTGGCCCTTCGCCATGATAGCATAGCCGCCGGCGGTGGCCCGGACGGTGGCGGTTATGTCGCGAAGGCCGATTCCGAAACCCGGGCTGGCCGCCTTGAGCTGGATTTGCGGCCGGGTCGCCGTGCCCGTCACCACCACCGCCAGCGCCCCATAAGCTCGCGACACGCCGGCGGCGCGGATGTTGATCCGCCCGTCGGGCCATATCGTGCCGCCCCCCGAGGTGATGCGCAGCCCCGGTGAGCTCAGCCGCACATTGTCGAGCGTGATGACCCCGGCCGGGGTCATTACCACGTTCGCCGCGGCGGTGGCGTTGCCTTCGAGGATTCCCGCCGCGGTCGGATTGTCGATCCGGCGGGTGCGTAAAGCGACCTTGCCCTGGAGGCCGAAGCCGTTGGCGGCGGTGAACACGTCCATGTTCGTGCTGAGGTCGAGGAGGCCGATCCCCTCCATGTGGTAATTGTTGACGGTGCCCTGGATTCCGGCCCGATACTGGCCCTTGGCGAAGTCACCGGCGAGGGCGATCGTGGCGTTGAGCCGGTCCGAGCGGATCTTGAGGTTGTCGGAGACGAGGCGGGTGCCGCTGATGTTGATCGTGCCGTTCGCGGCGATGTTGGTGAGCAGCCCGCCCAGCGACGGGTCGAGCCCGCTGATCCGGCGAGCGCGGGCCTGGACCGGGATGCTGATCCGGTCCGAATCGACCTTGGCCCGGCCCCGCGCCTGAAGGAGCTCGATCGTCGTCTCGTTGAAGCTCAGAGTCCGAGCCCTGAGGTCGTAGGCGACAAAGGGAGTCGCGAAGGCCCCGTTGAGCACCATCGCGACCCGAACGTCGGTGCCGTCGAGGTTGGGGCCGATCGCGCGCGGCCGGGCGAGGCGCGCGGCGACCTTGAAATTGTCGAACTGGTTGCGCCCCAGGTCGACGATGCCGTCGGCGACGATCCCCATCGCGGCGGAGTTGAGCCGAAGCTTGGTATCGGCACGGCGTTGGTCGAACTTGGTCGTCAGATTCACCTGGACGTAGGGCGAGAGCAGGTTCTTCGCCGGACCGGCGGCCATCAGCATCGCCGGGTTCACCGGGCCGGTGACGCTGAAGGTGCCGTCCTTCGCGCCGACCGCCAGGTTGGCGAAGCTCCTGCCGCCCAGCACCGCCTTCGCCTGGCCCCGCCAGTCGGCCCAGCTGCCGTGGCCGCCGAGCGTTGCGAGGAGCGGCTGGTTCAGTCCGGTGAGCTTGGCGACGAAGCCATTGCCCGGAGCTTCGATCCGAACGCCCAAAGCGAGTTGGTTCTGCTCCGGCACCGCGTCGAGGCGCAGGACGAGCTTGTCGCCTCCGGGCAAATTGGGCGCGGCGAGGGCGTTCGCATCGAGCGCGAGCTGGCCGCGGCCCTTGTCGATACGGGCGCTGCCCGAGAGGCTTAGCATGTGGCGGTAGCCGGTGACCGGCGGATCGACGAAGAGCCGCTCGACCTCGATCTTGCCGATGTCGACGTCGATGTTGGGCAGCAGCGGCGCGTTGGGATCGCCGGGCTTGAGCTGGGGCAGGCGGTAGAGGTGGGCGCTCGGGATCTCGAGCCGCTTGATGTCGATATGGTTGCGGAAATAGGAGAGCGGCCGCCAGTCGACCGTCGCCTCCTTCGCCGCGAAGAAGGTGCCCTTCGGATCCTTGAGCGTCAGGTCGTGGAGGGTGAGCTCGCCGAACAGCGAGCCCTCGATCCGGCCGACGTCGATGTCGAGCCCCGAAGCCGTCTCGAGCTCGTTGATCTGCTTGACCACGTAGCGGTGGCCGAGCGAGGAGTTCAGCCAGACGAAAAAGAGCAGGATCAGGGCGACGATCCCGATCAGGCCGATCCCCGTCCATTTGGCGGCGGTCCTGGCGCGCTGGCGGCCGCGGGGCACGTGCGGTGCGGGTTCGGCCGCCGTCGCCATCTAAAAGGCCTGCCCGATCGAGACGTAGACGGCGAAGCGGCTCTCGCCCTTGCGGCGGCCCACCGGCATGGCGACGTCGGCCCTCAGGGGCCCGAAATTGGTGTAGAGCCGCCCGCCCACACCCACTCCGAAGCGCATGTCGTTGAGCCGCGGCGACTGGCTTTCGTATACTTGACCGGCGTCAATGAAGCCGACCACTCCGTAATTGCCGAAGCGGTAGCGGCCCTCGAGCGCGAACTCGACCATGCTCCGCCCGCCGGTCGGGATGGAGAGGGTCGGGTCGTCCTTCTCCTTGGGATCGGTCGGATCGAATTTGGGGTTCGCCACCTCGATATGGGGTCCGAGCTCCTGGAACCCGAAGCCGCGGACCGATCCGCCGCCGCCCGCGTAGAGCCGCCGCGACGGCGCCAGCTCCCCGAGCTTGGCGCCGTAGATCGATCCCACCCGGGCGCGCCCGGCGATGACCAGGCTGTCGCCCGCGGGATAATAGACGCTGCCGTCGAGGATGTTGCGGATATAGGGCTGGCTTGGCTCGCGCAGCGACGTCTCCGGATTGACGAAGGCCTTGAGCCGGAAGCCCCTGGTCGGGTCGAGCAGGCTGTTGGAGCGGTCGTAGCCGACCTGGCCGTTGATCCCGGCGAGGAAGAAGGCGTCCTTGATCGAGAGCGGCGGGAATCCCGACTGCGCCTCGTTGGTCGCGATCAGCTCGGCGCCCGCCGCGTAGGTCCAGACCTTCTGCCAGATCGGAGTCGATTCGCGGGCGGCCTGGACCTGAAGACGGGCGGTATAGCCCTTGAAGGCCGGGAGATCGCGGCGCCCCGCCTCGGCCCGGAGGAAGATGCTTCGGTCCCGCTTCTTCCAGTTGTTGCGGCGCAAGGTGACGCCCACCGCCTGCTCCTGGGTGCCGAGCACGGCATTGAGCCGAAGGCTTCCCTCGGGCGGGAAGATGTTGCGAAGCTCCCAGGTCGCCTCGGCGCGCAAGCCCTCGCCGGTCGAGTAGCCGGCCGTCCCCGCCAGCGATCGCGACGGGCCGGCATCCTGGCGGACGAGGATGTTCACATATTCGGTGCCGTCCTCCGCCTTTTCGCCGGTCGCCACCGGCTGCGCGGAGACGGTGGTGAACAGGTTGGTGGCGATCATCGCCTCGCGAAGGTCGTCGACCTTGCGGCTGTCGTAGAGGTCACCGCGCTTGAAGCGGGACAGGACTCCGACATGCTTGGCGCCGAAGGCGAGGTCGCCCTCGGTGGTGAAGCCGGCGAAGCGCGAGCGGTTGCCCGGCTCGACGGGCAATGTGTAGTCGCCGTGCCGGGTTTCGGGATCGAGCAATATGTCGCGCAAGCCGACCTCGGCGAAAGGATAGCCCTGCTGCGGCAGGCGCAGGCGCACGTTCGCCTCGGCCGCCTCGACATTGGCGGCGACGATCGGATCCTCGGTCTTGAGCTTCAACGCCTCGCGGACGAGGTCCGGCGGCTCGGTCTGAGGACCGGTGATCGCGATCTTGCCGAACAGGTAGCGCGGGCCCGGAACCGTGCTCACCACCACCCGCATCCGCCCGGGCTGGTCGGGCAGCTGCTCGATCGCCGACAAGGCGGTGGCGTCGTAATAGCCTTCCGAGCGGAGCAGGCGGACGGCGAGCAGCTCGTCCTCCTTGGCCCGGGCCGAGATCTGGGCGCCGTTGGTCGCCTCGCCGTCCGCATCCTCGAGCGCGGAGAGGTCGCGGAAGCGGCCGTCCAGGCCGACCTCCTCGAGGCCCTCGACGACGAGCGTGTAGCGGACCGGCTCGACCTTGCCCTCGTCCTCGTCGGCATCGCCCTGGGCGGGCGGCGGCGTGGTGACGTCGAACTGGCCGATCGGAGTGAGCGGCCGTTCGAGCTCGGGATCGGGCACGGCGGCGTCGGGGATGATGTCTCCCTCGGGCGTCAGGGCCGGCGGCGGCCCTGAAAAATCTTCCATCGGCTCGAGCGGCTTGCCGAGCTCCGGATCGAGCGCCGGAAGCTCCTTCTCGAACTGGCTGTCGGGAACGATCGGCTCGTCGGCGGGAGGCGCTTTCGGCACGTCGGTCTGCGCCGACGCGGCCGTGGCCAGCGCCAGGGCGCCGGCGGCCGCCGCTCCCAATAATAATCCAGCCTTGTTCAATGCGCCCGACGCTCCCGAGTCGAACAGCCCTACGCCGAAAAATGTTCAACTGGAAAAGCTTGCATTTGTTCCGGAGGCGTAAGGGGTGGCCGACGTGTCCTCGCCGCAACGACTTGGATCAGCATTGGATCAGCTTTTCGGGAGCACCGGTGCGGCGCCGTCGCCGACAATGGCGAAGCCGGCCCAATAATAAGGGTGGGAGGTCTTCGGGTCCGCCATCAGGACCTCCTGCGCCCTCCTCAGCGCCGTCGCCGTCGGGGTGCCGGGCGGGGCGGTGAAGAGGCCGGAGATGAGCCGGTTGGTCGAGTCGTAATCGTCCGGCACCGGCCAGTGGCTGGCGACGATGGAGCGGCCGCCGGCGCCGACGAAGGCGCGCACCAGCCCGTCGAGAGCGAAGTCGCCGCCGCTGCGCAGGCCCGCCTCGCGGGTGGCGGCGAGGCTGGCCCTGCCCGCCGTGTCGCAGGCGGAGAGGATGACCAGGTCCGCGTCGAGGCGCAGGTCGTAAATCTCGCCGAAGGTGAGCAGCCCGTCCGAACCCTCGCCGCCGAACGACGTCATCAGCGCCGGCCGCGCGGGGCATTCGGGACGCGGCGCGGTGACCAGCCCATGAGTGGCGAAATGAACGATACGATATTGCGCCAGATCGTCCCGCGCCTTGATCGCGGAGTCGCTGAAGGCCTCGCCGGTGACGACCTCGGCGCCGCCGGCGCCGACCGCCTTGCGGGCCGCGTACAGCTCGGCCGCCGAGATCGGCTTCGCCCATTGGCCGATCGGCCAGCCGCAGCCGGCCGCCTCTCCGAGCAGCTCGTGCACGGCGGCTCGCTCGATCGCTTGCCCTTTGGGCGGTGCGTTCTCGCCGAAGCCGATATATTGCCGGGCCGCGCGCGAGCGGGCCGCCTGGCGGACGTCGCGGAAGGCGCGGGCCGAGACGGCCGTGCTGATGTCGCGGTCGCGGCCGAGCCACCTCACCGAGGTGAAGTCGAAGCCGTCGTCGCCGGGCCGCCGGGCCTTGGCGAGATAGGCGTCGACGCCGCTTCGCTCGGTCACCAGCAGGTTGGGCGGCAGCCGAAGCATCGCCCCGTCGGGCTCGAAGATGAGGTGATCGACCCTGTCCATCTCCGCCTCGCCGGGCCCGAACAGCTGGCCGTAGAGCGTGAACGCGCGCTCGACGTCGAAAGGATAAGTGAGGATGCGGCCGTCCTCCTCGACCGAAATGGTGGCCCTGAGCGAGTCGACCTGGCGCTCGAGCTCGACCGCGCCGGCGGCGATCTTCCAGGCCCGCGCGGCCGACGGCGTCGCCATCATCGCATAAGCGACGTCGCCGACCACGGTCATCTTGTAATAGGCCTCGCCGGGCCGAAGCGCCTGCTGCAGCTCCGCCAGCTCCATCAGGCCTCCGGAAAGAACCCGGTAGCGCGGGAAGTCGCCGAGCTTCGACTGAGTCGCAAGCTGGTCCTGCCCGGCCTGAACGAGCTGCGCGCGAAGCTCCGCGAGGCGGGCCGAATCGGCGGCGCCGGGGGCGGGGAGCGCGGCGAGGCGGCCGATCTCGGCCCGGAGCCGCTCGATTCCCCGGCCGAGGTTGACCGACTGGCGGAACAGGCGGGCGGCCTCGTCGCTGCCGCCGGAGAGCTCGCGCGCCAGCACCGCCTGGGTCTGGGCGACGCCCGGGCGGACGAGAAGCTGGCTCGCCTTGAACATTTCGCCGACCGCCGCCGCATCGCCGCCCTCGCTCGCGAGCATGGCGAAATAAGGGGCCAGGGTCCGCTGCAGGGTCGGCGACGGGCCGGTGCCCTGGGAATTGGAGTCGACGACCTTTTTGTAGAGGGCGCGCGCCTCGGCTGGGCGGCCGTTGCGCGCATAATAAGCGGCGAGCCTGGCCTGGGCGCTGAGCAGGGCGGCCGAGCCGGGATAATCGGTCTCGAGCAGCGCGATCGCCGCCTGGTGCTGCCGCTCGGCCTCGGCGTCGTCGTGGCGCGCCTCCGCCACCGTGGCGAGCTCGCCCAATATCTGGGCCCGCATCCACACCGTCGAGGTGACTCGGCCGTCGCGAACCGCCGCCAGATGGGCAAGCGCGTCTCCCAGCGCCGCCGAGGCCGGGTCCGCCCGCCCGGCCAGCCGAAGCAGGGTGCCGCGCAGGTGCAGCGCCTGAGCATCTAGGATCTGCGCCCTTTCCTCGGGCAGAAGGGCGCCGCCGGCGCCACCGAGCTGCCGGACGGCCGGCGATTCGGCGTTGACTCGGGCGGCGGTGCGGGCGTCGATCGCGGTTTCCGCGGCCGGCGGCGGCAGCATCGCCGAGGCCGGCAGCGGCTTGTCGAGCTCGGCCAAGGCATCGTCGGGGCTGCCCCGGTTGAGCAGGTCGATCGCCCGATAGTTGCGCAGCATCCGAGCCACCACCGGGTCGCCGCCGCCGCTCTCCGCCGCTCGGGCGAACAGCCTGTCGGCCTCGCCATAATAGCCGAGGTTCGACTGCTGGATGGCGTCGTTGACGATCGCTTCCGAGCGGCCGGCCCCCGGCGGCTCGGCGGCGGCCAGCGCCTCGAAGAATTCGGCCGCCTCGGCGTAGCCCCCCGCATTGTTGCGGCGATAGGCCTCGTCGCGCGCCCGCGCCGGATCGAGCGCCCCGGCCTGGGCGCGGGCGAAGGCGGCGGCATCGCCGGCCTCGGTCATCGCCACTTCGGCATTGCCGGGCACCGGCCGGTCGGCGGCAAGCGTCCTGAGCCCGATTTGAAGCGCGCTGTCATAGCCGGCGAGCCCCTCGGCGACGAAAAGCGTGTTGCCGCGCCGCCAGCTGTAAACCCGATAGGGGAGGCCGCCGCCGGTCGTGCAGCTTCGAACCTGGGTACCGGCCAGCCCCTCGAGCTCGGCGGGCGTGGCGGGCGAGCAGCCGGCCTGGCGCAATCCGGCGAGCCGCTCGGCGGGATCCTCGCCGCGCCTCTTGAGGGCGTAAAGCCGGCCGACCGGGACGGCGGCGTCGCGGCAGATTATGGCATAGCCGCGGTCGAACATGTCCTTCAGGGCGGGGTCGCGCGAAGCCGATTCGGCGGAGCAGACGGCGCTGCCGCCGGTTCCCAGCCTGAAGCTGTCCTGGAGGCTGACCGGCTCCGCGGCCGCGGCCGGCGCCACGGCCAGAGCCGCCAGGGCGAAAGGCGCCAGGCCCCTCATCGCGGCTTTCCTTCCTCTTCGTCCTCATCGTCATCGTCGCCGGTCCACAGGCTGCTGTCGCCGCCGCTCGCCACCGGTTCGTCGATCAGAGCCTCGCTGCCCAGCGTGGCGTCGATGACGTCGCCGAGCCGCCTTGCTTCGCCGGGAACGAACGGGCCCAGCACCGCCGCGGAGCTGGTCGGACGTCCGGCCGGCCCCGGGTCGAGGCCCGGCGGCGGCGGCAGAGGCGGCGGTGGCGGCGGTGGCGGCGGAGGCGGAGGCGGAGGCGGCGGAGGAGGTGGCGGCGGAGGCGGCGGCGGCGGCGGCGGGGGTGGGGGCGGCGGCGGAGGCGGGGATGCGGCTGGGCAGACGCCGCTGTTGACGTTGCACAGATTCACCTCGGAATCGTTGCTGTAGGTCGTGCCGGCCCCCTTGCCGAAGTCGACCAGCGCGAAAAAGGCGTTGCCGGTGGTGAAGGTGCCGTCCGCATTGCGCTTTCGGCCGAAGCCCACGGTGGTGATCGGAGTCGCACCGCCGCGAATGCTCAGGCCGGCTGCGCCGACGGTGAGTCCGGCGAGGTCGGTCGTCGTGCCGCTGTTCTGGACGAACAGGTTGTTGCCGACGGTGAAGGCGATGCCGCCCGCGATCAGATAGCCGGCGGGATTCACGGCGCCGCTATTGACGAGCAGGTCGGCGCTTCGGCTGGGATAATCGGGGCTGACGGTGAGCTTGGCGGCGACGGTAGCGTCGGCGACGACGATGCTCGGCGACGCGAGGCTGAGCAGGCCGGACGGAGCGCCGAGGCTGTCGCCCATCAGAATGGCGCCCGTCGGAGTGATCACCTGCAGCCGTTCGCCGGCGGCGATCGCGAGGACGTCGGTCGCGGAGGCGTTGGCATAGGCGATCGTGCCGTCGACCCGCACTCGCCCGGGAGACACGACCTCGAACCGGGCCAGGCCGCCGCCGCCCTGGGTGCCCGAGAGAGTCATCGTGCGCAGGAAGACGTCGGCCGGGCGGTTGAGGGCGAGGCTGACGATCGGGGCGTTGATCAGGATCTGCTTCGAAGCCACCCTTCCGATCTCGGCCGAATCCAGAGTATAGCCGGCGCCGGCGGCGGTGCCTCCGATCACCGCCGCCTCGCCCCCGCCGACGATGTTGAAAGTCGCGCTCGTCGTCGCCGCGTCGCCGAGGGTTCCGCCGGCGGCCACGGCCACGTCCCTGGACGTCAGCTGGAGCGCCTGCCCGGTCACCGGCCCGGCCACGGAGATGGTCCCGCCCGCATTCATGGTGAAGCCGAGGCCGCCCGCCGCGTCGGTGAGCGAGATATCGCCTCCCGCGGCGATTCCGGCGCTTCCGGTGGCGCTGATCCGACTGCCCGGATTCTGGAGGAAGCTGTTGAGGCTGGTCGCCGCGAAGACCGGAGTCTGGATCGTGCTCGCCGCCGGGTCGCGGCCGCTATGGGAGACCGAGATACCGCCGAACGGCGCGGCGAGCTGGATCGAGCCGCCGCTGACCCTTCCGGTGCCGACGGCGCCGATCTGAAGGTCGCCGCCGCTGAGCAGGGTCAGCGCGCCACTGGCGTCGAGGGTGCCGTTGGCGACGTCGATCGCCGAGCCTGGCTTCGAGATCGGCACTCCGCTCGCCACCGCCTGCAGGCTCAGCCCGGCGAGGCTGATCGTGCCCCTGTCGACGGCGACGTTGAACCGGCCGGCGACATTGTTGGGCGAGCCATCGCCCAGGGCGTCGGCCGTGCCGCTCACGCCCCCTCCGCTCAGCGAGCCCGCGGTGGCCGCGAAGGTGGCGGCCGCGGCGCCGAGGGTGAGGCGGCCGCCCGAGGCGATCCCCTGGGCGCCCGCCGTCGGGGCGCTGCCGCCACCGGCGCCGCCGCTCCCGGCCTGGCCGTTGGCCGCCAGGAGCGCACCGCCGGGCACGGCGACGGCGGCGCCGGTCGAGCTCAGCCCGGCGGTGCCGCCGGTGCCGGTGCCGCCGCCTCCGCCGGCGGTGGGAAGGCCGTCGCCGCCCTTGCCGCCGACGCCGCCGCTGCCATTGGCCTGGAGCTGGAGCGAGCCGAAGCTGGCGCTTCCCGTCACCGCGGGCCCCGGGCCCCCCTCGATCGTGCCGGCAAGGGCCATGCCCCCTCGGCCGTCGCCGCCCCGGCCGCCGTTGCGGTTATCGCCGCCGGGGCCGCCGGGGCCGCCGAGGCCGGGAGCTTGCAGCACCGCCTTGGTGACGTTGATCGTCCCGCTCGCCGCTTCCGCCGCGACCTGGGCGGTGCCGCCGAGGCCGTCGCCGCCGCGGCCGCCGGCCGTGACCCCGCCGCTGCCCAGGCTGCCGTCGCCGCCCCTGCCCTCGGCGAGGACGAACAGGTCGCCGGCGGTGATGGTGGCGGCCGCGTCGCTGCTGTGCGCCGAGACGGTGGCGGCGCCGCCGAGGCCGTCGCCGCCGCGCCCGCCGTTGAGCGTCCCCGGATCGCCGCCCCGGCCGCTGGCCGCGAGCTCGAAGCCGCCGCCGAGCTTCACCGTGCCGGCGGTTGCGTCGACCGAAGCGCCGCCGCCGGTGCCCGTGCCGCCGGTCAGGCCCTGGCCGCCGGTGCCGAGCGAGCGCGCGAAGCCGCCGCCCTGAAGGTCGACGTTGGCGCCGCTGGCGGCGATGGCGACCTTGCCGCCGACCCCGGGACCTCCGCTTCCCGCCGCATTCTCGTTGGCCCCGCCGACGCCCTGGGCAATGGCGTTGAGCGGCCCCTTGAGGGTGACGAGGCCGCCGCTGTCGGCGGTGACGTTGAGCTGGCCGCCGCTGCCGGCGCCGCCGCCGCCCGCGCTGTCGGAACGGCTGGAGGTTCCGCCCGCCGACATCTGGGTGGTTCCGCCGACGACGACCTGGCCTCCCGTGAGCGCCGCCACGAGGGCATTGCCGCCGGTTCCGGCGGCCCCGGCGGGAGGAGCGGTCGAGCCGCTGCCCGCCTGGCCGTTGGCCGCCACGTTCAAATTGCCGAATATGTCGACCAGGCCGCCCCCGGCGGAGATCCGAGCGACTCCGCCCGTGCCCGTGCCGGCGACGCTGGCGGCGCCGTCGAAGCCGCCCTGGGCGCTGGCGCTGAGCAAGGCGTTGCCGGTGACCCGGACCAGCGCGTCGCCGCTGGTCAGGATCGCCGCCTCGCCGGCCTTGGCGTCGATGACTCCGCCGACTCCGACGTCGACGATGATGGTGTCCGAGCGAAGCTGCAGGTTGCCGTTGACGAAGGCGTTGGTGGCGTTGGCGAGGAGATGGGCGTGGGCGTCGCCCTGCAGCTTCAGATTGCCGTTGACGGTGATATTGCCCTTCGAGCCGGCGAGGAAGTCGGCGGTCGCGCTGCCGCGGATCGACGAGTTGTAGAGGCCGCTCTGGATCTCGAAGCTCGACGGCGGCAGCTTGCCGAGATCGACGAAGGCGTCGGCGACGACGTTGCGCCCGGCCGACAGCACGATCTCGCCGTTGACGATGGCCGCGTCGATCGCCGAGTCGAAGCCGGTGCTGCCGCTCAGCAGGGCGGTGATCGCCGAATTCTTCGGCACCGCGACCATGTAGATGCGGTGATTGTCGCCCGCGGCGGCGCTCGCCGGTCCGCCGGTGGTGCCGTCGTGGACGAGCGTGTTGAGAGCGCTGCTGCTTCCGGTCGCGACCTCGATGTCGAACAGGCCGTTGTTGATGGTGAGCGCGACCGATTCGGCGGCGACGAAGGCGGCGACGCCGTTCACCTTGATGTCGCCGTGAAGGTTTATCCTGGGCGAGGCGATGGCGACGTAGCTCCCTTCCTGGAGCGCGCTGATCTTGGTGCCCGGGCCGACGTCGATGAAGCTCTTGGGATCGACCTTGCCGGAGAGCTGGTAGCGGTTGGCGACGAAGAATTCGCCATTGGCGTCGAGCAAAGGGTCGATGGTGGTGAGAAGCAGGCTGCCGACGTCGATCACCGCCTTGCCGCCGACGAAGATGCCGCCCGGGCTGTAGAAAGCGACGGTGCCGCCCTTGACGGTGTTGCCGAGGGTCTGGAGCTGACTGATCACCGTGCCGTTGAGCGCGATCGGGCGTGACGGGTTGAGCGGGATGATTCGGTTGAGGACGATGAAGTTCGAGTTGCTGGGGCCGTTGGTGAAGGTGGCGGTGGTGCCGGCGGGAAGGAAGTCGATCGTGCCGAGGCCGGCGATGTCGCTCGGGTCCCAGTTGATGACGGCGCTGGAAGTGTCGATGAGGATCGTCTCGCTGTTGGGGCCGGTGGTTCGAAGCGCGCCGCCGAAGACCACCGTCGGGGTCCCTTGGAAGGCCTGGGCCGAGGCTTGGTCGGTGCCGGGCGCGGCGACGAGCGCCGCCGCCGCCGCTCCGACCAGAAGGGCCGATTGCCTGCGATGTGAAGCGGTCCGCATCAGTAGCTCCAGGGCCAGAGGCGTGTGGTGAGGGAGAGGAGCAGGCGCGGGTCGCCCCGTTCGGTCTGAAACCCGGCGCGCTCGAGCGGCACCGCGAGCACCGCCTCCAGCCGAGCCGAATCGCCCAGCGCCGCGCGCAGCCCGGCACCGGCGGAAGCGAGGCTGCGCCCGCCGGTCAGAGTCGGGATTCGACCGGCCTCGCTGACTCGGGCGCCGTCGAGGAAGGCGAAAAGCTGCCAGGCGAGCTTGCGCGGGGCCGGGGCGACCAGGCTGCCGTAGCGAATCTCCGCCTGGAAGCCGAGGCCGCGGTCGGCGAGGAGGGTGCCGGGATCATAGCCTCGCCCGACCGTGTAATTGCCGGCCGAATATTGTTCGAAGCTGAGCAGGGGATCGCCGCTGAACTGGGCGCGGACCCCCAAAGCGAAGGCGAGCCTGGGCCGCGGACGATACTCGCCGAGCGCCTCCAGGCGAAGCGAGGTCGCGCCGGCATCGCCCTCGAGCCGGCTCGGCGGAACCGCGCCCGGCGCGGTGCAGCGGGCGAAGGCGGGGCCGCAGCCCTTGCTGGCGCCGAGGAAGCGCAGCCCTTGGCGAAGCTCGATCCGGCCGCCGACGCGCCAGAGCGGCTCGGCGGCGCTGTAGCCGGCGCGCTCGCCGATGCTCGCCCGGTCGGAGCGGTCCAGATCGAGATGGGCGAAAGCGACTCGCAGCTTGTCCCGGGACAGTTCGAGCCCGTTGAAGCGGACCCGCTGGTCGATCAGATCCACCCCGATTCCGCCGCGCAGACTCGCCGCCTGGGTGCGCATGAAGGGATAGCCCGCCTCGAGCGTGGCCAGCAGGGTCTTCGCCGCGATATGAATCGCGGGATCGGCGAGCTCGGGATCGGCCCAGGCGTAGGTCAGCATCCCGCCCAGCGTCAGCCCCTCGCCGCCGATCCGGAAGTCGTGGCCGGCCTGGACGGTCTGCTGCTCGTGAAGGTCGGCGGTGGTGAAGACGGCGAGCGTGGTGCGGTCGCCGAGGCCGGTCAGCCCGTAATATTGGCCGCGCGCCAGGGCGCCCCACCGGCCGAGCTCCCGGGATCCGTAATTCTGGACGCTGGCGACCAGCTCGCCGGGCTGGCGCCGGACGCTGACCTCGCCGATCACCTCGCCGCGGGCGGCCCCGGCGGACTTGAGAGCGAGGCGTATGTCGTAGCCCGGCAGGTCGCGCGCCAGCAGCAGGTAGCGCTCCGCCTCGAAGCGGTTGAACACTTCCTGGCGGGTGAGCTTTTCCAGGTAGCGCGCGATCGTTCGCTCGGCCCGCCCCGCATCGCCACGCACCCGGATAGCGACGAGCTTCGCCATCAGCACTTCCAGCCTCAGGTCGCCGGCGGCGATGCGCTGCTCGGGTATCTCGACTGCCGCCAGATAGCCCGCCTCGCGCAGGATGGTGGCGGCGCGGTCGCGAATCTCGCAGATGACCGAGACGGGCTGCTCGCGGCCCAGATAGGGCTCGTAGGCGGACCGCAGAGCGGTCTCCGGGAAGGCCTTCAGGCCGCCGAAGGCGACGCTGCGCGGTGTGAAGCGGATGTCGCGATAGGCCTCGCCGTCGAGCGCGCAGGGCGCCCGCTCGACGTCGCCCTCGACGCTGAGGCGGGATCGGGGCTCCGCCGCGCGCGGCTGCGGGCGCTCCACTTCCTCGCGGGTCGGCGGTCTGGGCAGGCTGGGCGCGGTCTGGGCCTGGGCTCCCGAGGCGCAGGCCAGCGCCGCGCAGCCCGACGCGAAGAGGGCGCGGCGTCGTGCAATGGAAGCCGGGAGCTTCACGTCGATCCCCCCATCCCCCCGCTCCGTCGCGCGGGGAGTCTCCAGCGAGTAATAGACCTATGGCCCCCGCCCGCAAGCCGTTAGCAGGGGGCCGGGCGGCCGTGGTCGCCGGTCCTTTGCTCCGCTGCGCCAGGAGGATCGGTGGGAAGGTCCACCTCGCCGGATTGATTGCCGCGGCCAGGTCCGCCAGTGAGGGGTATGCTCAATTCTCCTTCGCCCGCCTTGCTCGACGAGCTCGAATCGCTGCTGGGGCGGCGCGGCTTCACTCGCGAGCCCGAGGCGATGGCGCCGTGGCTGAGCGACTGGCGTGGGCGCTACCACGGCGCCGCGGCGGCGCTGCTTTCGCCGGCTTCGGTCGCCGACGTGCGGGCGATCGTCGCTCGCTGCGCCGCCGAGCGCGTGGCGCTGGTGCCCCAGGGGGGAAATACGTCGATGGTCGGCGGGGCGACGCCCGAGGGGGGCGGAGAAGCGCTCCTCCTGTCGCTTCGCCGGATGAATGCCGTTCGCGCCATTTCCGCCGACGATAATGTGGCGGTGGTCGAGGCCGGGGTGATCCTGTCGGATCTTCACGCCGCCGCCGCCGCCGCCGGACGTCGATTCCCGCTTTCCCTCGCCGCCAAGGGGTCGGCGACGGTCGGCGGGCTGGTTTCGACCAATGCCGGCGGGACCCAGGTGCTTCGCTTCGGCCCGATGCGCTCGCTGGTGCTGGGGCTGGAGGCGGTGCTGCCCGACGGGTCGCTGCTCGAAGGCCTGTCGGGCCTGCGCAAGGACAATCGCGGCTACGATCTCAAGCAGCTTCTGATCGGCGCCGAAGGCACGCTCGGGATCGTTACCGCGGCGAGCCTGAAGCTGGTCGCCGCCGCCGGCTCCACCGCGGTCGCCTGGGTCGGACTCTCCTCGCCGGCCGCGGCCCTGACCCTGCTTCGCCGTCTCGAGGCACGGCTGGGCGAGACGGTGGAAAGCTTCGAGCTGGTGCCTGCGGACGCGCTCGCTTTGGTCCTCGCCGCGATCGCCGGCACCCGCGCTCCGCTGGCGGGGGAGCATCGCTGGCACGTCCTCGTCGAAGCCGTCGCGCCGCAAGGAGCGGGCGAAGCCGGCGAAGCGCTCGAGGGAGCGCTCGCCGCGGCTTTCGAGGAGGGGCTCGCGGAGGATGCCGTCGTCGCTTCCAGCGAGGCGCAGGCCGCGGCTCTGTGGCGGCTGCGCGAATCCATTTCCGAGGCGGAGCGGCTGCAGGGGCCGTCGGTGAAGCACGACGTGTCCATGCCGGTGTCGGCGATGCCGGCCTTCGTCGAGCAGGCGCGCGAGGCCGTGGAAGGGCGCTTCGCCGGCGCGCGGGTGATCGCCTTCGGCCATCTCGGCGACGGCAACGTTCATTTCAATGTCCAGGCGCCGGCAGGCGAGGCGCCGGGCGCGTGGCTCGAAGCTCGAAGCGAGGAAGTGACCCGGATGGTGCACGATCTGGTGGTGGCGGGCGGCGGCTCGATCTCGGCCGAGCACGGCATCGGGCAGATGAAGAGGGAGGAATATGTCCGAACCGGCGCCCCGGCGCGGCTCGCCGCCCAGCGGGCGGTCAAGGCGGCTTTGGACCCGTTCGGAATCATGAACCCGGGCAAGCTGCTCTGACGTTCGCCCGGGCGGCAGCCCGCGCGTTGCGCCGGTGCGGGCCTTGGTTTATGCGGCGACCCCAACCGGTGCAGGCCGAACGGAGGCAGCCGGAGCCTCTCGAGGAGCCTGTTTTCGATGTCGGAGCTGAAAGTCGCGGTCATTGTCGACGGCGGGGCGGCGCAGAAGTTCGGCCTCGACGCGATCGACAGCCTGCGCGGCTGCAACGAGATCACCGTCTTTTCCTGCACCAACACGACCTTCCGCCGTAAGCCGTTCCGCCACGCTTTTTATTATGCGTTGAACCTGGTCAGCGTCCGCAACCGCTTCACCCGCTTCCTGCCGGTCGAGGCGGCACGCAAGCGGATCGCGGCGACCGTCGCGTTCGAATCGGGCTATGAGGGAGCCTGGCAGACTCTGCCCGCGCCGATCGTGGAAAGGCTGGCGGGCTTCGATATCGTCGTCAAGCTCGGCATGGGCCTTTTGCGGGTCCCTCCGCCGGAGGTGCTTCCGGCGCCGATCCTGGCCTGGCACCATGGCGATCCGGACCGCTTTCGAGGCCGCCCGGCCGGCTTCTGGGAGATGGTGAACCGAGCCCCCGTCGTCGGCCAGATCGTCCAGATCCTGAGCAACAAGCTCGACGGCGGAGCGGTCGTCGCCTTCGCCGAGACCAAGGTCCACCCGCATTCCTACCGGGGGACCCTGATCGAAGCCTATCGCCATTCGCATTTGCTCGTCGATGAGGCGGTTCGCAACGCTCTCGCCGGCCGGGTCCTGCGCAAGGGTTCGGCCGGGAAGAATTACCGGCTCCCCTCGAACCTCGTTGTCGCCGCCTTCCTGTGGCGGATGGCCGCCGCGCTGATGCGCCGAATGGTCTACGGGGCCTTCGTCGAGAAAAGGTGGCGAGTCTCGCTGGCGGCGCTCGGCGCCGGCGATGCGGCGCCGGTCGCGGCCGGCGAGAGCTTCCCGCCGCCGGCAAGCTGGCGGACGCTTCCGATCCCCCGCGACTACCTCTTCCTCGCCGACCCCTTCTTCAGCCGCGACCCTCCCGGGATCCTGGTCGAGGCGCTCAACCGCCGCTCGGCGCTCGGCGACATCCTGCTCATGTCCGACGACGGGCCGCGCCGGCTGTCGCGCGGGCCTCTTCATTTCTCCTATCCGGGCACGGCCGAGAGCGGCGGCGGGCAGCTCGTCATCCCCGAAATGGCGCAATGGGGCGAGCAACGCTGCTTCCGGATCGGCGAAGGCGGGCTCGAGGATTCGGGGCCGATCGAGGTCGAAGGCGGTCCGCGCCTGATCGACCCGACCCTGGTCGAGCATGACGGGCGCTTCTATCTCTTCGGCAACGACGAGGAGCAGGGTACGACGGCGCTTCGGCTCTGGTCGTCGGAAACGCTGAACGGGCCGTTCCGCCGGCATCCGTTCAGCCCGGTGCTGATCTCGCCCCTGGGGGGCCGAATGGCCGGCAGTCTGCTCCGCGCCGGCGGCCGGCTGATACGCTTCGGCCAGGACTTTTCCGGCGATTATGGCGACGGAGTCTACGCCTTCGAGGTGGAGAGTCTGAATTCGGCCGAATATCGGGAACGGCCGATCGGTACGATCCGGTTCGAGGACCGGCAGGGGCCACATACCATCAACTTCGACGGCGAGCGGATCGTGTTCGACTGGTACCATCGCCGCTTCTCCGCCCTTTCGGGCGTCCGCCGCGCCATGGCCCGGCTGAACCAGAGGCGGCGCGGCTGATGCGCATCCTCCACATCATGCCCGACCTCAATCCGGGCGGCGCCGAGCTGATGATGAAGCGCCTCATCGAAGAGCATCTCGGCGATCCTCGCCTCGAGCATCGGGTGATCTCGCTTCGCGGCCTCGGCGCGGTCGGACCGGCCCTCCAGGCGCTGGACGTCCATGTCGAAGCGCTCGATCTCAAGTCGACTCTTCGCCTTCCGGCGAAGCTGCTCCAGCTCGCCCGACGCATCCGGATCGTGAAGCCCGACATCGTCCAGACCTGGATGTACCATTCCGACCTGATCGGCGGCCTCGCCGCCCGCCTCGCCGGCGTAAGACGAATCATCTGGGGCGTCCGGGTCGCCGACATTTCGCCCGACATGGGGGTGGCTCGGAACACCTTCTGGATCCGCCGCGTCTGCGCGCGCCTGTCGCGCCACGTCCCGACCCGGATCGTCTACGTCTGCCATTCCGCCCGGCCGCCGCACGAGCGCCTCGGCTACGATCCCGGCAAGGGGCTGGTC
Source organism: Sphingomonadales bacterium (assembly GCA_034668585.1). Classification (GTDB taxonomy): domain Bacteria; phylum Pseudomonadota; class Alphaproteobacteria; order Sphingomonadales; family Sphingomonadaceae; genus Allosphingosinicella. The sequence continues at coordinate 94,857 of JAXDPB010000065.1, read as the reverse complement.
ATCCCGAACGGATATGTCGTGCCGCCCGAAGGCGCGGAGCCGGGAGAGCGGCCGCTTCGGCGCGAGCTCGGCCTTCCTCCGGGCGCCCTCCTCATCGGCAGCGCCGGGCGAAACTCTCCGCAGAAGGACTATCATGGCTTCGTCGCGGCCGCCGCGATCGTCGCGGCACAGGTCCCCGAGGCGCATTTCGCGATCATGGGCCGGGAGGTCGATTGGGACGACCCGGAGCTCGCACGGCGGGTGAGGGAGACCGGCCATGCCGAGCGATTCCACCTGCTCGGCGAGCGCCGCGATATCGGCGACTGCCTCGCCGCTCTCGACATCTTCTGCCTGAACTCGATCCAGGAGGGCTTTCCCAACGTCGTCGCGGAGGCGATGGCCGCGGGCATTCCGTGCGTCGTGACGGACGTGGGCGACGCCGCCCTTCTGGTCGGCGACACGGGCACGGTGATCGAGCCGCGCCAGCCGGCGCAGCTCGCCGCCGCGCTTCTCGCTTTGGCGACGGCCGAGGCCCCGCAGCGCCGCGACCTCGGCCGTCGGGCCCGCCGCCGGATCGAGGAGCATTTCTCGATCGCGGCGGTGGCGGAGCAATTTGCCGGTCTTTACCGGGACCTGATGCGCAGCTAGGCCGCCGCCATGTCTCGGGATCAGCACAGCCAAAGCGCCACGATCGACGCCCCGACGGTCGAGGGTTTCGGCGAGGAATGGGCGGCGTTCGACCAGACCGGCCAGGACCCGATCGAGCGGGCGAGCGAGTTCGAGCGCTATTTCTCGGTCTTTCCGTTCGACGGCCTCGAGCGGGCGGAAGGCTTCGACCTCGGCTGCGGCTCCGGGCGGTGGGCGGCGCTGGCGGCGAAAAGGGTCGGCCATCTCCATTGCATCGATCCGGCCGAGAAGGCGCTCGCCGTCGCCCGGGCCAACCTCGCCGGCCAGCCCAATGCCAGCTTCCACCTCGCCGGCTCGGACGATATCCCGCTCCCCGACTCGAGCCAGGATTTCGGCTATTCGCTCGGAGTCCTCCACCATACGCCGGACACCGAGGCGGCGCTCGCCAAGTGCGTCGCCAAGCTCAAGCCGGGCGCCCCCTTCCTCGTCTATCTCTATTACGCCTTCGACAACCAGCCCTGGTGGTTCCGCCAGATCTGGCGGGTCAGCGACGTCGGCCGGCGGCTGATCAGCCGACTCCCCTTCGGCCCGCGCAAGGCGGTCTCCGAGGCGCTCGCGCTCGCCGTCTACTGGCCGCTGGCTCGAACCGCCCGGCTCGCCGAGAAGCTCGGGGCCAACGTCCGCGCCCTCCCGCTCAGCGACTATCGCACCCGCAGCTTCTACGCGATGCGCACCGACGCGCTCGACCGTTTCGGGACCCGGCTCGAGAAGCGCTTCACCCGAAGCGAGATCGAGGCCATGATGCGCCGCTGCGGTCTGGGAGACGTGGTCTTCCGGGAGGACGCCCCTTTCTGGTGCGCCTGCGGGCGCAAGACGGCATAGGTAGCCCGGATGTGCGGATTTGCAGGATTTTACGGAGGGCCGACCTCCCGCGAGGCCGGTGAGGCGAGGCGCCTGCTTCAGCGCATGGCCGGCTCCATCCGCCATCGCGGCCCCGATCACAGCGCCGTCTGGAGCGATTCCGAAGCCGGCATCGCCCTCGCCCACGACCGTCTCGCCATCGTCGACCTGAGCCCCGCCGGCAACCAGCCGATGGAGTCCGCGACGGGCCGTTACGTCACCGTCTACAATGGCGAGATCTACAACCACATGGCCGTCCGCAAGGCGCTTGCGGCCGAGAATTTCGGCTTCGACTGGCGCGGCCATTCCGACACCGAGACCCTGCTCGCCGCGATCGAGGCCTGGGGGGTCGCCGGAGCGCTCGAGCGGGCGATCGGGATGTTCGCCTTCGCGCTCTGGGACAGGAGCGAGAAAAGGCTGATCCTCGCCCGCGACCGGCTCGGCGAGAAGCCGCTTTATTACGGCTGGCAGGGCTCCGGAGCCAATGCCTCCTTCCTGTTCGGCTCGGAGCTGAAGGCGCTCGCCGTCCATCCCGCCTTCGAGGGCGAGGTCGACCGCCGCGCTCTGTCGCTCTACATGCGGCACAATTACGTCCCGGCCCCGTGGAGCATCTACCGCGGCATCGCCAAGCTCGCTCCGGGCTCCTATCTGACGCTCGCCGCGGGCGCCCGCGAGCCGGTGGTGACGGCCTATTGGAGCGGGCTGGACGTCGCCAGGGACGGGGTCGCCGATCCGCTTCGCCTGAGCCCCGGCGAGGCCGTCGACGAGCTCGAGAAGCTTCTCCTCGATGCCGTCGGACAGCAGATGATGGCCGACGTCCCGCTGGGCGCCTTCCTTTCGGGCGGGATCGACTCCTCGACGGTGGTCGCGCTGATGCAGGCCCGGTCGTCGCGGCCGGTGAAGACCTTCACGATCGGCTTCAACGAGAAGGATTATAACGAGGCGGAGCACGCCAAGGCGGTCGCCCGGCATCTCGGCACCGACCATACCGAGCTCTACGTCACGCCCGGGCAGGCGCAGTCGGTGATCCCTTTGCTCCCGGCCATCTACGACGAGCCGTTCGCCGATTCCTCGCAGGTGCCGACCCGCCTGGTCTCCGAGCTGGCGAGGCGGCACGTCACCGTCTCGCTCTCCGGCGACGCCGGCGACGAATTGTTCGGCGGCTACAACCGCTACATCATGACCCAGAGGCTGTGGCGCAAGCTCGCCGCCGTGCCCCGGCCGCTGCGCCGGGCGGCGGCGGCGGCCCTGACCTCCTTCTCGCCCTCGACCTGGAACAAGGTCGCCGGGGCGGTGCAGCCCCTCCTCCCCGCCCGGGCGCGGATGGCGGTGCCCGGCGACAAGATCCACAAGGGCGCCGGAGTGCTCGCCAGCGGCTCCGCCGGCGACCTCTATCACGGCCTCGTCTCGCTCTGGCGGGACCCGGCTTCGGTGGTGATCGGCGGCGAGGAGCCGCCGACCCTGCTCACCGGCAACCGGCCGCCGCTCGAGGGGCTGGACGAGATCGAGCGGATGATGGCGCTCGACATGCTCACCTACCTCCCCGACGACATCCTCGCCAAGGTCGACCGGGCGGCGATGAGCGTGTCGCTGGAGACGAGGGTGCCGTTCCTCGACCACCGGGTGGTCGAGTTCGCCTGGCGGCTCCCGCTCGACTGCAAGCTGAGGGGCGGCGAGACCAAATGGGCGCTTCGCCAGGTGCTCTACCGCTACGTGCCGCGCGAGATCATCGAGCGGCCCAAGATGGGCTTCGGGATCCCGATCGGCGACTGGCTGCGCGGCCCGCTGCGCGACTGGGCCGAAGCCTTGCTCAGTCCCTCGCGCCTCGCCTCGGAAGGCTATTTCCGGCCGGAGCCGATCCGGCGGATCTGGGCCGAGCACCTCAAGGGCAACGTCAACATGCAATATTTGCTGTGGTGCGTGCTGATGTTCCAGGCCTGGCTCGACGAGCGCAAGGGCGAAGTGGCGGAGGCCGGCGCCATGGCCAGGTCGGCGGCCTAGAGCCTCGGACGCCAAACCTGCACCCTCTCGTCACCCCGGCGACGGTTGGGGTCCATGCCGGCTTGCCGAATTCCACATCGCGGTCAGCATGGATGCCAGCCTTCGCTGGCATGACGTGAGACATCGGGCGTCGTGACGATTCAGCTATCGCGCACCCCGCTCTAGGACGGATCGGCATTCAATCGAATCTGCTGCTTCTTGAATCCACCCCGTCATTGCGAGGAGCGCAGCGACGAAGCAATCCAGCGGGTCTCGCAGGCCGCACTGGATTGCTTCGCTTCGCTCGCAATGACGGGGGGAATCAACCGCAAACGATCATGCCCTACGCCACCGCCTCGGCCAGGCACTCGATCACCCGGTCCTGGTCGGCTTCCGACAGATCGGGCCCCATCGGCAGGCTCATCACCCCCGCCGCGAGGGCGTCGGAAACCGGAGTGTCCTCCTCCGGCGCCCATTGGCGATAGGCGGGCTGGCGGCCGAGCGGCACCGGATAATGGACGGCGGTGGGGATTCCGGCGGCCTTGAAATGCTCCTGCACGGAAGCGCGGTCCTTCAGCAGCAAGGTATATTGGGCGTAGACCGACGGGCTCTCCGGCTCGACCGCGAGCACGGCGACCGGGGCGTTGAGCGCCGCCAGCTCCGAATCCCGGTTGAGCGCCACCGCGCCGGGCACCCGCCTCAATATCTCGTCCGAATAGCGCCGGCCGACCCGCTCGCGCTCCTCGATCTCCCAGTCGAAGCGCGGCCATTTGGCGAGGAGGACGGCGCACTGGATCGTGTCCATCCGACCGCCGATGCCGATTCGCGTGTGGACGTAGCGCTCCGACTGGCCGTGGACCCTGATCTCCTCCGCCGCCCGGGCGAGATCGTCGTCGTCGGTGAAGAAGGCGCCGCCGTCGCCGTAGCAGCCGAGCGGCTTGCTCGGGAAGAAGCTGGTGCAGCCGATCGTCGAGAGACCGCAGCTGCGCTTGCCGCGATAGGTCGCACCGAAGCTTTGCGCGGCATCCTCGATCACCGGCAGGTTGTGCCGCGCCGCCACCGCGTTGATCGCATCCATGTTGGCGACCTGGCCGTAGAGGCTGACCGGCATGATCGCCTTGGTGCGCGGAGTGATCTTCGCTTCGATCGATCTCGGGTCGATATTGGCGGTGTGGGCCTCGGCGTCGGCGAAGACCGGAGTCGCTCCGGCGAGCGCGATCACCTCGCCCGAGGCGACGAAGGTGAAGGCGCTGGTGATCACCTCGTCGCCGGGCCCGATGCCGAGCGCCATCAAGGCGACGAGCAGGGCGTCGGTGCCGCTCGCCATCGACAGGCAGTGTTTGGTGCCGACATATTCGGCGAGCAACCGCTCCAGCTCCACCACTTCGGGGCCGAGGATATACTGGCCGTGGTCGAGAACGGCGGCGATTCGTCGGTCGAGCTCCGGCCGGATCGCGGCCTGCTGGGTCTTCAAGTCGATGAACTGCATGGGTCTTCCTTGTCGTCGGATCTTGTGGATCAAAGGGTGAGGTTGCGGATCTGGAACCAGCGGTAGAAATTGATGAACCGCCACAAAGTCGTGTCGAGCGGTCGGTCGCCGGCGAGGACGGAGTCGAACCGCGCCTGAAGCCAGTCCTGCCGAACGAACGGGAGGCGCGGCGCGTCGGCGATCCACCCGCGCACCGTCGGAGCGATCTTCGAGAGCCAGGCCTGCTCGGGGGTCGCGAAGCCGATCTTGTCCTTGCGGTCGAGAATGGCGTCGGGAACGATGCCGCGCATGGCGGCGCGGAAGATGTGCTTGGTCTCGCCCGTGTCGGAGAGAAGGTAGTTTTCCGGAAGCGAGAGTAGGAATTCGGCCAGCGGCACGGTGAGGAAGGGAACCCGGCTTTCGACCGACCAGCGCATCGCGTTGCGGTCGCCGTGCCGAAGCAGCGACTGCATGCTGCCGTCGGTGACCGCCCGGCGAAGCGCCTCGGTAAGGCGCCGTCCCCGCCCTTCCCCGCTTCGAGCCAGCTCCGGATCCTCGACCCGGACGCCATGGTCGCGGAGCATCCGGTCGTCGAGCCAGGGCGGCGACACCGACCTTCCCACCAGGGCGAGCGCGGCGCTTCGCCATTGCGGCGGGACCCGCTGGCCGAGGAACGCCATCACGCCTTGGCGGCGGCTGCGGGCCGGTCCGCGGCTCCAGCCGTTCAGAAGCCGAAGGAAGCCGCGATAATCGCCCTGCTCCACGAGGCTGTTCAGACGCGGCCCGGGATAGCCGCCATAGCCGGCGAGGAGCTCGTCCGCCCCCTGCCCGTCCAGAGTGACAGTCACTCCGCGCTCCCGGGCGAGGCGGAAGACCCGATATTGGGCGTAGATGCTGGTCCCGCCGAACGGTTCGTCCTGCGACCGGATCACGTCGTCGAGATCGTCCGCCAGCTCGGACGGCTCGACCGCCACCTTGTTGACGTCCGCCCCGACCTGCGCGTTGACGAGGTCGGCCCAGCTCTCCTCGTTCACCGCCGAGCCCCGCGCGACGAAGCTGAAAGTGTGGATCGGAACGTCCGGATCGAGCCGGCGCATCGCGCAGACCACCGCGGAGGAATCGATCCCGCCGGACAAAGCGGCGCCGAGGCGGACGTCGCTTCGCAGATGCAGCCTGACGCTGTCGAGGAAGCGCTCGCGAAGCTCGTCGGTCGCCTCGGCGAATCCGATCTCCCTTCGGGCGATGGACGGCCACCACCACCTCGCCGGGGCCTCGGCCCGGCCGGTGCGCAGGTCGAGCTCCATCCAGTGGGCGGGAGGCAAATGACGGATGCCGTCGATGAACGTCTCGTCGGAATCGTCGTAACGGGCGAGCGCGAGATAATGATAGGTGCGCTGGAGGTTGAGCCGCGGCGGATCGAGGTCGAGCGCGGTGATCGCCCGGCTCTCCGAGGCGAAGGCGAAGCCTTTCTCGTTCTGGCGGTAGAAGAGCGGCTTGATGCCGAACGCGTCGCGCACCAGGCTCAATTTGTGCCGTTCCCGGTCGATCACCGCGAAGGCGAACATGCCGGTGAGGCTCGACAGGCCCGCGGCGCCCCGCTTCATCCACACCCGGAGCAGCACCTCGGTGTCGCTCTGGGTCGCGAAACGCTCGCCCTCGGCCTCGAGCTCGGTCCTCAATTCGCGATAATTGTAGACCTCGCCATTGTAGATCATCGACCAGCGCCCGCAGGGGCTGTTCATCGGCTGGTGGCCGCCGGAGCTGAGGTCGATGATCGACAGCCTCGTATGGGCGAGGGCCAGAGTCCCGCCCGGAGTGTCGAACCACTCGATGCCTCGGTCGTTCGGGCCGCGATGGTCGAGCTCGTGAAGCGCCTTCTCGACGAGGTTGCCGCGATGTCCCCGAGTGGGGGACCAGAGCCCAAGGATGCCGCACATCGCCCGGTTTCCTAAAGCCGAGTCATGCCGCGGCCCGGCCGGTCATCCGGCGGCCGAGCTGGACGAGGTCGGCGGGCCGGAGCAGTCCGCACGCCGCCGTGCCGGCGAGGAAGAGGAGGATCAATATTCCCTTGGCCAGAATGAGTGGAAGGAGGGGAAGCCCGGTCGACTGGAGCCACAGTCCGGCGGCGGCGGCGACGACGAACAGGGCGCAGCCGGCGCCGATCCGGCCCCAGCTCACCGGGATCGGGTAGAGGCGCTGGCTGGTCCAGGCCCACAAGGCGATGAAGAGGAGGGACGCGAGCAGGGTCGCGGCCGCCGCGCCCATCAGGCCCGTCGATTCGATGAGCAGCCAGTTGAGCCCCACCGTCGCGACCGCCGTCGCGAGGAAGATGTAGAGCTGCAGCTTGGTACGCTTCGCGATCGCTATGCCGGGGAAGAAGATAGACATTTGTCCGAGCAGGGTCGCCGGCGCGAGAAGCAGCACCAGCGGGGCGGCGCCCATATAGCGGCGCTCGGCGAACAACGCCAGTATCTCCCAGGAGAGGATGCCGAGGCCGAGGCAGCAGGTCAGCGCCAGGGCGATGAATTGCTCGGTGAGTCGGGCCAGCTGGCGCGGGGTCTCCGGCTCGCGATAATGGGCGTAGATGAGCGGGGTCAGCGCCGACTGAAGCCCCAGTATCAGCAGGGCGATGGCCCCGGCGACACGCACTCCGACCCCGAATATCCCGACCGAGTCGAGGCCTTCGAGGCGGTTGAGCAGCAGGCGGTTGGCGTAGAGGGTGATGAAGGTGGCCAGCCCGGAAGGGACCAGCGGCAGCGAGAAGGCCAGCATCGAGCGCAGGAGCGTCCGGTCGAACTCGAGCCCGTAGCTCTCGCGGAGCAGATAGAGGCCGAGCGCCGCGGCCGCGACCGCGCCCGCCAGCTGGCCCCAGAGGACTCCGACGAGGCCGAGCCCGAAGCCGTAGCCCAGCGTTATGCTGAAGCCCGCCAGCGAGAAGGCGTAAACCAGGCTGATCGTCGCATAGGCGCCGCTGCGCAACTCGAAGCGGAGCTGGTTCTGGACGAGATAGAAGATCCCGTTCACCGCGATTCCGGCAAGCCCGATCCGCAACGGTCCGGCCATGGCCGGGGTGCCGAGCAGCCAGCCGGCCAAAGGCGCGGCGGCCGCGAAGGCGGCGGCGAAGACGATCGCGAAGGCGGTGACGGTGAACCACAAGGTGGTGCTCGCCATTCGGCGCTTGGCGGCCGCGTCCTGCGTTTCTCCATAGAAGCGGGCGAGGGCCTGGGTGATCTCGAGCGCGACCAGAAGGATCGCGAACGTGCCGAGCACCATCACCATGTCGAGCACGCCATAGTCGCCCGGGGAGAGGATCCGCGTGTAGATGGGCAGAAGGATCAGCGACAGGCCGCGCGAGACGATCGCGGCGCCGCCGTAGATCAAGGTGTCCCGGGCGAGGGCGCGCATCATGGCGCCGACGGCTCCGCCGCGAAGGCGAGGAAGGCGCTCTCGAGCTCCGCATTGTGGCCGAGGTGGAGCGCCTTCGCGCCCTTTTCCCTGACGATCGCCCGAACCGCCTCCCGACCCCGGCTTTCGGCCAGGCCGGCGCCCTGGACGTAGATCGGCATCCCCGGCTCGACGAGAAGGGCCGGATCGACCCGGCCCTCCAGCAGCTCCAGATAGCGGCCCGCCACATCCGCCGGAGTCCAGCGCGACCGGACGAAGTCGAAGGCGCGGCGGCCGAGCTCGCGGCGCAGCTGCGGGTCGGCGACGAGCTTTCGCACGGCCGTCTCGAGATCGTCGGGATGGACGAAGGTCGTGGGCGGCGGGTTGGCCGAGAAGCAGTGCCCATATTCCTCGGCCGCCGCATAGCCCGAAATGACGGCGGGCGTGCCGTGATGCGCGGCCTCGACGACGAACCCGGCCATCGGCTGATCGGACCAGCATTGGTCGATGGCGAGATCCGAGCGGCGCAGCTCGGCCTGCACCTCCCGGTTCGGAACGCCCTGGAGAAGCACCAGCTCGATCGGGTGACCTTCCTGCTTTAGCTTGTCGACGATCCCGACGATGATGTCGGTCCCCTTCGCGGCCGGGTGGGAGGGGCTGTGGACGATCCTGACCGGGCCGGCGGCGACCGGTTCCGCAATCCCCTCCTCGGCGAGCTCGCGCGGAATGCCCATGGCGAACCAGTTGACGAACGGGCGGGTGTGGAACTGGGCGGTGAAGGGGGAATTCACGCAGACGAAGCCGGATCGCTCGTGAAGCCGGACCTTGTTCCCGATCAGCCTCGCCAGGCTCGACAGCTTCGCCGCGGCGTTCGGTCCGTAATGGTTGACGGTGGGGCCGTCGACATAAGGCGGGCGGGCGTCCGTGCCGCAATAGACCATCACCACCCTTTTGCCGAGCATCCGGTAGAGCCGGGCCTCGATCGCGCTGTCGGTGAGGGTCTTGCCGAACAGGAAGATGAAGGCGTCGAAGCGAAGCAGGGCCCAGAGCCAGACCAGCACCGCCCAGGCCCGCCACGGCAGCCAGGCGAGGATCCGAATCGGCTTCGAGCTCGACTGGCGGCTCTGGTAGAAGGTGCCGAGGCGGCTCCAGATTCGGACCGGCGCCGGCGGCGGGGCGGAGGTCGCATAGGAATAGGGGTGCGGGACGCCGACGACGATCTCGGACTCGATCCCGAGCCGCGAAAAGCCGCTGTTCAGGCCCGCCGCGATTCCGGAGATTTCGATCGGACCGATCAGGATTCGCATCTAGCCGAGGAGAGCCTTGACCGCCGCGCGCTTGCGGGTGAGCAGCCCCAGCTCCTCGGCCGGGTTGCCGGCCACCGTCTGGCCCGCCGGCACCGGCTTGACGACGACGGCGCCGATCCCGACGACGACGTCGTCGCCCAGCGTCACTCCGTCGATCACGCAGGCGTTCGGCCCCACCCAGCACCTCTTGCCGAGCCTGACCCCCCCGCTGATCTCCGCCCCCGCGATGATCATGCAGTCCTCGCCGATTTCCGCGTTGTGCGCGATATGCACCAAGTTATCGATCTTGCTCCCCCCCCCAATCACCGTATCGCCAAGGGTGCCGCGGTCGATGGCGGTGACGGCTCCGATTTCGACTTCGTCCGCCAGCACCACTCCGCCCAGATGGAGGAAGGGAAGCGGGCGGCCGTCATCGTCGCGTTCGAAGCCGAAGCCGGTCCCGCCGACGACGGTATTGCCGCCGATCACGCAGTTGCGGCCGATCTTCGTGCCCGTGTGCAGCACGACACCATGACCGATGCGGCTTCCCGGCCCGATCCGGACGCCCGCTTCGACGACCACGTTGGAGCCGAGGGTCGCCGTCGGATCGATGCGCGGCTCCGATCGGTCCCGCTCGAAGCCGACCTCCCGGTCGAGGACGAGGAGGGCGCGGATGAAGGTGAGACGGGGATTGGCGGCGATGACGGACGAACCCGATTCCGGGCCGGCGGATTCGGATCGGATCAGAATCCTCCCGGTCTCTCCGCCCGAGACGGCGCGGTTGGCGAAGGCCAGGTCGCCCGAACCGGCCTGGTCGAGCGGTGCGACTCCGAGGATCTCGGTCTCCGGGCCGACATGCTCCAGCGCGAGGCGCTCGGCCATCCATCTGGAAGTAACCGGGCTCTTGAGGAGGTGACGCATCGATTGGGTTTCCGGAGGTTGCCCGCTGCCTTTAGCGGCGAAAGCCGTCGAAGCGAAGGGGCGCGAAGCCTCACAGCCCGTCGAACAGCGAGCGGCCCTCCATCTGCCGGACATAAGCCTGATTCACTTTCATCGTCTCGTCGATCCGGGCCGCGAACCGCTCGAGGAACTGTCGGTAAGCTTCGGGATATCCGCCTCCGGCTTCCGAATAATGGAAGGGATGGAGCAGGATCTGGAGGCCGTGCCCCTCGGCCTTGCGGACGAATTCGAGCGGGTCCTTGCCGCGGAAACTCATGCAGGAATCGGAAAGGTAGAAATCCGGGTCGAAAAATTCGGGATCGTAGGCGTTGATGAACCCTTCGAACCGCGGGAAGCGGCCGTGGATCGAGGGATTGTGGATGCTGATCGACCGCACCGCCTGTCCGCTGATGTCGCCGAGCCACTCGGCCTCGCGGCGCACCGCGGCGAGGAGGTCATCGTCGGACTGCGCCGAATAAACGAGGGGGTCGAAATGGAGCGCCACCTCGAAGCCTTGCTCCGCGAGCCGCCGCAGGTGCGCCCGGTTGGTCGCCGTCGCGAGATTGTAGGTGTCGCATGAAGTGAGGAAGAAGAGGGTCGAGCGGATGCCGAATTCCTGCTCGATCGCGATCAGGGCGACGGCGGCTTCGACGTCGATATCGATGTCGTGACGAAGGATGGTCGTGCGCGGCGTGCCGGCTCGGCCCGCATCGACGGCGGCGGCGAAGGGCATGACGTCGCTGTGGCGGAGCAACTCGCCGAAAAAGCGCCTAAGCTCGGAATAAGCGAACATTCGCGACCCTCATTCTCGTTCGGACCAGTCCCGGCAGGGCGTGAGCGGCTGCCTATAGGGGGGAGGCCGTCATGATGACAGCATCCGCCTCACGCCGTCGCCGAATCGGGTGAATTCATCAATGGGCATGCGCCGGCCGAGCCTCGTCAGGTCCGGCACGAGCTGCAGTGACGACGCCGAGACCGATCTTTCGAACCTGGGGGTCCGCCCGACGATCTCCCCGATGATCCGGGCGGCCTCGCAAATGGTCAGCGGTTCGTCGGCCGAGACGTTGACGATATCGTTCCACTTCTCGGTCAGGCAGGTCTCGAGAACGCGAACCGCGTCGTCGATATAGATGGGCGTGAACGCCATTCCGTCGCCGACGGGAGGCAAGGTGACGGCATCGCCGCGCTCCACCCTTGCGATCAGGTCCGGCACGAGCCGGTCCGTCTGGCCGGGGCCGTATGGCACGAAGAAGCGAAGGATGCCGACCGCGAAGTGCGGGCGGTAGCTCTCCGCGAGAAGCTCGGCGGCGCGTTTGGTGACGGCGAAGAACGCCTCCGGGTACACCTGACGCGCCTCGTCCAGCCGCCCCCCGTCGCCTGGGCCGTAGACGGTTCCGGTCGAACCGAGCACGAAATGACGCGCGCCCGCCCGCTTCGCATAATCGAGCAGTTGAGCGGTCGCCGCGACGTTTACCTCGAACATGTCGAGCGCGCGCTCGGGGAATTGGCGGTGGTGCCGGGAGACCGCGAGGTGGACGACCGCATCGACCGCCTCCGGAAGCGCCCCGGAGGCCACGGCCCTCGCCACCCCGGCGGGTTCGGACAGGTCCGCTTCGATCAGCCGGACTCGCCCGGCAATCTCTTCCGGCACCGAGCGGCCCAGCGCGACGATCTCGATCCCGGGATCCGCCGCCAGGCTCCAGGCCTTGCCCAGGAAGCCGCTGGCACCGGTGAGAAGGACCCGCATCTAGAGGCCGCGCCGGTAGCCGGTCACGCTCACCGCGCCGGCGAGTCCCAGCGAGCGCGGTACCAATCGAGAGTCCGCTTCAGGCCTTCGTCGAAAGGGGTGAGCTGGTAGTCGATGAGCCCGCTGACCTTGGCGTTGCTGGCGTTGTGGCAAAGCACGTCCGCCGGCCGCGCCTCGCGGCGGACGATCTCTCCGCCATAGCCGAGCTGGGCGCAGATCCGGCCGACCAGCGCCTCGATCGCGATCTGGTTGTCGGTCGAGACGTTGACATTCTCCCCGGCCGGCAGGCTGGCGAAGAGCTTGATCACCGCGTCGACCGTGTCGCCGACATAGATGAAATCGCGGCTCTGCCGTCCCGTCCCGTGGACCTCCGGAGCCTCGCCGCTGTGGATCCGCCAGGCGGTGAGCGGGATCACTCCCGCCAGGGCGCCCCGGAAATTCTGCCTCGGGCCGTAATTGTTGAACGGCCGGATGATGAAGGCGTCGACTCCGAACATCCGGACGTAGCTCTCCACCGCCAGGTCCGCCGCCGCCTTGCCGGCCGCGTAGGTCGTGGTCGGGTTGCGCGGATGGTTCTCGTCCATCGGTTCGTAGACGGCCGTGCCGTAGACCTCGCTGGTCGAGAAATGGCAGAGGCTGCGGAAGGCGCCCGAGCGCTGCAGCTCGAGCAGGTTGAGCACTCCGGTGACGTTGGTCGCGAAGGCGTTGGACGGATTGACGAACGAATAATTGAGCGCCTTCGTCGCGCAATTGAAGACGCTGTCGATCGGATGCCTGTCGAAGATGTAGGCCAGCGACGAGGCCAGCTCGATGTCCTCGCGATAGAAGGTCGCCCGGCCGGTGGCGACCGCCTCGCCGATATTGGCCTCGTCGCCGATGAAGAGGTTGTCGACGATCACGACATGCTCGGCGCCGTCGGCGAGCAGCCGGTCGACGAGGTGGCTGCCGATGAATCCGGCGCCGCCCGTCACGAGGATGATGCGTCCGGTGATCTGCCTGCTCATCCTCTGCCCTTCACGATCTGGGCGGTAATCGTCTCGGCCAGAGCGAGGCTCGCCACGCCCTGGTCGAAATTCGGGACGGAGGGCTCGCCGCCATTCACCAGGGCGACGAAGGCCTGCAGCTCGCTCAGCAACGCTTCCTGCAATCCGACCGTCACCGCTTCCTGCTGCGAGGCGATGGAATATGCGTTGCTGCCGGTCTGCTGGGTCACCGACTGGCGGTGGATGACGATCTCCTTGCGGAGCAGGTCGCAGTCGACGAACCGGTCCTCGCAGGTCGCCTGGACGAGACGGATCTTCTTTTCGGTGATCCGGCTCGACTGGAGGCGCGAGAAGCAGCCGTTGACATGGGTCAGCTGGGCCGAAGCGAATTCGATCAGGCCGTCGCGCTCCACGCCCTGGGCGGACACCGTCTCGACCGGGCCGTTGAGATAGAGGGCCAGGTCGATGTCGTGGATCATCAGATCCATGACCACATCGACGTCGGTGATCCGGGCGCTCAGCCGGTTGGTGCGGACGAAATCGATGCTGATCACCCGCTCGGTGTCGCGAAGGACTCCCCTCAGAGCGACGACCGCCGGGTTGAAGCGCTCGATGAAGCCGACCTGGATCAAGGTTCCGTTGGCTCGCACCGCCTGCTCGACGCGCCGAGCCGCCTCCATCGAATGGGCCAGCGGCTTCTCGACGAAGAGCGCTTTGACCGCAGGGGCGTAGCGTTCGACATAATCGGCATGAGTCGAAGTCGGGGTGCAGACGATCAGGGCGTCGACGTCGCCCAGCGCGCCGTCGACGTCCTTGACGGCGGCGACCCCATGCTGAGCCGCCACCGTGCGGGCATGCTCGGCGTCCTTGTCGTGGACGAAGGCGATCTCGACCCCCTTCATCATCGACAGGACGCGCAGATGGTTGCGTCCCATCTGCCCCAGGCCCAGCAGCCCGATGCGGGCCTCAGGCGTCTTCATCTTCGATCTTTCCGATCTTGTTGCCGTCGCGGTCGATGCGGGCATAGGGCCGGGCCGGGTTGCCCATGACGAGGGTGAATGGGGCCACGTCGCGGGTGACGACGCTGCCGGCCGCGACCATCGCATATTCGCCGATCGTCACGCCGCACAATATCGTGGCGTTGGCGCCGATGCTGGCGCCGTCCTCGATCACCGTCCTCGTCACCGTCCAGTCGGCGTTGAACGCCCTCGGCACGCGATCGTTGGTGAACGTCGCGTTGGGGCCGATGAACACGTCGTTCCCCACCGTGAGGCCGTGGTAGAGCGAGACCGAGTTCTGCACCTTGCAGCGGTCGCCGATGCGGACCTCGTAATCGACGTAGACGTCCTTGGAGAGGATGCATCCGGACCCGATCTCGGCCTTCTCACGCACCTGGACATTGATCCAGATGCGCGAGCCCGGGCCGATCTTCGCCCGCGGATCGACATTGGCGGTCGGATGAATGAAGGCCGCGGCAGCCGAACCCTCGCCGTGCTGCGGCTTCATGTCGTCGGCTCCAAGAAACGTTCCTTTCGTTGAGATTGCCGGAGCGGGTCCGGGGCTTTCCCCCGCCACCGCCGCGCATCCGGCGCCTGCCGCGCCCTAATGTCAGGAACCGGCCCGAAATCAAGCTTTTCATCTCCCGGCCGGGCGCCGGCATCGCGCCTGCAAGGCTGCGTCAGGAAGGATTCTCTGGCAGAGCCGCGAGGCGGCCGCTATCTGGCTGTCGCAGATGAAACGGCCTCGGAGCCGGCGATCCGCCGCTCCCACCCAGGAAGACCATGACGAAGAATTTTGCCCTGATCGGCGCGGCCGGATATATCGCATCGCGGCACATGGCGGCCATCCGGGACGTGGGCTGCAAGCTGGTGGCTGCGCTCGACCCGAACGATTCCGTCGGGATCATCGACAGCTACTTTCCCGAAGCGCATTTCTTCACCGAGTTCGAGCGCTTCGACCGGCACATCGACAAGCTTCACCGGCGGGCCGATGCGGAACGGCTCGATTATGTCTCGATCTGCTCACCCAATTACCTTCACGACAGCCACATCCGCTTCGCGCTTCGCTCGGGCGCCGACGTCGTCTGCGAGAAGCCGGTCGTGCTCAACCCCTGGAACATAGACGGGCTGAGCGAGATCGAGCGCGATACCGGCAGGCGCGTCAACACCATCCTGCAGCTTCGAGTCCACCCGGCGATCACCGCCCTTCGCGACAAGGTCGAGGCGGCGCCGCCGGGCGCCAAATGGGACGTCGAACTGACCTACATCACGTCCCGGGGGCGCTGGTATCTGCAGAGCTGGAAGGGGGACGAGCGCAAGTCGGGCGGCATAGCGACCAATATCGGGGTCCATTTCTTCGACATGCTCCACTTCATCTTCGGCCGGCTCCAGGACAACCGGGTCCATCTGTCGACGGAGCTGAAGGCGGCCGGCTATCTCGAATATGAGCATGCGCGCGTGCGCTGGTTCCTCTCGATCGACGCGGGCGATCTGCCTCGCGAGGCGGCGGCCGCGGGCCAGCGCACCTACCGGTCGATCACCGCCAATGGCGAGGAGATCGAATTTTCGGGCGGGTTCGCCGATCTCCATACCCGAAGCTACGAGGAGATACTCGCCGGCCGCGGCTTCGGCCTCGACGAAAACCGCACCGCCATCGAGACGGTCGCCGCGATCCGTACCGCCGAGCTGTCGCCGCTCCGGGGCGACTATCACCCGTTCCTCAAGGACCTCGCATGAGCGACTATTTCCAGCACCCGACGGCGGTCGTCGACGAAGGCGCCAGGATCGGCGCCGAAAGCCGGGTATGGCATTTCGCCCACGTCTGCGCCGGCGCCCGAATCGGCCGGCGGGTATCGCTCGGCCAAGGCGTGTTCGTCGCCAACCGGACAGTGATCGGCGACGGCTGCAAGGTTCAGAACAACGTCTCGATCTACGATGGCGTGACACTGGAGGAGGGCGTGTTCTGCGGCCCCTCGATGGTCTTCACCAACGTCCACAACCCGCGGGCCCTGGTCGAGCGCAAGGACGAATATCGCGAGACCCTGGTGCGGCGGGGAGCGACCCTGGGGGCCAATTGCACGATCGTGTGCGGGATCACGGTGGGAAGCTATGCCTTCATCGGCGCGGGCGCCGTCGTCATTCGCGACGTGCCCGATTTCGCGCTGATGGCGGGGGTTCCCGCCCGCCGGATCGGCTGGATGAGCGCCCATGGCGAAAGGCTCGACCTGCCGGCGGACGGGGAGGGCGAGGCCGAGTGCCCGAATACCGGCGACCGCTACCGGCTCTCCGGCTCCACGCTCACCCGCGAGCCGGCTTGACGCCCGAGCCCGCCATGATAGTTCTGACCGTCACCTATAACGACCCCGGAATTTCCTGGGGTCCGGCGGTCCATTTCCTCGAATTGTGGAACGAGGCCGCTCAGCTGGGCAACGATCTGGAAATCGTCGGCTACGCGCCCAGCTGGACCGGCAAGCGGCCCATCGTCGAGCCGAAATTCGATCTGCGGATCGTCAAGGTGCCCAATATCGGCGCGATCCGACAGCTCGTCTGGGACTTCGTCATTGCCCTGCACATCCTCAGGATCAGGCCCGATGTCGTCTACATCAGGTCGTCCGCCTTCCACCTCTTCTCCCTCGCCGCGCTGGCCGTCGTCTCGACTCCTGTGGCTCTGGAGATCAACGGCAGCGCCCGCCACGACAACATCTCGTCGGGTTCCGGTCGTCTTCGCAGGAAGATCGTCGAGCTCGGCGAGAGCCTGCTCCTGAAGCGCGCATCGGTGGTCTTCAGCGTCACCGAGCGGCTCCGGGAATATTGCAGCTCGGTCAATCCGAGGGCGCTTCACATTCATGTCGACAACGGTGTCGCTCGGGAATTCTTCGCCGCGAAACGGGATTCCCGCCCCGGCGTCAGGTTCATCTATGTGGGCACCTTCACGCCCTGGGACGGAGCGGAGAAGATCGTCGACATCGCCCGGCGGAGGCCGGATCTCTCCTTCCTCATGGTCGGCGACGGCGGCCGCAAGGGCGAGCTGGAGCGCCAGGCCCCGGACAATATCGAGTTCAGGGGCTGGGTCGACTATGCCCGCCTTCCCGAGGAATATGCGCAATGCAATGCCGGCATCGTCCTCTACGAAGTGGAGCGGCACCGGCACACCAGCCTGTCCTCGCTCAAGACTAGGGAGTATCTCGCGGCCGGGCTGCCGATCTTCTCGACCCGCGTTCAGGGCCAGGAGTTCATCGAGGAGGAGGGTTATGGCCTGCTGAGCTCGGGCGACCTGGAGCGCGACATCCAGACCTTCGTCGAGCGGCATTCGCAATATCGCCGCGCTCTTGCCGCCGCCGCTCCGGACCTTTTCAACCGGCATTCCTGGGCTTCCGTGGCCAGCACGACGGTCCGCTGCCTGAAGCAAATCGTCGGCCGCCAGCCGGCTGAACGGAGAGAGCATAGGATATCGACATGACCCAGCCGACGAGTTCCGCGGTCAAGGAATATTGGGAAGGCCGCGCCGTCCGCCCGGCGAACAGCCTGGGCAGGGCGATCAAACAATCGCCGTTCACCCGGGGGCTCGTGGATGTCCTGTTCTCGGTGCGGGCTTCGGACGAGATATTCCTCGCCAGGATCCTGAAGGAGAGGCGCGCTCGCTCCGTCCTCGACGTCGCCTGCGGCCCGGGCAAGGCGGTGATCCCCGCGGTCGCGGACTATGTCGCCGGAGTCGACATCAAAGGCTTCCCGGCCGGACTCGCGCTCGGCAAGGGATATGACGAATGCGTCGAATATGAGCCTCCGGATTACGAGTTCGAGCTCAGCCGCGAGGTGGACGCGGTTGCCGCGATCAATCTCAATGCGCATATTCCGCCCGAATCCTACCGGCGCATCCTCGGAAAGGCGCTCCGCTTCCTGCGCCCGGGAGGCACCCTCATCCTGATCCACGAATATGACAATGACGGCGCCAGCTATCGCTGGATGCACAGGAAACGGGACAAGTTCGACCGCTTCGTCAAGGGTATGGAACATTGGCACCTGCAGTATGAGGAGCAAACTCTCGAAGCGATCGAGTCCTCCCTGCGCGACCTCAAGCTGGTCAGGCGGCGGCCGCTGACCGCGGGGTTGCTGCCGTCGATGCATTATTTCGCTTATTCCGCCGAGCGCAATCCGGGCCGGTTGCTGCAGGCCTGCTTTCTCGCCGCCGACGTCCCGATCAGCATTTTGAACTATGTCCAGGGCCGGCTGTTCTCCGGGCGCAACAAATGCTTCCTGGTGGGGTACGTGTACGAGAAGTCGGCCTGACGGCCCCGCCGTCCGGTCAGGCGCGCCTGAACAGGGTCACGTTTCCGCCCAACTGCTGCTGCTCCGGCTCGAGCAGCTCGCGCAGCGACTGGCGGACGGCGACCGAGTCGCGCGCCTCGATCGCGGCGCGGACCCGTTCGGTATGCGCCTCGAGCTGCTTCAAGGGCAGGAAGCGCTCCTTGGCCATTCGGATTCGCGGATGCGCGGTGGCGACGACATTCTCGCCGACGAACAGCTCCTCGTAGAGCTTTTCGCCCGGGCGCAGGCCGACATAGGTGATCTCGATGTCGCCATGGGGATTGTCGGCGTCGCGCACCGTCATGCCCGACAGGGTGATCATGTTGCGCGCAAGCTCGGCGATCCGGATCGGCTCGCCCATGTCGAGGACGAAGACCTCGCCCCCGGCCGCCATGGCGCCGGCCTGGAGGACGAGCTGGGTCGCCTCCGGGATCGACATGAAGAACCTTGTGACTTCCTCATGGGTGACGGTGACCGGTCCGCCGCGCCGGATCTGGGCCCGGAAGCGCTGGACGACCGAGCCCGAGGAATCGAGCACGTTGCCGAAGCGAACGATGCCGAAGCGGGTCTTGCAGGCGGGGTCCGCCGCCCGCGCCTGGATGACGAGCTCGGCCGCGCGCTTGCTGGCCCCCATCACGCTCTCCGGGCGGACCGCCTTGTCGGTGGAGATCATCGTGAAACGGTCGATCCCGGTCGCGATCGCGACCTGGGCGAGGACGAGCGTTCCGATGACGTTGTTCTCGACTCCGACGACCTCGTTATGCTCGAGCAGCGGAACGTGCTTGTAGGCCGCCGCGTGGTAGATGGTGTCGACCTCGTGCCTGGCAATCAGCTCCTCGAGCAGGGGCCGGTTGAGGATCGAGCCGACGACCGCGACGATCTGCGGCCGGTCGGCGCTCGGCAAGGCATGGCTGGCTTCGTCGAGCTGCTGCTCGATCGTGTAGAGTGCGAACTCGCTGTGATCGAGAAGCACCAGCCGCCGCGGCCGGGCGTGGGCGATCTGGCGACAGATTTCGGAGCCGATCGAGCCGCCGGCGCCGGTGATCAAGATCGACTTGCCCTCGGCGGCCTCGCGGATCAGCTCGGTCAGCGGCTCCACCGGATCGCGGCGCAGGAGGTCGTTGACGCTGATCGGGCGGACGTCGGTGACGGTGAAGCGGCCGGAGACGATCTCCTCCGGGGCCGGCACCGTCTTCACCTTGAGCTCGAGCTTGGTGAGGCGGGAGATGGCGACCAGCCGCTGCGAGCGGGTCGCCTTCGGCATGGCGAGGAAGACTTCCTCAATATCCGCGCTTCGGACGAGGTCGGGCAGCGCCTCGGGCGAATAGATCGGAGTCCCCGCCAGGATCTGGCCGTGAAGCGCCGGCTCGTCCTCGACGAAGGCGGCGAGGCGGTAATCGGGGTTGCCCCGCATCGACTCGGCGAGGCTGATGCCGGCGGCATTGGCGCCGTAGATAGCCACGTTGCGGCGCCCGTCGCGCTTGCCGCCCGGAGCGTCGCGGACCGCGCCGGAGATGAGCAACGCCATCGCGTACCGGCCCATGAACAGCAAAAGGAACAGGAAGCCCGCGTAGATGACCCCGACCGAGCGGGGCACCAGCATGACGAGCCCGTCGAGGCGGATCTGCGCCCGGGTCAGATAGACGACTATCACCCAGCCGACGCCGGCGATCGCCGCCGCGGCGAGCAGGCGGGTGACCGCGCGCAGGTCGAAATAGCGAAGCACGAGATGATAGACCTGGAGCCGGTAGAGCGCGACGATTCCGACCCCGCAGGAAATTGCGGCCGCTCCGAGCACGACCGGATTGTCGGGAAAGTAGACCTTGCCCAGGCGCGCCGAGAAGGCGGCCCACAGGGCCATCAGCATCGCGGCGAGGTCGTAGGCCATCAGGATGGCGCGCTTGCGCATCCGTCCGGTCGAGGAGATTCGCAGGATCAGGTTGGGGATCATTTTTGCCTGGGGCTCACAAAGGTGCCGAGCGCGGGCTCAGCCCAACACCGTTTCCACAATTTTTGCAAGCATTTCCGCCCTTTTGGCAAGCAGGTCCGGCCTCAGCGTCGGGTGCACCTCGACCGTCAGGCTGGTCGCTCCGAGCTCGCGCGCGACGGGAAGGTCCGGTTTCGGCAGGCCCTCGAACGCCTTTTCCAGATAGACTTCGGAGCAGGAGCCCGAGAAGACCCTCAGCCCTGCCTGCCCCGCCCGGCGCAAAATCTCGTCGCGCGCCGCCTCGGCGCCGTCGAACGGCTCGACATAGGCGTAGAGCTTGTAGAAAGCGTGGCGGATATTCGGCCCCGGCAGCGGCACGCGAAGGCCCCGGACCGGGCCCAGCGCCTCCGCCCAGATCATCGCATTGCGGGTGCGCAGGTCGCGCCAGGAGTCGAGCTTCGCGAGCTGGGCGAGCCCGATCGCCGCCTGCGGTCCGGTCAGCCGCCAGTTGGTGCCGACGCTGTCGTGGAGCCAGCGGAAGCCGGGCTGGGCGGGCGCCTCCAGGACCTTGGCCCGGCTCTTGCCGTGGTCCTTGAAGGACCAGGCCCATTCGAACAGGTTTGCATCCTGGAAGCTGGTGAAGCCGCCCTCGCCGCCGGTGCTGATGATCTTGTCCTGGCAGAACGAGAAAGCGGCGGCGTCGCCGAAGCTTCCGACCGTCCGGCCGGCGAGCTCGGCGCCCTGGGCCTGGGCGCAATCCTCGATCACCTTGAGCCCCCGCCTTCGGGCCAAGTCCATGATCGGGTCCATATCGGCCGGCCAGCCGGCAAGATGGACCGGGATCACCGCTTTGGTGCGCTCGGTGAGCACGGCCTCGATGGACTCGGCCGTGATGTTGCCGCTGTCGGGGTCGACGTCGGCGAACACCGGAATTGCCCCGACCAGCATGGCGCAAAAGGCGGAAGCGACGAAAGTGCGCGGGGTCACCACCACCTCGTCGCCCGGTCCGATCTCGAAGGCCCGGAGCGCCAGCTCGAGCGCGACCGAACCGTTGGTCAGGGCGATTCCATGGCCTCCGCCGAAGCGGGCGGTGAGCGCTTCCTGGAAGGCGAAGACCTCTCCGCCCGTCCATTGGTTGACCCTGCCCGAACGAAGGACGCCGGCCGCAGCCTCGATCTCGTCCTCGGCATAAAAGGGCCAGGCTTCGTCGCGTCGAAGAGCGAGGGCATCGGAGGGCGTATCGATCGGCTCATGCTTCATGCCGGTCCCCATATCGGCTGACCGCTGCGAAGGGAAGTTGCGGGCTCCGGTTTGACGGCGGCGGGGGCGAGAGGCTAGGGGCCGCACTTCCGGGAAAAAGCTAGTGATCCACGGCCTCAGATGAACATGCCCGGCGCGAAGCCGCGGCGGCGGGTCGCGCTCATCGGCTCCTACGCCCCGTCGCTGATAAACTTTCGCGGTCCGCTGATCGCGGGGCTGGTCGAGCGCGGGCACGAAGTCCACGCCCTGGCGCCGGACATCGATCCGGCGACCGCGGCCGCGGTGAGGGCTCTCGGCGCCGTGCCGCGCTCGATCCGGCTCTCCAACTCCAGCCTCAATCCCCTGGGCTCGCTGCGGACGATCCGCGAGTTGCGCGAGACTCTTCGCGAGATCGATCCCCACACGGTGTTCGCTTACACGATCAAGCCGATCGTCCTGGGGGCTCCGGCCGCCGCCCGAGCGCGGGTGCCGCGCTTCATCCCTATCGTCACCGGCGTCGGCTTCGCTTTCACGCCCGGCCGCGAGCTGAAGCGCCGGCTGAGCGGGTTGGCGGCGAGGCTGCTCTACCGGCGCGCTTTCGCTTGCTCCGCCCTGGCGATCTTCCAGAACCCCGACGATCGCGACGACTTCGGGCGCATGGGCCTGCTCCCCGCCGGCCTCGCTACCGCTTTGGTCGGCGGCTCCGGCGTCGACCTCGGCCATTTCGCCGCCCGCCCGGTGCCGCCCCGAACCTCCTTCCTGCTGATCGCGCGTCTGCTCGGCGACAAGGGGATCCGGGAATATGGCGAGGCGGCGAGGCGGCTGAAGCGCCTTCATCCCGACATCGGAATCGCCCTGGTCGGATATCCCGACCAGTCCCCCGACGCTCTCGGACCGGAGGAGATCGAACGCCTGGTCGCAGGCGGCGTCGATTATGTGGGACGGATGGACGATGTCCGTCCGGCTCTCGAAGCGTGCAGCGTCTATGTGCTGCCTTCCTATCGCGAGGGCACGCCGCGCTCGGTGCTGGAGGCCATGGCCGTCGGCCGAGCGATCATCACCACCGACGCGCCCGGATGTCGTGAGACCGTGATCGCGGGGGAGAACGGCCTGTTGGTGAAGCCGCGCGATGCGGATTCGCTGTTCGAGGCGATGCTTCGCTTCGTCGAGGAGCCCGGCCTCGCCACGCGGATGGGAGCCTCGTCGCGCCGGCTGGCGGAAGAGAAATTCGACGCCCGCAAGGTCACCGCCGACATCCTTCGCCACTCCGGTCTCGATTGAGCCGGACCCGCTCGGCTTGCGACGCCCCGGTGCTTCCCCTAGGGATCGGCTGCAATCGCTTCTCTCTGAAAAGGCCCGGGAACGTGCTTACCACCCTTGACTTCGAACCTGGCGAAACTCCGGAAAAGATCGCGGCGGTGGTTCGCGAATGCTGGCCCTCGTCGAAGGTGGTCCACATCCGCGGACCCAGGCCGGAGGGGGACATGAGGGAATATTACTGGCGCTTCTTCAAGGAAGTCGGCGAACCTCTGCCGGTAGCCGAGGACGTGAAGGCCGGCTCGCGCGACTCTCAGCGGACCGGGGGCTATTGGTTCGAGGTGCGCTACGATCCGGCCGAGCCCGACGCCTATCGCCATTCGGCCAATGCCCAGCCGCTCCACACCGACATGTCCTATATCCCGATCCCGAACAGCGTCGGCTTCCTCGGCTGCGTCGCCATGGCCGACACCGGCGGAGCCACCACCTTCATCGATTCGAGCGACCTCGTCGACGCGCTCCGGGCGGAGGCGCCGGACCTGCTCGCCCGGCTCGAGCGGACCATATTGCCGCATGCCCGCTCCGGCGACCGCCGGGTGGAGACCGTCATTCGCTACGACGCGGGCAAGCCCCTGCTGAACTGGAACTATTATTGCGTCGACCCGCAGGTCGATCCGGAATCCGCCCGGTTGCGGGAGGAATTCTTCGACTTCCTGAAGACCAGCCCGGGCGTCGCCGCCCATATTCGGCGGGTGAAGCTTTCTCCCGGCGATGCGGTGCTGTGGAAGGACGAGCATGTCCTTCACGGCCGCGACTCGTTCGACGCCGACAGGCCATCGGTCCGCTTCCTTTGGAAATCGGCGCTGCTGGTGGACGCGTGACCGCTGCCGCGGCGGCGGCCGCCGTCGCCGGGAACAGGCTCGGCCTGTCCCGGATCTGCCTCGGGACCATGCGTCTCGATTCGGCGGGCGATGCCGATGCCGCCGCTCGAATCCTCGCTCATGCTTTCGACATCGGCATCACCAGCCTTCATTGCTCTTCCGAATATGAGAGCTTCGCCCTGCTGCGCGAAGCCTGGGCTCGGGCTCGAGGCGCGGCGCCCGCGAGCCTCTCCGTCGTCGCCAAGATCGCCTCGCCCCATTTCGGCGAGGACCGCTTTTCCCCGCAGGCTTTGCGGGCGAAGGTGGATTTCTACCTGGGGGCCCTCGGGCTCGAGCGGCTCGGCGTCGTGCAGTGGCTGCTTCGCCACGACCTCAAACAGGAAGATGCACGGCTTCGAATCCTTCGCGAGTCCGCCGACGCTTTAAATGCGACGGTCGAGGCGCTGAAGCGCGAAGGCAAGATCGGCGCTTTCGTCAGCTTTCCCTATACCGCCGCCGTGGCGGCCGAGGCGCTTCGGATGGATCAGGTCGACGGCCTGGCGCTCTACGTCAATCCGCTCGAGCACGAGATGGACCTCTTCCTCGGCGAGGCGGAGCGGCTCGATAAGCCGGTGATCGCGATCCGGCCCTACGCCGCCGGCCGGCTGTTCACGGAAACGCGCCTCGGGGCCGCCGACGCGATCGACTATGCGCTCGGCTTTCCTGCGGTCGCCACAGCGGTGGTCTCGGCGTCGAGCCGGGCCCATCTGGACTCGCTTCGCCCCTGGCTTGCGCCCGCCGGGTGACCGGGATGTCCCTGTACAGGAGCTTCGGCAAGCGAGTCCTGGACCTCGTCATTGCCGTGCCGGCGGCGATCCTGCTGTCGCCCTTCCTGCTGGCGCTGGCCCTTCTGATCGCGGCGAAGCTGGGACGGCCGGTGCTGTTCCTGCAGGAGCGCACCGGCTGGCGGAGGCGGCCTTTCCGGATCGTCAAGTTCCGCTCGATGCTCAACGCCCACGGCCCCGACGGCCGGCCCTTGCCCGACGAGGAGAGGCTGACCGCGTTCGGCCACTTCCTTCGCGACTGGTCCCTTGACGAACTGCCGAGCCTTTGGAACATCGTCCGCGGCGAGATGGGCATCGTCGGCCCGCGGCCCTTCCTTCACCAATATGACAAGCTCTACAGCCCGGAGCAGGCCCGCCGTTTCGAGGTTCGCCCGGGAATCACCGGCTGGGCGCAGGTCAACGGCCGCAACGCGATCAGCTGGCCGGAAAAATTCGCCCTCGACGTCTGGTACGTCGATCATCGCAGCTTCGCGCTCGACCTGAGGATCATCGCCGCCACCGCCGCCCGGGTCTTCGAGAGGCACGGCATCAACAGCGAGCAGGCGGCCACCATGCCGTTGTTCGGCGGCGAGACCCTGCCTCCGGATCGAGGTTCCGCGGACGAGGCGCCGAAGCCGTAGCAGGCCGGTTTGACGCCGTGCCCGCCTGCCTCATTCCGCCGGGCGCGGCTCGATCCTCGGTCGGCCGACGGTCCCGACGACGCGGGCGGCCTGGACGACGTGGGTTTCCAGATGGACCGCCCGGACCGCGCGAAGCGCGATGACCAGCACCAGCAGCCCGGGCATGATCATCGTGCGCTGCCTGAGGCCGAGGCCGACATTGAAGTAGGTAAGGCCGAGGAGAAAGGTCACGCCGATGGTGAGGGTCATTCCGAAGCGCAGGAACGGCGCCGCGCGGGACAGCCTGATCGAGCTGCGCAGGTGGAGCAGCAGATATCCGACCGCCACCAGTGCGACGACGCTCTCCAGCGAGGCGATGTAGGCGAACCACCCCTGCGCGTCGAAGAAGAGCGGCCGGAAGAGGAGGCTGAGGATGCGCAGGGGCAGCGCCGCATTGACCGCCGTGTTGCCGCTGGCGTCGACATTTTCGATGAGCGCTTCCCGGCGGGCGAGGAATTCGCTGACCGAGTCCGCGTTGGTGACGTCGATGTTGAACGCGCTCTGCACCGTCGTCGCCGCGAGGACCGCGCCGACGATCGCCACGGCTCCCAGCACCAACCGAAGCGCGACGTGAATGCGCTTGTTGCCGATGAACATGACGGCGAGCGCCACCATCGCGACGAGGGCGATATAGGGCCGGACGAGGATCATGATGGCGATGGCGATGCCGAGCGGGATGAAGCGCCGGGACAGCTGCATCGACGCCCAGATCGCGAGGCAGATGGCGGTGAACAAAGGGGCGTCCTTGCCGATCGCGCTGGTCCAGAAATGCAGGCCCGGAAGGAAGAGCAGCGCATAGCTGAGCCGCGGCTGCGGCGTGTCCATCTCGAGGAAGATCTCTTCCATGATCCGCATCAGGATGGCCAGCCCGAAGAAGCCGACCGCCTGGAAGAGCAGGAAGTAATCGAGATAGGTCCCGCCGACGACGCCCTTGATGATCTGCACGATCCAGACCACGAACTGGGTCGAGAGCCCGAACCCGTTCTCCATCATGTTGTACGGATCCATGTAATAGAGCGACGCGTCGGACGCATTGGTCTGGGTATAGAGCCAGAAGACGATCGCGCTCAGCGCATGGGCCAGGAAAGCCAAAGCGAACACCACGGCGCGGGCCCGCGTCCGATCGATGACGGCATACGGCCAGGCCAGCAAGCCGAGCAGGATCCCGAGGACGCCGAGCAGGGTCACGCTTCCGCCTCGAGATGCTTGAGGGGTTCGCCCTCCGCGGAACGCGACCGCCGGCGGCGCTCCTGCCGCAGCGGCGGCGGGACCAGAAGCGCGCAGGCCACCGCGAAGACGGCGGCGATGGCGGAGGTTCGGATCGGATAGTCGACCAGGCTGTGGAAGAGGACGATGCCGATGATGAGCGCGGCCGGCTCCGCCATCCTCATCCCGGGCAGATCGGAGCGCCAGGCGGCGACCGAGCGCCGCAGCCACCAGAGAATGAACAGGCCGACGAGCAGGATTCCCACGGCGCCGAGCTCGAGCGCGACCTCGAGATAGTCGTTATGCGCATGGTTGGCATATTCGCGAGACGCCTGCCGCGGATCCTCGTAGCGCCGATAGACGCTCGAGAAGGTGCCGAGGCCGGTGCCGACGGGGAAGGAATCCTTGATCGCCTCGACCGTCGTCGTCGCCAGCACCCGCCGACTGGCCGGATTGGCGCTGAACTTGCCGCTCAGGGACTGCTGGCTGACGGGTCCGAAAAAGGCCAGGCCGACGAACAGGACGATCAGCAGGCCGAGCGCGGCCTTCCAGCCGGCCCCGACCGCGCCGGCGGTGGCTCGGCGGTAGATGAGCAGGGAGGCGAAGGCGGTCGGGATCAACAAGCCGTAGCCGGCCAGCGAACCCGACAGCAGGATGCCCGCGGTCAGGAACAGCGCGAAGGCGACCGCGATGATCAGGCCGCCGCTTCGCTTCGAGCTGTCCGAGCGGGCCGCGAACTGGGTCGCGATCACCGCCGCGCAGGGGAAGCCGCACAGGATCAAGGTGGTCTGGTGGTTGACGTTTGCGAAGAAACCGACCGGGTAGCCCGAATTGGTGATCGCGTAGAAGTACAGGGGCGAGCTGGACCCGCCGAGCACCTGCACCACTCCGAGGACGATCGAGAGGACCGCGATGACGACGATCACGCCGCCGAGCCGCCGCCTTTCCTCCGTCGGCAAGGTCAGGGCCAGCAGGAAGGTCGCGGCCGGCGGCAGAAGCCACAACAGGGACGCGATCGTGGCCGTCGGCGCGAGCGAGAGGGGCAGGCTCGGATCGCCGAGGCCGAGCAGCCTGAGGCCGCCGGCAATCTCGTCGCGATAGGGGAGGCTCCGCCACAGGCCCGGCGGAAGGGGAACGAGGCTGATCAGGCCCCAGAGGAGGAACAGGGTCACGATCCAGACGAGCGGACGCGCCTCGGTGGGCAGGACCAGGCGGCGGCTCCACATCAGCATCAGGATGATGACGATAGCGAGCGCCTGCAGCACTCCATTGCCGACGGCGCCGGCGGCGCTGGCCCCGCCCAGCACCAGGCACAAGGCCAGATAGCCGATCGCGATCAAACCCCGCACGCGCCCGTTCATCGGACGATCTCCAGGCCGGCGATGCGCAGATTGACCTGGGCCGGAACGTCGCCCGCCTCGGCCATGAGCCGCAGCCGCTGCCCGTCGCAGCCCGAAGCCGGGACCACGAACTCCGCCTGCTGCGGTTTGTAGGCGGCCGTGACCTGGTTCATCTCGTTCCTCAGGAGCTGCGGAGCGTCCGGATAGCAGGTGACGTTCCAGTAAAGACGCGACGAGGTGGACCCGCTTTCGCCGGCGAGGGCGTAGCGGAGGCGATAGGATCCGGAAGGAAGCGCCAGCAGCTGCTCGGCGAGCACCGCGTTGCTGCCCCCGAAATAATCGACGTTGAGATAGGGCTGAGGAGTGTTCGCGCCCTTGATCTCGGCACGGCCGACGTCGACCGAGCTCAGGGTCCAGCCGAACGGCTCGCCCGCCGGGCGGCCGCGGAAGCCGGCATTGCCCATATATTGTTGCCGAGACCGCTCGGCCTCGGGAAGCATGGCCAGCCACAGCTGGCGAGCGCGCTGTACCTGGCCGGCATGGACGAGCGAGGAGACGTAGAGCTGCCGCTCCAGCCCGTGCGCCTGGCGGGGCTGAAGCGCCTGCATCTCGTTGAGCAGGGCCAAAGCGTCGTCCGGCCGCACGGTGCGGGCGCGGGCGGTGGCGAAGAACTGGTCCCGCCAGGAGGGCTCCCGGGCCAGCGCCTGGGTGAGGACCAGGCGGCCATCGCGGGTCGAGATCAGCTTGGTGAGCTCCGCCATCACCGGCCCGGTCGCCGCGGGCCGAAGCTCAAGCACCACCTCGACCTCGCCCAGAGTCTCCGCCAGGCGGCCGGCGCGGGTATAATAAGCGGCAAGCTCCAGCCTCGTCGGCGCGAAGTTCCGGCGGCGGCGGCGGGCTTCCTCCATCAGCGCGATGGCCTTGGGCAGCTGCCCCGCCTGCTCGGCGGCACGCGCCTGGACGAAGAAGGGCTCGAAGGCCAGAGGCTCGGCAAGCGCGGTCTTCCGGGCGGTGAGCGCCAGGTCCGGCGAGACTTTCCGGCCCGGTATCAGCAGCTCGACCAGGCGAAGGCGAAGCAGCCGCGAATATTCGGCCGGCGGCAGCTGGGTCGCCGCGATCGGATTGAGCGACGCGAAAGCGGTGCGCGCCACCAGATAGAGGAGGCCGATCGCGACGAGGGTCGCCAGCATCGCCGGCAGGCGTGCCCGCAACGGCACTTTCGGCCCGCCCTTCGCCGCCACGACTACTCGCTCTTCAGGAGCTGAATTTGCCTCTTGGGCTCGTCATTCTCCCGGTAGCTGTAGGCGTCGTCGCCATAGCCGTAGCCGTAGCCGTAGCCGTAGCCCGACTTGGTCGCGCTGAACTTCGTCAGGATGGCGCCGAGGATCCGGGAATCGACCGCGCGAAGCCGGTTGAGCGAGTTCAGAGCGGCCGAGCGCCGGATCGAGCCGGATTCGATGACGATCAGGGTGCCTTCGCAATGGGTCGAAAGCAGCGGAACGTCGGCGAGGCCGAGCACCGGCGGCCCGTCCACGACGACATAGTCGAACATCTTCGAAACCCGGTCGAGCACCGCCGTGAAGCGGCCGGCCGCGATCAGCTCCGCCGGATTGGGCGGGATCCGGCCCGCGGGAAGCAGAAAGAGACCCTCCTGGACCGTCGGCTGGATGCAGGCCTCCAGATCGCCCGAGCCGGAGAGCAAGCTCGACAGGCCGTCGGTCTGCGCCGACGACCCGCGGAAGGTCGGTTTGCGCAGATCCGCGTCGATCAGCAGGACCGTCGCCCCCAGGGTCGCGCTGGAATGGGCGAGGGAGAGGGCGGTCGTCGACTTGCCCTCGCCGGCCCGGGTGCTGGTGACCAGCAGCGAACGCGGCATTCCCCGCTCGGTCGAGAATTGCAGCGCGGTTCGGACCGACTGATAGGCTTCCGACAGCTGCGAGCGGGAATCCGCAAGCTGGTCCTGAACCGACGTTCCCTTGGGCGCCGCCGGGACGACCCCCAGCGGCGAGATATTCAGCTTCGTCGCGACGTCGTCCGGAGTCTTGATGGTGTCGTCCATCCACTCGAGGGCGAAGGCGGTGCCGAAGCCGAGAACGAGGCCGGCGAGGAGGCCGATGAGAACGTTGAGCGGCAGATTGGGCGTGAACGGGCCGCCCGGGACCTGCGCCCGGTCGACGATCGAGACCACGTTCATGCCGACGCCGCCGGCCACTCCGACTTCCTTGAAGCGCTGGAGGAGCGAATCGTAGAGGGTGCGGTTGGTGTCGACCTCGCGCTGGAGGATCGTGTACTGGATGCTGCGCTCGCGCAGGCTCTGCAACGCGCTCTTCTGCTGGTTGACCTTCGCGTCCAGCTCCCGCTCGCGCGCAAGGGCGGCGGTGTAGGCCGACCGAAGGCTCGAGTTCGACGAACCGGCGACGTTGCTCGACTGCCGCGAGAGCTCGGCCGCGAGCGTGTCGATCTGGTTGCGCAGCTGCACCATTTCCGGGAAATCCGGCTTAAACAGGGCCAGCTTCTGCTGATACTGGGCCTCGAGAGTGGCGCGCTGCTGCTGCAGCGCCTGCACCGTCGGGTTGCTGATCACGCTCGCGGTGGCCTGTGCGCTGCTCGCCTGCCGATAGGTCTGCTCCGCCATGATGCGGTCGGTGCGGGCCTGAGCCAGCGCATTGTTGGTGGCGACGAGCGTCGCGGCGTCGATCGACGTTTCCTGCTTGGGCGAATTGGTGCCGCCGCTGTCGACCGTCAGCGTGATGATCCCTTCGCGCTTGGCGTAGGCGACGAGCTGGCGCTCCGATTGCTCGAGCCGCCCGCGAATCTGAGCGATGCGCTGCTCGAGGAAGTTGCGCGCATAGGAATTCGCTTCGTAGCGGCGTTCCAGGCTCGAGCGGATGAAGGTCTCGGCATAGGAATTGGCGATTTTCGCCGCGAGCTGGGGATTGTGATGCTCGATCTTCAGCCTGACGAGGCGGCTGTCGCGGATCGGCTCGACCAGGAGGCTCCCCTGGAGGATGCCGGCGGCGACTTCGTTGCGGTCGCCCTCGAAAGCCGGATCGACGAGGCCGGGTTCGTTGCCGAGGTTGAGCCCGCGCGCGACCCGCTCGGCCATCGCCCGGCTGGTCAGCAGGCCGATCTGGGTGTTGATGAAGTCGCGATCCTGTCCCTGGGTCGGCTGGAGCTCGCCCATCTCGACCGGGCGGACGCCCTCGCTGTTGACCTCGAGCGTGGCGACGGCGCGGTAGCGCGGCTCGATCATCAGCGAAACGACGAGGGCCAGGAGAAGGCAGGCGACCACGATGCCCGCGATCAGCCACCACCATTTGACGAGGACTCGCCAGATCTCGCTCGGGTTGATCTGCGACTGGCGAGGCGGCGCCAGGGCGACTTCGCGCAGCCCCGCGGCGGCCACGACGTTATTGTCGCCGTAGGGCGCTATGGCGCCCTTTTGCGGAAATCCTCCGCTATGCTCGTTCATCGAAATATCCTAAAACCTTACGGAATGATCGGTGCAAAATAGCCCAGCAGGGGCACGACCGAGAGCACTTCCCGCCAGATGCCCCGATATTTGGAACCGTCGACGACGACGATGTCGTTGCCGTAGATTACCGGATCCTTGGCCTGGGCCCGGCGGATGGCCTTGAGGTCGAACGCCGCCGCCATTTTCTGGCCGTTGACGGTGCGGAATACCACGACCCGCGACGGGTTGGCGTCCTCCGTCGTGCCCTTGGCGAGCGCGACCGCGCGCATCAGGGTCGTCGTGCCCCGGATCGGCAGCACTCCGGGCGACTTGACCGAGCCGTCGACCGTGATCGTCTGCTCGGTCTGCTCGAGGATGGCGACCTGGACGTTGGGGTTGCGAAGATAGCGCTCGCCGAGCCGCTGGGCGATCTGCTGGCCGAGCTCGCTTGGGAGCAGCCCCTGTGCATCGAGCTGCCCGATCAGGGGATATTGAACCTTGCCCTGGGCGTCGACCCGGAAGTCGCCGGACAGATTTTCGACCTGGTAGACGTCGATGCGGATCTTATCGAGCGGCCCGATCCGCTGCTGCCCCGGAGAGACGGTCATCGTCTCCTGGTCGGGCGCTCGGAATTCCGCGGGATCGTAGGGCACCTTGCCGCCCCGGCTCGTGCATGCGGACAGGGCCGCCACGGTGGTGAGGGCAGCCAGCATCAACAGGAACCGGCGAGCGGCGCCCGCAAAATCGAAATTAGACACGAATTTCCCAACCCTAACCAAAAACAGGCCAAATGACGTACACTATGGCGATGGACTATTAAACCCCTTCGCGGGCTCGCTTTTTTGGCTATCCTGCTGTCAGCGCTCGCCCAGGGGGCTCAAGTCCGAATCGCGGCTTCGCGGCCCCCTTTGCCACGTGCCACGGCGCAGGTCCAGCCGAAGGCTTGCAAGTCCGCGGGCAGGTCACGATATGGCCGCGTTCCAAGGATAAGGTAAGCCAGTGCTGGGTCGCTTCTTCAGGCCGTCGGGGAAAAGGGCGAGGCGGGGCCCCGCGTCCCTGCGCGCCTACGGCATCGGCGACGTTCACGGCCGCCTCGATCTGCTTCGCGACCTGCTGGCGCGCATCGCCCGCGACGACGCCGAGCGCCCGCCCGCCAAGACCTTCATCGTGCTGCTCGGCGACCTCGTCGACCGGGGCCCCGATTCCAAGGGGGTCATCGACTATCTCCTCGCCCACCGCGAGGATTCCGCCCGAATGGTGTTCATCAAGGGCAATCACGAAGAGATGTTCCTGCGAGTCCTCGAAGGCGAGGAAGCGGTGGTCAACGACTGGCTCGCTTATGGCGGCTATGAATGCGCCGAGAGCTATGGGGTGAGCCAGGGCTCGACCCTCAACTCCACTCCGGCCGAGATCATCGAGCGGCTTCGCGCCGCGGTTCCGGCATCGCACCGCAAGCTCCTCGCCGAAATGGCCGACACGTTCCGCTTCGGCGATTATCTCTTCGTCCATGCCGGAATCCGCCCGGGCGTTCCGGTCGACGAGCAGAACGGCAAGGATTTGCGGTGGATTCGCGAAGGATTTCTCGACGACCGCACCGACCATGGGCTGGTCGTGATCCACGGCCACACGATCGTCGACGGGCCGGAAGAGCATCCCCATCGAATCGCGCTCGATACCGGGGCCTATAAGAGCGGCGTCCTCACCGCGATCGGCCTCGAGGGAAGCCGGCGCTGGTTCGTCGAAGCCCGGGAGGACTCGGCGTCGGCGGATTCACGATCGACCTTGGCAAGCTGAAACCGCCCGGTTAGGGCTCCCGTCCACCCTGCCATTGCGGAAACCATCATCAAGTGACCACCCTCGTCACCGGCGCGGCCGGCTTTATCGGCTACCATGTTGCGGCGCGATTGCTCGAGCGGGGCGAGCCGGTGCTCGGCATCGACAACGTCAACGATTATTACAGCGTCAAGCTGAAGCGGGACCGCATCGCCGACCAGAGGTCGCGGCACGACAATGGCTTCAGCTTCCTCGAGGTCGATTTCGCCGACAAGGCCGCGCTCGACGCCGCGCTCGACGGGCGCGACTTCGACCGCATCGTCCATCTCGGCGCCCAGGCGGGCGTCCGCTATTCGATCGAGAATCCGGGCGCCTACGTCCAGTCCAACCTGGTCGGCCACCTCAACGTCATGGAGGTGGCCCGCCACCGCGGCGTCGCGCATCTCGTCTACGCGTCCTCGTCGTCGGTCTATGGCGGCAACGACACTCTGCCGTTCCGGGTCGAGGACCGCGTCGACCATCCCCTGTCGCTCTACGCCGCGACCAAGAAGGCGGACGAGCTGATGAGCGAGACCTACGCCCATCTCTACCGGCTGCCGCAGACCGGCCTTCGCTTCTTCACCGTCTACGGACCCTGGGGCCGGCCCGACATGGCGATGTGGCTGTTCACCAAAGCGATCCTCTCCGGCGAGCCGATCGACGTCTTCGGCGAGGGCAATATGCGCCGCGACTTCACCTATATCGACGACATCGTCACCGGCGTCGTCGCCGCCCTCGACAATCCGCCGCCCGACGACGGCGAGGAGAAAGCCGGCGGCAGCCGCGGCCCGCACCGCCTCTACAATATCGGCAACAACCGCTCCGAGGAGCTGACCCGGATGATCGCCCTGATCGAGCGGGCCTGCGGCCGCGAAGCCGAGAAGAGGCTGCTGCCGATGCAGGCCGGCGACGTGCGCGACACCTATGCCGACATCAGCGCGATCGAGCGGGATCTGGGCTTCCGCCCGACGACCGGCATAGACGAGGGCGTGCCGCGCTTCGTCGACTGGTACCGGGCGTATCACGGCCTCTGATCCGTCCCCTGCGCGCGCGGCGAAGGGAATCCGAGACCGCTAGGAGCTGGGGGGCTGCTCCGGATAGGCCCACAATTCCTCGATGAGGCCGTCGTCGGCGTGGCGAGAAATGTCGATGCCCTGCGCATGGACCGGAGCGCCGTCGGATCCGGTCGCCGCGAAGCTCCACTTGACCGCCACGGAGTCCCCGCACCCGGTCATGAAATCGATCGTGAACCGGCGGCGCGGGAACCTGGCGAACAGGCCTTCAATGAACGTCCGGCGGGCGGCGGCGGTGCGCAGCCCCGGCTTGTTCGCGGGGTCGTTCGCGATGCCGTTCTTCGCGAAGGTGGCAAGATAGGCCTCGGTGTCGCCCCGGTCGATCGCGTCCCAATAGCGTTTCACGGTGGCCAGATTCACGTTCGGCATCCGACTTCCCCTGCTCAGCCCGCGGCCGGCGGACAGTCGGCCCCGGCGCGGGCCGAGTCAATGCGCCGCCGTCCGGCCGCGTCAGAGCGACCAGCGTTCCACGCCCGGCAGCGCCCGGCCCGCCAGAAGGTTTTTGAGGTCGGCGAGCAGCCCGCCCTCGGCGACCAGGCTCGCCAGCTTTTCGTCCGCGAGCTCGGCATAAGCGGCATGAGGGACGGCGACGAGGACGAGGTCGTAGCTCCGGTCGAGCGCGTCGGGGACCAGGTCGACGCCATATTCGTGGCGCGCCTCGGCCGCGTCGGCGAGCGGGTCGTGGATGGTGACGTCGTGGCCGAGCGCGGCGAGGCGGCGGACGACGTCGATCACCCGGCTGTTCCTGAGGTCGGGCACGTTCTCCTTGAACGCCAGCCCCATGACGAGGGCGCGTCCCGGCCGCCCGAGCCGCGCGTGGAGGCCGTCGGCGACCCAGGCGCCCATGCCGTCGTTGGTCGACCGGCCGGAGAGGATGACGTGCGGGTCGAGGCCGAGCTGCTGGGCGCGGTGGCTGAGATAATAAGGATCGACGCCGATGCAGTGGCCGCCGACCAGGCCCGGCTGGAAGGGCAGGAAGTTCCACTTGGTGCCGGCGGCGGCGAGCACGTCCCAGATCGAGATGTCGAGCTTGGAGAAGATTTGGGTGATTTCGTTCATGAAGGCGATGTTGATGTCGCGCTGGGCGTTCTCGATCACCTTGGCGGCCTCGGCGGTCTTGATCGACGCGGCGCGGAACACGCCGGCGCTGGTCACCGCCCCGTACAGGTCGGCGAGCCGATCGGTCACCGTCTCGTTCTCACCCGCCACGACCTTGACGATCCGGTCCACCGTATGCTCCCGGTCGCCCGGGTTGATGCGCTCGGGCGAATAGCCGAGGAAGAAGTCGCGGCCCCGGACGAGGCCCGACACCTCCTCGATCAAAGGTCCGCAAATCTCTTCGGTGACGCCCGGATAGACCGTGCTTTCGTAGACGATGATCGGCCTGCGGGCCCCGTCGAGCAGGGTGGCGACGCTTCGCGTGGCGCTGATCACGGGCCGCAGATCGGGCTGGTTGCGCTCGTCGACCGGGGTAGGGACGGTGACGATGTAGATGTCGGCGCCGGCGGCGTCGGCGGCCCGGCTGGTCAGCCTCAGCGGCGAGGCCTTGAGCGTCTCGGGCTCGATCTCGCGGGTGCGGTCGACGCCCAGCTTGAGCTCCTCGACGCGTCGTTCGTCGATGTCGAGGCCGACGACGCTGAAGCTGCGGCTCAGCGCAACGGCAAGCGGCAGGCCGACATAGCCCAGGCCGACGACGACAATCTGCTCGGGAGAAGGCACTTGGGTTCAGCTTCGCTTCGGAGGGGGCGGGGGGAGGGCGTCTTCCCGCCGCGCTAACATTCGACGGGGCCGCAAATGTCAAGCGCGCGGTTTGGCGGGGACGGGGGCGAGGCGGTGGAAGACGGCGCCCCGCGCCTGCAAAGCGGCGCGATTCGCCTCGGTGAGGGATTCGAGGAAGGAGCGGGGCTTCTTCATGAACTTTCTCGTGTCCGCCTTGAGGCCGCTGGCGACGGCCACCTCGGCGACGAAATGGACGCAATTATGCCGGTCGAGGTCGTAGGAAGGCTGCTTCGCGGCCCGCCAGCGCGCGATCGTCGCCATCACCCGGTCATATTCCGCGTCGGTCAATGCGACCGTGAAGTGACGGTCGCTGCCTTTCACGTAGCTGACGCTGTGGTCGCTGATCACCTCTCCCGCCACTTTCCCCCACAGGATGGCGGGGCTGATCGTCTTGGCGGTGAATCCGTAATCCTCGTCGATTCGCGGGCCGCCCCGGTCGGGCGTTCCGGCGAGGATCACGAAGGCGTGCGGAAAGCTCGCTCCCAACTCCTTCGAATAAAAGGTAATCGACACCGCCGCCCAGGCGGGCGCGGCGGTCAGGACGAGCAGCGCCGCGGCCAGCAAGGCGGCCAGGCGCGGCAGGCGAAAGGCTGGGATCACCGGCTCCTCCCCAAGTCGGGTTCGCGAACCCTCTGAAACAAATTGCGATTTCCCGCAACCTCCACACCCGGGTTCGAGCCAGGACCAAGCCGGCCGCATTCCACCGCCGCTGGAATCGCCGGAAGGGGTTCCGTCCGGCCCCTTCGGCGTTGAAGGACAAAGGTCGTTCGACTCTGCCGGCCGCGAGACATTTCGGGATAGACTCGTTGAAGCCCCTCGACTAGGGTCAAGCCCGAAATCGAAGGGAGAAGCTGAGGTGGCTTTCAAAAGACTTATCGCTGCGGCCGTCTCGGTCGCGTTGGTCACGACGCCGACAATGGCGCTGGCCCAGTCTTCGGCGGCGACGTCGGCGTCGGCCACGCATGAGGTCGCGCCGGCAGCAGAGACCGTCGACGGAGACGAGCTTCGCGGCGGCTTCATCATTCCGCTGATCGCTCTCATCGCGATCATCCTCGGCCTTTGCGTCGCGACCGATCTCTGCGGCAACGACGACGACGCCGACCTGCCGAACAGCCCGTGAGCTGAATCCGGCCGATCGCACTCAGACTCAAAAAGGACCGGATGGAGATTGTCTTCGTCCGGTCCTTTTCCTTGTCCTGAAGCGCCATTGGACGCCCGCTATGCCGCTCCTGGTGCTGCCTCGCGCCCTCCGGGAGGCCGGAGGGCGGCGACGGCGGTCGCGGCGGCTGACGGGTCTCGAAACGCCCGGGATTGCCGGCGCCTCGCCGGTCCGGTTCGCGAAGCCTTTGAAACGAAAATCCATTTTTCGCGCAAATCCCCTGTCCGGTGTCGCTTTTATGCAACAGCCCGTCCTTGATCT
Organism: Sphingomonadales bacterium; assembly: GCA_034668585.1. Classification (GTDB taxonomy): domain Bacteria; phylum Pseudomonadota; class Alphaproteobacteria; order Sphingomonadales; family Sphingomonadaceae; genus Allosphingosinicella. Next base: position 57,390 of record JAXDPB010000065.1, on the reverse strand, counting down.
CACCGCGCGGTTGAACCAAATGGCGGCCTTGACGTTCGGATCAGGCTTCGTAAACCTCTCTACGGCTACGAGGCGGAACGGGTTTTCAATCGGGTGGCCATTTCGAGGTAGACAGCCTCGGAACGGCCGATTAGGTAGAGCCCGAAATCGAGAAGATCAGACTCGAGTACGAAGGGAGTAGCTGACGTGGGTTTCAAGGGACTAATCGCTGCGACCGTCTCGGTTGCGATGATCGCGACGCCGACCATGGCGGCGGCGCAGACTGCTGCGCCTGCGCCTCGTGTCACCGAGGTGGCGCCGGCGACTGAGACCGTTGACGGCGAGCAGCTGCGCGGTGGCTTTATCATTCCGCTGATCGCTCTCATCGCGATCATCCTCGGCCTTTGCGTCGCGACCGATCTCTGCGGCAACGACGACGACGCCGACCTGCCGCACAGCCCGTAAGGGCTAGGCTGGCTCGTCAGCCCGTCTTGAGTTTTTGGCCGGATGAAGATCATCTTCGTCCGGCCATTTTCTGTGCGTGAGAGGTCGGCTTCGTGCGCGACAGCGCCCGCTTGAGGCGTCCTTCCCTCCACCTCGCCGCCATGGTCGCGCTCGGGCTCGGCGTGGCGGGCGCCCAGGCCCAGGCCCCCCTCTACCAGACGCCCGCGGCGTCGACCTCGACCAGCTTGCGCCAGGCCGATTTGCGCGTCGGCCTCGTCGCCTATCGGCTGGCGCTGGCCGGCTCGGCCCTCTGTCCGGAGCGCTACCCGCTCACCGGTCTGCTCTTCCACCACCTCGCCGAATATGATCCGGCCGACCGGCCGCTGATGATCCAGCGCTACCGGCTCGATCGCGGCCCCGGAATCCTCGCCGTGCTGGCCGACACGCCCGCGGCCCGAGCCGGCCTCGTCGCCGGCGACGTCCTTCTGGCGGTCAACGGACGGCCGCTGCCGACCGGCGCCTCGGTCGCGGCCGAGCCGAAGCGCGAGAAATGGCGCCGCCTCGCCGACGAAACCGAAGGGGAGCTTGAGACGGCGCTTCGCCAGGGCCCGGCCGACCTGCGCGTCCTTCGCGAGGGACGGGAGCTCCCGCTGCGCCTCGGCTCGATTTCCGCCTGCCTCGGCCGGGTCCGGCTTGCCCGCTCGACCCAGGTCAACGCCTTCGCCACCGGCCGCACTGTGGTGATGACCCTGGCGATGCTCGACTTCCTCGAGAACGACGATGAGCTCGCCGTCGTCCTCGGCCACGAGCTCGCCCACAACATCTTCCACCATCCCGCGATGCGCAGCGAGGAGGGGATATTGCGCGGCCTCGGAATCAAGGCGAGCGCGATGTGGAAGCGCGAGGAGGCCGCCGACCGCTTCGGCCTGAGGCTGATGGCGGCGGCGGGCTACGACCTCGATTCGGCGATCCCCTTCTGGCGCCGCTATCTCGGCAAATATGACTGGTTCCCGCAAATCTTCCGAAGCCACCCGAGCCTCGGCGCGCGCGAGCGGATCGCGGCGGAGGAGATCGCGGCGATAAGGCGCGAGAAAGCGGGGCTGTAGGTACGGCCCGTCACCCCGGCGAAAGCCGGGGCCTCAGGGAGACCCGCTGCGCCTTCTCGTCTCGAGGTCCCGGCTTTCGCCGGGATGACGATCCTTGCTCAGACCTTCGTCCGCAGCGACCACAGCTCCGGAAAGGCGCGCTTGCCCAAGGTCGACTGCAGATAGGCTACGCCCGCGGTCCCGCCCGTTCCCCGCTTCAGGCCGATGATCCGTTCCACCGTCACGACATGCTTGTGGCGCCAGCCCGCCAGCGCGTCATCGATGTCGACAAGCTTCTCGGCCAGCTGGTAGAGCGGCCAGCGGCGCTCGGGCTCGCGATAGACCGCGGCCCAGGCGTTTTCGACGGCCTCGCTCGGAGCGTAGGGCTGGCTCCAGTCCCGCTCCAGCACCTCGGGCGGCAGATCGAGACCCGCGCGTGCGGCGGCGGCATTGGCTTCGTCCCACAGGCTCGGCTGGTGCAGCGCCTCGAGCAGCGCCGCATAGGGCCCGCTGCCCTCCTGCTGGAATTTGAGATGGCCGCCGTCCTTGAGACCGAGCCGATATTCGAACTCGCGGAACTGGGCCGACTGGAAGCCCGAGCTGGAGCCGAGGACCGACCGGAAGCTGGTATAATCGGACGGAGTCATCGTCGCGAGCACGTCCCAGCTCAAGGTCATCACCGCCTGGATCCGCGAAATTCGGGAAAGGGACTTGTGGACCTCGATCAGTCGGTCCTGCCGGATCATGTCGCGAGAGAGCTTGAGCTCGTGGACGATCTGCTTGAGCCACAATTCCTTGGTCTGGTGGATGATGACGAACAGCATCTCGTCATGATGATCGGAGACCGGATGCTGGGCCGAGAGCAGCTGGTCGAGCGCAAGATAGCCGCCATAGGTCATCGAGGCGGGCGTATCGGTCATCCCGCTCAGCCGTGAGTCGCGAAAACGGAAGACCGGCCGGCGCCGTCGAAGGCGAGCACCCGGTAACGCTGGCGGACATTATGGCCGACGTCCATGCCGGGCGCTCCGGCCGGCATGCCCGGCACTGCGAGGCCTTTGACGCCGCGGCGCCGGGAGGCGATCAGCCGCTTGACGTCCTCGGGCGGGACGTGCCCTTCGACCACCACGTCCTGGATGAGCGCGGTGTGGCAGGAGTGGAGCGCGGCGGGAACGCCCTGGGCCCTCTTGACCGCCGCCATGTTCGCCGCGTCGATGACCGGCAGCTTCCTCCCGAACGCGGCCTCGACCCGTTTCGCCCATTCGAGGCAGCAGCCGCAGCCGGGATCGCGCCACATCACATAGCCGGCCGGAGCCGCCGCTTCGGCGGCCCTTGGCAGCAGCGGCAGAGAAGCGGCTCCGCCGATGAAGCCCAATATGGCCCGCCGGTCGATCAGGGCTGATTTCATTACAGACGCTCCGCGCTGGACACGACGTCGGCGGCCCTCAAGGCGGCCAGGATGCGCATCAGATGCTGCACGTCGTGCACTTCGATGTCGAGGTGGAAGGTGTGGAAGCTGCCGTCGCGGCTCGCCTGCTCCATCGACACGATGTTGGCGCCGTGGCGACCGAGGATTCCGGCGATGACCGCCAGCGAGCCTGGCTCGTTCTTGATGACGACGCAGAGGCGGGCGGTGCCGCCGTCCGATTCGTCGCCCCAGGCGAGGTCGAGCCAGTCGGCGTCGACCCCGTCGGCGAGGCTGTCGCAGCCGATGACGTGGACCTCGATCTCGGTGCCCTCACGCCTCAGGCCGACGATCCGGTCGCCGGGAATGGGGTGGCAGCATTCGGCGAGCTGGAAGGCGACGCCCGGGGTCAGTCCCTTGATCGATATGGCCGTCCGCTGCGGCGGCGGTTTCACCCCTTCCTTGCCGGTCGAGCCTGGAATGAGCGCCTCCATCACGGCGACATCGGTAACCCGCTTGAGCGCGATCGCCTCCATGAGGGCGGCATCGTCGTGGAAGTGGAGCCGCTTGAGCGCCTCGGTAATGGCTTCCCAGCCGAGCGGCTGGGGCAGGCGCTGGACGATCTCGTCGAAGATCTTGCGGCCGAGCTGGACGGTCTCCTCCCGCTCCTTCGACTTGACGAAGCGGCGGATCTTGGCGCGCGCCTTGCCGGTGACGACGAAGCTCAGCCAGCCCGGCTGCGGGTGCTGGGCCTTGGAGACGAGGATCTCGACCTGGTCGCCATTCTCCAGCGGGGTGCGAAGCGGCATCACCCGGCCGTTGATCTTGGCGCCGACCGTCTGGTCGCCGAGGTCGGTATGGACGGCGTAGGCGAAATCGACCGGAGTCGCGCCCTTGGGGAGCTGGATCAGCTCGCCCTTGGGTGTGAAGGCGAAGATCCGGTCCTGGTACATCGCCATCCGCGTATGCTCGAGCAATTCCTCGGCGCTGCCGGCGTGCTCGAGGATCTCGATCAGGTCGCTGATCCAGGGGTGCTGGTCGGCGGCGTCCTCCTCCTCCCCTTCCTTATAGGCCCAGTGGGCGGCGACCCCCTGCTCGGCCGTGGCGTGCATGTCGCGGGTACGGATCTGGATCTCGATCCGCATCTGCTCGTCGTGGATGACGGTGGTGTGAAGCGATTTGTAGCCGTTGCGCTTGGGGGTGGAGATGAAGTCCTTGAAGCGGCCCGGCACTACCGGCCACCGCTGGTGGATGAGGCCGAGGGTCCGATAGCAATCCTCCACCGTGCCGACGACCGCGCGGAAGGCCATCACGTCGGAGAGCTGCTCGAAGCTGACATGGCGCTCGGCCATCTTGCGCCAGATCGAGAAGGGATGCTTCTCGCGCCCCTGCACCTCGGCCTCGATTCCGTTGGCCTCGAGATGGGCGCGGATGCCTCGGCCGATTCGGGCGATGAGGTCGCCCTCGCCCTTGTGGAGCTGCTCGAGGCGCCGCGAGATGGAGGCGTAGGCGTCGGGCTCCAGTTCGCGGAAGGCGAGCGTCTGCATCTCCTGCATGAACTCGTACATTCCGATCCGCTCGGCGAGAGGGGCGTAGATGTCCATCGTCTCGCGGGCGATTCGCTTCCTCTTCTCCGCGTCGGGGATGAAGTGGAGGGTGCGCATATTGTGGAGCCGGTCCGCGAGCTTGACGAGCAGCACCCGTATGTCGCCGGACATGGCGAGGAGGAACTTGCGGAGGTTCTCGGCGGCGCGCTGGCTTTCGCTCTGCGCCTCGATCTTGGAGAGCTTGGTCACCCCGTCGACGAGCCGGGCGACGCTCGGTCCGAACAGTCGCTCGATCTCCTCGGGGGTCGCCACCGTATCCTCGATCGTGTCGTGGAGGATGGCGGTGACGATCGTCTCGTCGTCGAGATGGAGGTCGGTGAGGATTCCGGCCACCTCGATCGGGTGGCTGTAATAAGGATCGCCCGAGGCTCGCTTCTGGCTGCCATGGGCCTTCATCGAGAAGACGTAGGCGCGGTTGATCATCGCCTCGTCGGCGTCCGGGTCGTAGGCCCTTACCTTCTCGAGAAGTTCATATTGCCGAAGCACCGCACCAACATGGGGTGGTGCGGTGCTGCGTTGCAACGTTTATCGGGCATGCGGCTGTTTTTAAGCCGTCATTGCGAGCGAAGCGAAGCAATCCATTGCAGAGGCTGACTCAGGCTGGATTGCCGCGTCGCTTCGCTCCTCGCAACGACGAGTTCTAGCGGGCGCGGGCGTTGCACTTTTCGAGCGCGGCGGGGTCGAGCGCCTGGCCTTCGACGGTGAAGCTGCGCAGGGTTCCGATCTCGTGGGCGAGGGCCGAGCAGTCGACCGTGGGACGGCTGTTGCCGCGCGGGGCGACGCAGCCGGCGGCTCCGCAGCGCCAGACGATCTCCTTGACGATCAGTCGGGACGCCGCCGGCGGGCTCGCGGGCTCGGCGCGATATTGAGAGCCCGGAGCGGCGAAGGCGGTGCCGCCGAGCAGGGTGAAGCTGAGCAGGAACGCCAACAAGGTGGAGGTGAGATACCGGGTCATGGCGGACTCCTTTCGGTTGCGATATGCAACCTAATAGGCAGGTCAGTTTTAGTTTGCAACTGGAAAATTGTGTCTTATGTTACAGCCAGGAAAAAAGCTAAGGTCCAGCCATGAGCCGAGCCGAGCAATTGCGGGAAGTGTTCGCCGAATGCGGCATCTCCGCCGCCCTCGAGGTGGTCGGGGAGCGCTGGTCGTTCCTGATCCTGCGGGGCGCGTTCAATGGCCTCAGGCATTTCGAGGAATTCCAGACCAACCTCGGGATCGCCCGCAACATCCTTTCCAATCGGCTGGGCCGGCTGGTCGAGCACGGCATATTGCGGCGCGATCCCGATCCGGCCGACCGCCGCAAGGTCACCTACCGGCTGACCGACAAGGGCCGCGACCTCCTCCCCGTTTTGCTGTCGCTTCGGCAATGGGGCGAGCGCTGGATTTCCGGCCATGCCAGCAACCCGGTCCTCGTCGACCGCTACACCCGCCAGCCGATCGCCCCGATCACCGTCCAGGCCGCCGACGGACGGCCGCTCAGCCTCGGCGACATGGAATGGGTCGACCGAGCCGACCTCGACCGGGAGGCCGACGCGGCCTGATCGTCACCCCGGCGCAAGCCGGGGCCTCGTGGAGACCCGCCGCGACCTGACCTGAGGTCCCGGCTTTCGCCGGGATGACGGCTTAGCGCGGCTTCACCGCCAGCGGCAGCGATTCGAACAGCTCCGGCTCCCCGGCGCGGCGGGCGCCTTCTATCTCGAGGATTCGGAACTTGGTGGCGATCCCGCCGGGCGCCGAGAAACCGCCGCTCCTGCCGTCGGCGGCGAGCACCCGATGGCAGGGGACGATGATCGGGGCGGGATTGCGGCCGAGCGCGACTCCCACCGCCTGCGCGGCGTTCGGCGCGCCGATCTCGCGGGCGATGTCGCCGTAGCTGCGGACCTCGCCGCAGGGTATGCGCCGCGCCGCCTGCCAGACGCCGCGGTCGAACTCCGAGCCGTCCAGCTCGATCCGGATGTCGCCCAGGTCGGCCCCGGCGCCGGCTAGAAGGCTCCGGATCCGCTCGATCGCGTCGGCGGCGAAGGGGGGCGGTTCGGCTTCGGCGGCTCCCGGGAAGCGCCGGGCCAGCCGAGCCCGGGCCCGTTCGTCGGTCTCCTCCGGCAAGGCCGCGCCGACGACAAGGCCGCCGCGCCACACCAGGGCGCAGCGGCCTATCGCCGTGTCGAAAAGGGCATAGCCGCCCGTCGGGCGGTTATTCGTAGTCGCCGCCGGCATTGTTGTTGCGCGGCGGCGCGGCGGCCGTCAGGCGAAGCGCCTCGGCCGAAGCGGAGAGCGAGCCGACCTCGTCGGGAGCCTCGTCGTCCTCCACCTGGACCCGCTGCAGGCCGGAGATCAGGGCCTCCTCGAGATGCTTGGGCTTCACCGTCTCCTCGGCGATCTCGCGAAGCGCGACGACGGGGTTCTTGTCGCGGTCGCGGTCGATGGTGAGCTCCGCGCCCCCCGAGACCTGCCGAGCCCGCTGGGCCGCGAGCAGCACCAGGTCGAACCGGTTGGGGATCTTGTCGACACAATCTTCGACGGTAACGCGCGCCATGAAGCAGCTCCGCTAAGCACCATTGCTGGGGGGAGCCGGGGAGATACGGACGAGGGGGCCGGATGTCAATGTTTTGAGGGCTTGCCCTGCGCGCTCGAGCGGCACATTCACGGTCGCATGGCGGAAGAGGAAGCGGAGCGGACGGGTCTTTCGCTGGAGGTGGCGGGCAACCGGCTGACCCTTCTCGCCGAGGGCCCGGAACGGCTGGCGGCCCTCCTCGCGCTGATCGGCGAGGCCAAAGAGAGCCTTCGATTTCTCTATTACATGTTCATGGACGATTCCTCGGGCACCCGGGTCCGCGACGCGCTGATCGCGGCGGCGGCGCGCGGAGTGAAGGTGTGGCTCCTCGTCGACGGTTTCGGCTCGACCGCCAATCGCGACTTCTTCCGGCCGCTCCGGGACGCGGGAATCGCCTTCTGCCAGTTCAGCCCGAAATATGGCCGCCGCTATCTGCTTCGCAATCACCAGAAGCTGGCCCTGGCCGACGGCGAGCGGGTGATCATCGGCGGCTTCAACGTCTCGGACGACTATTTCGGCACCGCCGAGACGGGGGCCTGGCGCGACATCGGCCTGCGCGTCGAGGGAAGCTCGGTCGCCGGCCTGACCCGCTATTTCGACAGCCTGTTCAGCTGGACCCAGACGCCCGAGGCGCGAATCCGGGACATTCGCCGCCTGCTCCAGCAGAGCAGCGTCACCCGGGGCAAGCTGCACTGGCTGTTCGGGGGGCCGTCGCGCCGACTGAGCCCCTGGGCTCGAGCGGTGCGCCGCGACATGAGGAGCGCCCGCCGGCTCGACCTGATCGCCGCCTATTTCGCGCCGAGCCTCGGAATGCTTCGACGGCTGGCGGGCATTTCCCGGCGCGGCGGCCGGGTGCGGATCGTCACCGCCGCCAAATCCGACAACAATGCGACGATCGCGGCCGCCCGAAGCACCTATTGGTGGCTGCTTCGCCGCGGCGTCCAGATTTTCGAATATCGGCCGACCAAGCTGCACACCAAATTGTTCGTGGTCGGCGACGTGGTCCATATCGGCTCCGCCAATTTCGACATGCGCAGCCTGTTCCTCAACCTCGAGATGATGCTTCGAATCGACGATACGGCCTTCGCCGCGGCCATGCGCCGATTCGTCGACCGCGAGGTCGCCGACTGCCAAAAGATCACCCAGGAGAGCCACCGGCGCAACCGCACGATTCTCAACCGCCTGCGCTGGGCGATCGGCTATTTCATCGTCGCCATCGCCGATTACCGGATCGCGAGGCGCCTCAACTTCCGGGAGGTGGGGCTGCCGAGGCCCTGATCGCGGACAGCTGCGTCATTGCGAGCGAAGCGAAGCAATCCAGGCTGGCCTTCGCAGACTCATGGGCTGATTCGCCGCTTCGCTCGTCGCAACGACGAGCTAGTCCCGCCACGCCCAGAACAGGGTCGCCGGCGGCACGTTGCGCCATTCGAAGCCGCGGTCGATGCGGTCGAAATAGGGGCTGATGAAGTCGAGCACCTTGGGCGAGAATTGATAGACGAGGAAGGCGCCGCCGGGACGAAGGGCCTCGGCGGTCTGCTCCGCGATCTTCGGGCCGATGCCGGGCGGAAGGGTCGAGAAAGGCAGGCCGGAGAGGATGTAGTCGGCCTCGTCGAAGCCGAAATTGCCCATGATCTCGCGCACGTCGGCGGCCGAGCCCGTCACGGCGCGAAGCCGCGAATCGCGGATCTTGCCGCTGAGATAGGAGGTGAAATCGGGATTGGTGTCGATCGTCAGAAGGATCGCGTCGGGCGCCAGCTTCTCGAGCACCTTCTCGGTGAAGGTGCCAACGCCGGGACCGTATTCGACGAACAATTTGCAATTGGCCCAGTCCACGGGGCTGAGCATCTTGTCGATCAGCATCTTCGACGAGGGGATGACCGAGCCGACCATCACCGGGTGCTTGACGAACCCCTTGAGGAACATGAGCCAGGGGCCGCCGGCGGCGCCCTGACGCGCATAAGCGCGGGTTCGTTGAGCCTGTTCGCCGGGAAATGTCATGGGCTGTTCCGTCATGTCGAAGGGTTGCTGATGCGTTGGCAAATCAACGCCCCGATGGCAAGGGCGAGGCGACCCGCGGCCCGATTTGGGGCGAATCCGGGACGAAACGCTACATTTCCGGGATTTGCCCCCCAATGACCCCTGCCGCCAGCCTTTCCCGGGAGCGATTCGCTCTGCTTTTCATGGTGATGCTGGTCGCCGCGTCCGGAAATACGGCGATGCAGTCGCTGATGCCGGCGATCGGCCGCGAGCTCGGAGTCGCCGATCTTTGGGTGGCCGTCGCTTTCTCGCTCTCGGCCGTCGTCTGGGTGCTGATGGCGCCGCACTGGGCGCGCCGGGCGGACCATCGCGGGCGGCGGGCGCTGATGCGGCTGGGGCTCTACGGCTTCATCGGCTCGGCCTTGATCTGCGGCGGCATTCTGGCCGCGGGCCTGCACGGACTGATCTCCGGGACCGTCGTCTTCGTCATCTTCGTGTTCGGCCGCGCCGTCTACGGCGCCTGGGGCTCGGCCTCGCCGCCGGCGGTCCAGGCCTATATCGCCGCCCGCACCGACGGGGAGCAGCGCACCGCCCATCTCGCCGCTTTGGCGTCGTCGTTCGGGCTCGGAACGATCATCGGCCCGGCGATCGCGCCGCTCTTCATCTTCCCGCCGCTCGGGCTGTCCGGGCCGCTGATCGTCTTCGCGGCGATCGGCGCCGCGGTGCTCGCGCTGGTCGTCCTGCGCCTGCCCGACGACACGCCCCGCTCCGCCGCCCGCGGCGAGGTGGTCGACTATCCCTCGATGGGCGGCTTCCTCGTCGGCAGCCGCGAGCGCGGCGGCGACGGCGGCGCGGGCGGCTCCGCCCGGCTGCGCTGGCGCGACCCGCGGGTGCTGCCCTGGCACATCATCGGAGTCGTCGGCGGCCACGGCAACGCCGCTTTGCTCGGAGTCATCGGCTTCCTCGTCATCGACCGCTCGGGGGTTCCGCTCGCCGAGGCTCAGCAGTCGATCGCCATCGTTCTGATGGCCGGGGCGGGCGCGACCCTGCTCGCGCAATGGGGGCTGATCCCCTTCCTCGGCCTCGCCCCGCGCCAGCTCGTCTTCTGGGGCGTGCTGGTGGCTTCGGCGGGGGCGATGCTGACCGGCCTCGCCGACACGATGTACGGAATCACGCTCGGCTTCGCGATTTCCTCGGTGGGCTTCGGCCTGTTCCGCCCCGGCTTCACCAGCGGCGCCTCGCTCGCCGTCGAGCCCGGCGAGCAGAATGCCGTCGCCGGAATGGTCACCTCGGTCAACGGAGTCGCCTACATCGCCGCGCCGGCGGTGGGGGTTTTGCTCTACGGTCTGTGGATGCCGCTGCCCTTCCTGGCGGTGGCGGCGGGGCTCCTGATGCTGGCCGTCTGGGTCCGGCTGAGGGTGAGCGGCTGAGCCCGGCCGGAGGGCCTGAAGTTCATGAAATGCCGGGCAGGATTTCACTGTGACCTTCCGCGCTCGCCGCGGCCGCCAAGCCGGGCCTGGAGCGGGACGCCGCAGCGCCTCCCGCTCCGCCGGGGTCGCGTCCTCGATCCGGATCGCGCTCCGCCCGCCGGCCTTGCGGACGAGCCGGTGCCAGACGAGCGCGGGGCTGGACGCGCCCCGCGGCCGTGCGGCGAGGATCGAGTCCCACGCCGCCGCGAAGCCGTCCGCGCCCTTGCGCCGCCTCAAGCGGTAAGCGCTCTCCCGGCTCATCCCCGCCGCCGCCGCCGCCCGGCCGACGCACCCCGTCGCGGCGAGGGCCGCGATGAAGGCCCGCTGCCGCGCCTCCGTCCACCCATCCCGCCGAGCCCGCGTCGGCACCGGCGTGAACGAGGCTATGGGCGTCGCCGCCACGGCCGGAGATGAGATTCCGCGCATCGCATCATTAGAACATAAAGGGAACCTAAAGGCAAGGCTGCCCTTCAGCCGCCGGCCGCCGACATTATGCGACCGACGGCGATGCCATGTTTTTCCTGGCGCGCTGCGCCACCACCAGCGCCGTCGCCCAGAGGGTGAGGGCGGCACTCATCCCGACCACCATTGGACGTTCGGCCGGAGGCACGAGCAAACCGGCCGCTCCCGCGACCAGGAACCCGGCGCCCGTCGCGTAATAGAGCCGCACCGGAATTGCCCGCGCCAGCGGAAAAAAATGCAGCCCGACGATGATCGCGGCGAGAGGGAACATCAGATCACCGCGACCGAGATTCTGAAGCACATTCGTCGTGACCAGCAGGGCGGCGACCTCGATCGAGCTCCATAGCCAGACCACCCTGCCGACATGCCGCCCCCGCGAAGGGAAAGCGGGCGACCCGCGCCAGCCCCAGGCGAGCAAAGCGAGCGAGACCGCGATCGGGAGGAACGCCAGACCCGGAGCGCCGCCCGAGAGCCGAAGCGCCGCCCACGCCCAAGCGGCCGCGAAAACGGTCAACACCAACAATATGATTCGAACGCCCATTCGGCCTCCTCTCGGCCGAAGCCGGTCCGGCCACAAGCGACCTGGGGGCAATGGGGACAGTTACCGTAACTGTCCCCATCCACCCAATGGGGACAGTTACGGTAACTGTCCCCATCGACCGCCACGGGCAGGCCTCGGAAATACTGCCCTGTTTTTGTTTCAGGTTGATTCCCGCCGTCATTGCGAGCGAAGCGAAGCAATCCAGAGCGGCCTGCGAGGCCCGCTGGATTGCTTCGTCGCTTCGCTCCTCGCAATGACGGATCAGACGAAAGTTCATGCTCCAGGAAGGCGCTGCCGATCCGCGGGCTTCAAGCGCCGCCGGACGACTTGCTCATGCCGGCGAGAGTGTCCGCCTGCGGGCCCTCGACAGGAAAATGGATGCTGTCCCCATTTTTTCTTCACCTTCAACGGCCCCCCGCCCAGAGCTGTTGTTCACCCAGCACCAGGGTGGGGAATGGGGACAGTTACGGTAACTGTCCCCATCCCCAATTCGTGCCTGGCACGGACAGGCTGTTTTCGCCGGTTTCCTGTTCTGGAGGACAGACGATGAGCACGAACCCAAGAGAACTTCGTCATTCGAAGGCGCCGGTCGTTCGGTCGCAAATCCGAGGGCTGAGGGCGGTCGTCCAGCACAGCTCCGCCCTTGCGCTTAGCGCTCCGGAGAACGACAGGATCGGTCATGTGCTCGCCGCAAACATGAATGCGGGTTTCGCATTAGAGCTGGGCCTTAAGCTGTTCGCGATGACGTTCGCGGATGTCGTCCCCCAAGGTCACCACTTGAAGACGCTGTATGAAGGCCTTCCAAGTCAGATTCAGGGCGACATCGCAAGCACCTACGAGAACGCCCTCCATGGATCGAACGCAACAGTGACATCCCTCGCACTGCAGGTTTCCGCAGCGCAGCCCAGTAAGCCTTCAGGCAGCCTAACCGGGGCCATCGGCTGGGCGACGGCGCCGAACTTCTTTGAATCTGCGAACCACACCTTTGTTCAGGCGCGCTATTTTTATGAGGACGTTGGCGCTGGCGCTTGGGCGGCGATCGATCACCCTGCGGCCTACCTGGATGCAATGATAGGTACTTTAGACGTGGTCTATCAAGCCTATCTCGATCACGGCGGGTACGGGCCGCAGCATTTCCTCAGTCCTTGAAGCCCAAAAGCTGGTGGCGACCATTCGGTGTGGAGCCCGGAGGAGACGCATTCTTTTCGCTAAAAGTACGTATCCCTGTTCAGTATGGATCCTCAGGTTGCGGTGCCTGATCACCCCTCCACCCTGCGTCGCATGTCCTCGTCCCCATCTGCGATGGGAGGCAGTCAGCCCTTCGGGCCCCGCGGGGTCAGCATGCCCGGCGAGATGAAGCCGATGCCGCCGGCGCTCATCGCGTCCTGCTTGAGGTTGGCCTGGATCTTCTCATATTCCTTTTCCATCTCGGGCGTCACCGAGGCCCGGGTTTCGTCCATGGCCATCTCGAAGTCGGAGCCGGTCACCCGGCTCGCGTCGAGCGAGGTTCGAAGCGCGAACAGGCCGGCGCGGCGCACCAGATCCTCGAGGTCCGCGCCGGTGAAGCGCTCGGTGCGGGCGGCGAAGCTGTCGAGGTCGACGTCGTCGGCGAGCGGCATCTTCTCGGTGTGGATGGCGAGGATCTTGCGCCGGCCGGCTTCGTCCGGGACGGCGACGTAGATGAGCTCGTCGAAGCGCCCGGGCCTCAGCAAAGCCGGGTCGATCAGATTGGGCCGGTTGGTGGCGCCGATCACGACCACCGAGCCGAGATCCTCGAGCCCGTCCATTTCCGCCAATATGGTGTTGACCACCCGCTCGGTCACCTGCGGCTCGCCGAGGCCGCCGCCGCGGGCCGGGACGAGGCTGTCGAGCTCGTCGATGAAGATGACGGTCGGAGCCACCTGGCGGGCGCGGGCGAACAGGCGGGCGATCTGCTGCTCGCTCTCGCCATACCATTTGGAGAGCAGGTCCGAGGATTTGACGGCGATGAAATTGGCCTCGGCCTCGCGCGCCGTGGCCTTGGCGAGAAGCGTCTTGCCGGTGCCGGGCGGGCCGTAGAGGAGGAAGCCCTTGGCCGGGCGGATGCCCATCCGCTTGAACGCGTCGGGGCTCTTCAAGGGCAGCTCGACGCCCTCGCGGAGGCGCTCCCTCGCCTCGTCGACCCCGCCGACATCCTCCCAGCGAACGGTCGGCGCCTGGACCATCACCTCGCGCATCGCCGAGGGCTGGACCCGCTTCAGGGCCTCCTCGAAATCGCTGCCCTTGACCGAGAGATTGTCGAGCACTTCGTTGGGGATCGTGCCCTCGTCGAGGTTGATCTGCGGCATGATCCGCCGAACCGCCTCGATCGCCGCCTCGCGGGTCAAAGCGGCGAGGTCGGCGCCGACGAATCCGAAGGTGCGCCGCGCCAGCTCGTTGACGTCGACGTCCTCGGCGAGCGGCATGCCGCGGGTGTGGATGGCGAGGATCTCGCGGCGGCCGCCCTCGTCGGGGACTCCGATGACGATCTCGCGGTCGAAGCGGCCGGGGCGGCGAAGCGCCTCGTCGAGCGCCTCGGGGCGGTTGGTGGCGGCGATGACGACGAGATTCTGCCTCGGCTCGAGCCCGTCGAGCAGGGTCAGCAATTGGGCGACCAGGCGCTTCTCGGTCTCGCCCTGGACCTGGCCGCGCTTGGGCGCGATCGAGTCGATCTCGTCGATGAAGATGATCGCCGGCGAGGCCTTGGCCGCCTCCTCGAACACTTCGCGAAGGCGCCGCTCGCTCTCGCCGTAAGCGGAGCCCATGATCTCCGGCCCGGCGATATGGAAGAAGGTCGCGTCGCTCTCATTGGCCACCGCCCGCGCCAGCCGGGTCTTGCCGGTCCCCGGCGGCCCGTAGAGCAGGACGCCCTTGGGCGGGTCGACTCCGAGCCGCTCGAATATCTCGGGATAGCGAAGCGGAAGCTCGACCATCTCGCGAAGCTGGTCGATGGTCGAGCCGATTCCGCCGAGATCGTCATAGGTGACGTCGGCGCGGCGGGTGTCGGTCGCCTCGGCATATTCGGGGCGAAGCTCGACCTCGGTATTGGCGTCGATGTGGACGATGCCCTTGGGCACGGTGGAGACCACCGTCAGCCGGATCTCCTGCAAGGCGTAGGCCGGCGCGTTGAGCATCTGGCGCAGCTCGGGCGGGATGTCGCCGCGCTGGATCTGCTGCTGGCCGGTGGTGGCGACGACGTCGCCGGCGGTGAGCGGCTTCATTCCGAAGCTCCGCTTGAGCGCCTGGGCGGAGCCGTGGAGACGCAGGTTCTTCTGCGCCGGAGCGAAGACGACTCGCTGCGCGGCCTTCGAGTCGACCTTGCGGATGGTGACGAAATCGCCCGAGCCGATCTCGGCATTGGCGCGCTGGAGGCCGTCGAGGCGGACGATGTCGAGCCCCTCGTCCTCGGCATAGGGCCCGACCGCCCGGGCCGGGGTGGCGCGCTTGCCGGCGATCTCGATGACGTCGCCCTCGGCCAGAGCGAGCTCGGCCATCAGCCGCCGCGGCAGCCGCGCGAGGCCGCGGCCGCTGTCCTCGGGCCGCATCGTCGCGACCTGAAGCCGAGTCGGCTGTCTTTCGTCGTCCGCCATGAGTGGCTTGTCCCTTCGCTGGCCCTGCCGTCAGATAGGTAGGGACAAAGGCGGTTCCACCCTGAGGGGTTCCCCCGAGCCGAAAAAAGGTGCCGCGGCGACGGAGCCGCTCCCCTTCGGAAGGTGCAGATGCGGGAGGAGAGGGCCGCTGGGCCACGGATTGCCGGGCGGCGGCTCCTTCCGGTAACAGGACCCCATGCGCTTTCCCCAGTTCGATGCGTTCCTGGCCGTTGCCGAAGAGCTGCATTTCGGCCGGGCCGCAGTCAAGCTCGGCATCGCCCAACCCCAGTTGAGCGAGCTGATCCGCCGCCTCGAGGCCAGTACGGGCCTCGCCCTCTTCGAGCGCCGCCCGCGCGTCCGTCTTACACCGGCGGGGGCCATCTTCGCCCAGGCGGTCGCGCGGATGCGCGCGGAGGCGACTCGCGGCATCGCGTCGGCGCGGGCCGTGGCGGCCGGGCGGACGGGGCTGGTCAGCCTCGGCTTTTCGACTGCATCCATGATGACGACCCTGCCGATCCGGCTGAAGGAATTCATGAAGGAACATCCCGGGATCGACGTAGCGCTTTCAGAAGATCACTCGGGTCCGTTGCGGGAGGGGCTGCAGAGCGGGAAATATGACCTGATCATCGGCCGGGAAGCGGCTGAAGACCCCGAGATGGCCAGCGTGGAGGCCATCCCCGACAGGTTCATGCTGCTTCTCCCGGCCGATCACCCGATGGGTCGGCTGGCAAGCATATCGCTGTCGTCGCTCGAGAATGAGCCCTTCATCCTGTTCAAGCGATCCGCCGCCCCCAGATATTACGACCGGATCATCGATGCCATGCGCTCGAAGGGCCTGGAGCCCCAGGTCACCTACGAGGTCAACAGTTGGGCGGCGACGCTGGCGCTCGTCGCGAGCGGGATGGGGCTGAGCCTCGGCACCGCGCTTTCGTCGAGCATTGCTCCCGCGGCAATCCTCTTCCGTGCGCTCGAAGAGGACATCGGACCGGCGAGCTTCTGGCTGAGCTGGCGCCGCGACCGGCTTTCTCCCGCGGCCGAGCGGCTGAAGAGCCACTTGCTCGCCTCGCTTCCCTTGAAAGAGCCCGAGGCCCTGACGACGTGATATCCAAAGGCATATGAGCTACCCCTTGATAACGGAATTGAGTTATCAAGGAACCCAACGCTAACTTTGCTCCTGCTGCGCACCCCGTGGCTGGGAGAGAGCATTTGCGGAACCTGCGAAAATCGCCGTTCAGCCTGATCATGGCGATCCTCATCCTGGCCGGAGCGGCTGGCGGCCCGCGGGCGGGGGCGCAGCCGCCCCTCCCGATGCCGAAGCCGAAGCCGGCGCCGGCGGTTCCCGTGCAAGCCGTGGACGACATCTTCAGCAGCCTGAAGGACGCCGGCTCACCGGGCTGCGCGGTCTCCGTGTCCCGCGCCGGCCGGACCCTTATCACGCGGAGCTACGGAGCGTCCGATCTCGAGCATGGCGTGAGAATATCCCCGAAATCGGTGTTCGAAGCCGGTTCGATCAGCAAGCAGTTCACCGCGGCCTCCATCCTGCTCCTGGTGCAGGACGGCAAGCTGCGGCTCGACGACGATGTCCGGCGCTACGTGCCTGAACTGCCCGACTACGGCGTCCCCGTCACCCTCGCCCACTTGCTCTCGCACACCAGCGGGCTGCGCGACTGGGGCGACGCGGCTCAGATCGCGGGCTGGCGGAACGGCAAGCGGGTATTCTCGAACGCCGACGCGCTGCAGATCATCTTCCGCCAGCGCTCGGCCAATGCGACGCCAGGGGATTATTTCGAATATACCGGGACGGGATACGTGTTGCTGGCCGAGGTCGTCCAGCGCGTGAGTGGAAAGTCCCTGGCCGAATTCACTCGCGAGCGCCTGTTCAAGCCCCTGAACATGGGAGACACAAGCTGGCGTGAGGACTTCCGCCGGATCGTGCCGAACCGGGCGCTGGGCTACCGCCGGATCGGAGAGGAGACGCTCTTGTACATGCCGTTCATGAACGTGGTCGGCCCCGACGGTCTCCTCACGACGGTCGACGACCTTCTCACCTGGAATGCGGCGCTGGACAGCGGGGCATTGGGGCCGTTCGTCACCCGCGAGCTCCAGCGCGAGGCCCACGACAATGGGGGCCGGCCCCTCGGCTACGCCCGTGGTTTGTGGGTCGCCGTTCGGGACGGGCAACGGGAGGTTTCGCACGGGGGCCAGACCGGCGGCTTCCAGGCCACGCTGCTTCGGTATCCGGACCAGCAACTGTCGGTCGTCCTCCTCTGCAACGGCTTCGAGATCACCAGCAACGACTTCGGTCACCGCCTGGCAGCCCTCTATCTTCCGCCCCCGCCGTCGCCGGCGCCCACTGGCGGAGCCCCGATCAGCGCTGCCGAAGCCGAGCGTTATGCCGGCACTTTCGTCGATGAAGCGGCCTCCCAGATGGCCACGGCGGCCGCCACGAGCGAAGGCCTAACGTGGCGCGGCGGCCTCCTCAGGGCGGTCGCCAGGGGCCGCTTCGAATCCTCCGACGGAGAGACCATCGTCTTTCAGGGCCCCGACCGAGTCGAGGTGATCGAGGAAAACGGAGTCGCCTCGACCTTCGCGAGGCTCAAGGATCCGTCTCCCGGCCCCGAGGCGCTCGCCGGGCTCGAAGGAACCTACCACAGCGACGAGCTTCGCGCCGACTACGAGGTTTCCATCCAGGGTGGAGAGTTGCACCTGCACAACCCGGACACCGGCTACCTTTCGGGTGTCTTCAAGGCCGCAGGCGGCGATCTCTTCGCGGTGCCCGGCATATTGGTGCGCTTCCGGCGCGACCCGGCGGGGCGGGGAAGCGCCTTCTCACTCGGAATCCGCAGGGCTCACTTCGACTTCCGGCACGTCCCGCCCCGCTGACAGGGGCGGCGGGCGGCGCAGCGCGGGCGAAGGCAAAAAAGGGCCGGTCCCGAAGGACCGGCCCTGAAAGTTTTTTAGGAGAGGGTGCCTGAAAAGGCAGGCTCTTTCTCGGCTCGGCCGGATCATTGTGCAAGTGCGAACAAGTATGCTACACATGCATTTGTTGCACCATGCTTTGCTGAGTTTAGCGCGCGTTTATGCGCGGCGGGCGTTGGGTGCGGCGCACAAGAGGAGGCGCTTTCCATGCGCAGGCTACCCCCGCTCACCGCGATCGAGGCCTTCGTCCAGGTCGCCCGGCTGGGCTCGGTCAAGGCCGCCGCCGAAATGCTGTCGCTGTCCTCGCCCGCGCTCTCCCGCCGAATCCAGGCGCTCGAGCGCTTCGTCGGCCATCCGCTGTTCGAGCGGCGCCACCAGGCGGTGCATCTCAATCCCGACGGCGAGCGGCTGATGGCGGAGATCGGCCCCGCGGTCGACTCGCTCGCTCTGGCGATGGAGCGGGCGACCGGCAATGTCGAGGTGATGCGGCTGAGGCTCGCCGTGCCTTCGCTCTTCGCCTCGCAGCGGCTGATGCCGAAGCTGCCGGAGCTGCGCGCTCTCCATCCCGATCTCCATATCGACATCGACACCGGCCCCAACCGCCTCGCCCGGCTCGACGAAGGGCTGGACGCGGCGATCGCCATCACCACCGAGATCGACCCGTCGCTCTATTCGCGCCGGATCGACAGCAATCGAGTCATCGCCATCGGCTCGCGGGCGCTCAAGGAGACGATCCGCGAGCCGGCGCAGCTCGCCGACGCCACCATCTTCCTCCACACCGACATGCCGGCGTCGTTCGACTATTGGCGCGACGCGATCGGCCTGCCCGATCTGCAGCCGGCCGCGATCGACCATTTCGATTCCGGGCAGCTGATTTTGGATGCGGCGGCGCAGGGCCTCGGAATCGCGTTCATGCTCGAAAGCCATCTCTACGGCTCGGGCGACGAGCGCCTCGCCCGCCTGTTCGACCACCAGGTCGAGAGCCCTTATTCCTACTGGTTCGCCTGCCGCCGCTCGGCCCTCAAGCGCCGGCCGGTGCGGATCTTCCACGACTGGCTGTTCGAGCGGCTGCTGCAGGAGGAGCGGCTGGCGCAGGCGGCGTAGACGGCGGCGTCATCCCGGCGCAAGCCGGGACCTCAGGACAAGATGTCTCGGCGGTCTCCACGAGGTCCCGGCTTTCGCCGGGATGACGGATCAGGACTTCAGCGAAGCGACGATCCGCCTCGATACCGAGCGAGGCACCAGGCGGGTGCCGAACGCGCCGATCTTGTTCGCGACTCCGGGGATGACGATCGGGTCGTTGCGGTCGAGGCCCCTGAGGCCCGCCGCGACGACCCCCTCGGGGCGGACGGCGACCCTGGCGAGCTTCGAGTTCGGAGCCCCGGCGACCTCGAAGAATTCGGTCGCGGTCGGGCCGGGGCAGAGCGCGCTGACCTTGACCCCGCTGCCCTTCGCCTCGTGATGGAGCGCTTCGGTCAGCGAAAGCACATAGGCCTTGGTGGCGTAATAGACCGCGGCATAGGGACCGGCCTGGAAGGCCGCGGTCGAGGCGACGTTGAGGATGGCGCCGCTCTTACGGGCGATCATCGCGGGAAGGACGAGGCGGCAGAGATCGGTCAGCGAGCGGACGTTGAGGTCGATCATCTCGAGCAGCCGCTCGCGCGGCGTGTCGGCGAATCCGCCCGTCGTTCCGAAGCCGGCATTGTTGATGAGGGTATCG
This sequence comes from Sphingomonadales bacterium, assembly GCA_034668585.1. GTDB lineage: Bacteria > Pseudomonadota > Alphaproteobacteria > Sphingomonadales > Sphingomonadaceae > Allosphingosinicella. The sequence goes on along the minus strand of JAXDPB010000065.1, from coordinate 37,625 downwards.
ATCCGGAGCCCTTCGCTCTCCAGCCAGCGCAGCAGCGCCTCGATCTGGTCGGGCCGGGTGAGGTCGGCGGCGTGGACGAAGACGGAGTCGCCGAGGGCAACGCGGAGCTCCTCGAGGCGCTCCTTCCGGCGGGCGACCAGAACGACCGTCTCCCCGCGCGCCCGGCACTGGCGGGCGAATTCGGCGCCGAGCCCCGCCGAGGCGCCGGTGACGAGCGTGACCCCCCGAGCCACCGTCAGGGCCTCAAACTGGCTTTGACGATCTTGCCCGGAGTTCGGGGCGGCTCGCCCTTGGGCAGGGCGTCGACATGCTCCATGCCTTCGACGACCTCCCCCCAGACGGTATATTGATTGTCGAGGAAGCGGGCGTCGTCGAGGCAGATGAAGAACTGGCTGTTGGCGCTGTTCGGGTTCGAGGAGCGCGCCATCGAGGCCACTCCGCGGACGTGCGGCTCGCGGCTGAATTCGGCCTTGAGATCGGACCTGTTCGAGCCGCCCATGCCGGTGCCGGTCGGATCTCCCCCCTGGGCCATGAAGCCGTCGATGACCCGGTGGAAGACGACCCCGTCGTAAAAGCCTTCCTCGACCAGCTCCCGGATCCGGGCGACGTGGCCGGGCGCCAGATCGGGCCGAAGCCTGATGACGACGTCGCCGCCGCTGTCGAGGTTGAGGACCAGGGTGTTGAGCTCGTCGGCCATTTTCTTCTCCGTTATACCGTCATCCCGGCGAAAGCCGGGACCTCAGGTCGAGAGGTCGCTGCGGGTCTCGCCGAGGTCCCGGCTTTCGCCGGAATGACGGGTTCAGGTCGACATAATCCCCCCGGTTCCCCCGCGCCACCCCGCTCGACAGCTAAAGCGCCCCGTCCTAGGAAGCCCCCGGCAACCACATTTGCGCGAAAGAGGGCGGATGAGCGAGAGCGAAATCGATCGGTCCGGCGCACCCCCTGGCGTTCAGGCCGGCCGGCTCGACGAGGACGACCGGCTCAAGCCCGAATATGTCCGCGAGGTGATGGAGCGGGTCGAGGCCGGCGACGCCGAGGCGGCCCGCGCCCTCGTCGAGCCGCTCCACCCGGCCGACCTCGCCGATTTGTTCGAGCTGGTCGACAGCGACGACCGCCGGGCGCTGGCCGCCGCGATCGCCGACATGCTCGACGGCGACGTGCTCGCCGAGATGAACGACCATGTCCGCGAGGAGCTGGTCGAGGCGCTCGACCCCCGGCAGGTCGCCGATATCGCCGGCGAGATGGAGACGGACGACGCCGTCGCCATGATCGAGGACCTCGAGGAGGAGGAGCAGCGCGCGGTGCTGCGCGAGCTCGACCCCGACGACCGCGCCGCGATCGAGGAGGCCCTCGCTTATCCGGAGGAATCGGCGGGCCGGCTGATGCAGCGCGACCTGATCGCGGTGCCCGAACATTGGACGGTCGGCCGGGTGATCGATTACCTGCGCGCCGACGACGACCTCGTCACCGATTTCTGGGAGGTGTTCGTCGTCGACGAGCGCCACCATCCGATCGGCACCTGCCTGCTGAGCTGGATCCTTCGCACCCACCGGCACGTCGCCGTCGCCGACGTCATGAAGCGCGAGCAGACCCTGATCCCGGTCGACATGGACCAGGAGGAGGTGGCGCTGCGCTTCCAGAAATACGCGCTCATCTCGGCGGCGGTGGTCGACCAGTCGGGCCGGCTGGTCGGGATGATCACCGTCGACGACATCGTCCACATCATCCAGGAGGAGGCGTCCGAGGACGTCCTTCTCCTCTCCGGCGCCGGCGAGGGCGACATCAACCAGCCGGTGCTCGAAAGCTATTCGAGCCGGGTGCGCTGGCTGATCGCCAATCTCGGCACCGCGCTCGTCGCCGCCACCATCATCGGCCTGTTCCAGGGCACGATCGCGAAGATGGTCGCGCTCGCGGCGCTGATGCCGATCGTCGCCGGGGTCGGCGGCAATGCCGGGACCCAGACCCTGGCGGTGACGGTGCGGGCGCTCGCCACCAACCAGCTCACCCAGTCCAACACCTGGCGCGCCATCCTTCGCGAGATCAGGGTCGCGTGCCTGAACGGAATCACCGTGGCGGCGGTGATCGGAGTGGGGGTCGGGCTGTTCTTCGGCCATGCGGCGCTGGGCGCGGTGATCGCGGCGGCGATGCTCGCCAACATCATCATCGCCGGCTTCGCGGGGGTGTTCGTGCCGCTGGCGCTGGAGCGGGCGGGCGCCGACCCGGCGGTGGCGTCGAGCGTATTCGTCACCATGGTCACCGATTCGATGGGCTTCCTGGTCTTCCTCGGCCTCGCCAGCGCTTCCGGGATTGCCGGCTGAGCCTCGCCGAAAGGGGACAGTTACCGTAACTGTCCCCTCAATCAAAAAAGGGGACAGTTACGGTAACTGTCCCCAGGAATAAGGCAGTTGCGTCAGTCGCTTGGCGGCCGCTAGGAGGCGGGATGCCGCTCAATATCAGCAAGGTCGCCGTCGGCTGCGCGAGCCTCGACGCGCTTCGCGCCCGGCAGGCGCTGCGGCTGGCCGACGGCATCGTCCCGATCGTCACCCGCTTCCGGCCGAAGCGGGCCGACGAGCTGGTCGGGGGGTCGATCTACTGGATCGTCAAGCACCGCACCACCGCCCGCCAGGCGATCATCGGCTTCGCCGACCGCGAGGAAGACCGGCGCACCGTCATCCGCCTCCACCCCGAGCTGATCCTGGTCCGGGCGCTGCCGCGGCGGGCCCATCAGGGGTGGCGCTATTTGCCCGCGGAGGAGGCGCCGCTCGACCTCGACGGCGACGAGACGGGGCTTGCCGAGCTGCCGCCGGAGCTGACCGCGCGGCTGTCGGCGCTGGCGCTGATCTAGCGGCGCGCTTTCACTCCGTCATTGCGAGGGGCGCAGCGGCGCGGCAATCCGGCCGCGGCGTCCGCGACGACTGCTGAAGCGGATTTGCCTCGCTTTGCCCGCAATGACGGATGGGCCTAGCGCGCTCGGCCGCAGCGGATGTTGCCCGAGCCTAAGCCTTCGACGGTGCAGCTCGCGCTGCCGGAAATCTCGACGTCGCCCGGGCCGGAGGCCTTCAGCTTCACGGTCCGGGTCGCTTCCAGGGCGACGGTCCCGGCGGTGTCGGCGGTCACCTGCGCGTCTTCGGCGCGAAGGCCGGCGGCGGCGAGGTCGCCGCTGCCCTGCACCGTCGCCTTGAGCTGCTTGGCGCGGCCGGACAGGGTGATTCGGCCGCCCCCCAGAAGGCCGACCATGAGGTTGTCCGCGTCGACATTGTCGACCGCGAGGCGGCCGCTGCCCGAGACCGACAGGTCGACCCGCAGCCCTTTGGCGCGATCGATGCCGAGGCTTCCGGAGCCGGTGACGGCGGCCGAGCGCAGGTCGCGGGTGGCAAGCGAAATCGTCACCGGTCCCGTCCGGTCGCCGGGATAACCGCCCCAGGCCGAGCGGTTCGGCCGCACCCGCAAGGTGCTGCCCTGGACGTCGACGGTGATCCGATCGAGCGCCTCGGCCGAGCCTTCGGCGCGGGCGCCGGCGGCGAGCCCCGTCCGCAAGGTCACCTGATAGGGGCCTTCCACCTGCACCCGGTCGAAGTCGGTGACGGAATAACGGCGCTCGGCGGCGCCCGCGGGAGACGCGGCGGCGGCGAGGGCGAGGAGGGCGATCGGCAGGGTCCTGGTCATGGGCTCGGACCCTGCCGGAAAAGGGTTAACCGTCGATGAGGCCCATCCGCTTTCCGTCATTGCGAGCGAAGCGAAGCATCCAGTCCGGCCTTTGAGGTTCACTGGATTGCCGCGTCGCTTCGCTCCTCGCAATGACGGGGCACTCAGCCGCAGCGCGCGTCGCCGGAGCCCATCTTGCTGACGTTGCACTTGGCGCCGCCGGTGATGACGACGTCGCCCGAGCCCATGATCGAGATGTCGGCCGTCTCCAGCGCCTTGGCCTCGACATTGCCCGAACCGGCGATCGACACCTTGGCCCGCTTCGACTGAAGCCCGGCGGCGCGGACGTCGCCCGAGCCCGCGATCGAGATGTCGGTGCTGTCGGCGGTGCCGGCGGCGGTGACTCCGCCCGAGCCGGCGATGTCGAAACTGGCGGTCTTCGCAGTCAGCGAGGCGACTTCCAGCTCGCCCGAGCCGGCGATGGCGGCGGCGAATTCGTCGCCCTGGACCTTGTCGACCTTCATGTCGCCCGAGCCCGCGACCTCCGCGCCGCGGAGCGAAGGCGCGGTCACATGGACAATGATCGGATTGTGATCCTTGCTCCAGCCGAACGACCAATTGCCCTTCTTCTGGCCGATCCTGAGAACGCCGTTCTCGACCCTGACCTCGAGCCGCTCGAGCAGGCCGGTATCGCCCTCCGCATAAGCGGAAGGGGCGCCGCCGACGGTGACGATCACGTTCTGGGAGCCGGCCAGCTCGACCCGGTCGAAGGCTCCGACCTGGAAGTCGCGGCGGCCGTTCTGGCCGCTCGCGGCGCTCTTCTCATGGGCGCCGCTCATCCCGCAGGCCGAAAGCGCCAGCAGCGGCACCAGAATCATCGCTCCACGCATCCTTACCTCCCTTGCTGTATTAGAGACATAATACACACGAACGAATGGCGGCGCAACAAAAAAGGCGGCCCGTCCCCGGACCGCCTTTTTCTGTTTCGTCATCCCGGCGAAAGCCGGGACCTCGTGAGGACCCGCCGGGACTTCTCGTCCCGAGGCCCCGGCTTCCGCCGGGGTGACGGTACTAGACCGCCGCCTTCTCCCGGTTGTAGATCGCCGCCGCCTTGTTGAGGATCTCGAGGATCTTCACCAAAGCGGTCGGCTCGTCGACCTGCTCCATCGCGGCGAGCTCGCGGGCGAGCCGGCTCGAGGCCGCTTCGAAGATCTGCCGCTCCGAATAGCTCTGCTCGGGCTGGTCGTCGGCGCGGAACAGGTCGCGGGTCACCTCGGCGATCGACACCAGGTCGCCCGAATTGATCTTCGCCTCATATTCCTGGGCGCGGCGCGACCACATGGTGCGCTTCACCTTGGGCTTGCCCTTCAGGGTGGCGAGCGCCTCCTGCATCGTCTTGTCGGACGAGAGCTTGCGCATGCCGACGCTTTCCGCCTTGTTGGTCGGAACGCGCAGGGTCATCTTTTCCTTCTCGAACCTCAGCACATAGAGCTCGAGCTGCATGCCGGCGATGTCCGTGCTCTGCAGTTCGATCACCCGGCCCACGCCGTGCTTGGGGTAAACAACGTAATCGCCAACGTCGAAGCTCAACGCCTTCGCTGCCATTTATAGACCTTCCCATTGGGAACAGCCGCCACCGTGCCGGACTCCATCCGCCCCAAGGACGTGATCAAACTGCGATGTGCGGCGATTCTTCTTGTGACCACCGGTTGCGGAATGCGCGTCGCATCCGCTTCGATGGAGTCCTTATATCCGAAAAGGTGTCGAAAAGCTACCCTTTTGGGGGAATGGGCAAAGTCGGTTGCCGTCATGCCAGCGAAGGCTGGGGCTCCGGCGGGTGAAGAACAGGCCCGTCATGCCGGCGCAGGCCGGCATCCCGGCGGGTGAAGACCGCGGTGCCTTTCACCCCCTGGGACCCCAGCCTTCGCTGGGGTGACGCCGCTCGCCTTGTCGGCGATCGTCGTCAATCCCCCTGGCCGGGCTCGGGGCTGAAATATTTCTCGAACTTGGCTTCCTCGCCCTTATGCTCGTCGGCGTCGGCCGGGCTCTCGCGCTTGCGGGTCAGATTGGGCCAGTCGGCCGAGTAGGTGGCGTTGACCTCGAGCCATTTCTCGAGCCCCGCTTCGGTGTCGGGAAGAATCGCCTCGGCCGGGCATTCGGGCTCGCAGACTCCGCAGTCGATGCATTCGCTGGGGTTGATGACGAGCATGTTCTCGCCCTCGTAGAAGCAGTCGACCGGGCACACCTCGACGCAATCCATATATTTGCAGCGGATGCAGGCATCGGTGACGACGTAGGTCATTGGCTTCTCCCTGGAGGCAAATCCCTAGTCGCCGCCCCCTTCGCTCGTCAACGGGTGGTGGGCTGAGCGCTTGCATCAACTATGTGAATCACATATATCGAGCCATGATCGTCGATTTCGACCCGACGAAGGACCGGGCGAACGCAGAGAAGCACGGCGTCCCGCTCACCTTCGGCCTGCGGGTGCTGCAGGATGAAAATCATCTTGTTCTGCCCTCGCTTCGGCCGGTGGACGGGGAGGATCGCTACAAGGCCCTCGGAATGGTGGACGGCAAGCTCTGGACTGCCATCCACGTTTGGCGGGGCGACACGATGAGGCTGATCTCCGTGCGGAGGAGCAACGAGGGTGAGCAGAGAGAATATGATCGCGATCCAGGCTAGCCCAGGCGACCCGGATGATTTCCCCGTGAGCGTCGCGGGGGTGGAGCGAGGCCAGATGGGGCGGCGCATTCGAAAGCTGCGCAAGCGCTTGGGCCTGAGCCAGGAGGCGTTCGCCGCCGCCTATGGGATCCCGCTTGCCAATATTCGGCAATACGAGATTGGTCGCAATATGCCGCCCCCGGCCGTCCGCGCCTATCTCAAGGTCATCGACGCGGAACCCGAGCTCGTCGCGCGTACCGTGGCCGAGCGAGCGGCTTAAGCTTCAAGCCGGCCCTCGGCCATTTCCGAGTAAAGCCCCCGAGCCTCGGCCGGCGGGCCGCGTCGCGCCGGCAAAGCCTCCACCTTCAGCACCCGCACCGCGCCGCGCTGGGCGAAGCTCAAGACGTCGCCGATCCGGACCGGGGCGTGGGCGCGGTCGACGAGGCGGCTGTTGACGCGGATCCGGCCCTCCTCGGCCAGAATCTGCGCCAGGGCCCGGGTCTTCACGATTCGGGCGAACCAGAGGAACTTGTCGAGCCTCAGGCTGTCAGCCACGCTTCAGTCCAGCCAAAGCCGCGAAGGCATTGCCGGGCTCCGCCGTGCGTACCGGATCCCGTCGCCGGGCGCGGCCGCGCCACACCCACGCCTGATCGCCCTCGACAGGCCGGAAGCCGAGATCGCGCATCAATTTCGCAACCGCCTGCGGCTGCAGGCCGAGCGACGTGGCGAGCGCCGAGTCGACGACCGGCTGGGGCTTGCCGGCGCGCGCCTGATGGGCGTGGCTGGCAAGCCGCTCGACCAGGTCGACTCGCAGCATCTGCGGTCCAAGCGGACGAAAGCCCAGGCGGGTGAGGAGAAGACGGTCGCCGTCCGGCGGGCAGGGGAGCAGCACCGCCGCTTCGGGCGGAAGCTCGGGCATCGGCTGGCCCGCGGCGGCGGCCCGCAGCGCGGTGCGCCAGCGCCGGGCTTCGGGCTTGAGCACGTCAGGCATGAACAGGTCGAGAGCGCCGATCCTGACCTTGAGGCCGGTGATCGCCCGTCGCTGCCCCTTGTCGAGCGCCGCGAGGGGCTTGGCCACCGCCTCGCGGGCGACGATGCCGCCCTCGTCGACGAGCATGGCCAGGATCGAACGCACCTCCGCCGGCGCCTTCGAATCCCGGGCCGCCGCTCCGGCCTGTCGAAGCGGCCCGAGCGCCCGCTCGACCTGGTGGCGCACCCACAGATCGAGCCGCTCGACGACGACCGAGCGTCCGCGCTCCGACAGCCGGTCGAGCCGCCGGTCGATCAGCACCCGCGGGCTGAGCAGATTCTTGCCCGGCCCGAGCCGAGCCACCTCGTGGCCGCGCCACAGCACCGCGACCGGCTGGCCCGGCTCGGTGCGCAGGGTGAAATGGTCATCGCTGTCCGCCGCCAGCGCCGCCGCCCTTTTCTCATATTCGCCGCCCAGCCGCCGTTCCGCCGTCGCCAGCAGCATCTTGCGGTCGGCGTGGCGGGCGGTCGGGTCGACCTCGAAGGCGAAGCCCTCCATTCGCCCGATCGGGAAGGAGCCGACGGTGACTTCGCCCTGCTCGTCGACGATCACCGGGAACTCGCCGACGCCCTTGCGGCCGATGTCCTTGAGGAGAACCGAGGTGCGGCGGTCGACGAAACGCTGGGTGAGCCGCTCGTGAAGCGCGTCGGACAGCCTTTCCTCGACCTCGCGGGTCCGCTCCGCCATCGCCGCCGGCTCGGCGAGCCAGTCGGAGCGATGGGCGATATAGGCCCAGGTCCTCACTCCGGCGAGCCGGTCGGCCAGAGTCTCGATATCGCCCTGGACGTTGTCGAGCTGGGCCACCTGCGCCGCATACCAGCCGTGCGGGATCCGGCCGTCGCCTTCGCTGAGGTGAAGGTAGAGCCGGGCGACCAGCCGCGAATGATGCTCGGGGCCGGTCTTGCGGAAGTCGGGAAGGCCGCAGGCCGCCCACAGCCGGCGAACCGCCTCCTGGCCGCGCGCCCGGGCGGCGACTTCGGCATCCCCCGCGAGCCGCTTCAGGACGGCGAGGTCGATCGCCTCGGGCGCGGCGCGAAGGCCCGGCTCCGACGGCCTTCGCTCGAGCGAGCGGATCAGCGCCTCGACGCTCCGGAAGTCGGGATCGCCCTCGCGCCAGTAGAGATGGTCCAAAGGCGCGAAGCGATGCTCCTCGATCGCCTCCAGCTCCTCGGGGCGGAACTCGGCCGAATTCTCGCCCTCCAGGGTCAGAACCCCGAACGTGCCGTCGCGCTGGTGGCGGCCGGCGCGGCCGGCGATCTGAGCCATCTCCGCGGGGGTCAGCCGCCGCCGCCGGTGCCCGTCATATTTGGAGAGGCCGGCGAAGGCGACATGGGTGACGTCCATGTTGAGGCCCATTCCGATCGCGTCGGTGGCGACGAGGTAATCGACCTCGCCGGCCTGGTACATCGCGACCTGAGCGTTGCGGGTGCGTGGGCTCAGCACGCCCATCACCACCGCCGCGCCTCCGCGCATCCGCCGGAGCATCTCGGCGACGGCGTAGACCTGCTCGGCCGAGAAGGCGACGATCGCCGAGCGCGGCGGAAGCCGCGACAGCTTGGACGGGCCCGCGTAGGAGAGGGTCGAGAATCGGGGCCGGCCGATGATTTCGGCCTTTGGAAGAAGCGCTCGGACCATGGGCTTCAGGGTCTCGGAGCCGAGGATCATGGTCTCCTCCCGCCCCCGGGCGTGGAGCATCCGGTCGGTGAAGACATGGCCGCGCTCCGGATCGGCGCCGAGCTGGGCCTCGTCGAGCGCGACGAAGGCGAAGTCGCGCTCCATCGGCATCGATTCCGCCGTGCACAGGAACCAGCGGGCGTCCTTCGGGACGATCTTCTCCTCGCCGGTGATGAGCGCGACCCGGTTCGAGCCCTTCATCGCCACCACCCGGTCGTAGACCTCGCGCGCCAGCAGCCGCAGCGGGAAGCCGATCATCCCGCTCGAATGGGCGGCCATTCGCTCGACCGCGAGGTAGGTCTTGCCGGTATTGGTGGGGCCAAGGATCGCCGTCAGCGGCGCCCGCGCGAATTCGCTCATTCAGCCTAGATCGGCATTTCGTGCCCCGGGCGCAATGACTTGGATTGCGGCGAGGCATTCGTCATCCCGGCGCAAGCCGGGACCTCATTGAGTCGGACCTGCCTTTAGCGGCCCGAGGTCCCGGCTTTCGCCGGGATGACGGGTCGCGCTCGACCGTAGTTCCCGAATCGCCTAACGCTTCGGCGTCGCCAGCTGCACGCTTCGCCGCAAGCAAGGTCCTGCTTTACTGGACTTTAACCCTGTTTCCCCACAGTCCTTCGCACCTGACCGCGATCCGCGGCCGGGGGGTGTTTCAAGGGTCGCGGGGGTTGTTCCGCTTTGTATCAGTATAGCCAATTGAGGCCGGATGCCGGCGGTGGAGCCGCGGCCCTGGCCTTCCAAGCCCCGGTCCGGCCGCGCAGCTTCGGCGCGCGCGTCGCGCCGCGCCGCGATTTCGACCTCGTCGTCGATCTCGGAGCGCGCATCGGCTCGCGCACCTGGTTCCGGGGCGCCTTCACCTGCACCTTCTTGTGCGCCACCGCCTTGTGGCTGGCGCCGGGCTTCGACCCGATCCCCGCGGCGTCCGCAAAGCCGCTTTCCGACGCTCACTTCGCCCAGGCGCGCTCGCTCGCCATCGCCCCACTCGCCCTCGGCGCCGACACCGGCCGCCGAATGGCCCCCACCGACGCGGTCGAGCCCCTGCTCGACACCCCCGAGCGCCCGACGGTCGAGCTCAAGGCCGTGATCGGCGAGGGCGACGGCTTCGTCCGGGCGCTGGAACGCGCGGGAGTCGCCCAGAGGGAAGCGGACGAGGTCGCGAAGCTGGTCGCCGCCGCCGTCCCGCTCGATCAGCTCAAGGCGGGAACGGCGATGAGCATCACGCTCGGCCGCCGCCCGAACCGCACCGTCGCCCGGCCGCTCACCGCCTTGTCGATGCGCGCCCGCTTCGACCTCAAGCTGTCGCTGAAGCGGGCCGGCGGCAAGCTCGCCCTCGCCCGCACCCCGATCTCGATCGATTCGACTCCGCTTCGCATCCAGGGCTTCGTCGGCTCGAGCCTCTACCGCTCGGCCCGCGCCGCCGGCGCTCCCGCCAAGGCGGTCGAGGCCTATATCCGGGCGGTGGCGAGCCAGACCGGCATCGGCGGCCTCGCTCCCGACGACCGTTTCGACATCATCCTCGAGCATCGCCGCGCCGCCACCGGCGAGGCGGAGACCGGACGCCTTCTCTACGCCGGCCTCGACCGCGGTTCCGGCAAGGACCTCAAGCTCATGCAATGGGGCGAGGAGGGCCGCGCCGAATGGTTCGAGGCGTCGGGCGTCGGCCGGGAAAGCGGAATGCTGCAGCGGCCGGTGCCGGGAACCGTCTCGTCCAATTTCGGCCTCCGGCTCCACCCGATCCTCGGCTACACGAGAATGCACAAGGGGATCGACTTCCGCGCCGGCTACGGCACCCCGATCCTCGCCGCCACAGACGGCAGGGTCGTCGCCGCTGGACGCGCCGGAGGCTATGGCAACCAGGTCCGCCTCGCCCATGCCGGCGGCCTCGTCACTTCTTACTCGCATATGAGCCGGATCCTCGCCCAGCCGGGCGAGCGGGTGAGGCAGGGCCAGGTGATCGGCTATGTCGGCTCGACCGGCCTCGCCACCGGCCCCCACCTCCATTACGAGCTTCTGAAGGATGGCGTCCCGATCAACCCCGCCTCGGTCAAGTTCGTCACCCGAGCCCAATTGAGCGGCAACGATCTCACCGCCTTCCGCTCGAAGCTGAGGACCCTGCTGGCGGTGAAGCCGGGCGCGGCGCGAATGGCGGAAACCTCGGGCAAGAAGAAGCCCCGGGCCTAGCTCTCGTCATCCCGGCGAAAGCCGGGACCTCAGGACGGGAAGTCTCGGCGGGTCTCCACGGGGTCCCGGCTTTCGCCGGGACGACGGGTCGGGTCGGATCCAGGCGGCGCTTCAGGCGCCGGAGAGTCCCAACCAGTGCATCAGATTTCCCCAAGGCGGCATGATCGCTCCCCTAATCACGCCAGTGTATAGCCCAAGCCGGGCCGAAGCCAAAACGCGGCCAAATTTGGTGTCAGACACCGATTTCCGTCATCCCGGCGAAAGCCGGGACCTCAACACGCGAAAATTGGTGTCAGACACCGATTTTCCCAAGGAAGGGGATGGGCGAAGCCTGGGGAAAATCGGTGTCTGACACCAATTTTTTCGGACGGGCTGAATTCGTCCTCCCCGCTAAACGGAAATCCCCTCTTGCCAGGCCGCGCCTTCGCGCCTTCCCTGGAATCAGGGTGCCGAGACGGCCGAGCGGCACTCGACACGCCGGGCCGAGGGCAAGGCGGCAGCCGGCACCGGCGCCTGCAGCGCCTTTTCTTCAGCCACGTGGACCGACTATTTTTTGAGATAAGGCGCGAAGGCGCCACGTCGAAAGGGGGAGTCGTTCGAACAGGAATGGGTGCCAGGCATCGATTCCCAGGCACCGATTCCCAAACCCGTGGAATCGCAGGCGGGAGCTTCAGCCCTTGAATTCTCGTTCCATATATGTTCTACATGAGCCATGCGCATCGTGGGCGGTTTCGTGGCTCGCGCCGGAGGCCTGATGGCGGCCTTCGCGCTGCTCTGCCGGGCCTTGCGCCGGCGATTGGCGGCGTTACTGAAAGCAAAGGATTCTCGCCCCTGACATGCGGGTCTTTTGTGTCCTTTCGGCGATCCCGCCGGGTCGTCAGCGGCCCTGGCTGCGCCACCTCTTGACGACCCGGGCGACCATCGCCTCCTCGTCGCCGGTCTGGCGCCAGAGCTCGGAGAAGAGCGGGTCGGACGAGGCCGGGCGGCGGTCCCGTTCGAGGTCGTCGAACGAGACCCGGATCGGGATCGAGACGCCCTCGCCGCAGACGATGCACTCGCGGTTGCGCAACGCCGGGATGACGTCGAGGAAGCCGCGCGCGCCCTCGGGCATGGCCGACTTGACGAAATGCTGGTCGCGCTCGTTGTTGAGGCGCATCGCGATGATGGTTCCGCATTGCGACAGCACGCCCTCGGCGAGGTCGGACGGGCGCTGGGTGATGAGGCCGAGGCTGACTCCGTATTTGCGGCCCTCCTTGGCGATCCGCTCGAGCACCTTGCGAACGGCCTGGCCGCCGCCGGTCTTGTCGGAGGGGATGTAGCGGTGCGCCTCCTCGCAGACGAGGAGGACCGGCCGGGGCACTTCGTTCCTCGACCAGATGGCGTAATCGAAGACCAGGCGGGAAAGCACCGCCACCACCACCGAGACGATGTCGGTCGGGACTCCGGAGACGTCGACGATCGAGATCGGCTTGCCCTTGGCGGGCAGCCGGAAGATCTTGCCGATGAAGTTGGTCATCGTGTCGGCGATGAGCATGCCCGAGAACATGAAATGGTAGCGGGGATCGGCCTTCAGCTCGTCGATCTTGGTCTTGAGCCGCATGAAGGGCGCGGTGTCCGTCGCCTTGTTCAGGAGCCCCATCTCGCTGTTGATCGCCCCCGCCAGGTCGGAAAGCGCATAGGGGATGGGCGAATCGACGGTGAGCTTGGTCATGCCTTCGGCGGCGCGGTTCTTGGAGCGGGCGAGAAGCAGGCATTTGGCGAGGATGTCCATGTCGCGCTGGCGCTCGGCGCCGGCGGACGTGATGAACACCTCGCAATGCTCCTCGAAGTTCATCAGCCAGTAGGGCATTGCGAGATTCTCGACGTTGAACAGCTCGCCGACGCCCTTGAAGGCCGCCGAATATTCGCCGTGCGGGTCGATCATCACGATATGCCCCTCGGGGGCGAGGTCGCAGATTCGGTGCATGATCAAAGCGGCCGAGGTCGATTTGCCGGTGCCGGTCGAGCCCAGCAGAGCGAAATGCTTGCCGAGCAAAGCGTCGACGTAGAGGGCGCCGCGAACGTCCTTGGTCGGGTAGACGGTGCCGATCTCGATATGGGCGCGCTCGTCGGCCGCGAACATCTGCTTCATGTCGTCGCCCGAGACCGGGAAGACCTTGGCGCCCGGCGGCGGATAGCCGGTGATGCCGCGGCGGAAGTTGATCAGCTTGCCGGTCTGCTCATGCTCCTCGCCCTCGCCGAGGAAGTCGATGTCGGCCGAGATCCTGCCGCCCTCGCCGTCGCGCAGCTGGAGGCTTCGGACGTTGGCGAGCAGCCAGCGGTTGCCGGCCTCCAGCTTGACGTGGCCGCCGACCTGCCCGGACAAAGCGATGCTCGGATCGGGATCGCGGGCGATCTCGCCGATGCGGCCGGCCTCGAGCTCGATCCGGCCGCCGCCGCCGCCAATGTCGACGACCTTGCCGATCGGCGTGTGGCGGACCTGCTCGGGTATCCGCGGGCGGATGGTGGGCGCGAAATCCTCCCCCTCCTCGGCAATGGCGATGGTCTTGAAGTTCATCATGTCGGTCATGCGGCGATCCGAGCCCCCGGCTGTTTTGCGCCGCCCCTCCTAGCAGCGAGGGGTAAACAACTGCTTTTCCTTCAATGTCCGTCACCCCGGCGAAGGCATGGGGTCATGCCGAGGCGGAGAGCCTTGCGAAAGTCGCCATGGATGCCGGCCTTCGCCGGCACGACGAAGTCACCCGCGCCTGAACACCAGGCTCCCGCCCCAGCCGAGCAGCAGCGAGAGCGCCACCGCGGCGACGCCGTAGGTGAAGGACCAGCGGTCGGCCGCGGCGGCGACGTCGCGCTCGAAGCCGAGCTTCTCGATTCGGATCTCGCGCACCGCTCCGGCGATCACCCGGCCGTCCTTGATGAGGAAGGTCTCCGCCGTATAGTCGCCGACCGGCACCCGCGCCGGGATGGTGATGCGGCCCCGGTAAAGGACATGGTCGGTGATCTGGACTCCCCTCGGATCCTCGAAATAGAGCTGTCGGCGCTGCATCAGGTCGATCAGGCCCGCCTCGAAGCGGCGCTGCACCTCGGGCGCCTTGCCGCCGCCGGGCGACAGCGAGAGGTTCTGAAGGCCGAGCTCGTAGATGGCGGCGGTGCGCTCGTCGATGAGACTGAACAGCGGCGCGGAGGAGGCGACGGCGTAGAAGGACGGGGCCGAGCGGAATCGCGCCGCCTCGACGTTCATCCAGATCCCGGCCACCTTCTGCTTCTCGCGCACCACGAGCGGCTGGACCGGCCCCTTCACCACCACGGCGATGTCGGCATGCTCGGTCGGCGTTCGTCCGCCGGGATAGAGGATGGCTCCGAACAGAAGCAGCTCGGCGCCGGTGAAGCTGTAGCGAATCTCGATCCGGCTCTGCGAGACGTCGGGCACCAGGCGGGGCTTGGCAGCGCCGATCGCCAGCGGCGCCGCGAGCAGGAGGAGGAGGAGCCGGACCGCGCTCACAGCACCTGCAGAGTGTAGATTTCCTCGGGCCTCCAGCCGAGGCCGATCGCCATCCGCAGGGCGACCGCGAGGATGATGATGGCGAGGAACATGCGCAGCAGCTCGGGCTTCACCTTCTGCGCCAGCCGCGCTCCGAACTGGGCGCCGATCACCGAGCCGAGGAGGAGGAGGCCGGCCAGCACGATGTCCACCGACTTGGTGGTGGTGGCGTGGATGAGCGTCGTCGCCGCGGTCACGAACAGGATCTGCAGAAGGGAGGTGCCGACCACGACCTGGGCCGACATTCCGAGCAGGTAGATCATGGCGGGGACGACGATGAAGCCGCCGCCGACCCCGAGCAGGACGGTCAGCATGCCCGCGCCGAAACCGAGCAGCAAGGGCGCCAGCGGCGAGATGTAGAGCCCCGACTGGTAGAAGCGCCAGCGCATCGGCAGAGCCGCGATCAGCGGGTTGTGCCTCTTGGGCTTCTTCGAGCTCTCTTTGGGCTTGATGATGTCGAGCGAGGTCGCCGCCTCCTTGCCCATCATGATTCCGATCGTGCCGAGCAGGATCACGTAGAGAAGCGAGATGACGGTATCGATCTGCCCGGCATCCTGGAGCAGCCGGAACAGGCCGCCGCCGACGAGCGCGCCGACGAGGCCTCCGGCGATGATCACCGCGCCCATCCGATAGTCGACGCCCTTGCGGCGGCGGTGGGCGAGCACGCCGGAGACGCTGGTGCCGGTGATCTGGGTGGTCGCGGAGGCGACCGCGACGGGCGGCGGGATGCCGTAGAAGATCAGGATCGGGGTGGTCAGGAAGCCGCCGCCGACCCCGACCATGCCGGTCAGAAGGCCGACCACGCCGCCCAGGAGGACGATCGCCAGCGCATTGACCGACAGGCCGGCGATGGGAAGGTAGATGTCCACGCCGCACTCGTTAGCCGCTGGCGGCGCGGCGCGGAAGGCCGTCGTCATCCCGGCGAAAGCCGGGACCTCGTGGCGACCCGTCTCGATTTTCCGGCCGGAGGTCCCGGCTTTCGCCGGGATGACGGAGGCTCAAAAGTCCGTCGCCAGCGTGAGGGTGGGGCCCGAGCCCGGGCGGGCATCGCCGGCGACTCGCAGTCGCCAGTCGGCGGCGAGGGTAAGGCTGCGTCCGGCCAGGGGCAGCCGGAGCGAGGCCTGGGGGCCGATGTCGACCCGCTCGACGCCGGGCTGGGCGGCGGCCCAGACGCCGGCGCCGGCGCGTATCCGGCGGAGGGGAAGCGACACCCGAAGCGACCCGTCGCCGAACAGGTCGCGCGAGCGCAGGCCGACGATGCCCGCCTGGGCGTAGGCGTCGATCCGCAAAGGCCCGAGCGGCGAGTCGCCGACCCCGCCATAGAAAGTGAGGCCGAAGGCGGAGCGGCCCTCTCCTCCCAGCGCCTGGCGCCGCTCGGCGAGCAGGTGGAGCGGGATCCGGCCCGACGGCCGCCAGTCGAGGCCGATCGCCGCTTCCGCCCCCGCCGGGCTTCGCAGCGGCGACGAGAGACGCGCCGAAATCGCGAGCGGCCGCGCCGGGTCCCGGTTGAGGCGATAGAGGGCGCGAAATCCCGCCTGCGCCCCGCCCAACGTCCCTCCCGGAGCCAGGCCGGGACCGGCGCCGCCACGAAGGAAGGCCCATCCATAGCCCGAGAGCCGGTGGTGGGGCGCCGGGCCGGCGATCGGCTCGGCGGGAAACGATGGCGCGGGCCCGGCCGCCGCGCGGATCGGCCCGGCGCCGCCGCCGCGCGCGGGCGCGACCGCCGCAGCCGCCACGGGAGGCGGCGCTTTCCGAACCGAGCGAGGGGCGACGGCGAGTCGAGGGAAAGGCATTCCGCTGCTCCAAGACGATGCGGGGGCCGGCCGCGGGGACGCGACGGCGCGGCCGGCGGGGAGCCGCGCGGCCCGGGCCGGCCGCGGCTCGACCGCATCGGACGCCGCCGCCGGAACGGTCCACCAGGGCGGGCTCAGGAAGGCGATCCTCAAGGTCGTCCAGCCGGCGCCGACGACCAGCAGGAAGCGCAACGGCCGCGAACCGCTCATTCGGCGCGGATGCGGGCGGGAAAGATATGGGCCGTCTTGACCCAGCGCGGGCGGCCACCGGCTCGGCGGGCCGCGCGGTAGCGGGAGAGAGCGGCCGCCGCGGCGAGCATCGCGACGGCATTGCCGAGCGTCGCCCGAGGCACCGCCCGCAGCCCCTCGCGCCAGCCATAAGCGCGGCCGGTGAAGCCGGCGCGAAGGGCGAGCCGCCACGCCAGCAGCGCCGTGTTGGCCTGGACCAGGGCCGTCAGCTCCCGGGACAGCGGCGCGGGAGCGACGCCGGTGACGCCCTCGCGCAGCTTGAGGGCGAGCCACAGGGCCAAAGCGAGATAGCCGGCCAGGAGCAGCGAGGCCGCCAGCAGGGCCTGGCGGTCGCGAAGCCGCATCCAGCGTTCGGCGACCCCGCCGCGCCAGCCGAGCCGGTCCCAGCCCGCGAGCGCGATGCCGGTCATCCACCGCGCTTTCTGGGCGACCGCGGCGCCGAGCGTGCCCGGGAAATATTCGAGAGTCGCAACGAGGCTGCCGTCGGCTCCCGCGAACCGGACGAAGGCGCAGCGGCCACCCGCCTCGGCGAGCCTGAGGCCGAGCTCGTAATCCTCGGTCAGGCTGTCCGAGTCGAACGGGTTTCCGCCCCGCTCGCCGGCGAGCCGGCCCAGCGCTTCGCGCGAGAAGGCGCACCCGACGCCGGCCGAGGGGAGGCCGGCGCCGAGCGCGCCACGCACGACAAGCTCCTTGCCGTGCGATTCGGAAAACTCATCCGCATAATGGCCGCCGATCCACGGCGAATTGGGATCGACGAGCGGGACCACGGGCAGCTGAACGAGATCGAAGCGCTCGATCAGACGGTCGAACAGCCGCAGCTCGTCGGCATGGACCAGGTCTTCGGCGTCGTGGAGCACGACCGCCTTGGCCGGCCGTCCCTCGGCGGCCTCGTCGTCGAGAAGCGCTCGCCACAGCCGGTTCAGGCAATCGGCCTTGGT
This sequence comes from Sphingomonadales bacterium, assembly GCA_034668585.1. Lineage (GTDB taxonomy): Bacteria > Pseudomonadota > Alphaproteobacteria > Sphingomonadales > Sphingomonadaceae > Allosphingosinicella. Next base: position 19,916 of record JAXDPB010000065.1, on the reverse strand, counting down.
GGTCGGCCCCGGCTCGCGCCCCACCACCACCCGCACCCGCGCATCCGCCACGGCCGACGCGGCGGCGACCGTCGCGGGATCGTTGCCGTAGGTGCCGACATAGAGGCGCCAGTCGCCATCGCCCCACGCGGCAAGGGCGGCGCGCAGCATGTCGCCGATCACCGCCGCCTCGTCCCAGGCCGGAACCAGCACCGCGAGCCGGCCCGGCCGCTCCGGCGGGGGCAGGCCGCCGATCCGCCGGGCGCCGCCCTCGCCCCGAAGCCGAAGCGCAAGCCAGATCAGGTCGACCGCGAGGTCGCTCAACCCGAGGAGAAGGAAGCCGGTGGCGGCGAACAGGGCCGCCTCGCGCATGATGAAGTCAACGCCGCCGAACAGCGGCCCCGCCACGCCCATCGATCCCGCCCCCTGAACCGGACTCGGTGTATCATCTGTTTTCGCGCAGCAAGAATCAAGAGTTTTTCAAAAACGATGAGATCGGACTCGATCCCCATGCTCTCGCGACGCCCTCATCCAGGGAAATAGGCGCCGGCCGGATGACGCCGGCGCCCCCGTCCGTTTCGGCAGGAAAATCCGATTCACGCATATTCTTGCATCTGAAAGTCGGATATAGTTCCGGGCGGCGTTCCCGCTCGAGGAGCGCGGCCAACGGTCTGGGGGGACTCGGCTCATGCGCTGGATCATCGCGGCGGCAATCGCCTCCTTCTTCTTCTTCGCGCCGAGCGCGGCGCAGGCCTGGGGCCAGGGCGGCCATTATACGGTCTGCGAGATCGGCTATCTCAACCTGACCCCGGCCGCCAAAGCGGAGGTCGACCGGCTGGTGGCGGTGGACGGCCGCTTCCACAGCTTCACCGAGACCTGCACCTTCCCCGACAACCCGGTGTCGCGCGCGTCCGAGCATTACGCCAATTACCCGCGCACTCAGCGGCGGGTCGGGCCGGGCTGCCCCGGCGGCCGGCCCTGCGTGATCGAAGCGCTCGAAAGCGATCTCGCCGTCCTCCGCTCCGGCTCGGCCACCGACGCCCAGAAGGCGACCGCGATCCTCTATATCGGCCATTGGTTCGGAGACCTCCACCAGCCGCTCCACATCTCCTTCGCCGACGATCGCGGCGGCAACAGCATCAAGGCGGGCGGCCCCTGCTCGGGCAGCTTCGAAGCCAGCCTCCATTCGGTCTGGGATACATGCGTGATCGAGCGCAGGATCTTCGCGCCCGGCACCGACCGGGTGGCTCGGGCGCGGGCCGCGGCGGCGCTGCTCAATGCGCCGATCACGGACGGCCAGCGGCGCAACTGGATTCGCTCCCAGCCCTGGCAGTGGGCGCGCGAATCCTACAAGGTCACGGTGGCTCGGAACACCGGCTATTGCCTCCGCAAGTCGGGCGCCTGCTGGTACTCGGCCACCAAGCAGGACTTCGCCGCCGGCGATCCGCAACGTACCGAGCTCGTCGACAACGCCTATCTCGACCGCGCCAAGCCGATCGTCGAAACGCGGCTGAGGCGCGCCGGCATCCGCCTCGCCGCCGCGCTCAACCGGAGCTTCGATCCCGCTTTCGACGGGTGGCAGTCGTGAGGCGCGCCGGCGGCGCGCCCGCCCTTGCAATGAAGCTGGCGGGCGTCATCCTCATTGCGGGCCTGGCCGGGGCGCCGGCCGCGGCCTGGAACGACCGCGGTCACATGGTCGTGGCCGCAAAGGCGTGGCAACACCTGACGCCGCAGACGAGGAACCGGGTCGGCCAGCTCCTCCGGCACAATCCCCGATACGGCGCCTGGACCGCCGGCATCGCCGCCTCGCAGAAGGCGCGAGTCGCCTTCACCCGTGCGGCGACCTGGCCCGATTTCATCAAAAGCGCCCATGGCTACGAGCAGGACCGGCTGCCGAACGTCCGGTCCACGCGCAACATCGGCTATGCCGATTGCCTTCAGCACCGCTACTGGCACTTCAAGGATCTGCCCTTTTCTCCGGACGGGACGACGATCGAGCCGCCCTCCAGTCCGAACGCCGAGACCCAGATCGTCGCCTTTGCCGCCACCCTGGCGGACGCCTCCGCCCGCGACGAGGTCAAATCCTATGACCTCGTATGGCTGATCCACCTCGTCGGCGACGTTCACCAGCCGCTTCACGCCACCCAGCGCTTCCTTGCCTCGGACTCGATGAACGGCGGGCATGGCGACAATGGCGGCAACGATGTCAGCTATTGTCTCAGCGCCGGTTGCAGGACCGGCTCGACCCTTCACTCTTTCTGGGATGGAGCGCTCGGCAACGACAGCGACGTGGCCTCGGTCACCGCCTATGCCGGGCAGCTGCTGGCTCCGCCCGCCGCCGCGGCGAACAATCTGGCGGTCGCCACCTGGTTCCCGGAGAGTTTCGAGCTTGCCAAAGCGGAAGTCTACAAACCGCCCATCGGCACCGACCTCAGCCATCCGTTCGTGCTGTCGACCGCCTATCAGGTCGACGCCGCGAAGACCGCGATCGCCCAGGTTTCGGTCGCCGGGATGCGGCTCGCGGGCCTTCTGAACGCGGCTCAAATTCAGGTGCGCGGCGACTCGGTCCAGTCGCATTCCTGCCCCAGCGGAGTCTGAGCGGCGGCTCCGGATGCTCCGGAAATCCGGCCGCAAGGGCCATGGCTGCGCCTGCAACGGGTGACAAGCCGAGACCGGTTCACCTAGGACTCGCGCCATGGCCGAGGAGAGAAGAGAGCGTCCGCGCTCGGCGCTGCGGGCGTTCCTGAAAAGCGAGGCGGGCGGCGGGCTGCTGCTGATGGCGGCGGCCGCGGCGGCGCTGGTCCTCGCCAACTCCCCCTTCGCGCCGGCTTATCTCGCCCTGCTCCATCACCGGCTCGGGCCGATGAGCGTCCAGCACTGGGTCAACGACGCCTTGATGGCCTTGTTCTTTCTGCTTGTCGGCCTCGAGATCAAGCGCGAGTTCCTCGACGGCCGCCTCGCCAGCTGGGAAAGGCGGCGGCTGCCGATCCTGGCGGCGGCGGCCGGCATGGCGATGCCGGCGCTTTTCTACCTGTTCGTCGCGAGCGGCGAACCGGAGCTGGCGGCGGGCTGGGCGATCCCGGCGGCGACGGACATCGCCTTCGCGATCGCGGTGCTCGCCTTGCTCGGATCGCGCGCGCCGACGTCGCTGAAGCTGTTCCTCACCACCGTCGCCATCGCCGACGATCTCGGAGCGGTCGTGATCATCGCCTTGGCCTATACCGCCAGGCTCGACTGGCTCGCGCTCGCCGCCGCCGCGGCGATCCTGCTCGGCCTGTACCTGCTGGGCAGGAGGGGCGTTCGCTACCTTCCAGTCTACCTGATCGGCGGGGCGGCGCTCTGGTATGCGGTTCTGCTCTCCGGGGTCCACGCCACCGTCGCCGGGGTGCTCACCGCGCTTGTCGTCCCGCTGAACAAGACCCCCGGCACGCCCGACGCCCCCCACTCGCCGCTGCACCGGCTCGAGCACGGCCTGTCGCCCTTTGTGGCCTATCTGATCCTGCCCGCGTTCGGCTTCGCCAACGCCGGAGTCGCCCTCGGCGGCGGCGACCGCCTGCTCGAGCCGCTGCCGCTCGCCATCGTCGCCGGCCTTTTCCTCGGCAAGCAGGCCGGGATATTCGGAGGAGTCGCGGCGGCGGTTCGCTTCGGCCTCGCCGCCCCTCTGCGCGGAGCCACGTGGCTGCAGCTGTGGGGCGTGGCGATGCTCGCCGGCATCGGCTTCACGATGAGCCTGTTCATCGGGGCGCTCGCCTTCCCGAACGATCCGGCGCTGGTCGAGGAGGCGAAGCTCGGCATTCTCGCCGGCTCCCTCCTCTCCGCCGTGGCCGGCTATGCGCTGCTGAGGCTTGCGCCGCCCCATCCGCGCCATCAGGAGGAGCAAGCTCGGCTCGATCGCGAGATCGCCGCCGGCGGCGACTCCGCCGACCTCGAGGAAAGGATGCCATGAAGCTCTCGCATCTTCTGCTGCCCCTGCTGCTGCTCTTGACCGGCTGCGTCTCGGCCGCTCCGGCCGGGGAGAGCCTCGACTCGATCGCGCGCGACTATGTGAAGCTCCAGCTCGCCATCGGCGAGAAGGAGGAGGGCTATATCGACGCTTATTACGGGCCGGCCCAGTGGCAGGCCGAGGCGAAGACGGCGACGCACGCCCTCCCGGAGCTCGCCGCCCGCGCCGGCACCCTCGCCGTCCGCCTTCGAAGCCTCGCCGACTCCCGGCTCGGGCCGATCGAGCGGCGGCGCCGCGATTTCCTGCTCGCCCAGCTCCGGGCGGCATCGACGCGGCTCAGGATGATGCAGGGGGAGAAGCTCGCCTTCGCCGACGAGGCGGAAGGGCTGTTCGGGGTGCGGCCCGAGCTGAAGCCGCTATCCGCCTACGATCCGGTGCTCGCCCGCCTCGAACGGCTGGTGCCGGGGACGGGGGCGCTGGCCGACCGGGTCGACGCCCTTCAGGAGCGCTTCATCGTTCCCAAGGACCGGCTCGAGCCGGTGATGCGCGCCGCCATCGCCGAATGCCGTCGCCGGACTCTGGAGCATATCGCGCTTCCGGCGAACGAGCGCGTCACTCTGGAATTCGTCACGGGCAAAAGCTGGGGCGGCTACAATTGGTACAAGGGCGACGCCAACAGCCTCATCCAGGTCAATACCGACCTTCCCACCCGGATCGGCCGCGCCGTCGATCTCGGCTGCCACGAGGGCTATCCGGGGCATCACGTCTACAACATGCTGCTCGAGGACAAGCTCGCCAAGGGCCGCGGCTGGGTCGAATATACGATCTACCCGCTTTACTCGCCGCAGAGCTTCATCGCCGAAGGCTCGGCCAATTACGGCATCGAGCTCGCCTTTCCCGGCGACGAGCAGCTCGCCTTCGAGTCGCGCACTCTTTATCCGCTCGCCGGCCTCTCGCCCGCCGGCGCGGCCCGGTACCTCGAATTGCAGCACGCGATGCGCGACCTCGCCGGCGCCCGCTTCACCATCGCCGCCGACTATCTGGACGGCCGCATCACCCGCGCCACGGCGGTGGAGCTGACCCGCAAATACCAGCTCGTGTCGCCCGCCCGGGCCGACAAATCGGTCGCCTTCATCGACCAGTATCGCTCCTACGTGATCAATTACGGCCTCGGCCAGGACATGGCCCGAGCCTATGTCGAAGGCGCCGGCGCCGATCCGGCGGCGCGTTGGGCGGCGATGGAAAAGATCCTGTCGGAGCCGACCCTGCCGGGCGACCTGCGGCGATGATCCGAATCTTCTGGGACGAGCGGCAGCGCCGCCACGCGCCGGCGCAGGAGCTGCACAACGGCGCCTTCGTGCCTTTTGCCGAGCATTGCGGGCGAATCGACTCCATGCTCGCGGCGCTCGGCCCGACGGAGGCCGCCACCGATCATGGCGAAGCGCCGCTTCTCCGAGTCCATCCGCGCGCCTATCTCGATTTCCTCCGATCGGCCTTCGCCGACTGGAAGGCGGCCGGCCGGCCCGGCGACGCGTCCGGCTACATCTGGCCGGCGGTCGGCCGTCGGCCGCTCGATCTCGACCGGATCGACGCCCGCCTCGGCCTTTACAGCCTCGACGCCTCGACTCCGATCGCGGAGGGGACCTGGGAGAGCGCCTATTGGGCCGCCCAGACGGCGCTGTCGGCGCTCGACGCGGTGCTGGCCGGCGAACGCGCCGCCTTCGCGCTCTGCCGGCCGCCCGGCCATCATGCCGGCGCCGACTATCTGGCGGGCTATTGCTACCTCAACAACGCGGCCGTCGCGGCAGAAGCGGCCCGGGCGGCCGGGTGCAAGCGGGTGGCGATCCTCGATATCGACTATCATCACGGCAACGGCACCCAGGACATCTTCCTGGCCCGCGGCGACGTCTTCTTCGCGTCGATCCATGCCGATCCCAGGACCGACTATCCCTTCTTCTGGGGCCATGCCGACGAGACCGGCACCGGTGAAGGGGCGGGGGCGACCCTCAATCTTCCGCTGCCGCGCGGCACCTCGATCCGCGGGTACGAAGCCGCCCTCGACCGGGCGCTCGGGGCGATTGCCGGCTTCGGCGCGGAGCTGCTCGTCTGCTCGTTCGGCGCCGACACCTTCGCCGGCGACCCGATCTGCGCGTTCGCCCTGGAGACGGCCGATTACGCGCCGGTCGCCCGCCGCATCGCCTCGCTCGGGCTGCCGACCCTGATCGTCATGGAGGGCGGCTATGCGGTCGACGCGCTCGGCGCCAACGTCGCCGCCTTCCTGTCGGGCTTTTGAGGCCTCAGCGGCGCAGCGGCGCGAGCATCTGCGCCGCCAGGCTCGCGGCGTGCGGGTCGTGGTCGTCGCCGAGACCGAAGCGGATCTCCTGCAGCGCCGGCTCGTCGAGCGCCCGGTAGCTTCCGAACAGGCGGTCCCACACGCTGAGGACGTCGCCGTAATTGCTGTCGGTCTCGGCCCGGCGGGCGGAATGGTGGACGTGGTGCATGGCGGGGGTGACGAGCAGCAGCCGAAGCTTGCAGTCCAGGCCCGGGCGGAGCCGCAAATTGGCATGGCTCCACAAGGCGAAGGGCAGGGCGATCGCCTCGTAGACCATCAGCGTGCCCGGATCGAGGCCGAAGGCGATGGTGACGGCGGCCAGCCACGGCGCGACGATCGCCAGCTCCAGCGGGTGGTTGCGCAGCCCGGTCGACAGGTCGAGCGCCGTATCGACATGGTGGACCCGGTGGATCCGCCAGAACAGGGGCAGAGCGTGCGAGGCGCGGTGGATGGCGTAGGTCGCGAGGCTTCGAACCGCCACCGTCGCCGCGGCGGCCGCGATGACGGGAGCGCCGACCAGGTGGAGCAGGCCGATGCCCCGGTCGGCGGCCCAGGCGGCGGACAGGACCGTGGAAAGCGGGAGCAGGGCGGCGATTCCGGCATTGATCAGCCCGAAGCCGACATTGACCGGAATTCGGCTCTTCGGCTCCTTGCGTCCGACGTAGAGCGGCCTCCACATCTCCGCGGCGGCGATCATTATCAGCACCGGCCAGAAGAGAAGGAAGGGCAGCCACAGCGCCCCATCTTCGAGAAATCGGCTCAACATCGGCCGAGACCTGTACCTTTTGCCGTTGACAGCTTGAGCTTCGCGTTGCTTGGCATGGTCGAGGCCCGGTCTGTAAATGCCGGGCCGCCAAAAGGGGAGCAGGAATATGCGGCTCAACTCCACCAGCCTCCACGCGGCCCTCGGCCTCGCCGTCGCCGCGGTCGCGACCGATCCGGCCTGGGCGGGCCTGCCGCCGGTGCCCGGCCCCGCGCTCGGCGCGGGCCTGCCCGCGCTGGCGCTGTTCGGGGCCGGCTACTGGCTGATCCGGAGACGGCGCCGGGGCTGAGGCCCGGTCCCGGGCGCTGAGGCATGGCGATCTCGATCGACTCGGCCTCGCCGCCCGCTCTCGCGCGCAACGACCTCTTCTTCTGGCTGCTGCTGATCGCCGCGCTCAACGCCTTTGCCGGGGTCGCGCTGCGCATGGTGCCGGAGCAGGGCCTCACCTACGCCTTGTTCGAGCTGTTCGGAATCAGCGCGATCCTGTGGACGGCGCTGGCGGCGGCGCTGGCGATGCTCCGGGCGGACGGGGAGGCGGCACAGGTCGCCCGCCCGGACGGGCTGGTGGCGGCCGCCGTCGTCGCCGCGGCCCTGCTGCCCTTCGCCCCGGCCAGCTCGGCGGCGCTCACCCTTCTCGCCTTGTGGATGATCGTCCGCTCCCGCGCCGGCTCGGCGGCCCGCCGCGCCGGCATCGTCGCGCTCGCAATCTCGGTGAGCCTGCTCTGGGGCAGGGTGTTCCTCGCTTTGTTCAGCCGGCCGCTGCTCGGCATCGACAGCTGGCTGGTCGGGCAATTGGTCGGCGTTCGGGCGGTCGGCAACACGCTCGCCTTCGCGGACGGCACCGGCGGCGTCGCGGTCGCGCCCGGCTGCTCGTCCTGGCAGGGCATGTCGCTCGCCCTGGTCTTCTGGGTCACGGTCAACCAGTGGTTCCAGGTCCGCTTCGGCTGGAAGCCGCTCGGCTGGTGCCTTCTGGCGCTCGCCGCCACCATTGCGGTCAACGTCCTCAGGATCGGCGCGATGGTCCGCTTCCCGGAGCATCTCGGCGAGCTCCACCTCGGCTATGGCTGGCACCTGGCGATGTGGACGAGCCTGATCCTGGTCTGCGCGATCTGCCTCTTCGGCGCCCGCCGTGAAATTTTCCGCTAGCCTGGTCTTCGCCGCGCTGCTGCTCGTCAGCCTGGCGGCGAAGGCGGCGCTGATCGCGCCCGCGCCCGATCCGGATTCGCGCCTCGTCGCCCGGGAAGCGGCGGCGATGCTTCGCGAGCGGGGTTTTCTGACCGCGTTCGAGCGGCGCCCGCTGGGGGTCCTCGTCCACGGCCGCCGCGGCGGCTGCCGGCTTCTGGTCGTCGACTACAATCCGTACGGCACCTTCGCCGCGACGATCGCCGCGCGCTCGGCGCCGGTGGGGCCGCTTCGCTTCGCCTATCGCGGCGAGCTCTACCGCCGCGCTCCCAAGCTCGTTCCGCTGATCGACTTCTACCTTTATCGCGAGCTCCGGCGAGTCGGGATAAGCGCCCGCCGCCACCCGATCGCCGCCATAGCTTCGCGGGGATGCGATCTCGCCGGGTTCGACTGGCGCAGGCTCTCGGCCTTTCCCGATTGAAGCCGCTTGCCCGCCGAGCGCCGAAGGGGAATAAAGCGGTCTCGTGATCTTCCGGAGAAGCGACGATGCGATATTCATTCCTCTTCGCCTTTCTCCTCGCGCTCGGCTGCTCGCAGCAGGGCAACGCCGGCAAGCCGGTCGTCCTGGCCGTGGACCGGCCGGAGACCCAGGCCGCCGCCACCTTCACTTTGAAGTCGCGCGATTTCGCGCAGGGCGGCGAAATCCCGGTCCAGTATAGCGACTATGGCGACAGCTTCTCGCCCTCCCTCGCCTGGTCGGGCCTGCCGGAGGGCACGAAGACCCTCGCCATCATGATGGAGGATCCGGACGCGGTGTCGGCGAAGCCCTTCGTCCACTGGCTCGCCTGGAACCTGGACCCGAAGGCGGGGAGGCTGGAGCGCGGTTCCGTCACCTTCGGAGCCCGCATGGGCCGCAACGGCCGCGGCAACCCCGCTTATTTCGGCCCGCATCCTCCCGGCAAGAGCGCTCACCACTATCATTTCCAGATGTTCGCCCTCGATGCCGAGCTTCCCCTCAGACCCGGCGCCAGCCGCGAGCAGTTGCTGGCCGCGATGAAAGGCCATGTGCTTGCCAAGACCGACCTGATCGGCCTGTTCGGCAAGCCCTAGAGCTTCCCCTCCCTGGAAGGGAGGGGTTAGGGGTGGGTCCGCCGAAGGCGGCCGCAACTCCGAGCCGATCAATAACCGCTTTCGATGGCCCTCTTGCGAGTGTTGGGTCGAAAGCGCAGACCCTCAGCATGAACTTCGCCGCTACCCTGTCGCTCGTCGCGCTCGTTGCCGGCGGCTCGCCGCCAGCCGCACAGGATCAGGAACTGACCTATGGTTCCGCAGTGACGTTCGCAAAGGGCAAATGTCGCTTTTGGACCGGGGATGTCGGACTATCCGCCGACCAGTTCCGCCGCGTCTTGGAAAACGGGTTCGACCGGCGGCACGGGCTCTTCATTTCACATGCGGCGGATACGCCAGCACGATGTATCAGGCTAGCGGTGCGGGCCGCCAAACGTGCCGGCTTCAAGAGCGTGGAAGCGGTGGTCGACCCCGACGCCGGCGCAATAGCTCCGCCGTTCAGCGGCAGCTGATCACCGCTGACGGTGGTTCTACCAAACGGTTCTGGAGCCACTTGCCAGGCAGGCGAGCAAGACGGCGTCAGAGCTTCTCGGTCAGCTCCGGCACCAGCTTGAACAGGTCGCCGACCAGGCCGAGGTCGGCGACCTGGAAGATCGGCGCTTCCTCGTCCTTGTTGATGGCGACGATCAGCTTGCTGTCCTTCATCCCGGCGAGGTGCTGGATCGCGCCCGAAATGCCGATCGCGATATAGACTTCCGGGGCGACGATCTTGCCGGTCTGGCCGACCTGATAGTCGTTGGGCGCATAGCCGGCGTCGACCGCGGCTCGGCTGGCGCCGACGGCGGCACCGAGCTTGTCGGCGAGCGGGTCTATATACTGGTGGAACTGCTCGGAGGAGCCGAGCGCCCGGCCGCCCGAGACGATGATCTTGGCGCTGGTCAGCTCGGGACGCTCCGACGCTGCGATTTCCGCGCCGACGAAGCTGGAGAGGCCCTTGTCGCCGCTGCTCGCGACCGCTTCGATCGTCCCCGAGCCGCCCTCCGCCGCGGCCTTCTCGAAGGCGGTGCCGCGCACCGTGATCACCTTCTTGGAGTCGGACGATTTGACCGTCGCGATGGCGTTGCCGGCGTAGATCGGTCGGGTGAAAGTATCCTCGCCCTCGACCGAGAGCACGTCCGACACCTGCATGACGTCGAGCAGGGCGGCGACGCGCGGCGCGACGTTCTTGCCGGTCGTCGTCGACGGCACGACGAAGGCATCGTGATGGCCCATCAGCTCGACCACCAGCGGAGCGACATTCTCGGCCAGCGCGTGCGCATAAGCGGCGTCGTCGGCGACATGGACCTTGCCCACCCCGGCGATCTTCGCGGCGGCCTGAGCGACCGCGCCGACGCCCTCGCCGGCGACGAGCAGATGCACCTCGCCCAGCTTCGACGCGGCGGTCACCGCGGAGAGGGTGGCGTCCTTCAATTGGCCGCCTTCATGCTCGACGAGAACGAGCGTCTTCATCCGATCACTCCCACGGTCCGGAGGCGGTCGATCAGCTCGTCCACCGATTGCACCTTGATCCCCGCCTCGCGCTTCGAGGGCTCCCGGACGCTCACGGTCGTCAGCCTCGGCGCGGTGTCCACTCCGTAGTCGGCCGGAGTCTTCTGAGCGAGCGGCTTCGATTTGGCCTTCATGATGTTGGGCAGCGACGCGTAGCGCGGCTCGTTGAGGCGCAAATCGGTGGTGACGATCGCGGGCAGCTTCAGCCGCAGGGTCTCGAGCCCGCCGTCCACCTCGCGGGTGACGTTGACGCTGTCGCCGTCCACCTCGACCTTGGAGGCGAAGGTGCCCTGCGCCCAGCCGAGCAAAGCGGCGAGCATCTGGCCGGTCTGGTTCGAATCGTCGTCGATCGCCTGCTTGCCGAGGATCGCCATCCCCGGCTGCTCCTCCTCGGCGATCTTCGCCAGGATCTTGGCGACCGCGAGCGGCTCGACCTCGTCGTCGGTGGTCACGAGGATGGCGCGGTCGGCGCCCATGGCCAGCGCGGTGCGCAGAGTCTCCTGAGCCTTGGCCGGCCCGATCGAGACGGCGACGATCTCGGTCGCGACGCCCTTCTCCTTCAGCCGGATCGCCTCCTCGACCGCGATCTCGTCGAACGGGTTCATGCTCATCTTGACGTTGGCGAGGTCGACGCCCGTCCCGTCCGCCTTGACCCGCGGCTTGACGTTGTAATCGATCACCCGCTTCACGGGCACCAGCAGCTTCATGGCCGTCCCCACCTATTCTGCATCTTCATACGCGTCATACGCTTCCAGTTCCTTCCAGCTGTCGGGAAGACCGACCCATTCTGCCACCTCGCCAGCCGTGTGGTTTTCATTCTTCTTGAGACGCTGATATTCTGCCATCGCCTCCTCGCGAGTGGTGAAAGCGACTGATTTCTCCTCCCACACAGTCACGCAAAACCGCGCTGTTGGATCGTTGATATGGACACGGGCCATTGGAACATCCTCAAGCTAACGTGTGGCCTCTCGCGATGATCTGAAGCTGCTCGCGCTCAGTGCGACAGCTCTAGACGGCGCTCAATCCGGTCGAGCCGAAGGCTGACATTGTCGATCGCGAGTTGTTGGGCGGCATCGGCGGACGCGAAATGACTCAGATGCTGGATGATCGCCGCCTGTCCGCCCTCTAAGTTCGCGAGGCGCGCCGTATGCTCGTTGACCGTCCGTTCGATCCGTTCAAGCGTCGCCTGGAAGCGCTTGAGATGCTCCGGCATGATGTTTTCGACATTCTCGGCCATTCGCTCGCCTCCGTATCCTCCCTTTACGCCGCTTCCTTCACCGCCGCCACGATCTTGCGCGCTGCATCCCCCAGATCGTTGGCGGGGACGATAGCGAGCCCGCTGTCGGCGAGGATTCGCTTGCCCTCCTCGACGTTGGTGCCTTCGAGCCGCACCACCAGCCGCACCTTCAGATCCACTTCCTTCGCCGCCGCGACGATTCCGTCGGCGATGATGTCGCAGCGCATGATTCCGCCGAAGATGTTGACGAGGATTCCCTTCACCGCCGGGTCGGAGAGGATGATCTTGAACGCCGCCGTCACTTTCTCCTTGTTGGCGCCGCCGCCGACGTCGCAGAAATTGGCCGGCTCGGCGCCGTTCAGCTTGATGATGTCCATCGTCGCCATGGCGAGGCCGGCGCCGTTGACCATGCAGCCGATATTGCCGTCCAGCTTGATGTAGGCGAGGTCGAACTTCGACGCCTCGACCTCCATCGGATCCTCCTCGGTCTCGTCGCGAAGCGCCTCGACGTCGGGGTGGCGGAACATGGCGTTGGAATCGAAGCTCATCTTGGCGTCGAGGACGAGCAGCCGGCCGTCCTCGGTGGCGACCAGCGGGTTGATCTCCAGCATCGAGCAGTCGAGCGCGAGGAAGGCCTCGTAGAGCTGGCGCGCCAGCTTCTGGCCCTGCTTGTTGAGATCGCCCTCCAGCTCGAGCGCGAAGGCGAGAGCCCGGCCATGATGGGGCTGGAAGCCCTGGGCCGGATCGATGGTGATGGTGGTGATCTTCTCGGGCGTCTCGTGCGCCACCGTCTCGATGTCGACTCCGCCCTCGGTCGAGGCGACCATCGCGATCCGGCCCGAGCCGCGATCGACGAGCAGCGCCAGATAATATTCCCTGTCGATGTCGACTCCGTCGGTGACGTAGAGGCGGTTGACCTGCTTGCCCTCGGCCCCGGTCTGGATGGTGACGAGCGTGTTGCCGAGCATCTCCTCGGCGTTCGTCCTCACCTCCTCGATCGACCGGGCCAGCCGCACCCCGCCCTTGGCGTCGGGCCCGAGCTCCTTGAACCTGCCCTTGCCGCGGCCGCCGGCGTGGATCTGCGCCTTGACGATCCACAACGGGCCGGGGAGCTTCTGAGCGGCCGCCACGGCTTCCTCGGCCGAAAGCGCGGCGTGGCCGGCGGGAACCGGAATGCCCTGCCGGGCGAGCAGCTCCTTGGCCTGATATTCATGAACGTTCATGGCCGCGCCCTAAAGCACAGCGAATAGGGGATTGGAAGCGGCGAGGGTAGAGGCTCGACCGCTAACACGATTCGTCATGCCGGACTTGATCCGCATCCACCTTCCCTGGTCCCCGCACCCGTAAGGTGGACCCCGGATCAAGTCCGGGGTGACGGATGCAGCCGACCGCGCCCTCAGCCCCCTACCGCCGTCAGGATCTTGCGCCGGTCGAACAGCCCCAGCTCCTCGGCGAAGAAGCGCTCGAGCAAGGCCGCGTCGAGATCGAACAGGCCCGCCAGCGCGTCGCCGCCTTTGTCGAGAAGCAGCCGGTTGACGCTGCGATGGAATTCGCGCCTCTTCCACAGCGCCGCCGCTTCGGCCTCGAACAGATCGTGGAGCGCGGCCCCGCTCAGCTCCTTCTGGCGGGCGAGGGCGAGGCCGGTGCGAAGCGCGTCGGGCAGGGCCGAGCCGGTGAACGGATGGGAGAAACCTCCGCGCGCGCCGAGCTTCGCCACGCGCGCGCCGCCGATCCGCCAGAAAGCGGCGAAGTCGCCGCCGAGCGCGATCGGCCGCGAGGAGGATTCCGCCTTTCGAGGCTCGCCGTCGTGCCAGCCGCGGCGGCCGACATAATCCTCGATCCGCTCGGCGCCGTCGCTTCCGTCCGGGCTTCGCGAATAGTCGATCCGCTCGATCCTCAGCGTGTGGTCGTCGATCGGCACGCAGGCGAAATGGCCGCAGCCGCCCGTCTCGACCGTCATGTCGGCGAGCACCGGCAGGTCGACCCGGTGCGGCTCGGCGAATCGGCAGGTGCGGGCGGTGCGGTGCCTCCAGCCTATGTCGAGCGTGGTCTGCTGCGCCCAGCCGCGCGCGTCGACGGCGCCGTCCCCGGCCAGAGTCTCGCCGCCGGGCAGAAGCAGGCTGTCGTCGCGGATCGCCACCACCTTGGCGTTGCGCGCGCAGCGGTCGGGAAGAGCGTCGGCGACGGCTTTGTGGATCGCCTCGGTGGTGACGAGGTGGCTGGCGAGCTTGAGCTTGCGGCTGCGCGAGGGGAGGGCGACGTAACAGGCCTCCCAGCTCCTCGCGACGACCGGGGCGAGCAGGCTGCGCTCCTCGGCGGCGAGGCCGGTATCGAGGACGAGCATGCCGCTGCCGCCGCCGAACCGGACCTCCTCTCCGACCAGCACCATCGCCGCTTCGGGCCGCAGGCGCGCCATGGCGAGCGCGGCGAAGCACCCCGCTACTCCGCCGCCCGCGATCAGCAGCCCGCAATTTTTGCCCCTGCGCATGCGTGCCTGCTTATCGCCGCAGCGCGCCGGAGGCCATGCCCGCGTGAGCCGGCCGGCGCGAAAGGCCCATAACGGCACGTTTTTTTTCATAACGCCGCCGGAACCGATCGGTTAGAATCGCGCTGTTGCGGGCAACAGGAGGGACATGAATGACCGCGAAGACTTTCTGGCGGGCAGCCGCTTTCGCGCTGCCGCTCATCGTCGCCGCTCCGGCCTTCGCCCAGGGCGACGAGGAAAGCCTGCCCAACGACCCCAACAGCCTCACCATCGGCGTCGGCGGCGCCTACCTTCCCTCCTACGAAGGGTCGGACGATTATATCCTGACGCCCGTCGGGCTCGCTTTCGGCAAGGTCGCCGGCTTCGGCTTCGCCACGCGCGGCACCGCCCTCTACGTCGACGTCATTCCCGACAGGCCCGACGCTCCGGTCTCGTTCGACCTCGGCCCGCTCGCCAACGTCCGCCTCGACCGCACCAGCCGGATCGAGGACCCGCGGGTCCGGGCGCTGGGCGAGATCGGTACCGCGATAGAGCTCGGCTCCTGGGCGGGCCTCACCAAGAACGGCGTCCTTCACCGCTATGACAGTCTCGGGATCCGCCTCGCCTGGCAGAAGGACGTCACCGACACTCACGAAAGCGCCGTGCTCACCCCGGCGATCGAATATCGCACCCCGCTCAGCACCCGCACGCTCGCCACCTCCAGCGTCCAGGCCGAGCATGTCGGCGACCGCTACGCCCGCACCTATTTCTCGGTCACCCCGGCCGGGGCGCTGGCCAGCGGGCTACCCGTTTTCAACGCCGACGGCGGCTGGAAGAACTGGCGGGCGACGCTTCTGTTCGGCCAGACCCTGACCGGCGACCTGCGCCATCCCGGCCTGTCGCTGTTCGGCGGAGTTAGCTATTCGCGCCTGCTCGGCGATTTCGCCCGAAGCCCGATCGTCAGCAGCGCCGGCGACCGCGACCAGTATCTCGCCACCGCGGGCCTGGCCTACAGCTTTTAGAGCTTCCCTTTTCGGAACCCGAGCCCATAGTGGAGCGCTGTTAGGGGCAACAGCAAAACGGAGCCCGCGATGAGAGGATTTGCAGGGCTCGCCGTAACGGGGATGATGCTGGTCCTGGCTTCGCCGGCGACGGCGCGGGACCGCCAGGGAGAGGGCGGCGAGGCGAAGAGCTTCAGGCCTTTCATTGCCGCAGGCCGGCAGGTCTCGCATGTTTCGGTCTCGCAAAGCACGACGCTCGATTCGAGCGGTCTCGAGGTGGTCGAGGATCCGGGCGCGCCCCGGCTGTTCGGCAGCCTTCCGGTCGCGGCCAACGTCGACATGGGCGTCGGCCTCTTCTCCGTCGTCGGCCTCACCGAGAAGGAGCAGGTGCGCCGCCGCCTCGATCCAGCGCGCGAATATCTCGGCTCCCCGGGCACCCGGGTCGCGGCCGTCGGCATGAGCCTGCGCTTCTGATCGACGCTTAGTCGAGGATCTCGATCTCGACCGTCCGCGATTGCGGCGCCGCCCAATTGCTTCCGGAGAAGAGGGTGAGGCGAGCCCGGCCCGGTCCCGCGGCTCGGAACAGGACGGTCGTTGGCGGAGTCTCAGGCGTGAGCACCTCGCCGTTGAGGCCGACGACCGCGGGGAGGAAGCTGCCGAGCGTCTCGATGGCCGAACCGCCCGATTCCACCCGCCCCCCGCTCGCCGAGAAGCTCAGCACGTCCCCGACGCGGACGGTGAGGCCCGCGACGGGATCGGCTCCAATGTCAATCAGCCGGCTCACGCTCGCCGATCAGCTCCTCGATCGCGGTGTCGGCATCGACATCCTCCTCCGCCGACCAGTCCGAAGCATCCTCCAACCCGTCGCCGGCATCAAGGAAATCTCCGATACCCAACCGTCCCATACCCGGCGCGCTCGCGGCCTTGGGATAGACCTTGCCGGAGAAGGCGCAGTCCGTGGCGTTGATGTCGAGTCCGCCGACGATCGGCCGGCCGTCGCGGGTGATCGAACCCGGCAGCTGGTAGCACATGATCGACGTCTGGTCGGCGGGAGTGCCGATGATGCTCGCCTGGCTGAGCGGAGTGAGCACCTGGGCATCGACCTGCGCCCTGCTCCACCCCTGGGTGGCGGCGAAATAGGCATAGGCTTTCTGCGGATCGATCCGGTTGACCAGCTCGCGCCGCATATGCTCGTGCGGGAAGCCGAGCGTGTGGCCCGTCTCGTGACGAACGACCCGGCGATATTCCGATTCCGGAGTCGCCATGGTGAATCCCTGCAGGTTCATCGTCGGCCGGTTCTGCGGGATGAGCAGGATGTCGGTGCCGAGATAGGACCAATAGCCGGCGCCGGCGCGCGAGATTCGCACCTGTCCGATTCCGGCGGTGAAGCGGAAGCTGATTCCGCAGCACCGGCTCCAGGCATTCATATGCTGGAGGATTCGGTCGCGCAGGGCCACCGGGGTCGCCTCGAGGAAGCTCACCGTCAGCGTGCGCGGCGCGGAGCCGAGATACTTGCCGACCACGAGGGTCAGCGCCAGCGGATCGTCGGGCAGGGTCGCGCTGAGCGCCATGAAGCTCTGCGGCATGTTGACCGGGTTGACCGCGGCCGCGACCGCGGCGGCTTTGGCCTGGAGCCGGTCGGGCAGGGCGCGGATGGTGCAGCCCGGAACGTCGGTCGACTCGGCTTCGTGCCCGTGTCCGTCGCAAGACGACTGGGTGACCCTGCGCTGGGTCGCGGCGGTCATGAAGCTCATGACGTCGTCGCGAGGCTGTGATTTCTTCGCCATCTCGATTCTCCCTCCATCTGCGGGGGGCGTCTGGGCCTCCGCGATTCCCCTGCTTAGGGAGTCGCGGCCGGCGGCACCGTGATCTGCGTCACGCGGCCGGCGGGCGGTCGCGGCCTTCGCGGGCCTTCCCAAGGCGCGCGGTCCGCGCTAGGAACATGGCGTGAACGACGCGACGGCCGAGGGGACGATCCGCAAGATCATCCATGTCGACATGGACGCCTTCTACGCGTCCGTCGAACAGCGCGACAATCCGGAGCTGAGGGGCAAGCCGCTCGCGGTCGGCGGCGGGGTGCGCGGAGTCGTCGCCGCGGCGAGCTACGAAGCGCGCAAATGGGGCATCCGCTCGGCCATGCCGGCGGTGACGGCGAAGCGGCGCTGCCCCGATCTGATCTTCGTCAGGCCGCGCTTCGACGCCTATCGCGCGGTCTCGCAGCAGATCCGGGCCATCTTCCTCGATTACACTCCGCACGTCGAGCCGCTCTCGCTCGACGAAGCCTATCTCGACGTCACCGAGGATCTGAAGGGCATCGGCATCGCCACCCTGATCGCCGAGGAGATCCGCGCCCGGATCAAGGCGGAGACCGGCCTCACCGCCTCGGCCGGAGTGAGCTACAACAAGTTCCTCGCCAAGCTCGCCTCCGACCAGAACAAGCCCGACGGCCTGTGCGTCGTCACCCCCGCCCGCGGCCCCGCCTTCGTCGAGGGGCTGCCGGTCAAGCGCTTCCACGGAGTCGGCCCCAAGACGGCGGAGAAGATGGCCCGGCTCGGCATCGAGACCGGCGCCGACCTGAAGGTGCGCAGCCTCGAATGGCTCGCCGCCCATTTCGGAAGCTCGGCGCAATATTATCACGATCTCGCCCGCGGCATCTGCCACCGCCAGGTCAAGGCCGACCGCCCCTACAAGTCGGTCAGCGCCGAGGACACCTTTCTCGAGGACATCGCCGATCCCGAGGCGCTGCTCTTCGAGCTGGATCGGATCGGCCGCCACGTCTGGACGAAGCGGGTAGTGGGCAAGGGG
Source organism: Sphingomonadales bacterium (assembly GCA_034668585.1). Lineage (GTDB taxonomy): Bacteria > Pseudomonadota > Alphaproteobacteria > Sphingomonadales > Sphingomonadaceae > Allosphingosinicella. Next base: position 1,654 of record JAXDPB010000065.1, on the reverse strand, counting down.
CTGTCGGGCCGAACCGTCAACCTCAAGGTCAAATATGCCGATTTCCAGATCGTCACCCGCGCCCGCTCGCTCGACCGGCCGGTGAGCGGCGAGGCGGAGTTCCTCGAGATCGGAGCGGCGCTCCTGCGCAGCGTGCTTCCGCCGGTCAAAAGCATCCGGCTCCTCGGCCTCGGCCTCTCCGGCCTCTCCGAAGCGACCGGCCGCCGGGACGAGCGCGAGCCGGCGCTGCCGCTGTAGGCGCACGCTGTACGCCATGAAATGTCATGCCGGACTTGCTCCGGCATCCACCTTCCACCCTCACGAACGGACCCCGGATCAGCTCCGCCGCGACTCTCCGCCGCTCAAAGCAATTCCACTTCGAGAGCCCGGACGACGATCGTGTCCTGGCGGAAGCGGGTTTCCAGCTGCGCTCGATAGTCGCGCCACCAGCCGCGATCCAGCCAGTCCGCCATCACCTCGAAGCTCACGATCTCGTCGCGGCTGCGATCGCCGTCCTCCTCCTCCCAGAGGCCCTCGGCCGGGCTCCGGGTGAAGGCGGTGAGCCCTCCGAAATGCTCGACCAGCTCCTCGCGCACGCGGACGAACTCGTCGCGGCCGAACGGCTCGCCGTCATTGTCGCGCAGCGGAAGCAGGATCTCGATCGCATGCATGTCGTCGTCACCCCAGCGCGGGCCCGAGGTCTATTCTCAGTCTCGAACGGATTCCAGCTTTCGCTGGAATGACGGGACGGCTAAAGCTTCGTCCATCCCCGGGGGACCGCGCCTGAGCGGTTGAGATTTGGCTGAGGCCATGACCCGTCGAACCTGATCCGGCTGAAACCGGCGTAGGGAGGGAGTTCGGGTCCGCCCTTTCTCCGTCCCGCCTGAGGAGACAAGAGAATGGCCGACGCCCCCGCCCGCACCGAGTTGCCGAGCCCCGCAGGGCCCCTGAAGGTCACCACCGGCCCGATCCGCGGCAGCCGCAAGATCCATGTCGGCGAACGGCGCGTGGCGATGCGCGAGATCGACCTCGAGCCGAGCTCGGGCGAGCCGCCGCTCAGGGTCTACGACTGCTCGGGCCCCTATACGGACCCGGCCGTGACGATCGACATCATGAGCGGCCTGCCGGAGCTCAGGCGCGACTGGATCCGCGGCCGCGGCGACGTCGAGGAGGTGCTCCAGCGCGAGGTCCGGCCCGAGGATAACGGCCAGCTCGGCCCCGACCGCAGCGGCGGCGTACAGGCCTTCCCCAACGTCCGCCGCACGGTGCTGCGCGCGAAGGCCGGCGCCAACGTGTCGCAAATGCATTACGCCCGGCGGGGAATCGTCACCCCGGAGATGGAATATGTCGCCGAGCGGGAAAATCTGGGACGCTCCCTTATAAGGGAGAATTCCCTTATAAGGGACGGCCAGGATTTCGGAGCCTCCATCCCCGATTACGTCACCCCCGAATTCGTCCGCGACGAGGTCGCCCGCGGCCGGGCCATCATCCCTTCGAACATCAACCCCCCCGAGAGCGAGCCGATGGCGATCGGCCGCAACTTCCGGGTCAAGATCAACGCCAATATCGGCAACAGCGCCGTCGCGAGCGACGTCGCCGCCGAGGTCGACAAGATGGTCTGGTCGATCCGCTGGGGCGCCGACACGGTCATGGACCTCTCCACCGGCCGCAACAT
>JAXDPB010000064.1:0-116124 GCA_034668585.1 Sphingomonadales bacterium | reverse complement strand
CCCAGCGCTTCGATCGCGGAGACCAGGGCCCCGAACGCCAGTGCCACTCCGATGGCAATGACCGCGATCCACGCCAGCCTTGCCAACCAGTTGAGGTCGCCCGGCCTTGTCGTGCCGATCGGGAGCGGAAGCGTGGGAGCCCCTCCCGGCGCTGCGATCCGGAAAGCAGCTTGCTGCTCCCTCATCGCCCCGCCGGACAACCCGCTTGAGTGCCACCCGCTCTCGATCGGTGGTCCGAATGTGGACGAATCGATCGGCGCCGCAATGTCCGGCGGTTGGTATACCAATGGCTGGATACCCTGAGCGGCCTCGTCCTCGGCGAGGATCCGGGCCGCGCTTCGGCGGTCGCCGACGCCGAGGATGCGCATCGCCGCCTTGATATGCTGGTCGACCGAGCCGGGCTCGATCACCATCAGCGGAGCTATCTCTTTGGAGGTCATGTGCGCGTAGACGAACCTGAGGCAGGTCCGTTGGTGCTCGGTCAGCCTGGCGATGCGTTTCCGGTCCATGGCGGCATGGGGTTATCGCTTAGGACGGGCCCGGGCACAATGGGGCAGGGGCCGGCCCGCCCGTTTCAGGCGGCGAAGCCGGTGAGGAATTCGGCGGTCGCCGCCCCGAACCGTGCCAGCCGGTCGTCGACATGGGCGAAGCCGCTCTCCACCGAATCGATCTCGCTGGCCACCGATTCGGTGTCGCGACGGATGGCGGCGATCGTCGTCGACATCGAATCGGCGGCGAGCGCGGTCTCGTCGACGGCGGCGGTGATCATCGTCACCGTCTGCGCCTGAACCTCCATCGCCTCGCGGATGCGGTCGGCCGAAATCTGCACGTCCTCGACCGTTTTCTGGATCGAGCCATTGGCCTCTACCGTCTGGCGGGTCGCCTGCTGGATGGCATTGATCTTGGCGGTGATATCGTCCGTGGCCCGGGCGGTCTGGCTGGCGAGCGACTTCACTTCCTGGGCGACGACCGCGAAGCCTCGGCCGGCGTCGCCGGCGCGGGCGGCCTCGATGGTGGCGTTGAGCGCGAGGAGGTTGGTCTGGCCGGCAATGTCGCGAATCAGGCCGAGGATCGATTCGATCGCCTCGACATGGCCGGACAGCGCCCGGCTCGCCTGCATCGCGCCGCTCGCTTCCTCGCCGGCTCGGACTGCGACTCCGGCGGCGACCTCGACCTCGCGGCGGGCGTCCTCGATGGCTCGGATGAGGCCGGCCGAGGTCTCGGCGGCATCGCGCATCGCCATCGCCGACTGCTCCGCGGCCTCGGCGACCTCCGAGGTCTTGCCGAGCATGCCGCGGGCGGCGGCGGCGGTGTGGCCCGTCTTCTGCCGAAGCCGGGCCGATTCGGCGGTCGTCGCTTCGACCAGGCCGGCGACGTTGCGTTCGAACTGCTCGCTGCTCCGTCCCCGAGTCGCGGCCGCCTCATTGGCCTCGAGCAGGGCGACCTGGGCGAGGATGATGTCGCTTTCGTAAGCGGCGAGTCGCTGCAGAGTCTCGAGCGCCCGGCAGAAGCCGGCCTCGTCGAAGCGGTCGCGGAAGCCGGCGCAGAGCGAGGCGACGAGCCGCGCCCGCCGGTCCATCTCCTCGGGCACGGAGCTGCCCCTGGTGTAGATGTCGAAGCCGAGGCTGGCGACGGCATGGATCCAGTCGGAGTCGACCGGGCGGGTGAAGCTCTGCCGAGTGCGAAGCGCCGCGGCCTCGCCGCCGCTCGCCAGAACCGCCGCCTCGATGAGATCGCCCGCCCCCGCCCACAGCCAGCCGAGCTCGCGCTCGAACTCGCCGTCCTGATTATAGGCGCGCAGCCGATGGGCGACTTGCGCGTCCGTCAGCTTCTGCAACAGCTGTCCATCCCTCTGCTGGAATCCGTCGGCCATAAGGCGCTCCGAAGCTCCGTCCGGCGGCAACCCCTAGCAGCGTCAACGTAAAGGAAGGCTTAGGCCGCGAAGCGCTTGACGAACTCGGCGGCGGCGGCACGGAAGCGGGTCATCTCCTCGTCGACATGGCCGAAATTCGAGGTGACCCCGTCGATCTCGCGGGCGACGTTTTCCGTATCCTCGCGGATCGCGGCGATGGTGGCGGACATCGAGTCCGCCGCCAGCGCGGTCTCGTCCACGGCGGAGGTGATCATCGTCACCGTCTGCGCCTGCACCTCCATCGCCTCGCGGATCCGGTCGGCCGAGGTCTGGACGTCCTCCACCGTCTTCTGGATGGAGCCGTTGGCCTCGACGGTCTGGCGGGTCGCCTGCTGGATGGCGGTGATCTTGGCGGTGATGTCGTCGGTGGCGCGGGCGGTCTGCGAGGCCAGCGACTTCACTTCCTGGGCGACGACCGCGAAGCCGCGCCCGGCGTCGCCGGCGCGGGCCGCCTCGATCGTGGCGTTGAGCGCGAGCAGGTTGGTCTGGCCGGCAATGTCGCGGATCAGGCCGAGGATCGATTCGATCGCCAGGACGTGGCCGGACAGGGCCTGGCTGACCCGGGCGGCGTCGGCGGCCTGGCCGCCGGCGCGGGTGGCGACCTCGCCAGCCAGCTCGACCTCGCGGCGGGCGTCCTCGATGGCGCGGATCAGGCCCGCCGCCGTTTCGGCGGCGTCGCGCATGGCGAGCGCGGACTGCTCGGCCGCGGCGGCGACTTCGGAGGTCTTGCCGAGCATGCCGCGCGCCGAGGCCGAAGCCTCGGCGGCCTGGGCCCGGAGCATTCGGCTGTCGGAGGCGGTGCGCTCGACCGCGCTGACCACGTCTTGGTTGAACTCCTGGCCGTGGGCGCGGCGGCTCTCGCGCTCGGCGCGCTCGCTCAGCAGCCGGAAATGGGCGGCGAACATGTCGGCTTCGAGCAGGGTCGCCTGGGTCAGGCAGCGCCCGAGCCGGCCGAGCCGTTCCGGATCACCGGCCAGCTTCTCGACGAGGATCTGGTGCCCTTCCTCGGCGGCGGCGCTGATCGACGAGATGAGCGTGGTCAGCGAGACATGGGTCGATTGCGCCTCGAGCACATAGCCGCCGACCATGTCGCCCCAGGCCTGCCCCCGAACGTCGGTATATTTGGCGGCGAGGTAGGGGAGGATCTTGCGGACGTTCTCGTCCATCTCCGTGTCCGAGAAGGCGGCGTTGACGTCGGGAGCGCCGGCGAGGTGGCTCCAGAAGCGGCGGGCGACTCGGACCGAATCGTTGGCGAGCAAGGCGGCGACCTCGCGGCAATTGGCCTCGAGGCTGCCGTCGGCGTCGAACAAGGCGATCCGATCCGCCACCTTCACCTGGGTGAATTCCCCGCTCATTCCGAAATGCCTTTTCGCTGTCGCTCGTGTGAAAGCGGTTCTGGCCGCAATGGGTTAACATCGCGTTAGCCATTAGACGCGGAACGGCGCGACGCACCGGGGCGTTGCTGCCGGGTCGAGGCCTCGCCAGGAGGCGTTATGCGATCACGAAAATCCCTCGTCCCGCGCGCCGCGGCCGCCGCGGCACTGACGCTTGCCCTCGCCGCTTGCGGCGACCGGGCCCGGCTTCCGGTCAGCGCCGGCATGGGCCCCGCCCCCACCCTTCCCGCGCCGACCAGGACCTTGCTCCCGACCGTCAACGTCGCCGACGCGATCGGCTGGCTCGGTTCGACGCCCAGGCCGGCCGATGGGCTCGAGGTGGCCGCCTTCGCCGATCGGCTCGATCATCCGCGTTCGCTCTACGTGCTGCCGAACGGCGACGTCCTCGTCGCCGAGACCAACGCGCCGCCGCGGCCGAAGGAAGGCAAGGGCTTTCGGGCCTTCTTCATGAAGATGTTCATGAAGAAGGCCGGCGCGGCGGTGCCGAGCGCCAATCGAATCACCCTGCTGCGCGACTCGGACGGAGACGGGGTCGCCGAGACGAGAACCGTCTTCCTCTCGGGCCTCAACTCACCGTTCGGGATGGCGCTGGTCGGCGACGACTTCTACGTCGCGGATACCGATGCGGTGATGCGCTTCCCGTACAGCGCCGGCGAGACCAGCATCGCCGCCGCCGGCACCCGCCTCACCGACCTGCCGGCGGGCGAACGCAACCATCACTGGACCAAGACGATCGTCGCCAGCCCCGACGGGGCGCATCTCTACGCGAGCGTCGGCTCGAACAGCAACGCCGCCGAGCACGGCATGGCCGAGGAGCAAGGACGGGCGGCGGTCTGGGAGATCGACCGGGCGACGGGCGCCAAGCGGCCGTTCGCGACAGGGCTCAGGAATGCCGTCGGCCTGGCCATCGAGCCGGCGACGGGGATATTGTGGGCGGCGGTGAACGAGCGCGACGAGCTCGGGAGCGATCTCGTCCCCGATTACATGACGTCGGTTCGCCAGGGCGGCTTCTACGGCTGGCCCTATTCCTATTACGGCGATCACGTCGACACCCGGGTCAAGCCGCCCCGTCCGGACCTGGTGGAGTCGGCGCTGGTGCCGGATTATGCGCTCGGTCCGCACACCGCCTCGCTCGGACTCGCTTTCTATCGCGGAGGGCTTCTCCCCGAGCGCTATGCCGGCGGCGCCTTTGTCGGCCAGCACGGCTCGTGGAACCGCAAGCCCGCGAGCGGCTACAAGGTTATCTTCGTCCCCTTCGCGGGCGGCCGACCGGCCGGGCCGGCGGTGGACGTCCTCACCGGTTTCCTGGATTCGGACGGCAAGGCGCGCGGCCGGCCGGTCGGAGTCGCGGTCGACAAGGCGGGCGCCCTGCTCGTCGCCGACGATGTCGGCAACATGATCTGGCGAGTCACCCCGGCGCGCTGAGCTTGTCGGCGGGCGCCCGGTAGCCCATCACGGGACGATGCGGATTCTCCCCACCCTGGCGCTCCTGCTGCTCCCGACGGCGGCGATGGCCCAGCCGCCGTCGGCGCCGCCGCCCGGCCGCGGCGTCTTCCTCAGCCCGATGGGCGAGCCGTTCCGCTCGGTCGACCCGGCCGCCGACAATGTCGGCGCCTGGTTCGCCGCGGCCGACCGCGACTCCGACGGAGCGCTCAGCCTCGCCGAGCTGCAGGCGGACGCCGCGCGGTTCTTCGCCGTCCTCGACTCGGACGGCAATGGCGAGCTCGGCCCGGCCGAGATCGCCCGCTACGAGAATGAGGTCGCGCCGGAGGTCCAGCTCGGCCTGCAGATGCGCGGCGCCGGTTTCGGCAGCTGGCGCGGCCCCGGCGCAAGGCGGCGCCGGGTCGAGACATATGACAAGGGCATAGAGGGCGGCGGCCGCTACGCCTTCCTCAACATCCCTCAGCCGGTGATCGCCGCCGACATGGACCTGAACCGAGGCGTCTCCCGAAGCGAGTTCGCCAATGCCGCGGGCGAACGCTTCGGGATGCTCGACCGCGACCGCGACGGCCGTCTCGTCCGCGCCGAGCTGCCGCCGCTGCCCAGGCCCCGGCTCCGCAGGCCGGGCCAGAATGACGGCCAGGTGAGGATTCGTCGTCCCGCGGATAGCCCCTAATCGGGATCGCGCTGCTGCCGCCGGTCGAGCCTGTCGATGACCAGAGCGCCGAACAGCGGCCAGACGGCGCTGGAGAACGTGCCGAAGACGGCGGTGCCGATCAACAGCCAGCGCATCAGCGCGCGGTCGTCCCGGCCGGATACGAGATAGTCGCTGCCCGATTGAAGCAGCGTCATCACCGCCTGCATCAGCCCGCACAGCAACAGCACCGCCGCCAGGGCGAAGAGGATGCGCGAGCCGTGCCGCATCGACCAGCGATAGAAACCGTCCATGCCTATACCTTTCTACGCCTGAGCCGCCGCCTTCGCCCGGGCGGTCCGTCGAGGCCGAGCCATTCCTTCCAGGCGAGGAACAAGGCCGCCATCAGCGCCGGTCCGACGAACAGGCCGACCAGGCCGAAGCTCTCGAGGCCGCCGAAGGTGGCGACGAAGGTCCACAGGAAGGGCAGCTCGACGGCGTTGCCGATCAGGGCCGGCTGGACGAAATTGTCGCCGATCAGCATCACCGCGGCGCCGAAGGCGAACAAGGCGATCGCCGCGACCGCCTGGCCCTGGACGAGAAGAACGAGCGAGGCGAGGCCGAAGGCCGCCCAGGCGCCGAACGGCAGCATCGCCACGGCGATCGTCGCCAGAGTGAACAGCACCGGCCGGGGGACGCCGGCGACGGCATAGCCGAAGCCGATCAAAGTCCCTTCGCCGATTGCGACCAGCACGGTGCCGTTGACGGCGCCCCGCACCGCATCGCCGAGGCGAATCATGAAATGCTCGCCGAACTCGCCGTAGAAGCGACGCGCGGTGCCGACGGCATTGGCGGCCAGGCGGTCGCCGTCGCGCAGGATCAGGAACAAGGCGAGCAGGGTGACCAGGAAGAACATCGACCGCGAGGCGACCTGCGCCGCCACGGCGCCGGTCCAGCGCGCCAGCGCGCCCGCATCGACCTCGCCCAGCAGCCGGGCGGCGCCTCGAGGATCGGCGAGGTTCGCGTGCCACCAGGCGGCCGCGCGGCCGCCCAGCAGCGGCAGCCCGGGGAGCCAAGTCGGCGGCGGCACGCCCTGCTTCTGCGCCACCGTCACCCATTGCAGGGCAAGCTGGCTGTCTCGCGCCGCTTCGACGGCCACCATCGCCAGCGGCAGCATCAGCACCAGGCCCGTTCCCAGGGTAAGGCCGAGCGGCGCGAGGATCGGCCGGCGCAGCGCGGCGCCCGCCGGCGCCAGGCGGCGATAGAGCGGCCACAGCGCTACGGCCATCGTCACCGCCCAGGCGAGCTGAAGAACGAAGCTGCGAGCGATCCACAGCCCGACCAGGGTCAGGAGCAGGACGAGCACCCGCATCGGCACCAGCCTCGCGCTGCCCTCCTTCGCGTCCGCGGCCTCAGGCGCTGCGCTCATGTCGATCTCCCCTGGCGCGAGCAGCATGCCCGCCCGCCCCGCGGGAGTCGAGCCGCCGCCCTGGTTCATTCAGCGTCGTCGTTACCTTGGGGTGGATATGCAGCATGAACCCCAGCCTTCGCTGGGTGACGGGTGGCGCCGGGCGGCCGCTGGCCGCCTGGGTAGAAGGCGGAATCCAGGAGGGCCTGTCCACTTCCTGCTCCGTCATCCCGCGGAAGCGGGAACGCGCAACCGGTCGCGCCCTCGCGCCTCAGGCCGCGGCGGCCCGCTCCAGCGCCCGAGCGAGCGCCGTCTCGAGCAGCCCGGCGTCATAGGGCTTGCGGGCGATTTCGAACTCGGCGCCCGCCGCTCCGACGATCTCCTCGCTATAGCCGCTCGCGAGCAGCACCGGCAGCGACGGGTGCTTCGCCCTCGCCAGGCGCGCGAGCTCGAGACCGCTGAGGCCCGGCATCACGACGTCGCTGAACAGCACGTCCACCGCCTCCCTCTCCAGCACCGCCAGCGCCTCCTCGCCCGAGGCCACGCTGAGCACCCGGTAGCCGAGCTCGTCGAGCAGGTGATGCGCGAACTCGCGGACATGGTCATTGTCCTCGACCAGGAGGATGCGCAGGTCGCTCGGCACCGTCGTCCCCTCGACCGGTCCCGGGGAGCGGCCGAAGGGCTTGTCGGTCGCGGGGAGGAAAAGCCGAACCGCCGTTCCCTCGCCGGGCGACGAGCGTATCTCGGCGCGCCCCCCCGCCTGGGCGGCGAAGCCGTGGATCTGCGAAAGGCCGAGCCCCGTCCCCTCCCCCACCGGCTTGGTGGTGAAGAACGGCTCGAAGGCACGATCGAGCACTTCCTGGCTCATGCCGGAGCCGGTGTCGGCGATCTCGACCAGGACTTCGCCGCCGACCGCGCCGCGCAGATGGCGGGTCGTCAACATCAACGTGCCGCCCTCGGGCATGGCGTCGCGGGCGTTGAACGCCGCGTTGAGCAGAGCGGTCTCGAGCTGGGCGAGGTCGACTTCGACCGGCGGCAGCGACGGCGCCAGGTCGAGCCGCACCTCGAACTGGCCGCCGAGCGTCCGCCCCACCATCTCGGCAAAGGCGTCGAGACGAACGTTGAGGTCCGCGACCTCCGGCTTGAGCGCCTGCCGCCGACCGAAGGCGAGGAGGTGGCTGGTCAGGGTCGCGGCGCGATCGGCGGTATCGATGATCGCCTTGAGGTAGCGCGCGCGCTTCTCCTCGCTGAGGCCGGGGCGGGTCAGCAAGTCGGCGGAGCCGCGGATGACCGTCATCAAATTATTGAAATCGTGGGCGACGCCACCCGTCAGCTCGCCGAGGGCCTGAAGCTTCTGCGACTGAAAGACGGCGGCACGGGCCTCCTCGAGCTCCTCGGCCGCCTTGCGGCGCTCGGTAATGTCCCGGGTGATCTTGGCGTAACCGACCAGCCTGCCCTCGTCGTCATGGATCGCATCGAGGACGACGCTCGCCCAGAAACGGGTGCCGTCCTTGCGAACGCGCCAGGCCTCCTTCTCATATTTGCCCTCCGCGGCGGCCGTAGCCAGGGCCCGCGCGGGCTCGCCCGCGGCCCGATCCTCCTCGGTATAGAAATTGGAGAAATGCTTGCCGACGATTTCGTCCGCCTTGTAGCCCTTGATCGCTTCGGCGCCGGTGTTCCAGTTCGATACGAAACCGTCAGGGTCGAGCATGTAGAGGGCATAATCCTTCACGCCCTGGACGAGCATTCGAAAGCGACGCTCGCTTTCCTGCAAGGCGACGGCCGCCTCGCGCTTGTCGGTGTCGTCGCGGGTGATCTTGGCGAAGCCGAGCAGGTTGCCAGCGGAGTCGCGGATCGGATCGAGGACGGCGTTGACCCAGAATCGGGTGCCGTCCTTGCGCACCCGCCAGCCTTCGGCCTCGAACCGCCCGTGCTCGGCCGCCGCCTTCAGAGCGGCGGCGGGCACACCCGCCTCGCGGTCCTCCGGGGTGAAGAAGGTGGAGAAATGGTGGCCGATAATCTCCTCGGCCTCATAGCCCTTGAAGCGCCGTGCCCCGGGATTCCAGGTCGAGACATAGCCGTCGGCGTCCAGCATATAGATGGCGTAGTCGGTGACGGAGTTGACCAGCAGCTGGAATCGCTCGGCCGAGACATGCGGATCGAAACGGGTACCGTCAGCCATCCAGCAACCTTGGAAGCGGGCGGCCGCGTCGCGGCCGAAAGTGCGGCCCTAGCTCCCCCATCTCCACGCCGCAACCGGCAAAAAGCCCGTTGCTGCACCGGGTTGGGCCATTTCGCTCGCCGTCAGTCCGCGACCATAGGCGGGCCGCCGCCCGCCTGCCTGGGCTTCCTCAGCAGCCAAACGAAGGGCAGCGAGGCGACCGTGACCAGCATCATGATGTGGAAATCGTCGAGATAGGCGATCATCAGCGCCTGGCGGTTGATCTCAAGGTCGAGCATTGCCGAGACGCTGTCTCCGACCTGGCCGAGGCGCTCGACCACCGACGGATCCGCCATCGGCAGGCTGTAGGGCGTGATATGGGCGGCGAGGTCGGAATGGCTGACCTGGAGGTTGCGGGCGAGCAGGCTGGTGACGACCGAGATTCCGACCGAGCCGCCGATGTTGCGCGACAGGTTGAGCAGGCTCGCTCCGGTGGTGCGGTAGCTGGGCGCCAGCGAGGCGAAGGCCAGCGCCTGCAGGGGCACGAAGATGAAGCCGAGGCCGAAGCCCTGGACGACGCCGCTGACGATGATCTCGCGCGAGCCCATCACCAGGGTGAAGCCCGACATCTGCCAGAGCGACAGGGCAAGGCAGCTTATGCCGAAGAAGATGAGGATCCGGGCGTCGACCTTCCCCGTCAAGCGGCCGGCCACCATCATCGAGACCAGGGTACCGATGCCGCGCGGGGCGGTGAGGAAGCCGGAATCCAGCACCGAATAGCCGAACAGGCGCTGAAGCAACGGCGGCAGCAGGGCGAGGCCGGCGAGGAGCAGCACGCCCGTGATCACCATGAACATCAGGGCGAAGCTGAAATTGCGGTCGACGAACATCTTGGGATCGAAGAGCGGCTGCCTTGCCGTGGTCAGGTGGACGACGAACATCCAGGCGCAGGACGCCGAGATGGCGGCCTCGAGCCACACCTCCCAGCTTTCGAACCAGTCGAGCTGCTGCCCGCGATCGAGCATCAGCTGAAAGGCTCCGAGCGCCAATGCGAGCAACGCGAAGCCGAACAGGTCGAAGCCCCGCCTGGTGATCGCGCCCTTCGGCATGTACCGAATTAGCATGAAGGTGCAGAGGATTCCGACGGGAAGGTTGACCAGGAACACCCACCGCCAGGAATAATTCTCGGTGAGCCAGCCGCCCAGCACCGGTCCCAGGATCGGCCCGATCATCACCCCCATGCCGAACATCGCCATGGCCCGGGCGTGCTTGTGCGGCGGATTGATGTCGAACAGCACCGCCTGGGCGATCGGCACCAGGAAGGCGCCGGAGATGCCCTGAAAGGCCCGGAAGATCACCATTTCGGTCAGGTTCTGAGCCATTGCGCAAGCAACCGAGGCGACCGTGAAGGCGATCACGGACCAGACGAAGAGCCGCTTGCGCCCCACCCGGTCGGCGAGCCAGCCGGTGATCGGGATCGCGATGGCGGAGGCGACGATATAGCTGGTCAGCACCCAGTTGATCGTTTCCTGGGTGGCGGACATCGAGGCCATCATGTGCGGCAGAGCGACGTTGGCGATGGTGGTGTCGAGCACCTGAAGAAGCACCGCCATCATGATCGCGATGGTCAGAACGACATGCTCGACCCGGTCGAGGCTGAGCGTCGGCGGGTGATGGGCCCCGGCAGCGGCGGCGGTCGCCATGGACCGCTACCTCGCGGTGCGGTGGGTCACGACCGACCCCGTCATTGCGAGCGCAGCGAAGCAATCCAGCCCGGCGCAGGAGTCCTGCACTGGGCTGGATTGCTTCGTCGCTTCGCTCCTCGCAATGACGGTCACCGTCGGGCGGCCTGCTGCTGCGCCGGCGGCAGCGGCGCTTCCTTCGTGTCGACCTTTACGTTGGCCGAGAGGCCGGCGATCATCGGGCGGCCGGAATTGCAATCGATGGCGATCCGCACCGGCACTCGCTGGGTGACCTTGACCCAGTTGCCCGAGGCGTTCTGGGCCGGCAGCACCGAGAATTCGGAGCCGGTGCCGCGGCCGATGCTGGCGACATGGCCGCAAATCCGGGTGCTGGGATAGGCGTCGAGGCGGATCTCGGCGGGCTGGCCGGGCGCCATCTTGTTGAGGTCGGTTTCCTTGTAATTGGCCTCGACCCAGGCGTCCTCGCTTCGCACCACGGTCACCACCGGCAGACCCGGGACGACGGCGGCGCCGATCTGCAGCCGCTCGGTCTGGCTGACGTAACCATCGATCGGCGAGCGTATTTCGGTCCGCTTGAGGTCGAGCAGCGCCTTGTCGCGGGCGGCATAAGCGGCGGCGACCGCCGGCTGGGCCGCCACCGGCCCCTGGGCGAGCGCCGCCTGCTTGATCGAGGCGTCGGCGCGGGCATTGGCGAGCCGCTCCCTGGCCTCCTGGACGCCGTGCAGAGCCTCGTCGTAGCGAGCCCGGGTGGTGAAGCCACGGCGCATCAGCTCCGCCTGCCGCTCGAAGGCGCGCTGGGCGAAGGTGACGTTGGCGGTGGCGCCCTGGATATCGGCGCCGGTCCCGGCCGATTCCGCCTGGAGCTTGCTGACCGAGACCTGGGCCCCCGCGATCTGCGCCTCGGCCTGCTCGAGCGCGATCCGGTACGGCCTGGGGTCGATTCGGAAGAGGAGGTCGCCGCGCTTCACGTGCTGGTTCTCGCGGACCAGGACTTCGGCGATCGGCCCCGCAATCTCGGCGCTGACCGAGACCTTGTCCTGCTGGACATAGGCGTTGTCGGTCGAAATGTAGCGGCCCGAGGTCAGCCACATATAGCCGCCGACCAAAGCGATCAGCAGCGGAACCGACAGCATCAGGATCAGCCGCAGCCTCTTCTTCTTCGGCCGCACGTCCGGCACGGCATCGGGCGCCGCGACGGGCTGCACCTCTTCGGCGGCGGTGATGGGGCCTTCCTTGGTCATGCTCTCCGTCTGTCCCTTGAGTCGCCCGCCAGGTTCGATCGCACGCGTGCAAGAACGTCGCGCGTCGTCGCCTGATCCGCTTCGGCCACGCCGTCCAACGCCTCGTCGAGGAATAACGCCGCAACGCCGCGAAGCTTGTCGATCACCGGCCAGGCATCGGCGGTGAGATGGATCCGCCAGGCGCGCCTGTCGTCCTCGTCCGCCCGCCGCTCGACCAGGCCCGCTTCGGCGAGCCGGTCGATCATCCGACATAAAGTGATCGGCTCGACATCGAGCGCCTCGGCGAGGGCGACCTGCCTGACGCCGTCCTCGTGGCCCAGCCAGGCGAGCACCCGCCATTGGGCGCGGGTGACTCCAAGAGCCGCCGCCCGGCGGTCGAACGCCCGCCGCAGAGCCTGCGCCGTCTTGGCCACCTCGAAAGCGAAATTGCTGTCCACGGCACATTTATAATAAGCATGCTTACTAAATGCAAGAGTTGCGACTACCTTCATTCCCGTGAAAGCGGCGGTCCCTTCCGGTCTCGAGCAGGCGCTGAGGCAGCGTGGATTCCCGCTTTCGCGGGAATGACGGTTCAGCGTTGCAGATCGGCGAGGAAGGCGCGCACCCGTTTCGCGTTCATGCCGACGTCGCTTCCGCCGACTCGGCTGATCGAGCGCATGTCGACGAGGCTGCCCCCGCCCGGCGCCGGCCGCACTCTCACCACGACGTCGTCCTTGAAGCGGAAGAACAGGCTGGTGGCAGTCGCTTCGACGGTCCCGGTCCGGTCGTCCACCAGAGCCGTCTGCCAGCCACGGTCGTGGGCGAGCGAGGCCACCCGCCGCACGGTCTCGGCCGGCGGAGTGGCGAGCCGGACCGTCCGCAGGTCCCCGTAATGCGCCCGATGCACGGCCTTCCAGCGCGCTTCGGGCGGCAGCGCCTTGAGCTCCGGCCGACCCTCGTCGGGGATGTTCTCGAGATTGTCGGCGCGGACCCGGAGGCGGGTGAATTGCGGCACGTCGTCGAGGTTGGTGGCGACGTCGTGGATCGCCGGCACGCTCTTGGCGATCCGGACGAGATTGCCGAGATAGAGGACGAAGCCGAGCGCGACGACGACCGCGACGAGGTTGGCGAGCATCAGCTTCCCCCGACGCCGCGCCATGAAGAGGCCGATCAGCCCGAGCACCGCGCCCGCCGCGGCGGCGAAGAAGAGGTAGCGAAGCGACGTCAGCCCGACGCGAAAGCTCCACAGACCCGTGCCGCTGCCGATCGCCGCCACGACAGCGGCGAGCACCGCCCCGATCCCCAGCACCACCGCGGCCCGGGTGATCAGCTTAGTCCAGTCGCTTTTCGAGTCCGCCATGTCGCCCCTCCCTCGCCCGGCCATGCTGCGCCGCCCGAGCGTTCAGGGCAAGGGCTCGCATCTAGCGATTGCACGTCGGCGCCGGAGCGCTAACAGCGCGGAATGGAGCAAGCGAGGTGACCGAGATCGTCGCCGTCGACATCGGCGGCACCCACGTCCGTTTCGCCCTCGCCGAAGTCGAAGGCGGCCAAGTCGTCCGCCTGGGGTCGGAATTCACTCTGAAGACCGTCGACCATGTCGGACTGCAAAGCGCCTGGGAGGCGTTCGCGGCGGCCGTCGGCCGCTCGCTCCCCGCCGCCGCCGGCATCGCCGTGGCCGGTGCTATGGACGGGGAGATGCTGAAGCTCACCAACAATTCATGGGAGTTCCGTCCCGCCCTGATTCCCGAGGCGCTGGGCGCGGAACGCTACACTCTGGTCAACGATTTCGGCGCCGTCGCTTATGCCGTGGCACAATTGGGGAGCGAGCATTTCCGCCATTTGGGCGGGCCGGAGCGGCCGCTGCCCGAGGAGGGCGTGATCAGCATCGTCGGGCCCGGCACCGGCCTTGGGGTCGCCCAGCTGATCCGTCGCGGCGGCGGCCATCAAATCGTCGAGACCGAGGGAGGCCATATCGACTTCGCGCCGCTCGACGAGGTCGAGGACCGGGTCCTCGCTTACTTGCGAGCCCGCCATGGCCGGGTGTCCGCCGAGCGCATCGCCTCCGGCAAGGGGCTCATGAATCTGTATGAAGCGCTCGCCGCCATCGAGGGGCGTCCCCCGGGCTACCGCGACGAAAAGTCGCTTTGGCGAGCGGCCATGGCCGGCGAGGATGAGCTTGCGGGCACGTCTTTCGATCGCTTCTGCCTGTCGCTCGGCGCCGTCGCCGGGGATATCGCGCTGGCCCAGGGGGCGCAGGCGACGGTGATCGGCGGCGGCCTCGGACTGCGCCTGATCGACCATTTGCCGCGTTCGGGGTTCCACCGCCGCTTCACGGCCAAGGGGCGCTTCGCGAGGAGGATGGAGGACATGCCGGTCAAGATCGTCACCCACGGCCAGCCCGGCCTGCTCGGCGCCGCGGCCGCCTTCGCCGCGGAGCATGGAGAATGAGCGGGATCGGCGAGATCATGCGGCTGGCGCCGGTCATCCCGGTGCTGGTGATCGACGACGCCGCGACAGCGCAGGGCATCGCCCGGGCGCTCGTCGGCGGCGGCCTCCGGGTGATCGAGGTGACGTTGCGCACGCCCGCCGCGCTCGAGGCGATCGCGGAGATGCGCAAGGTCGAGGGCGCCGTGGTCGGCGCCGGCACGGTTCTCAACCCGCGCCAGCTCGAGGCGAGCCTGGCCGCCGGCGCCGAGTTCATCGTCTCGCCGGGCCTCACCGAACCGCTCGGCCGCGCCGCCGCCCAGTCGGGCATTGCCTTCCTTCCAGGCATCGCGACCGCGGCGGACCTGATGCGCGGTCTCGACCTCGGACTTTCCCATTTCAAATTCTTTCCGGCCGAGACGTCGGGCGGCATCGCCGCGCTCAAGGCGCTCGCCGGGCCGTTCGGCGAGGCCCGTTTCTGCCCGACCGGCGGGATCACCCAGGCCAGCGCCGCCGCATGGCTGGCGCTCGAGCCTGTGCTATGCGTCGGCGGCTCCTGGCTGGTGCCGAACGGATCCGCGGATGAAACCGAGATCGCAAGCCTCGCCCGCGCCGCTTCGTCGCTGCGCGCCTGAGCCGCTCCGAGGGAGACCCGCCATGCGCCTGCTGCCGCTCCTGCTCCTGTCCACCGCCTGCGTGGCGACCCGCGCCGGCCCTTCGGGCGGCGAAGCCGAGCCGCAGCTCGAGCTTGCCGGCCGCATCGCCGGAGCGGAGCGCGATTGCGTCGCCATGTCGTCGGGTGCGAATCTGGTGCCGCGCGGACGCCGGACCCTCGTCTACCGGGACGGCGACACGATCTGGGTCAACCGGCTCGCCGCTTCCTGCCCCGGTCTGGACGAGATGAGCCAGATCCTCATCGAGGTTCAC
Organism: Sphingomonadales bacterium; assembly: GCA_034668585.1. Classification (GTDB taxonomy): domain Bacteria; phylum Pseudomonadota; class Alphaproteobacteria; order Sphingomonadales; family Sphingomonadaceae; genus Allosphingosinicella. The sequence goes on along the minus strand of JAXDPB010000064.1, from coordinate 100,901 downwards.
GCCAGCCAATATTGCCGCGGCGACCATTTCCAGGCGCTCGATTCCGGGCAGAGCGTCCCCGGCCCGGTCTGCGTCCTCGGCAGCTTCACGCCCTACCGTCGCTAGCGTCTCGACAATCGGCGCCGCCTTTCCTAGATATCGGCCGCCCGAGCGGGCGTAGCTCAATGGCAGAGCAGAAGCTTCCCAAGCTTCAACGCCATTATAGATTTCAATAACTTACAGCCGGCCGTCGTTCCAACGAAGTGGTGTTTTCGAGGCTCCGTTGGAACGATCAGATCGACACTCCGGCGCCGGCCGGCAGGTTGCCGCGCGCGTCGCGGACGCCCTGGCCGTAGGCCGCGCAGACGACGGTGCGGCCTGGCGGACGTCGTCGGACATTCGAGCGAAGCGGGCGGCGACGACGGCGGTTTCGCCGTCCAGGATCGCCGCTCGGCAAAGCCCTATGGCATCCTCCCAGCCCAGCGCGTCGGCCGCGGCGACATGAACCTCGCTCGCTCGCCTCAGGCCATGCGGGTCGCCGGCGCCCAGCGCCGCCGTCTCCCCTGCCGGCGATCCGCCTCGGGTCTCGGCGAGACGGCCGAGCATCCGGGCATAGGCTCGGTCCGTGGCCAGGCGCGCCGCCTCGAGCGTGGCTCGGGCGGCCGGATCGAGCGCCGCGACGAACTGCGAATAATCGTTGCCGGAGCGCAGCCGGTCGAGCAGGCGCTTGCGGGCCTGAGCCTTGCCGAGCGTCCTGCGCGCGGCCTCGGCATCGCTCGCCTGCGCCCCGTCGAACTTCGCGGCGAAGGCCGCTTCGAGCGCGACGGCCCCGCGCCCCTGGAGCATGGTCACCACCTGCTCCACCTCGGGCCCGAGCAGCGCCCGCGCCTGCGGCCCCAGCGCCTCGCTCAGGGTGCCGATCGCCGCCGGCGCCAGCGCGCAGCCGGCCAGGGCCAGCGTGGTCGCGATCGCGGCGCCGAATGCATACTTCCTCATTTCACCCTCCTCTTCTCGCCGGCGGAACCGTCCGCGCGGTCGATCTCGTGAAGCTCTGCGATCATCTCGGGCGGCAGCGACGGATCGATCCTGAAGGCGCTCCGCAGCATCTCGTCATAGGGGCGCAAGGCGGAGCTGCCCGGATCGAGGGTGCGAACCGCGGCGGCGAGCTGGTGGCAGATGGCGAGCAGCTTGCCCTGCTCCCCCTCGAGCTCGATCAGCCGCCCCTCGATCCGAACCCGATAGGCGACCTCCTCCGCCTCGATCTTGTTCTCGCGATCGGTCAGCTCCCGATGCCATTGGTCGAGCTTGAGCTGGCGCCCCGTCTGCTGGGCCGAAGTGAAGCCGAGCAGCCACTTGATCCCGTGCCCGAGCGTCGCCAGCAAGGCGATCGCGCCGGCGAAGATGCCGCCAATCTCTCCGGCCGATATGTTTCCGTTGCTTACCATCTCTGTCCTCCCCACGCCGCCCCTGGGGACGTCATCCGATCACCCAGTTCGTCCCGTTGCAGATCACCTGAACGTTGGTCCCGCCGCCGCCGGCCACCGTCGACGCGAAGGTCGTCGCGGTGGCGTCGGTGACATAACCTCGAATGCCCTTGAGTCCGGTCGCTGCAGGCGGAAGCCCAGCAACGGCGCAGTTGGGAAGCGGCCCTGTTGGAACGCAGGTCACGTTCGTATGAGCGTTGATATGATCGTGGCGCTCGCGCCCGTAGAGAGTGAAGCCGGGCGTTCCCCCGTTGAGCGACTCGCCGGCCCCGCCGTCGAGCAGGGCGCGCGAATTTTCGGAGACGTTGTCACGCAAGACGAGCGTGCTGCCGGCGGGCGCGGCCGACCCCACCATCGAGAGGTTGAACGAGCGATAGCAGGCCCGGAACCGGTTGCCCTCGATCTTCAGATGAAGCGGCAGCGGGGTCGGATCGGCATACCAGCTGCCGTTGTTCAAAATCCCTTCGCCGAGGCCGATGAACTCGTTGCCGACCAGCTCGATCAGGCCTTCCATGTGGCCGCCATAGGCAAACTGAAGCCCTAGCTCGCTCGCCCCCGTCAGGGTTTCGGCCCGGAAGGTGTTCCAGCGGATGAAGACGTCGGAAAGCTTGGCGGAGGTGCCGACCTGGAACGTCGCGGGCAGGCCCGCCCAGGAGACGATGTTGTGCTCGATGAACAGCCTTTCGAGCGAACGATAGGTGCCCGTTCCGGGGTTGCCGTTGCCAAGGCTGAACGGCACGTCCGTTCCGCCGCTGGCAGTCGGGAGCCGCCAGATATTGCGGCGAAGGTAGACGTCCGACACGGTACATTCGGCGACCTCCGCGTTGAAGCCGCCGATCGCCACCTGGGTCGTGCCCTCGAAAACATTGTCCTCGATATAGATATGGCTGTTGTTGAGCCCCCCATCCTCAATATCGATCGCCCCCCAAGGGCGGGTCAAGGCAACGCCGCGGTCTTCGTTGAGGACGAGGTTCTCGCGGAAATAAATATGGTCCGCTGCCTGGTTCCCGGCATTCTGCTCGATCACAAAGGCCCATCGGCCACAGCGCTCGAACACATTTTTGATGACATGAACGTGCTTGATACCGTTCGAGCACCAGATGCCGTCGCCCCTCTGGTCCGGAGTCCCGCCGCCAGTTCCGGAAAGGACTCCGTGGTCCACGAACCTGCAGTCGGCGATCAGGACATGCTCTGTCGCGTGAGGCCCCGGAGTCCAAAAGACTATGCCGGCATTGAAGCCATAGCCCTGCACATGACCCGCCGTGTGGCTCTGGTTTGCACGGTTGCCGTCGAACCTGAGACCGCGAATGTTTACGTTCGTGCAGTCGACGATGTTGATCTGCCCCCAATTGTAGCCGAGGGAGGCGGTAGGGCAGCCGCTGTTCTTGGTCTTGAGCGTGGCCCCGTCGCCCTCGATCAGCAGCCCGTTGACACCCTGGAAGCGCATCGTCAGCTGCGCGGCGTGGCCGAGCAGATAGATCTTGCCCGGGTTGAAGAAGACCCGGCCGCCGCCGGCGGCGTTGACCGCGGCGGCGAGCTCGAGCAGGGCCGCCGTGTCGTCCGTCGCGTTGTCGCCGACCGCTCCGAACTGCTCGGGCGTGTAGAAATGCAGCCCGTCGAGGTCGATCTCCCCCGGCGGGCCCGGCGGAAAGTCGCCCATGGAGCGCATCGCATAGCCGCCAAGAGCGTCGAAGGTCAGCACCTTCCCCGCCCGCACCGCCTTGCTGAGCTCGCCGATGCTGTCGCCGCCGGGGACCCGGAGCGAACGGCTCTCGAGGTCGAGCGCCGCCGCGCCGATCTCCTGGGCGATCATCGTCACCCGGTCGAGCGCCCGCTCGTGGCTCTCCGCCGGGAAGCGGTCGCCCGGCGTATAGTCGGTCGGCTGGGTGCGCGCGGTCGAGCGCCGGATCCGAAGCCGCCAGCCGGCCGCCTTGGCCACCGCCATGGTCACCGAGCCGGTGGCGCCGTCGCCGCCGGCGACGCTGTAATCGGCGCCGAGCGTGGCGAGCGTCATCGCGCCGGCCGAGTCGAACCGCTCGACGACCAGGTCGGTCGCCGCCAGGAACTGGAAGGGCACCGCCTGGACGACGGTGGTCCCATTCTCGAGATAGGTGATCGTCGGCGCTGTGCTGGCGACGGTCATGAAGACCCCCACAAAATGCGGATGCGTTTTGCGGAGGGCTAGGGGAAGAAAGCTTCCGGCCGTCCTATCGTTTAGCGCCCGCGTTCGGCGGAGGTTTCCCCCTCAGGGACCGGGGCGGCTATGCGCTAGGCCGGCTCTCCAGGGCAGCTAGGGCGGGCTGCCGGACAATGTTATGAGTCAACGCGACTCGATTGTCTAGGGGGGCACGTCCGATCATCTTCGATAACCTTCCGTACACTGTCCGGCATGGGGAAGAGGTCAACGGCGGCTTGATCGAACTGGATGGAAACTGGTTCACCGACTGCCGCTTTGAAAGCTGCCAGCTCGTATTCCGGGGAGAACGGCCCTTCGGCTTTACGAAGACGCAATTCCCCAATTGTCGCTTTGTCATCGAGGACCGGGCCGAGATGGTCTTGTCGCAGATCGGCCAGCTGGTCACGGTCGCACCGGAATTCACTGAGATCGTTCCGGCGCCCAACCTCCGGTTCGGGATTTACCGAACCCGTGCTACCTACGCTCCGGCGACTCGACTGTCAAAGGGGGCGTTCGTGGGGCCAGATGGCGGCTTGGTAGTGGTGGGCCTGCTCATCGTTTTCGGAGCGCTGATCAGCTTTTTGACGCGCGAGAAGCCGCGGCCTGCCAAGTTTACGGACGATCAGGTCCGGTCTCAGGTGCTTGTCTACAAGACGCCAGAGGCCCTCTTCGCCTATTGGTGCAAGTACGGCAACACGGAGATCATCCTTGATCGGCCACTTCTCGCACAGCTGATTGACCCGGGCGATGTCGCCGGCCCGGGGTTGCCCGCGATCGGCTTCCGCGCCGACGGCATCCAAACGGTCATGTTGAAGGTCGCCGCCAGCGACGGCGGGTTCATCGTCATCGCATCTACTGCCTCAAGGAGAGGTCCGCGACTTCGAGTCGGCGACTTGGTGCTGTGGGCGCCGGGGGCATATGTTGACGGATTAGGAAACGAACTCGGCGACCCGCGGGCTGGTTACGTAGGCCTGATCGTGGCAACGGTTGCCCCGGCCTGGAGCATCAAGGACGGGTTTAAGATTATCGAGCGCTTTCTTCCCGATCCCGAAGCGGTTCGTTGAAGACCAGGACGGTCGGCACCTTGCTCTCCGAATACGGGGCAAGATAGGTCGCGCGCTGAAGCATGGGGAGGCCCTTACTGTCTCTCATTCCGGAACCTCCCCCTCCCAGGCATTGGCCGCGTTCGGTAGCCGTTCCGGTGCATGGAAGTCGGAGATCCGGCCTTCGCCCGGCCGCCACCAGAAGTCCTGCCCTTTGTCGGCCGCGGCGCGCTCGACGCGCGACCAGCTGTCGTAATAATTCTCGTCGGTCCATGCGCGCAGCTCGTCGATCAGCAGCCGCTCATAGGCCAGCCGCCCGTACCACATGGTTCCGCCCGGCGTGTAGCGGCGCGCCGCGTCGGCCGCGCTCATATTGCCCGTCGCGAGCCGAATGGTGTCTCCGATCGTGCCGACGCCCGGCCCCGCCACCGCCTCGGCCAGGCTGCCCGTCCGCTCGCTGGCGCCGGCCGAGGCGAAGTCGCCGAAGATGCCGAACCCGCCGCCCTGGAACATCGCCCGCGACCAGAAGCCGCCGTGGAGCCTGCCGTCCTTCAATGAGGGCAGGTCGTTCATCGGCAGCGGGTCGCGCCCCTTGGCGATTTCCTTGAGCTGCACCGCCAGCGCCCCGAGCGCCGTCAGGATGATCGTTCCGCCGGCGGCGTAGATTGCACCGTTGACCGGCCGCAAGCTCAGCGCGCGCCCGCCGTGACTGAGGATGACGGAGGTTCCGAAGCTCTTGAACAGCATCATGTTGCGGCTGATCTCGCCGGCGAGGCTACCGGGCCGCCCAAACGTCGTATAGGCCCGGCCCCGCACGGACGCGACCGGGACCGCATAGTCCGTCTCCGTCAGCATCATCGCATGGACCTTGTCCGCCAGCTTGCGGTCGGCGATGTCGATCGGCCGCAGGAACGTCGCACCGCGCTTCTTCTCCAGCGGCGTCGCCCGTATCTTCTCCCAGTCGGCGCCGTCGATGCCGTAGCGCTCCATCGCTTCGCGGACCGGCCTCGGCACCTTCGCGAACGCCACGCCCGCGTGCTTGGCGAGAAGGCCCTGAAAATCGCGATCGAAGGCGTGCCTTCCGGCCGCGGTCCACGGGCTCAACCCGGAGACCCGCAACACGCCTTCGGCGAGGCGCCGCGCCCATTCGTGTCCGCCGCTCTCCCCCAGCCAGCGCTGCTGCGCCGAGCCGATTTGTGCCGACTCTTCCGCGACCACGCCAGATCTGAGGGCGTCCATCCGATCCGCTGCGTCAAGCGGGTTGAGCATCTTCAGATACCCGGTCATGGCGCCGGTGATCGGCAGTCCGTTGAACGCTCGCGTGATCGCCTGAAAGCCGACGTCCGTTATGGCCGAGATCATCGCTCCGCCCAGCATCTGCGCGGAATTGATTGACCGGAGCGTTCCGAACCGCCGGGCCCACTTCGCGTTGGCCGGGCTGTTCAGCGCGCCCGAGGTGATGTCGTACATCTGCTGGACCATCAGGGCCCCGCTGCGCGCGCGGTCGATCGCCGTGCCTTTGCGGTCGACGCCGACATGAGCGCCCTTCATCAGCCCGTCCTTCAGCCACTCCACCTGCGCGGCCGGGTTCGGTCCGAGTATCTCCATATGCGCGATGTCGCGCGCCATCCCCTCTACATAGCCGATCATCGCGTCGAACACGTTGCCGTCGCCGAACGCCGCGTCATATTCGAACCAGGCGGCCGCGTCCCTGAAATGGAGGAAGCGATGCTCCGCCCGCTGGTTCGCCAGCTTCTTGCCGCTGTCGACGCCCCCGAGGGTGCGCCCGGCCCATCCTTCGGTGCTCACCGTCTCGTAGACGTCGTGCAGGACAGATCGCAGCGTCTCGTCGTCGAACGGCTGCCCGGTGACATCGTCGACCATTCGCTCGCGGTCGAGCAGCGGCGCGATGAAGTCCGCCCATTGCTCAAAATCGACGGAGCGCACCTTTAGGCTGTTGTGGCTTTGCGGCGCCCAATTCTCCAGCTTGCCGATGGCACCGCCGGCGGCATTGAAGCGCAGCCTCAGATCCTCCGCGACGATGCGGAACGCCTCCGCCATCTCGCGGGCGGACAGGTTTCCGGTATTCTCGCCGCGCAGCTCGCGCACGATGTCCACCAGGCCGGATTTGTCGCGCACCTCGCCCAGAAGGTTGCGCCGGTGCCTCTCCAGGAAGTCGGCCATCCTGGCATGGGCTCGGCCGACGATCGTCTTCCGCAGCGCCTCCACGTTCATGTAGGGCGCCTTGCCGTCATGATCGAACAGCGCCTGCGCCGCCGCCGCCGAGTTGTCGCCCTTGTAGCTGGCGAGGTCGCCGATCAGGCGCTTCTGCACCGCGTGCTGCAGCAGCCTCTGGCGCTGCGCCTGGTCCGCGGCGCGCTCGATCGCGTCGACCGTCTCCTCGCTCGCCAGCGCCGCCGCGGTCGGCTCCCCGAAGCTGCGCTGGTGATGGCGCACCCGGCGGCCGTATATCTCCCGAGCCCGCTCCGCCTGCTCCGGCGTGATCCGGCCCTCCTCCAGAAGCTCCGGGATACAGCGTTCCAGGCTCACAGGCACCCCCTCAACGTGGCCGCGAAGGTCAGCTCGCCGTCCGTCTCCTCGAGCAGGGCGATCGCCGTCTTGTCGCCAGCCTCGGCATCCATCCTCAGATCGTGAAGCAGACTCTCCACCTGCAGCGCCGCCCCCTCGCCGTCCGGCGCGTCGAAGCGCGCGAGCTCGCCCGTGGGAGGGGCGGAGGTGGCAGTATCAAGCCTAACCGCCGGCGGCGGCGGCTTGCCTTCGCGCCGCGCCAGGATGCGGTCGCGCAGATGTTCGCCGGTCGTCACCGCGTCCGGCCCATGCTCGCGCCGGAAGGCGCGAACCTCGTCGCGATATTCGCCGGTGAATATCTCCGGCCGCTCCTTGGCGGCCTCGGCGAGCCACCCTTTGCGGCCCGCCACCGTGCCTATCTCTTCCCGCAGCACCGTCGTCAGATCGCCCCCGTCCGTCAGATCGCGTGCGATGGCGGCTACCGACCGAGTTTTACCCTTGCCGTCCGACAATTCGATCCCGGCATGACGGGACGCATTGAGCAGCACCCGCTCGTTATAGGGCAGGGCCTCGTAACGCTCGCCAGCGTCGACGATCCGCTGCACTCGCGCCTGCAGGCGCTCGGCCGCCTCTTCCATCGTTGCCGGCGCAGCAAACTCCCGGTTCGACAGCATCGCTTCCGTCGGATGCTCCCGCGACCCATATTCGATCGGGTTCTCGCCCGCCTCGCGTTGCACCGCAAATTGGGTAGCCGCATGCTCCTCCGGCGTCGCGAAATCCTCAACGCGCAACATGGCGACATCGTCGCTCCAGCTTTCTGCCGCCTCCCGCTCCGCCGGGAGTGGGGGGAGGTCGTCGACCTCGTCCAGCTCAGACCGATCTTCCCCCGCCGCCCGCTCCGCCGTCTCACCCGCTTTGGGTCGAGTCTCGCCGGGCGCCCCCATCTTTCGATCCGCCCACTCGACCAGATCGGCGGCAGACATCCCTTTCAGGAAGCGGTTCTTCTCGATCGCGAGCGGCTTCAGCAATTGCGCGACCGGCGTGTCGGGCGCCGCGCGCAGGACCTTGAGCCCATCCGGTCCGGCGAAATGGAGCAGGTACAAGCTCCCCGCCGTTTCCGGCTGCCCGGCGTCGCGAAGCATCGCCGCATTGTCCGCGACGAGATCGTTCATCAGCACGTCGTTCAGAGCCGGGTCGCGCCTTTTGGCGGCGATCTGCGCGTCGGAGAGGCCGCCACGTCCGTAGCGCCGTACATAATAGCTCCGCCACGTCGATGCGAGGAACTGGTACGGCCCCATCGCTCCCGACGCCTCGTTATAGCCGTCACCCTCTTCGACGCGCCGGATCCTGGACTTGAGCTGCTCGCGCGCTCCCGCCGAGCTCACCGGCGAGGGCGGAGATGTTCCACGTGTCACACGGCCATAGGCGGCGCCCAGCCGCGCCGCGTGGACGTCGTCGCCCGCCGGGCTCCGTTCGAAGGGCGAAGTCTCCAGCACCTCGGCATGCCTTTGAACGACATTCGCGGCTGCCTGCTCGCCGGGCGTCCGCCGCTCCTCGGGCAGGCCGGCATCCATCAGCGCAAGCAACTGCCGCTCGGCGGCCGTGCCGGCCCGGCGCGCCGTAATAGCATGTACGCCCAGATCGAGGGTCTTCCCAGCGCCCCCCAGGACGCCGCCGGTGAGGCCGGAGACGCCAGTGTCGATCAGCGTCTCACGCGCCCCACGCTCCACGCCAAGGGAGGCCGCGTCCTCGCGGGTGAAGGGTTCCAGCGCGAGGGTCAGCCCCGCGTTCGCGGCGGCCTCGCGCCCCGCCACGGACAAGATCATCCGCGCGGCCGTGAGCCCCTTCAGCGCCGGACCGCCGACGGGAATATAGCTCGTCGGATCGAGGAAGCCGGCGCCGAGCGCGCCGGCCACTTGCCCCGCGGTCGAGCCGCCTCGCAGCTCCGCGTCCGCCCTCCCCACGTCGGTGCGGCGCTGGTCGACGGCGAACCGGCGAAGACCCTCCCGGTCGTGGATCGTTGCATATTGGGGAAGGAGCCTTGGGTCGCGAGATCGCTCGGCCTGGTACCAGGCCATTAGGGAGTTTTCCCTTTCGTCCTCCACATCCCCGAGGTCGTGATCGGCGCCATAGGCGAGGGCATCCTCCCGCGTCCGGGCCCTCGGCGCCATGTGCCACGTGCCGCGCTTCCGAGCCTCCGCCTCGATGTCCGCCAGAACGCGCCCCTCGTAATTCATCTGGTTGAGGCCCCAATCCTCCGCCGCCCTGGCGCGGCGAAAGCCTGGGCCGATGCTGCCGAAGAAGCCTGGGCCGGGAGGCTCCGCCTTGGGCGTCCCGGCGCTTGCTGCCCGCACGTCCTCGCGGCTCGGCGGCGCCCACGGATCACTCATCAGGGAGGCCTTCATAAGCGGACCGGGCGCTCGGGCGCCCGTCGTCGAATGGCGTTACCAGCTCATAGGCCGAGCGGACCGGCTTGGACGGGGCCGCGCGCGGAGTCGGAGCCGGACCCGCGCGACCGTGCGTTAGGCGGCCGAGCTGGCGGATGTCGAGGATGAAATTGTCGCCGGGATGCTTGGCCGAGGCGACGAAGCCGCTTCCGGATTGGAACATGTAGAGCCCGTCGCGCCACATCACCGGCCTCAGTTTCTTGAACTCCGCCGCCGACATTCGTTTTCCGCCCCACAGCGGCACGTCACGGCCACCGAACGCGGCGCCCATGATCGCCTCCTCGTCCGACCGCGCCAGGACCAGATCGACGTCGCCTTGGCTCATTCCGCGCGGCAGGCCCATCTTGGAGCCATCCCGCGCTTCGCCGATGCCGCCTGTGCCATCCCCGGCCGCGCCGAAAGCTGCGCGATACGCCTCCAGCCACAGGGGCCGGTCGTAGCTCGACTTCCCCCGGCGGGCGGCGCGCGCAGCATATATTCCCCGCGCCGCCTCGTTGATGCCTTCGAGCGTCACCCCGTCCATCATCCGTGTCGCCTCGCCGAACTCGCGCTCCGCGTCGGCTCGCATCTGCTCGGTCGCGCCATCGCCGCCGGCGAGCTTGGGATTGGCCCTGATCAGGTCCCACCCGCCCAATGCCTCCCTCACCAGCCCCATCCCCGCCGACCGATTGCGCATCGATGCCAGATCTGCCAGCGCAGCATATTCGGCCTTCGCCGGCGCGACCTGACGTAGCAACTGCTTGCCCCTTGCATTGCCGTAGGCGGTCATCGTCTCGATCATCGCAGCCTTGTCGCCGGCGCTGCCGCTCTCGAACTCCTCATGGTAGCGCGCTGCGATCTCCGCCGTCATGTGGGTCGGCGGCCCGCCGTACCTTTCCGCGGCGCCGTCACCAGCCGCGAACCACCGGCTCATCGCCCGCGGGTCGGCCAGATCGAATTCGGGCAGGCCGCGACCGCCGCCATTCTGGATGAACAGGCCCAGCTTGTCCTTTTCGGCTCGACCACGCCACCGCTCGATCATAGTGCCGAGCTGGTCGTACTCCGCCTTGAGGCTCCGGTCCTGCTCCCAGCCGTCCTTTGCCGCGATCGCGCGCTGCGCCGCCCGCAGCTCGCCCTCGTCCGAAGCCCCATATTTGTCTGTAACCCGCGCCTTGCCGCCGGTCACCTCCAAGTCCCGCGCCAGTTTCTCGAACTCTGGGCCACCAATCGCGACCGCGCGCCGACGCGCCTCGTCAATGGATGCCGGATCAACCTCGACTCCGCTGTTCACGTCTTCGATCAAATTCTCGGCGCGCGCCCGGAACTCCGCCTGCTCCCCCTTCACTGCCTGCCGCGCGCGCGCTTGGTCGCGCTCCAGCCGGGCGTCGATGCGCTCCCGCACGTTGCCGACAGCGTCGCCGAGCCATCCGGTGTAGTAGCCGCTTTCCAGCTCCCGCTTTGCTTCCTCCGGTGGTAGCCCGTCGAGCACCGCGCGCGAGGCGGCGGCGGCGATCCGCGCTCTGTACTGGCGCTTTTTCTCGTCCGACCCTGGCAAAGCCGCCAGACGATCGTCGACCGTCGCCATTTCCTCAACCAACGTCTGGCGACCAGGATTGAGATTGATCCGCCCGAGGCTGAAATTGTCGGCGTCAACTTGGTCCTGCCACCTTTGCTCTCCCCTGGCAGCCGCCTCGAAAGTCTCGGCGCGAAGGATCAGACGGTCGACCGCTCCATTCAGATGCTCCTCGACCCTGTCGCGCACGCGCCGGTCCGTGATCGTGCCGACATATTCCTGCGTCAGGTGGCGCCCGTATGTCTCAAAGCCAGCGGCATGACCGGCGGCCCCCGCCGCCGGGTTCTCCTCCATCTCGATCCGCTTCCGCTCGATATCGAGCAGGACTTCGCCGGCACCCTTTGACGCACGCGTGAATTCCGCTTCCTCTTCGTGCTGCTGGTCGATCCGCAGACGGGTCAGCCCGGCTTGGTGGAGCTGGCCGCCCGCCTGCTCGAGCGATCGCCCGACCCCGGCGCCGAACGCCTCCGCCGGAGCTCCTCCGAACGCCGTGCTTCCGCCGGGGGCGACCTGCGGCCGATAAATCTCCTCCCGGGCGGCCATCAGCCCGCCGCCCGCGCATTGGCGTAATCGGCCTTGTGGTTGGCCACCGCGCTCGCCGCTCCGAACAACCCGCCGACCAGTGCCTGGCGTCCCTGCGCCGCGGCGATCTCGCCCTGGGCGCGTCGCGCCGCGGCGGCGCTGGCGCCGCGGCGGCGCAGGTTCATCACGTCCATTTCCGCTTCGATTTGGCTCTCGCGCAGGCTGTCGAGGTTGGTGCCGGTGCCGACCTCGAAGCCGCTTTCCGCCTGCGCTCCGACCTGCCGGCCCATCGCCACCCTCGCCGAGTCGCGGATCCGCGCCACTTCGGCCGAGGCGTCGCGTTCGTCGCCGATCGCATTGGCCTCTTCGACCTTCTGGTTGAACTGCCCGGCCCGGTAGCCGGCCAGGCCCTGGACGAGGTTGCCCGCGATCATCAGCGGAAGCGCCGCGGCCTGCATTATCCGACCCTTTCGAACAGGAGGTGGGTCTTGCCTTCCGGCCCCCATTTGCGGAGCAGCGCGCGGCGGCGAAGGCCGACCAGCCGCGCCCATTTGGGCTCGGCGACGATCCCGGCGCGGACGATCGCCTCGATCCGGTCGAACCGGCTCTCCTCGATCCGCCGCCGCGCGAACCTGGTGATCGCCAGCTGGGCGGCGCCCAGATCGGCCGCCAGCAGCGCCCAGGCGACCGCGTGGCCGCCCGTCAGGCCGTTCGCCGGCCAAAGCAGGGTGAAGCCCGCGCAGCACAATATGCGCCCGTCGCCGCCGACCGCCGTCCAGGCCGGGCCGCCCGCGACGAGCTCCTCGCCCTCCTCGATCGAATGGACGGCGCGGGTCACTCCGAGGCAGACATGCTGCGACGGCTGGAGCGCGAGCTGGACGACGTCGCCGGCGCACATCGGCCTGAAGGTGACCGGGCCGGCCATCAGCGCTCGCCCAGCGTGTAGGTCGGCATCGCCGCTACCACCATGCAGGGCAGAGGGTCGTCGGAGATGATCGTATATTGGCCGTCATAACCATAATTGCCGCCGAGCGACTTCGACGTGTCGCCGGTGAAGGGCGGCACCGGAGCGTCCATCTCGGCGCTTCCCGGGCGGTCGATCAGCTGGTCGGCATGGCCGGTGTCGGGATCGACCTTGATCCCCACCGTCTCGAGCAGCCTCAGCACGATGGAGACCAGCCGCTTGCGCTTGCCCTGCAGGGTGCCTCCGTCCGGCGCCCGCGCCTCCGGCCGAAGCGGCCTCAGCCGCGCCGTATAGCCGAGGCCGACATGGCATTTCAGGGCTGTCGCGCCGTTGGGCAGCGCCAGCGTCGCATTGGGTCCGGCGCTGACCGTCAGTCCCGGCACCACCCCGCCGTCCGCCAGCACCGCCACCGCCTTGCCGGCGAGGTGATCGATCGCCCCCGCATTGGCGGGCGCCGGAAAGCTGTTCCGCGCGGCCCCGTCATAGCTGACTCCGCTGTCGACGAAGAAGGCGTCCTCGAGCGCCGTTTCCTCCTCCTCCCAGGCCGGCGCCTGGAGCTCGACGCTCTTGCCCGCCGCGCCGCCGTCGACCAGCGCCCACAATTCGTCGCGGGTCCCGTCCTCGGACGGGATGGCCACCGCGCTCAGCACCGCCCCGGCGGCGTGGGCGACTCGGGCGAACCCCTTCACCTCCTGCTCGGGGACATGGGGATGGAGCGCGAGCAGTCCGTCGTTCCGGACCGCCCAGACCAGCTCCTCGGGTTCCTGCTGGAAGGTCATCTGCTTCGCGCCGCTCTTCAGGATATGGCGCTGCCACACGGCGATGTTGGCCGCCGAATAGCGGTCGCTCCCCAGATCGTAATCGGCCTCGCGGATCTTGCGGCCGCTTTTCTGGACGAACAGGGTCGAGGTTCCGGTCTCGACCGGGCGCACCGGCTGCGAGCCGTAGCTCGACTGGGGAACGCACTCGATATTGTCGCTCGAGAAGATGTCGGCATTGTTGATCTTGCGGATGACGTGCTCGCCGTCCGACGTCCCGATCAGCACTCCGTCGCGGTCCGCCTTCGCCCACAGCACCGGGTTGGAGATGGTCAGCCGCTTTCGGAACGCCATGTCGGGGGCGAGCAGGCCGCTTTCGGTGAACGGCGCCATGTTGACGCTTCCGCCGCCATAGTCGCCGACCACCGAGGCGATCAGCTCGAAATCGGTGAAGAAGAGCAGCCGGCCGAAGCCGAGCAGGACGATGCCCGGCCACCCCGCCGCGGCCGAGACGGCCGCGAGCGCCCAGCGGTGGCTCGCGGCGGCGGCGAGGCTCGCCGGGATCCGCCGGGTGACCGAGATGGTCGCCGCGGTTCCGCCGCCCCCGACCGAGAGGATCGTGCCGATCCCGAACCGGTCGTGAAGATAGGTCCACTTGACCCCGTACGGGCCCTTGGCGTTGACGTCGCTTCCGCCCGAGCCGTCCCATTCGGAGCCGTGGCTATGGGTCGGCTGGACGCTGCCGGTGCGATTGGTCGCCACCGCGGCGGCGGCGAGATAGGCCTTGCCGTCGCTTCGGACGATGGTGGTTCCGACGACCACGCCGTCCATCCCCGCTTCCCAGGCCTTGATGTCGGAAAAATCCTCCGCCTCGATCATGACCGAAGATCCGACATGGCCGGCCAGGAAGGGCGCTCCGCCCGCCACGTGAACGATCGCGTTACCGCCGACCGTGAGGGTGCCGGTCACCGTCACCGTGATCGCCTCGTCGACGTTGGAGTCGGCGAACGGCCCGTTCCTGAGCGTCAGAGCGGTGTGGGCGAAGGTGGTCGCGGTCAGCCGGGTCAGCGCCGCCGGCGCGTGCGAGCGGTGGGCGAGATAGAGCCGGTCGTAGCTTTGCTGATACCAGACCGAGGGCGCCTGCGCCGCCGTATAGGGCACAACCACCTCGTAGGCGACGTTCGGAGCGGTCTCGATCCGGCCGCCGTTCGTATAGAAGCGAAGCTTCGCCGGGCCCCATTCGATCACATAGGCCTGGGTTCGGCTGACGATGAACGGGCTCAGCCAGGTCGAGCCCGTCATCGCCGCCCGGATATAGGCGAAGCCCGACCGCTTCATCGCCGGCCCCTCGACCGTGGGGACGAAGTTGAGCATCTCGGCCGCCGAGATGGCGTAGATTGCTTGGTCGCTCCGGCCGTGCATCCGCGGCGACACCTCGCCGCCGTTGAAGCTGTTGATCATGGGGGCGAGGGCGCTCATGAATAACGCGCCGTTATCCAGTCGCTCTCGACCGTCACGACCGGGGGATTTTCCTTGGCGTCGACGCCCTTGGCCTTGGCCAGGGCGGCGCGATAGGCCCGGAACGCGTCGTCCTTGCGGCCACGATCGCCGGTGATCCGGTCGGCGATCTGGAAGGCGAGCCGGGCGGCGAAGGCCGAGACGAACAGAGCGTCCCACAGGCCCGTCTCCTCGACGTCGCGGACGTAGCGGACCCACAAGGGCCCCGCCGTGTCGGCGAGGATCCGCCCGCCTTCATTCTCGAACGTGTCGCGGCAGCCGGGCGGATCGAGCACCTCGAGCAAGCGAAGGCAATCCTCGGGGAGCTGGAACGCCGCCGCCCACGGATAGGTAACGATATCCTCGACCGCGCTCAGATCGCGGCGGGCGATCGCGAAGTTCCAGGGATGGTCGCGCAGGACGTCGCGGCGGACCTCGTCCCACACCGCCCGCACCGCCCGCGCCGCATGGCTGTCCTGGTCGGGATCGCGCAGCTGGTCGTCCTCGCCGATAAGCGAGAGGGTGAGATTGGCGATGGTGACATAGTCGGCCATGGGCGTGGGCCGCGGCTAAAGCTGCGGCCAGGGGTGCTCGTGGATCTGCTTCTTGATCTCGTCGAGCAGGATCAGCGCCTCGCCCTTCGGCAGCACCGTGAAATCCACGTTGACGAAGAGCGCGTCGGATCCGGAGATCGCGCTGCCGGCGGCGACGACGACGTCCTGCGCCCTCTGGCCCCTTTTGATGGTCAGCTTGAACGTCGACATGCTGGAGCCTCCCTTTCCGGATGAAAAACCGTCCCTCGGGGCGGCTTTTCATCCGGGCGGCGGGTCTCGTGGGATCCCCGCCGCCCGGCGCTCTGGCCCGAGCGCCCCCTCAGGCCGAGGTCGTGAAGAAGATGTCGATGATCAGGATGCCGGAAGCGGGCAGATTGGCCGCTGCGATCGTCGCCAGCAGCCGTTCCGTCGCGGTCAGCGGGACGTCGTCCTTCGCCGCCGCGTTGCCGAACGCCGTCGGCGTGTCGACCGCGGTGAAGACGGCCGCGGTGCGATATTTGCCGGTCGCTCCGGAAATGCCGATCGCGAGCGTCGCGGTCGCGCCCATCGTCGCGCTGGCCGTCATCAGGCCGTGCGAGAAGGCGGCGCCCTGCGGCATGTCGCCGAGCACGAGGCTGTCGCCGCTGGCGAAGGTCGCGGTCGACAGGTCGAAGCTGGCGCGGATACGCCGCAACTTGCCGCCATGGAGACGGCTGTCCACGGGCGTCGACGGCAAGGTGCCGTCGAGATGGCCGGCCGTTTCGGCTGAATAGCGCGTCGTCATTTGAAGGCCCTCCTTGTCACCGGAGCGGCGGACCGGGCCCGCCGCTCCGGAGACAAGGCGGCCCGCCGAAGCGGGCCGCCCGCCGACTCAATTCCGCTTGTTGACGATGTAACCGACCTTGCCGTTGTCGGTGCGGGTCACCGCACCGCAGAAGGACGCGTAGACCTGGATCGAATTGTGCTTATCGACGCGCCGATCGAGGGAGGTCTTGATGTTCCACCAGGGCACCCGGATCAGGCCGGATTTCGACCAGAACGGGGTTTTGCGATTGCCCGAGCCGGCATCGAGGAGCGCCGCGTTCCAGAAGAGCGGGTTCTCGGTCTCCATGTCGACGAAGGTGAAGCCCATCAGCTTGCGCAACTTGCCGTCGCGAAGCTCGCCCCCCTCGGCCCCGAATTCGCGCGAGGTCACCGGCATCTCGTTGAGCAGTTGGTCGCTGTCGTCGGCGGTGAGAGGCATATAGGCCGGCTCGTTCATGTCGACGAAGTTCTGCATGCGCAGCTTGCGCGCCGAGCGCAGCTTGGCGAGGTTCATGCCGGTCGCCGTGCCGCTGACGCCGCCGACGTCCGACGCGACGACATTGCCCGACGGGAAGGGGGACAAAGTCGTTCCGTCCTTGCCGACGATCATGTTGCCGAAGAAGCCGGCGAGAACTTCATCGTCTTTGCCCCGGTTGATCGTCGCCACCGCGGTCTGCATGTAACCGCTCTGGATTTGGATCATCGCCTGCACTTGGTCGTTATTGTCGACCAAGTCGGCGTAATAATGGAAATCGGGTTTCGCGACCCAGAGTCGGCTGTGCGGCGTATTCGCGAACTGCGTGTCCCCGTGGCGGCCGTCGGCCGAACCCTTCATCGACTTCACGTGGCCGATGATATCGTCGATCTGCTTCTTTTCGCTGCCGGTACCGGTCCGCTCGTCGAGCAGGTTCCAGAGCAGGGGCTGGGTCTGGTTGAGAGCCAGACGTATATTGTTTTCGAACTGGACGGTGAAGGTGGTTGGAACCTGGTCGCTCATGGCGCCCTCCCAAAATGACGTTGAAGCCAGTTTGCGAAGGGCTAGGGGAGCTGCTGCTCCGGCCTTTCTATCGTTCCCCCGGATCGACTCCGGGGCGCCTGCGGTCGGCGGAGGTTTCCCCCTCAGGGACCGGGGCGGCTATGCGCTAGGCCGGCTCTCCTATTCGTCTAAAACGACGATGCCGCCGGGTTTCTCACGGAACCCGGCGGCATGTCAAGACGTTGGCGCGGATCGGGCGCCGATTTTTCTCAGGTCGCGGTCGCGGCCCTCTGCTGGCGCTCGCGATCGGCCGCGACGGCGGCGTTGAGACGGTCCCACCGCGCCACGGCCGCCGGATCCTTCGCCATCAGCTTGGCGCCGAATTCCTTGTCGGCGGTCAGCGCTTCGATCTCCTTCTGAGCCTCCGCCCCGGTGATCCCGAACCGGCCCTTGCCGCCGTCGAGGAAGCTCGCCTCGGCCATTCCGGCGCCGAGCTTCTGGAACAGGTCCAGCGTCCGCGCCGACCCGGGCTTGCCGTACTGCACCTGGAAGCCGCGCTGGATGGCGGCGAAGTCGTTCGAGTCGAGCCCGAGCATCCGCATCGCCGACTGGACGTCGGCCATCTTGGCGTCTTTCTGCCCGCCCCATTCCTTCTCCTTGGCGGCATAGTCGGCGTTCTCGGCCAGGCGCGCCGCCGCCATCTGGTCGAGCTGGTGCTGGACGACGCCCTCGGCCAGCGCCTTGAAGCCGGCGGCCGGGACCCCAGCCTTGTGCGCCAGCTCGCGCAGCGGAGTGACCATGTCCATGTCTAGTTGGTTGGGGGTGACGCCCTCGGGCAAGGCGATCTCATATTTGTCGGGGCTCTCCGGAACGCCGATCGCCTTGTGGAAGGCGGCCACCTCCTCCGGCTTCGCCCCCTCTCCGGGCACCTTGAGAGCGTTGCGCGCGGCGCTCTGATTGTCTCGAAGTAATTTCGCCAGCTGGCTCGGGTCCTTGACTCCGAGCCCCTTGATATAGTCGCGCGCCGAAGGATTGTCGGCGTCGCCGCCCTCGGCCGAGAACAGTTCGAGGAACTTGTCCCCCTCGGCACCGCCCGCGCCGCCGCCGGCATCTCCGCCCGCGCCGCCAGCGCTTCCGGAGGCGGCGCCCGCACCGGCACCCGCCAGGGCATCGGCCGCGCCGCCAGCGCCGTTCCCGGCTCCTCCCCCTCCGGCGGCGCCCTCGGCGCCTTCCGCCTCGATCGAGCAGAACCCGCCCGCCAGGGCCGCGGTCATCGCATTCATTCCCGCCATCGGGCCGAAGCCCGTTCCTTTATTCATTTTCCAACTCCACGAGCTTCTGGACTCTCTCCTCGTCCAGGTTGAGGTGCTGCGATATGCGCAGCCACATCTCCCGCCGCCCCTGCCGCCGAGCGGCGATCATCGGGTCGGCGTCGAAAGTCGATTTATTGGCGAAGGCGAAGTCGCGCAGGTCGGCGAGCACGATCTCGCGATCTCGGTCGACCGCCCCGCCGGGCGCGAACACGGCCCGATAGGAACGGGCGCGAAGGATCGCCATGCGGCGAAGCATGTTGACGGCGGTCTGCCGAAGCTTTTCCTCGAAGGACGGCGGATGCATCAGAGCCCTCCGCTGCCAGAGGAACTTTGAGCTTCCCTGCTCACCCGTCTTGCCAGGTGCGCCCAAAGGTCCGTGCCCGGCAGCGGCCGGAGCTCGATATGCACCGCCGAGCCCAGAAGTCGCTCGGCGCTTTCGCGAAAGGCGACAATTGCGCCACCCAACGGCAACTGGGCGTATAGATAGTTCACGCGCCTCATCACATCCCCCCTCCCGCGGCCAGGCCGCCGGCGATCTCGTTCGCCCGGGCCAGGTCGAGCGCGGCTCCGGCGGCTTTCGGAGCGACCTCGCCCAAGGCGGCGACCTGCTCCTTCTCGGCGCGATCGCGGCGGATCTCGGCGAGCTCGTCGTCGCTCAAGATCCAGCTGTCCCTGACGCCCAGCACCTCGCCGACTCCGACCATGCCCGCGTCGAAATTGATCCGGTCGAGCGCGTCGGGCCGCCCCGCGCCGGCGGCCTGGACCCCGATCTCGACCCAACGGGTGAAGGCGGAAGCCTCCTGCGCCCGCGCCATCCGCGCGAGCGGGTTGGTCATGACGATCAGCGGCCTCGCCCCCGCCTCGACCATCTCCGGCGGCATCGGATCGATCTGGCCGGAGCGCATCAATATATCGAGCTCGCGCTCGACCATGACGCCCAGTTTCTCGGTCTCGTAGCGGTCG
The DNA here is from genome assembly GCA_034668585.1 of Sphingomonadales bacterium. GTDB lineage: Bacteria > Pseudomonadota > Alphaproteobacteria > Sphingomonadales > Sphingomonadaceae > Allosphingosinicella. Next base: position 81,361 of record JAXDPB010000064.1, on the reverse strand, counting down.
GCGAAGGGCTGGATCAGGACGCCCTGCTTGGCGACCATCTCCAGCACCTGGGTCGCCGTCATGCGGTCAGAGGGGTCGGTCAAAATCTTGAAGAATTCTTCCAGGAAGGCGGTCTTGACCGGCTCTCGCTCGTTATTCTGAAGCTCGAGACCGAACGGGAAGTTGCTCCCCATCTCGATCGGCCTGACGAGCAGGTTGCCGCGCTCGTCGACCATGCCCGGGTTGAGCCCGCCCGGCTTGGTGACCAGTTTCGAGATGTCGCCGTCGTCGTAGAAGGCCAGCGCAGGATCTACCGCTTTGTGGCCGGCACGGATCATCGTCTTCGCCATCTCGTTGAGCATCTTGATCGTGCCGAGCACCTTCATCGCCGGCGACCGCCCATATTTGTCCTTGGGGCTGGTCGAGTTGCGCGAGACCGCGATCGGCATCGTGAAATAGCCGCCCCGGCGCACGATCCATTTGTCGGCCACGGCGATGTAGCGGCTGACGATCGGCTTGCCGTGCCAGTCCATGCGCTCGGGCTCATAGCCTTCGTTGGGCTTGATGACGTGCAGGAACTGAAATTTCGTCCCGCAGGTCCGTTCCTGCTCCAGCGCCTTGCGGATCGAGAGCGGCAACGCCTCCTCGCCGAATTCCTGCTTCGCCTGGCGCGCGGTCAGCTCGAACTTGCGGTGGACGGTGTCGATCCGCCCCCGGAAATCCTCGTCGACGAACACTTCCGACATATGGAGCGCGTTGTAGAACAGGCCGCGGCCCCTCCACTCGTCGACCAGCATCGGCGCGGTGCCGTAGGAGCCGATCTGGCGCCGGTCCTGGCTGAACTGGACGCCGGCGCCGACATGCGGCGCGTAGCGGCACGCGAACAGCCGGTCGACTGCATGCTCGCACCAGCGCCGCACCGCCGGCACCCGAGCCAGGTCCTTGTCGAGCACGGTCGCTCCGTGCCAGCGCTGGTTCTTGGGAGTCGTGACCGCGCCCAGCGCCGCGTCGAACCGGTCGAGCCCCTCCGGCGCGGTCGGATCGTAGATGTCGAGCCCGCGCACCCCACCCGGCGACTCGCCGTTGAAGCCGCCGGCCGCGACCGGGTCGACATATCGCTCGACGTCGCGATACATCGCCTCCCACGGCGTCCGCTCGCTCTCCATCTCCTCCTGGCGGAGCAGGTCGGCCTTGACCCGGTCTTCGTCCTGCAACTGTTCCATTTCGGCCGACCCCTCCCGTTCGAGCAATTCAGATGACGATCGTGTTCTCGAGCAGCACCCGCCCGTTGCGGGGCACGACGATGTCGTCGGGCAGCTCGCGCCAGCCGATCTGCTCGCCGCCGGCGAGAATGCCGAAGCCGGCGACCCTCAGCTCCGGAGCGTCGATCTCGCCGGGCTCGAGCAGGATCGGGTCCCGAAGCGCATAGCCTCGCGCGCCCCGCTGCCAGGCGTCGCCGGCCGCGGAGACCGGCGCCAGCTCGACGATCTCCTCCCGGCCGTCCGAAAAGACGATTTCGACCTCGCCGGCGTCGATCGCCGCCCGCGCCGCGGCGGGGTCGTAAGGCTCGGCCGCCTTGCCGAACAGGCCCGTCCGACGGCCGATCTTGCGCGGCGTCGGCGACCTCTCCAGCCGCAGCACCGCCACTTCCTGCCGAGCCTTGGTCGCGGCGCCCTTCTGCGCTCGAAGGCTCGCCTCGGCGGCCTCCGCTTTGCCGCGCAGATGGTTGATCAGGATCTTGATCATGACGGTCGGCCGGGTCTCGTCATGGTTCGAGACCTGGTTCTCCTTGAGGATCTGGACGCAATCGGTGGCGATGACGTCGCGGACGTAGACCGCCGCGTCGAGTTGCTCGACGAGCCGGATCGCGCCGTCCCCAACGCCTTCGCCCGGCGCCAGGGCAAACCCCTCCCGCGCGCCCAGGTAATCGCCCAGCGCCGCGACCTGCAGCCCGGCGCCCCGCAGCTCCCCGTTGCTGCGGCCGAGCTCGCCGAGCAGGCGCACGGCTCCGTCGATCACATCCTCGTCTTCGCCCAGGTTGAAATAGTCAACCGCGGCCAGCGCGTCGCGAAGCTTTGCGAACCGGACGACGGCGTCGGGCTCGCTCTCCCGCTCCTCGGCGGTTTCTGCCCGGTTCTTGAGCGTCTCGACGACGTCCCTCAGACGGGCGACGTCGCCCATCGCCGCCGCCATCGCGCTTCCACGCTCGCCCACGGCCCGGATCGCCGCGTCGAACACGTCTTCGCCGCCCGCCGGGGCGACCCCGGCCGCTTCGAGCTGAGCGCCGAGCGCCGTCGAGCGCCGCTCCAGCAAAGCGAGCCTTCGATTATTGTCGGGACGTCCCGATTTTGCCTGATTAGCCATCTCGTCTCTCCTCCGTCATCCCGGCGAAAGCCGGGACCCATCCGTTCAGCTGCCGAGCGTCGTCTTGCCGCCCGCGCCGGCCTCGGCGCCGAGCCCGGCGACGATGTCGGCCGCCCCGCCGCGGCGCCGCCGAAGCGCGTCGCGCTGGTCGAGCTCGGCCCGGGCATCGTCGCGCGTCGGAGTCGGCAGCGGCGCCGGAAGCGCCTTCTTCTTCGGGCCGTCGAGCATGCCCGTGGCGGCCAGCAGCGGGCTCGCCGCCCATTTCAAAGCCTTCATCGCCTCACCCTCCCAAAATCGCATAATCGCTGTCGTTGACGATCCGCCGCCCCTCGCCGCGCCTCGCCTTGCCCCGGATGTCGCCGATGACATGCTCGCCCTCGAGGGCGGCATATTGCTCGGCGTCGCAGACGTGGGTGTAGATCGTGTCGGCGATCTCGAGGTGGCCGCGAACCTCGCCCGAGGCCGCCGGGAGCTCCGCCTTCCGATAATGATAGCCGCCGAGATGGCCGCGGATGAGGTGCTTGCAGCTGGGATGGACGGCGTAGCCGTCCCGCTCGGCCAGCGCCCGCCAGATCGCCTCGTTCCTCAGCGCCTGCCGGTTCGACTTCGCCTTGTGGACGCGCACGAACCAATGGTCGTCCCGCCGCCGGCCGATGTTGAGGGCGGTGCGGAAGGCGAGGATCCAGTCCTGCTCGTTATCCTCGCGATCGTCGGCCGCGAAGGCGGCGGGATCGGCGACCACCCGAAGCATCTCGGGGCGAAGGTCGGGAAAATTGTCGTTCAGCATCTGCCGCACCATCTGCCCGAACGTGGTCGGGCCGATCTTGAGCAGCGACTTGCCCTCCTCGCGCATCAGCACCGTCTCGCGCAGGGTCCGAAGCTGCCCCATGACCGTCCGCTGCGAAGCGACCGCGGCCGCGAACAGCCCCTGGTCGACTGCGACGATCAGCTTGCGGCGCGGGTCCCATTCGAGGTCGGCGCGGACATGCTCCGAATATTTGAAGCCGGGATTGACCGGCTGCCCGTGCTGCATCGGCACGAACTTGTTGTCGAGCATCCGCTCGACATAGCCGACGCGGTGCTTGTTCGCCGCCGCCTGGAGCACGTAATAGCCGCGGCCGCCGCGAAGGTTATGGATATTCTCGGCGTCGGGCTCCCGGCCGCCGGGCTGGATGAAGCATTCGACCAGGGGCCGTCCCTCGAGCGCGGCGATCAGCTCCGGATCGTCGAGCTCGCCCAGATCCTTCTCGATCAGCAATTTGTAGGCGTGGTTGTCGGTGTAGGGCGCGTTGAGCGACAGGATGATCTGCGGATCCACCACCAGCGACGGGTCGAGCGACGAGAAGCGGCCGACGCGGCCCGACAGGAAAGACACCAGGTCCGGCGGCTGAAGGTCGAATTCGTCGACGATCACCGCATTGACTTCCCAGCCGCGGGTGACTTCCTCGACGCTCCGGTCGCCGATCGCCCTGAACTCGACCTGCATGTCGAGCACGTCGATCGGCCGCCCGTCGCGCTGCCCGCCCTCGCGCCTCAGCACCTTGCGAAAGCTGTGCACGTAGGGCGCCTTCCAGCTGAACTTGCCCTCCTCCTCGGGGACGATGTTCCACCAACTCTTGAGCGTGTTCGCCTCGAGGTTCGGATAGGATTCGCGGATCACCCCGACGCGCGCCGTCCGCCAGGTCACCCCCTTGTCGTCGACCTTGCCCCCCTGCAGCGCACCGACCCGAAGCCCCTTCTGAAGCGCGGTCAGCGTCTTGCCCGACCCCACCGGCCCGATGATCCCGCAAATAAACGCCCGCGACTGCAGGAACTCCGCCGCCACCGGCCCGGGCGAGTTGAGGCGGCGGGGCGGGATCATGCCGCCTCCCCTTCCAAATAGGTGGCCACCTCATCGGCGTCGTCCAAAACAGCGTCGACCAGCTTTCCATCGATGACCGCTTTGAGAATGCGGCGAAGCAACTCCAGCACTGTGATACCGCGACGAGCAGCGTGAGGCCCCAGCCTGTCGAGAAGGACTGAGGGCAGCAAGGCGGCGCGCCCGACGACCTCGCCCGCAGCGGAGGCGCGTCGCGAGCGGCCAGCTGAGACTTCGAGCGCCGTCACAGTGTTTTCGCCGATGCCTATGGCGTCAGCGATCTGGCGGGTAGAAAACCCTCGTCCGCGGAGGCCAATCACTGCCGCCGTTCGACTGGGAAAACCGAGGGTCGGCTTAGGCGTGCCCACTATTCACCCTCCCCGCCATCTTCCAGCTCGAGGAAGTCGGCGTCGACGATGTTGGCGACTTCCTCGCGAGTATGGGTCAGCCCCTCGATCACCAGGTCGGCGATGCCATTGAAGCTCAGGTCGACGGCGACCGGCTTCTTGCTCTCGAAATAGGGCATCAGCCCCTCGGCGCAGCGGATCCGAAGGCTCTGGGCGGCCTCATAGGTCAGTCGCTCGATGACGACGCGCGGCTCGCCGAGCTTCGAGAAGCTGTGGACCTTCTCCTGCTTCGACGCCTCGATCAGCACCTCGGGCGGAGTCGACTGGATCTGCATCATCGTGATCGCGGGATGCTGGCCGAAGCCGAGCAAATAGCGCGACAGATCGTCGCTGCGCTTGTTCTTCGCCCCCTTGGGCCGGCCACGCCGCACCCGCGCCTCGCGAAGCACCGCCATCTTGCCGGCGGCGGGCCCGAGCGCCTCGCGCGCCTCCACCATCTCCTCCGCCGTCGGCGCCAGCATGTCGAGCTGCCGCGCCTCCTCGGCCTCGGCCGCGCTGAGCAGCGACTTCGCGTCGGCCATGACGTCGGCGACGAGCTTGCGGTCGCCGGTTTCAGGCGTTGACATCGCCGCCCCCCGCCCATAGCCTCGAAAACTCATCCGGACGCCCAACGGAAGAACGCCCATCCCCTACCCGAACGACAGATCCGGAACGGCGCGGCTCCCCGCTCCGGGGCTTCCTCGCGCGCCGGGAGTCTGAGACCCCCAACCCCATTTGCGCGAGCGACCCTTCCGACCCGTCCTGAACTCGATCAGGCGGAGCAGGTCGCGCCGCGGCGCGATCTTCGATCCAAATCCGGGCAAATGTCTGCGCCAGCATGCCAGGGAGCGGCGCGGCGGCGATGGGGGGGGTGCCCCCCCTCCGGCCGCGATCGGCGCCGGGGCCGGCCGCCAGGCCGAGGCTGGTCAGCTGCGCAAGCTTGCGCGCTGGCCCCGAAAAGCGGGCGATATCAGCGCCTTGAACAGACCGTTCCAACGCAACCGTTCCAACGGCCCCTCGCGCCCCCTCGAAAAACGGCGGAAATCCGCCATTCCCGCCCAGGCCGGATCCCGCCAGGCCGGCCAGCTCGGCCGAGCCCATCGCCGCCGGCCTCGAGCCCGCCCAGGCGCGCCGCCCCCGAAACTTTTCGCCCGCACTCCCTCCAAAGGGGCGGCCCCTCGCGCCCCCTCGAAAAACGGCGGAAATCCGCCATTCCCGCCCAGGCCGGATCCGCCCCCGAAACTTTTCGCCCGCACTCCCTCCAAAGGGGTGCAGATCGGCCGACTGGCGACGGTCGAGCGAATATCCGCACCCTATTTTAATCGGGCAGCGGAAGGCGCCCGCCGAGGCTGTTACCGTGTTACCGGCTGGCGAGGGGCGGAGTAGCAGCGCCGGGAACGGCCAAGTCATTGTACTGCAAAGATAAAGAGACATGTTACCGATGTTACTCGATGGAGAGAGAGGATAAGGCGCACGCGCGCACGCATGCGCTCGCATATGTAGCGCCGCGCCTTGGGAGTAACAGGGTAACACCCCCTTAAACCCCTGTAGAAACAACGACTTAGCCGCTACTCCCGCTGTTACCACACCGAGTAACAGGGTAACGCTCGGCAAGCAGACGGCCGAGCCGCGCCATCTGAATGAAATCAACGGGTTAGGGTCACGGGTTGGGGACGCAAAAAAAAGAGCGGCGCGGACCCGGGCGTCGCGACGCCGGGTCGGGGCCGGAAATGTGGACGCGGGCGCACCGGCGGCGGCTGTCGCCGCCACCTGCCCGCGGGCGCGCCTGGTGGGCGCGCTACGCATCGGTCGTCACCTCGGCGGCGACCACCGCGACCTCGTCGGGCGAAGGATCGCCCCACACCGCCTCGACCGGCACCAATGTGCAGGCGGTCGTGATCCCGCCGATGCGCTGCCGCTCGTTGGCGATCGCGCCCGGGATCCGCTTCAAGGACTGGACCCAGCCGCCCGAAGCCCCCGGCCGCCCTTTCCACTGGGTCTCGGCGAACAGCTTGCCGAGCCCCTGATTGGCGTTGGCGACGACCAGATAGCAGCGCCCCGGCACGGGCTGGGGCCGGTCGCTCTCATCCTCGGCCGATCGCTTGCGGATCCCGCCGACGAAGAAGCCGAGCCCGATCTTGGCGAGCTCGCGCCGGGCTCTGGCCTGGTCGTCGCCGTCGCTCGTCTGCCTCACCGCCTGGTCGACCCAGTCGGCCACCGATCGCGACTGGCCGTGCCCCGAAAGCTGGACCAGCGACGTCGCCAGAAGGTTCAGGCAGCGGCGGTCGTCCCCGTCCGCGTCGCGCATCTCGGCGAGCCGGTCGGCGGCGAGCATATGCCCCCACATCGCCAGCTCCTCGTGGTGGGGCGCATCGTCCTCGATCGCGAGGTGGGCCGCCGCCAGCAGGGTTCCGAATACGTCGGCGCCGCGGTTCCTGTGCCCTCCGAAGTCGATCAGAGCGTCGCGAAAGGCCTCGAGCGTCCGGTCCCACCGGCCCCATTGGTCGACCATCCGCCGGGTCAGGGCCGCGGCCATCGTCCGTTTCTCGGCCGCCGAGATCTTCGGAGCCCTCTGCCCCGCCGGCAGCGGCCCGAGCTCGAGCAGGGCGAACCGGCTCTTGTCCTGCGGCTGGAGCCCCGGAACCAGGATCGAGGAGAAGACGAAGCACGATCGGGCGGTGAACCTCACCCCCTTATGATCCTGCCCGCCCTTGCCGATATCGTCCCCCGACGCGGCGATCCGCGCCAGCTGGATGATCGCGACCATCTTGCGGTCGTCTTCCTCATTCTCGGCCTCGTCGAGCAGCACCGGCAAAGTGTCCTGGCCGAGCAGCTGGCGCACCGCCGCCTCGGTCGCCGAACCGAGCTTCAGGAGCCCGCCGTCGAACAAAGCCTTGATCAGGTCCATCAGGGTCGACTTGCCGGTCTGGGCGCCGCCGGTGATCCAGATGAGCGGCCGCCAGTCGATCGCGCCTCCGAGCCGGGCGATCGCGATCCAGCCCAGAGCCAGCATCGGGTCGATCGTCGGCCGAGCCCAGTTCCAGGTCTTGAGCCAGGCGAGAAGCTCGACCGCCGCTCCGGTCCCGGCCGGCTCGGGCGCCGGCCGGCCGAGCGCCGGAGCGGTCGGATAGACGAAGCCGTCATAGCGGCCCGGCTTCCGCCACATTCCCAGGTAGAGGACGTGGTTGCCGCAATGGAGGATCAGCCTTCCGTCCTCGTCGCGCCAGGCGCCGCGGCCGCGCACCATCTGGCGCACGTCCATCACTCCGCGCGCCGCGGCGACCCGCATCAGATGCTTCGACGTGTCGTCGGCCTTCCAGCTGTTCGGAACCGCCGTCCAGGCGCCGGTCTTGGCGTCCTGGGTCATTCGCGGCCAGGTTTCCTCCAGATATTTGTCGTAGGGCACGAACATGCCGACGATATGCTTGTTGGCGACCTTGTCGGCCGCCAGCGCCCGAAGCTCGCCCAGGGCGGTCAGGAAGAAGAAGATGTTGTCGGCGGTGCCGAGCGGCTCGACCGGGCAGCCCGGCGGCATCGAGATCCGGCCGTCCCCCGGGGTCTCGCGTTCGGCGCCGCCATAGCCGTCCCCGTCGTGCGGCGGGAAGTCGGCGAAGGCGTCCGCCGGCGGCTCGTACGCATTGTCGAGCACCTCCCTGACCGCGGCGAGATGTTGGCGCTCGCTCACAGCAGCCTCCGGGTGAATTTGGGAAGCGGGAGACCGTCATAGGCTCCGGCGAGGCCATAGCCGGCGAAGAGGACGAAGGCATGCACGCCGCCCTGGTTGAGCCAGGCGCCGTACAGGCGATGGCCCCTCTCGGTCATCGCGGTCGAACCGAGGCGGCTCATCGCGCCTGCTCCCCGAGCTCGGCGCGGATCCGCCTGAGCTGCGCCCCCCCCCCAGGCAAGCGAGCGCCAGAGCTGCGCCGCCGCTTTGGCCGGGTCGCCATGGCGCGAGAGGTTCTCGGCGAAGTGATCGAGGAGGGTCATGCCGGAACCTCAGCAAGGCGGAGCGACCACCTCTGCTTGGGTTGCTCTTCGATCAGACGCGCAGTTCTAGGGCGCGATCGGCGGCTCCACGCCGCCGCAGGAACGGAAGCCTCTAGGATAAAGCCGGCCGCCCTTAAGGGTGCCCCACTCTCTCGGACGAGCGTATACGTCACCAGCCGGGTGCCACCCATCAACTGCCAGACCCGCTTGGCGCGGGCAGCCAGTCTCGAGCAGGCATTACGCGGCGCGTCGAGGGATACGCAGCAGCGCAGCAACTCCGCCGTGCCTTCCTGCTGCAACATACGAGCGACGGGGCGGCCGACTATGGCAACTCCCACCAACTGGCCGTCTTCCTCGAGGCCGATCGCAAACTTACCTCCGTCGTTGGACGTACGGGAGCTATGGCGATGGTGGCGCTCGACGAAGTCGTTGGCCGCACGGAGGGTAAGGGGTATGATCTTCATGCCGCCACCAGCTCGCGCTGAGCCAGCGCGTTGACGTCCTTCACGTCCCTCGGCGGCCGAGCCACCTTGACCCGGACGCCGCGGGCGCGCTGCGCGGCGATCGCGCGGCCGAGCGCCTTCTCGGCGTCGGAGCCGGGCGGGTCGTTCTGGGCGAGGATGACCAGCGCCCCGATCTTCGGCGGAAGCTCGAGCGTCCCGATGTTCGAGACCGAGATCCCGGCGATCACCCGAAGCGACGGATCCGCGCAGGCGGCGGTCAGCCCGTCCTCTATCCCTTCAGAGACCCAGATGTCGGTTCCCTCCGGAACGTCGCGAAGCGGCATCGATCCGCACGCGCCCTTCCACAACGGAATATGGGCGCCCTCGAAGCGCCCGAGCACCTTCTTGGGCTTGAACCCCTCGACTCCGGGCGGAGCGGCCGCCTTGTCGCTCCCGTCCGGAGCGAGCCAGGTGCGGTGGGTCGCGACATGCTCGCCGTCCAGCGCCGTCACCGCGGCCAGCATCGCCGGCATCCGCGCCGCCCCGTCGCCGAACCCGTATTGGACCTCGGGGTTGAAGCGAAGCGCGCCCGGCGCCCTGCCGAGCGCTCGAAGGCAGATGCCTCTCGACGCCAAATAGATTTCAACAGGCGTCCCCGGGATTGGCACCCCCATATGCCAGCGCTTTCTCGCGCTCGCCCGGGCGCGCCGGTCGCCTTCGGCCGCCTGGCGCGCCCGGGCCTCGCCCGCCGCCTTCGCCTCGATCCGGTGCCGCTCGAGCCGCGCCGGATCCTGATCGTCGAGCTGGAGCCAGGACTTCGCCCAGGCCACCGCCTGGCCGAGATCGCCTCCGAACAAAGCGCAGGCGACCAGCCAGAGCAGGTCGCCCCGATCGCGCCCCGCCACCGTCCCGCCGGCGCCGTCGCGCCAGTTGCCGCATTTGCCGCCGCCGATCTCGACCCACAGGCTCTGCCCCGCCTCGCCGGCGAGGCTTCCGATCCGGAACCGGTCGCGCCCCTCGCGCCGGCCGTTGGGGAACAGTTCGAAGCACAGGTTCTCCGCCCGCCCCTTGAGCAGATCCTCGATCTCGCCGACCGAAATCATGTCTCGGCGCTCAGTCACCCTGCCCCCCCCGGCGCGAGCTCCGCCACGCTTCGATGATCGAGGAACGGCCACGGCCCCTGCGCCGCCACCGGATGCGAGCGGGCTCGCCAGGCGGCCGCCGCGGCGAGCCCGGCCTGCCGCCGCGCCGAGCGCGCCGCGACGCCGGCCGCGAAGTTGCGGACCGGCGCGGAAGCCGGGCTTCCGACCTTGCCCCCCCCCACGGTCATCCCAGCGGCTCCGGCTCGATCGGGCCGCCCGGCTCCCAGTAGCGGAAATAGTCGATCGTCGGATCGGGCGCGGGAACCCGAAGCTCCCGGCGAGTGCCGTAGTCGGCGAGGGTGATCGTGCAGTCGATCGATCCGTCCGGATAGGCCTTGTCGACCACGCCCGGCGCCGGATTGGGCTCGGGCGGGTCGTAATTGTTGAAATAGCTGATCGGGTCGTCGACGTCGGGCAGGCGCGGCGTGGAGGGCGAAGGGACGGACTTGGACATGGTGAAAAACCTCCGCTGGATGTCAGGTGTAGTAAATCGTCACTCGAACGTGATCGACGCTGAAGGTCGGCGCGCCGGAGACAGTGAACATGGTGAGGTCTACCGAAAAGTTCGCACTGTTTACGATGGCCGGAGTAAGCGCGCTCCCCCACAGGTCGGCCGAGCCCCCAAAGGTATAGTACGCATCGCTCGTCGTTAACGTCGCAGGCACTCCCGATGTTGCCGTACCGATTTGGTCGCTGGAATCGCCTAAATTGTTAGTGGCGAGATCAGCTGAATTGATGCGGCCGCCGAGTGCGCTCACCTTCGCTTCAATGTCGACCTTGACGCCGTTGATGGTGGCGCCCCCCGGGATCGCAAAGCCTAAGCCGCGCACCCGCAGCACGTTGCTCGAATTCGCCGGGTCCGGAGCGGTCGTCGCCGGGCTGTTGTCGGAAACCAGCACATTCCCGACGTTGGTCCAGGGATAGAAGTCGTTCGAAAGGTCGGTGGCGATCGAAGGCGACAGCGGTCCCGAAGAGGACGGGGCCGCGGCGGCCGTCCCGCCGCTCGCCTGCGCCGCCGCCATCAAAAGAGCCGCGAAGCGCATCAGGTGAAGTCCCCGATGCCGGTCACGGCGACGTTGGTCCCGGTCGTCACCTTCCACGCGCCCGAGACGCTGAACAGGTTGAACGGGACGATGATCGGCCGAAGGTCGGCGAGCGTTCCGGCGGTGAAAGTATAGATCACCGTCGCGTTGTCGAGCACGGTCACCGGGCCCGCCGCCGTCGTCGCCGGCTGGATGATGATGTGGCTTAGATAATCACCGGTCGCCCCGGTCGCGCCGAGCGCCTGAGCGGTCGACGAGGCCGCCACCGTCTCATATTCGAGCCCGGCCTGGGTCACCGACAGGCTCGCCGACGCCGCCTTGGTGCCGAGCGAGGCGGGCAGCTTTGCCGACGCGGCCGCAAGCGTCGTCTCCGTGGCGGCCCCGATCGGCAATGGCAGCGATGCCGCCGACACCGGCTGGGCGACGCCGCCCGCAACGCCCTCGACCTTCATCCCTCCGCCCGCCGCCAGCGCCGCCGGAAGCTTGGCGGAAGCCGCCGCCAGGGTCGTCTCGCTCGCCGCGCCGGTCGGAAGCGGCAGCGAAGCGGCACTGACCGGCTGGGTCGCCTGCCAGAAGGTCCCTGAGACCGGTTGGGCCACGCCGCCGGCCACGCCCTCGACCTTGAGCCCGCCGCCCGCCGCCAGCGTCGCCGGCAGCTTGGCGGAAGCCGCCGCCAGCGTCGTCTCGCTCGCCGCGCCGGTCGGAAGGGGCAGCGAAGCGGCACTGACCGGCTGGGTCGCCTGCCAGAACGTTCCGGAGACCGGCTGGGTGGCCTGCCAGAAGGTCCCGGAGACGGGCTGGGCGACGCCTCCCGCCACGCCCTCGACCTTGAGCCCGCCGCCGGCGGCCAGTGCGGCCGGCAGAAGCGCCTCGAGATCGATCGCTCGGATGTGGAGCTGCCCCTTGGACGTCGCCTTGGCGGCGACATTGTCGCCGTCGGCGGAAACTTCGCTCGCGCTCAGAGTGTCGCGGCGGATGAGGATCAGGGCTCCGCCCGACGGGTTCGCCGCGGCGGCCGCGTCCTCGACATATTCGGTCCCGGCCGAGCTTCCGCCGACGATCGCGACGGGCAAGGGATTGGCGGTGGCGACGGGGAGCATCTCCTCGCCCACGTCGCCGGTGGCGATGACGGCGAAGCGGGCGCCCGTGACGGTGGGTCGGCTCATTTATCTTTCCCCCTCGAGCGCTCGATCGAGCCCGGCGCGCATCGCGAGGGCTTCCTCTATCGTGAAATCGCTGGCGCCCGCCGAATGCCACATCCGGATGCCGCCGCCTGCGCGGGCGAAGGCCGGCCCCTCCGGCTGAACCGACCGCCAGGCGCCGCCGGCTTCGGCCCCCGGCAAAGCACCGCTTTGCGGGGATTGGTGGGGCGGCGGCGCCGCGGCGGGATGAACCTCCGCGGTCGGGTCGCCGCCGCCCCTCCCGCCGCGCCCCGGGGGGGTTGCGGCGGCGGGATCGAATCTGATGCCTCGGGCGATCCGCTCGGCGAGGTCGGGCTCGGGCTCGACCTCGCCACGCTCGATCCGCTGAAGGGTCTCGAGCCCGACCCCGAACAGCAGCCGGCTGCTCGCCTCGTCGAGATGATGCTCGCCGCCGCCGCGGCCGGCGCGCCAGCCGGCGAGCGCCGCGGCCAGCGGGCCCGACCCGGGCGCCGGGGCGAAGGCGGGGAAGGCCGAATTCATTGCACGTCGTCCGGAACCGGCGGCACCGCGCCGTCGCCCTCGTGGCGCAGCGGCGCCCCGAAGGCCCGGTCGATCAGCTCGCCGAGCCTCGCGCCCAGCTCCGAAAGCCCGATCGCCAGCAAGGCCAGGCCGCCGATCGACGCCAATGTCTCCCCCCAGCCCATCTCAGCCTCCCCCGGCCGGGTCGGACATCGTCGAGCGGAGGCGATCGATCACTTCGCCGAAGTCCCAGTCGACCGCCGCCGAGCCGCGGTGGCGGCCCTCCGGCCCGAGCTCGCCGTCCCGAGCCGCCGCCAGATCCCTCCGCCGGGGCGCCATCCGAGCCTTGGCGGCCGCCGCCTTGCGGCCGGCCGCACTTCGGTTTCTACGTAGCTGGGCGGCGGCCGAGGCTCGCTCCGCAGAGGGGGATTTAACCTGCATCGTTGCCCCGCTGCATCCATCCATAATGGAGTCCATTTCGGATCATCTTGCGGAAAGCGCGGATCGCCCTAACATAGGTTTGGGCGGCTCTCCCGAGTCGCTCCACCGGCGTGGGGCGGGTGCCGAGGCAGGAGAGCCAAAATGCCCGGTGCCGCGCGATCATGCCGCCATGTCCTGCAAAGTTTCACTCTCGACGGGGGCCAACAGCGGAGCCGGGGCAGGAGGTTCGGCGAGGCCGAGCGGCAATTCGGGGGTGCCGAGATCGGGCAGGTCATAATAATCGTTCGGCTCCACCGCACCTTTCGACAGGACGTAGAGGCGGCGCATGAAACCGCGGGTCGGAATGCGTTTATCGGAGTGCCCCTCTTCCAGCTCCCAACGGAACACCGTCGAGACGTCCGTCCCAAGCTCCTCGGCGAGGTGCTTAAGGGATCGGCTGGTCTCGTCGCGCCATGCCTTCTGTTTCACGGGGTGGTTCCAGTTCAGAAACGAACATTTCCAAACTGGCTATCCTGTCGCTTACCATTGTGGCAATATGCCAATTTGGAAATGAGGCGAACCGGCTATCTTAACGGGGTGGCTAACGACGATGCCCCGCCCAACCGGGTTCGTGAGCTGCGCGAAAGAAAAGGCCTGTCCCAGGCCGAGCTCGCGCGACTCGCGAACGTTACGCCGTCCGCGCTCAATAAGCTGGAGAACGGCGCACGCCGCCTCGACCAGCATTGGATGTTGCGCTTGGCGCCGCTGCTGGACTGCGCACCGCCGGACCTCCTCCCGATCGAGCAGAACCCCAACCATCTCGGCGACGCGGAGCGCGCCCTGGTCCTGCTGTTCCGTTCGGCCGACGAGACGCAACGCCGGCAGATCTTCGCGATGATCCAAGCGCTGCTCTCTCCCGAGGAGATCCGGAGGCTGTTCCCCGAGGCGGCGTGAACGCCGTCATCTCATTTGCCGAGGGCGCTCTGTTATTCATTGCCATCGTGGTGATGAGCTTCGCATGGTACTTGGGCCCGATGGCCCTCGTGATTTACAATCCGTGGCAGCACCTGATTGCAAAGCGATGGCGAGGCTGGACCGCGCTCGGCGTTTATCTCGGCAGCTACGGCGTGCTCTGGCTGTTCACCTTCTACGTCCTACCAGACGCGGTTAGCTCGCACATCATGCTTCCGAGCTACGACGAGTAACCGAAGGATATCCAAAACGGAAATTAGCGGCTTGACGGCGTAGCCAAAACGGAAATAAACAGGCCCCGAAGACACCTTCGGAGGCCGTCATGCCCCTTCCCGACTCCGCCCGCCGCGACCGCGACCCTCCTGACCCACGGGAGAGTGACCAAGCCCCCAACGCGGCGGGTGGGGAACCGTGCGGGAAAGGAGGCTCCGGGGGAGCCTCCGGCCGCACGGTCCCCCGGAGGGAATTGAGTCCCGGGGAATGGTTGATCCTCGACCATCCAAACCGGCGCCACGTCGTGCTGGTCGAGGACCTCGCCGGCTCGACGGTCACCCTCAATGTGGAGGGCCGCCACGTTCCGGAGTTCCTCAACTTCATCAGGACCCGAACGTCCGGCTCCGCCCGCCACATGGGCCTCGCGGTCTGATGTCCATCCCCCAGGCCGAATGCGACCTGCGGCCGGGCAGCCGGAGCTGCAGCGCCTGGTACATTGCCGGGCGCGGCGGCTTTCGCGAGCGAAGCCCGGCGTGGATCCTGCGCCAGATCCGGGCCTGGATCGACAAGGCCGGCTTCCCGCCTCCGATCATCCTGTTCGACTGCGGCCCCGGCCGCAAGCCGGTCAAGGTCGACGAATTGACGACGCGCGCCCGCTGGAACCTCGAGGCGGTCGACCTGTGGTTCACCGGCCAGCCCTCCGCCGCCTTGCCCGCGCAGGTGCTCGAGAGCGCCAGCGCCGCCCTCGCCGCCCATTATGCCGCCGCCCTCGACGGTCGCGCCGTCGGCCTCGGCCGCAAGTCATGAGTCGATCGTCTTGACCCGCGCCGTCGACCGCCTCCGCGGCCCGCGCGCCGCGGCCTCGCCGCCCCGGCCGCGCGCCGCGATCCGCCGCGCCGGCGACGACGCCGCCGGCCTCGCCCCCGCCGCGCCCGCCGGCGGCGGCGCCGCCCCCGATTCCGGCACCGGCCGCGAGGTCCGGCGCGAGATTAGCGGCCAGGGGTGGTCGGCATGAACGAAACGTCTCCGGGCGCGCTTCGCTCTGCTCCCGAAGCCGGGCAGGCCAGGTGCGCCGCGTGCCGATATTTCGACAAGCAGGAAGCTGGTCACCGCTACGGCGATTGCCGCCGCCTTCCGCCCCAGTTCAACTTCAGCGCCCATTTCAAGCAGGAGGCGCAATATGGCGAAGATCCGCCCAGGATGACGGCCGATATAACGCGCTTTCAGAACGGCGTGTGGCCGAACGTCCACCAGGACGAATGGTGCGGCGAATTCAGGCCGCTCCATAGTACCACTTTGGAGCGCAAGCCATGATCGCCCGCTCCTCGGCCCGCTACCTCGCCTCGCGCACCGCCGGCGCGGGCATGGTCGAAATCGTAAGGCGTCCCGCTGCGAGTCTCCCTTCGCAGCCTGGCGCCGGCGGCGCGGCCGATCCGAGAGGCCGCGCCGCCGCATCGTCTCCGGCCGCGGGGCGAGAACAGTGATCGGCTTCAACCCGCTTCGCCCGCGCGCCGCGATCTTCGGCGCGGTCCGTCCCTGGCTCGGCAAGGGCGGCCTCACGCCGGCCCGGATCCGCGAGATGAACCGAGTGCTCGATTTGGCCGGAGTGCCCGACGATCGCGACGATCGACCGGCCCCGGCCCCGCAGGCCGGCCCGTTCCCCGCCGCCGTGTCGCCCGGGCTTCGGCCGAGCCTGCGCTGTGTCGAGATCGTCCAGAAGTTCGAAGGCTGCGCCAGGGAGCGCCGTGACGGCCGCTTCGAAGCCTATCCGGATCCGGCGAGCGGGGGCGATCCCTGGACGATCGGCTGGGGCTCGACCGGCCCCGACGTCAGGCCCGGCACGATCTGGGACCAGAAGCAATGCGACGACCGCTTCGTCGCCCATCTCGGCGAGTTCGCCGGCAAGGTGGCGAAGCTGCTCGGCGACGCTCCGACGACCCAGAGCCAGTTCGATGCCCTGGTCAGCTTCGCCTACAATCTCGGCCCCGGCAACCTCGCCTCGAGCACCCTGCTCAGGCGCCACAAGGCCGGCGATTTCGCCGCCGCCGCCGCCGAGTTCGCCAAATGGAACAAGGCGAACAAGAAGGTCATGGCCGGCCTCACCCGCCGCCGCTCCGCCGAGGCGGCGCTCTATCTCGAGGCGGGCGGGCCATGAGCGCGACCTGCTCCAGCTGCAAATATTGGGAGAAATCCGACCGGCATTATGCCGACCATGAATGCCGGAGGATGCCTCCGATCATGGTCATCCACCGCTCGTCCAGCGCCCGCTGGACCGGCCCGGGCTGGCCCGACGCGAAAGCCTCGGACTGGTGCGGCGAATATCGCCCCCGGACGCTCCGCAAGGGGACCTCCATTGCCAGATAAGACCGAATTGCTGGCCTGCCCGTGGTGCGCAGAAGTCCCCAGCCGCATTCTCGGGATGGATGACCGCTTCGCGCACTCTTGGGACAGCAATTGCCCCCTCGCCGGACAGCAATTCAGCCGCTCGGCATGGAACACCCGCCCCACTCCACCCCCTCCAGTAGGGGAGCGGGCGGAGCTGATCGAGCGGCTGCGGGCGGCAATGGATCGCAAGGGCTTCACGACGCGCGACGTGGCGAGCGAGACTGGGTTGAGCTTCTCAACAGTGGCCCGGTTCCTGCGCGAAGGCCGGGCTGCCGTCAGGACGAAGGCCGCGCTTAGAGACTGGACGGCCAAGAGCTCGCCCAGCGCGCGCGAGCACTTCGCGATTGTACTGCCCAGTGGCTGGTACGCTGAGATTAGGCGCGTCACGGAAGCGAGCGAGCGCCACTTTTCGGGGCCCTTGGAATACGAAGTCTGGCTGTCAGACGAAGGTGTCGCGGCATTTTGCAGCGCGGCCCTTCCCTCGTTCGCCGAGGCGGTCGGCAACATCATGGGCTTTGTCTGGCGAACCTATGGCGACGACAGGATCTTTGACGTCGTCGAGCTGCCAGAGGTCGGCCACCAATGACGCACGGACCAAAAGCCCTCGCCACCCCGGCTCCAGTAGGGGAGGAGGCGGTAGAGCGGGAAGCCGTACTTTGGGCTCGCGAGGACTGGACGGCGCGCCCGCATATCCCGGCGGACGTGGCAGCGAAATGTCGTGCCGGAGCCTACGACGAGTTGCCCGATATCGCCGGCCGGGTTCGAGCGTACATCGCGGGCCGCGCCTCCGTCACAAGGGCTGCCCAATGACCGATCGAGAACACCTCATTCGCCGGTGTAAAGAGCATGCCAAGCCGGAAGCCATGCACTCGGAAAGCATTCGGCTGCTGTTGACGGAGTGCGCCGAAGCTCTCGCCTCCCCATCCACCGGCCAAAAGCCATGAGCGTCATGGCCAGTTGCTCCTGCGGCGCCGGGATCGGTGACTTCGCTCACAAGACCGGCTGCAGGGTCGAGGAGGCGGACGAGAGAGACTTTGAGCGGGATCGGGCCGAAGAGGCGGCCGCGAACAGCCAGCCTTCCCCGGCGCCCGGCGATGAAGGACCCGCCCAATGAGCGCCTCGCTCGCCCGGCGCCAGGACGAAAGCTGCGAGCGCTGCGGGCTCGAGCCCTGCGGCTGCCCCGAGGCCGCCGCCGCGATCGCGGCCGCGCCGCCCCCCGATTTCGGTCCGGACGAGCCCGGCCCGGCGCCGCCGGCCGCCGCGCCGGGCGAGGCCGCCGCCGCCTTCGCCGCCCGCCGTCTCGAGCTCGAGGCCACTCATGGCGGCAAAGCCTGCTGTCACCGCGAACGCCCCGCTTTGTGCATCCTGATCGACGCCGGCGGCCGGGAGGAAAGATAATGTCCGAGAAGAAGCCCGACTTCGCCCCCCCCCAGGGCCGCCGGCCCTCGATCGAGTGGGTTCCGCTGGCCGAACTAAGCATCGACCCGGCGTATCAGAGGTCCATCGAGAACTCCGCCTCGCGCAGGCTCATCGCCGTGATCGCTCGGGGCTGGAATTGGGACCTGTGCATGACGATCGCCGTGTCGCGCAGGCCTGACGACAGCCTGTTCGTGGTCGACGGTCAGCACCGGCTGGCTGCCGCGCGTCTGCGCGGCGACATTGATGCCATGCCTTGCTGCATCACACGTCGCGCCAGCGCCGCCGACGAAGCGACCTTGTTCATCGCGGCGAACCGAGCCCGCCGGCCGATCAATGCCCTCGAGGATTTCCACGCCGCCCAAGCCGCGGGCGAGGAGGAGGCGGTCGCCATCGCCACTATGGTCAGCCACGCGGGCCTGCGTCTGGCCCGCGAGAAGGCTGTGAAATGGTACGCCGCCGGCGAGCTCGCGCACGTTCGTGGGCTTCGCGCCGCCTATCGCAATTTCGGTGCGAGAGTTCTAGCGGCCGCGCTGGAGACGATCGGCACCGCCTTCGCCGACCAGGTAATCGACAATAGCGGAGCGCTACTCGGCGCATTGCTGAAGATCCATGCGCAACCGCCGCAGCCATTCCGACAGGCAGTGCTGGCGGAGACGCTCGCCGGGGCCAGCCCCGCTAAGTGGAGCGTTCGGGCGCAGCTGCACCTCCTCACTGGCGGCCAGCAACGGATAGATGCTCTGAAGGGTGTGATCCTGGCCGCGTACGGCGTCAACGCGAGAGAGGCGGCATGACCGAAACCCGCACCGCCGCTCAAAAGCTTCACTCCGCCCAGATCGTCAAGGTACGGCTTGAGGGCACGAGCCTGTGGATCCGAGTCGACAAATGCGAGATCCACGCCGTCCGAGCGGCGCTCGGCGGCTGGGACCGGATCGAGGTCGACATGGTTCCCGGCGGGGGCAAGGCCATCGTCCTCGTCTCCATCCGGATGGCCGCATGACCCGCGCCGGCAAGCTCGCGCTGCTCGATCGCGCCTGGGCGGACCTCAAGGCCGCGCGCGGCGAGCAGATTCCCGTCGCCGCGGCCTACACGCTCGGCCTGTCCCACGGCCTCTTCCCCGAAATCGACCGCGGCGAAGCGCCGCCTAAGGAACCCACATGACGCGGCGCATTGTGAAGAATGGTCGCTATTGGGCGCTCGCCGACCAGATGCTCGGCGAATGGCTGGGTGAACGAGATGAGACCGGGCTCATCCAGGCCGTCGCAGCGGTGGACAAGGCGGCCTCCGAGCTTGTCGGTCACTCCGGTGTGGACGATGGCGACGACGAGTTGTTCGAAAAGGCGGAGTTCGTCCGCCAGTGCATGAGCGGGCGAGCCGCCGGCGACTCGATATCCCGGCTTCTGCGCGCCCGCGGCTTCCACAAAGCGGGCGTGACAGGAAGCGCCCTCACTTATGATCGCCAGCCGCTCTACCGAAAAGCCTCATGACCCTGAAGCCCCTCGACTTCGACTTTTCGCTCATGTCGGACCTGTCGGTGCGGCCGCCCCACTCGGTGCCGGAGGAGGAGATGCTGGCCGAGGTCGAGCAGACGCTCGCCGACCGCTCCGTTTTCTACCGGCGCCAGGTCGAGCGAGGCAAGATGCGCGTCGACGAGGCCGAGCGCCACATCGCTTTGCTCGCCGACGTCGCCGCCGACCTTCGCGGCCGGCCGGCCGGCGAGCCCGCCGCTTTCGCCTGGGAGGCCAAGGTGCGCGAGCTGCGCCGGGAGATCGCCATCCGCCGCAACCGCTGGCCGAAGAGGATCGACAGCCACGTCGACCCGCTCGACCGCGCCACCGCGGCCCGGCGCCTCGAGCAGCTCGACTCCGTCCATTTCCATTACTGGGTCCGCTTCGCCTTCGCCGACGATCTCGTCGCCGGCCTCGAGCCGCCGCATTTCCTCGCCAGCGACGGGCGCCGCGGAGTCCTGCGCGGCTGGCAATGGCGGGCCTGGGCCTGGGAGCGCGACGCTCTCGCCCGCGGCGACCCCGCCGCCCGCCCGGCCATGGCCGGCTTCTACGCCGACGTCGCCGCCGGCGACGCCTGGGCCGCCGGGATCTGGAACCATTATCGTTTCTGCGCCGAGCGGCTCGGCTTCGCCGAACCCGCGCGCGCAGCTTGAGAGATCCGGCAAGGTTGCCGGGTCGGGCGGCGGGTTTCTTTGTGAATGGACCCGCCGCCCGCAATCGCTCCACCGGGAGCGGCAAGAGGAGAAGAGCATGTCCAAACCCGAAACCCACGGCCGCGCGATCGCCGTGCTCGAACGCGGCTTCGTCTTCGTCGGCGACGTCGCCACGGACGATCGCTGGATCCGGATCGGCGGCGCTCGATCGATCATTCGCTGGGGAACCCAGAAACACCTCGCGCAACTTGCCAACGAGGGCCCGCAGAGCGGCACGAAACTGGGCGACGCGTCCGACGTCAAGGCACCCCTGAGCGCGCTGATCGCGATCCTTCCCGTGGATCCGGCCAAATGGAACGGCTGATCCTCAAGCAGGGCGGCGACGGCTACGGCGACGGCGACGGCGACGGCGACGGCGACGGCTACGGCTACGGCGACGGCGACGGCGACGGCGACGGCGACGGCTACGGCTACGGCGACGGCGACGGCTACGGCGACGGCTACGGCCGTGCTTGAGCCGTCTCCGGATCGAGGGGGCGAAGCCCCCTCGATCACGCCCTCGCGGGGCCGAAGGTTGCAGCGGTCCCGCAAACGCGGCAGCCGCACCCCGGCCGGGGCGATCTATGCCGGCCGGCCGAGCCTGCTCGGCAACCCCTTCTCCGCGAGGCTTTTCGGCCATGCCCGCAGCGTCAAGCTCCATGCCGGCTGGCTCTCCGGAAGCCTCGCGGCGCTCGGCCTGGAACGACTCGGCTTCGGCCCGGCCGAGGTCGATGCCCTGGCCCGCCTTCGCACTCGGGTCCTCGACGCCTTGCCCGGCCTCGCCGGCCGCGACCTGCAATGCTGGTGCCCTCTCAGCAGCCGATGGTGCCACGTCGACACCTTGCTCCACCTCGCGTCCCGGACGGTTGACCCGGACTCCGCCCCGGCCTAGCGTCACACCCCGAAAGGCCACCGCCCATGGCTACCGA
This sequence comes from Sphingomonadales bacterium, assembly GCA_034668585.1. Taxonomy (GTDB): domain Bacteria; phylum Pseudomonadota; class Alphaproteobacteria; order Sphingomonadales; family Sphingomonadaceae; genus Allosphingosinicella. Next base: position 59,963 of record JAXDPB010000064.1, on the reverse strand, counting down.
AACCATCCCCTACCTCCGCTCGAAGACCAGCAAAAGCGGCCGCACGTCCTGGTTCTGGGAGCCTTCGGCGGCGCTCAAGAAGGCGGGATGGACCGGCGTGGCGTACGGCCCCGACCGCGACTCCGCCTTCGAGCGGGCCCGCCGGCGCAACGAGGAGGTCGCCCTCTGGAAGGAAGGCGGGGCGAGGCCGGCGGCGGTGCGCGCGATCGTCCGCCAGGTCACCGTCGCCGAGATCGTCGATCGCTACAAGGCGGCCGGCTGGCCGAGCGTCGAGGAGCCGGGCAAGTTCATCGCCGCGAGCACCCGCGGCGAATATGCCTCGAAGCTCCGCAAGATCCTCGCCTGGGCCCGCCACCGCGCCGCCGGCGACGTCCCGATCGCCGCCATCACTCCGGAGCGTGTGGCGGTGCTTCGCGACGAGCTGATGAAGCCGCGCATCGGCGGCCGCTATGATGGCCAGGTCTGCCACACCGCCGCCCATGCGACGCTTCGGGTCGGACGGACCTTGTTCACCTATGCGGAGCAGAGCCGCCTCATCCCGAAGGGCTCGAACCCGTTCGCCGATTTCGGCCTCGCCTCTCCCGACAAGCGCGAGCTGATCTGGTGGGAGCCGGCCCGCGAGGCGCTGATCGAGACGGCGCAGGCCGACCCCGACATGGCCGTCGCCATCGACCTCGCTTACTCGATCGGCCAGCGCGAGTCGGACCTGCTCCGCCTCGTCCAGTCGCAATATGTCGAGATCCCGGCGTACAAGATGGATGCCGACGTCTACGCGTCGCTGTCGGCCGTGCCGGTTCCGGCCACGGCAGGCCAGCCCGGCTATTTGCCGGGCGACGTCCGCGGCATCCGGGTCCGCCAGTCCAAGGGCAAGCGCTGGGTCGAGGTGCCGATCGTCGGCGCCGTCCGCGCCCGGGTCGAGGCCTCGATCGCCCGCGCCCGCGCCTGCGGCTGCACGACCCTCCTGGTCGACCGCCAGGCTCCGCCGGAGGGCCACTGGGCGGCGAAGGGCTGGCAGCCGCGGCCCTGGACCGCTCCGGACCTCAAGGCCGGCCAGCGCCGCTTCATCCGCCGCTTCGCCGAGCTTCGAGCCGCGACGATCGAGCGCCTCGAGGCGGCCGGCGACGATCTGTCGGCCGAGCTCGCCCGCGAGATCGCCGAGCTCCAGTATCGCGACTTCCGCCGAACCGCCGTCGTCGTCATGGGCGAGCTCGGCATCCCCGACCACCTCATCGCCGCGATCACCGGCCACGATCTCGACGAGACCAAGCGCATCCTCGACACCTACATGCCGCGGACGACGGGAATGGCGGCACGGGCGATCGCGCTGTCGCATGCGAGGCAAAGTACTACTTTGCCTCGGGCCGAAGTAAGGGTTGAGCTATGAAGGAAGTGCAACAATCGCGACCGTATAACGCATGGGACGGTAGTGCCAAAGTGTACGGCGCCATCGCCGAGGTGCTCAACCATGGCGGCACACCGGAGCGAGCGCTGGCCAACGGGCGGGCTGCGCTAGATGATCTGCGGACCACCGTGGATGAGGACGGGCAGGGCTAGGGCCGCCTGAGGCCGAGGAGAAGCGGGGATGAGAAGTCAGCTGAGATGGTGGGTGGATGTGGCCGACAATGGCCGCGTTCACTTCAACGGAACGCTTGACCCGGCCGACTTCCTCAGCATCGATTTCGACCGGGTCGAGCGCGCCATGTTCGCCATGCCGGTCGAGCAAGCGTCCGACTTCCTATTGAACGTCGAGACGCTCTTCCGGCACGGCGAGGAGCAGGCGGAGAGGGCAGCTAAGGCCGCTTGAGGCCGAGCTGGACGTAGATCCCGGCGGCGGCGGCGTTGAGCGACTGGCGGCGGCCGAAAAGGTGAGCGTCGACGGCGCTGATCGCGGGGTTGGTCGCCGCCTTCCAGAAAGCGTCGAAGGGCCAGCGCTCCTCGGCATATTGGGCGAGGAAGGCGAGCAGGAAGCGAAGCTGGCTCGACTTCGGCACCGGCCCCGCCTCGGCCGCCGTCGCCACTTCCTCGAGCGCGGCGAGAGCGCTATCCCGCAATTCGTCCAACGCGATTCGCATGGGAACGGAAATGGAACATCAGCGCCCGACCGGCAACCCGCCCCCCTTCAGGTTCGTCCCGCCCAATGAGCAGGGCGTCGCCTTCTTCGAGTGGCAGGGCAAAGGTCAGGCGATATGCTTCAAGGATCGAAACGTAAATAGGCGAATTTCGATATTTGTTAAACTGACTCTTATGCTTGACTAAAGCCGTAAAGGGTCCGGTCCAGTGCCTGCCGATCTGGCCGGCCGACCAGGTCGCCGAGGCGATGGCCGATTTCCTCGCCGCGATCGACTTTCCCGAAGCGATTGCGGACCGGCCGCAGGACGCACCGGCGCGTTGATCCCAACGGCTGGACGGGCGCTCGCATACCCCTTATGGGAGCGCTGTTCCCGACCAGCCGTTGGAATTCCAACGGCGGATCGTTGGAATGCCGGACCCGGCTCCCGCCGGAAATGGCGGAAAACCGTGCTTTAGCGGGCGTAGCTCAATGGCAGAGCAGAAGCTTCCCAAGCTTACGACGAGGGTTCGATTCCCTTCGCCCGCTCCAGATGCTCCAATGGCGTCGACGTCTTGCCGTCGTGGTCTGGCGCGTGGCGCAAAAGCGCGGGCTAGGAGGACGTAAGCGCCGACTGGTCCCTTTGGACGGGAACAGCCTGCGTTCCCGATTCAGCAGTCGCCCTCCTAGTCCGCTGCTTTCCGCCCGTTGGACCGGGCATCCAGCATCCGATTCGCATCGGACACAGTCCAGCTAATACTCCCGAACATATTGGCAAGCGGCAGCAAGGCTCAGCAGCGACAGCCGGCGCATCGCGAGCAAGCCTTTGAGCCTTATTTTATGGGCCATCCGGCCGATTTGGCAGCCGCGAAAAATTTTTTCGTCTTGTGCGGGCTTCGCTTAAATCCCTTCCCTTACGATCTGCCGTCCCGCGTCCTCGAGCCTCCCGGCCAGGTCCGCCTCGCAGATGGCGAGCGCCGCGGCGTCGGTCGAGCGGATGACGAAATTGGCGCCGACCCGGCCTTCGCGGAAGAAAGGGTATGAGCCGATCTGGCAGCCTTCATGGGCCCGCTCGACCTCCGCCAGCAGCTCCGCCACCTCGCTTTCGGGAACCCAGCAGCCGACCGTGCGGGAAAGGAGCGGCTTGCCGCCCTCGATCGTGCCGGACAGAGCTTCGAGCATCAGGGTGGCGATGTGCGGCACGCCGGCGAGGATGAAGATGTTGCCGAGGCGGATTCCGGGGGCGCCCGACATCCGATTCTCGATCAGGTCCGCGCCCTCGGGCACCCGCGCCATGCGCAGGCGCGCCTCGGTCGCTCCGCCTCGGGTTGCATGATAAGCTTCGAGCATCGCCCTCGCTTTGGGATGGACGACGACCGGCACTCCGAGCGCGTGGGCGATGGCGTCGACGGTGATGTCGTCGTGGGTCGGGCCGATGCCGCCGGTGGTGAACAGATAGTCGTTCTCGGCCCTCAGCGCGTTGACCCCGGCGGCGATGCGCTCGATCACGTCCGGCACCACCCGCACCTCGTTGAGGCGGATACCCTGGAGGTTCAGCCAGCCGCCGATCTGGGCGACGTTCTTGTCCTGGGTGCGGCCGGACAGGATCTCGTCGCCGATGACGAGGAGACCCGCGGTCCAGATTCGCTCTGAGGCCATGGCGGGGCCTTAGCGACTCCCTCCGTCATGCTGAACCGGTTTCAGCATCCGGCGACGAGCCGCGCCCGGGGGCCGAGGGCCGGATCCTGAAACCAGTCGAGGGCGGCGGGTCGTGCAATCTTCATCCGCCACGCCTATATTCCGCCCCATGACTCAATATCAGGCAGTGGCCGGGACCGAGCTGATCGGCCGCAGCGGGGCGATCAAGCTCCACGGCCCCGAGGGCTTCGAAGGCATGCGCCGCGCCGGCCGAGCGGCCGCCGAGGTGCTCGACTCGCTCGTCCCCCATATCCTCCCGGGCGTCACCACCCAGGCGATCGACGACATCGTCTATCGCGAGATGATCGAGCGCGGCGGAGTGCCCGCGACCCTCGGCTATCGGGGCTTCACCGGCAGCTGCTGCACCTCGATCAACCATGTCGTCTGCCACGGCATTCCGGGCGACCGCACGCTCAGGGACGGCGACATCGTCAATATCGACGTCACCATCATCGTCGACGGCTGGCACGGCGACACCAGCCGGATGTTCCTGGTCGGCGAGGTTCCGATCAAGGCGCGGCGGCTGGTCGACATCACCTACGAATGCATGATGATCGGCATCGAGCAGGCGCGGCCCGGCAACTTCCTCGGTGACGTCGGCCACGCCATCCAGGTCCATGCGGAAAAGCACCGCTACGGAGTGGTCCGCGATTTCTGCGGCCACGGCGTCGGCCGCCTGTTCCACGACGCGCCCGAGGTCGTCCACGCCGGCCGCCCGGGGACGGGCCCGGAGCTTCGCCCGGGCATGTTCTTCACCATCGAGCCGATGATCAACATCGGCAAGCCCGGCGTGAAATTGCTCGAGGATGGCTGGACGGCCGTCACCCGCGACCGCTCGCTCTCTGCCCAGTTCGAGCACAGCGTCGGAATCACCGAGGACGGCTGCGAGATCTTCACGAAGAGCCCGGCGGGGCTCGACCGCCCGCCTTATTGAACCGGCCGTCATGCCGGACTTGATCCGGCACCCATGAGCACGGGCATTGCCGACTTCAAGCGACGGTGTTCATGGGTTCCGGCTTTCGCCGGAATGACGATAACCCGCTGACACTCTTGAACTTTCTCCGCTCTCCACCATCTCCTTCCCATCGTTCAACAACGGAAAGGAGGTGGTCTGATGTCTCATTGTCATATGCCGCGTGCGGCGGGTCGGGTGAGCGCAGCCTCCACGGGGGTTCGCGCCTGAAGACTTGAGGCCGCATTTTCCGGCTGACAATGGAAAGGCCGTCCCGCGAGGGGCGGCCTTTCGCAATATGGGCCGATTGAACTCGCCCGCGCCCGCGCCTAGCCTTCCGGCCTTGCAGGGGAGGCAGGCGATGCGCTGGATACTCGCACTCGGGCTGGCGCTGAGCGCCGCCGCTTCATGGGCGCAGACGCCGGTCGGCGATCTCGCCAAACCGCCTGCCGACGCACTGCATTATGTGATCATGTCAACCGCCGGCAAGCATGGCGAGGCGCATGAGTGGACGGCCGCCGACGGCACCCGGATGGGCCGCTTCAGCCTCATCCTGCGCGGGCAGGTCTGGGAGGTGGACGAGGCCAGCCGCTATGGCGCCGACGGCATGCTTTCGAACTACGTTCTGCGCGGGGTCAGCCCGCAAGGCGATGTCGGCGAGACGTTCAGCGTCGCCGGCGGCAAGGCGGTTTGGAAATCGCCGATCGACGGCGGCAGCGCCGCTTATTCCGCCCCCGCTTTCTACCTCGGCGCCGGACCCGGAGTGCGCAATTTCAACGACGTGCTCGAACGGCTGATCGCCGCCCCCGACCACAGCCTCGCCTTGCTTCCGGGCGGACGGGCACGGCTGGAGCCGCTCACCACCGCGACGGTGGGATCCGGCGCGGCGAGGAAGAAGGTGATCGCCTACGCGCTCACCGGCATCAGCAACTCGGCGATCCCGATCTGGGCGACCGAGGACGGCAAGTTCTTCGCCTCGGTCGGCGCCCTTTCCACCCTCCCCGCCGGCTATGAGGAGGCCGAGCCGGTGCTCGAGCATGCGCAGGACGAGGCGCTCGCCGCTCGCTCGCCGGTGCTGGCGCGGCGCCTGGCGAAGAGTCCCACCGGCCCGGTCGCCTTCACCCACGTCCGCGCCTTCCTCGACGGCAGCCGCTTCGCCGAGGATCAGACGGTGGTGGTCGACAAAGGCACGATCATCGCCGTCGGCCCCGCCGCGAGCGTCCGGGTTCCCGCCGGAGCTCAAACTTTCGACGGCCGCGGCAAGACCCTGGTCCCGGGCCTGTGGGACTCGCACATGCATTTCGGCGACGACAGCAGCGGACCGATGCTGCTCTCGCTCGGAATCACCTCGGCGCGCGATCCCGGCAACATCATCCCGCTGACCCTGGCCCGGCGGGAGCGGCGGGCGAAGGGCGACCTGCTCAGCCCCCACGTCTACGCCTCGATGCTGATCGACGGCAAAGGCCCCAACACCGCCCAGGTCGCCGAAGTCGCCACCTCGCAGGACGAGGCGATCGCCGCCGTCCGGCGGGCCAAGGCGCAAGGCCTGACGGGGGTCAAGTTCTACGGGACGTTCAACCCGGCCTGGCTGCCGGCGGCCGCCGCCGAGGCGCACCGGCTCGGGCTCCACGTCCACGGCCATCTGCCGGCCGGGATGCGGACCGTCGACGCGATCAATGCCGGCTATGACGAGATCACCCACATCTACTTCATGATGATGCAGGCGATGCCGGACGACGTTGTCGCCCATTCCAACGGCATCCAGCGATTCCAGGGGCCCGGCCGCTATGCCAAGGACGTCGACCTCGAGGGCGAGGCGATCCGGACGCTGATCGCGACGATGGTCCGGCACAACACCGCCGCCGATCCGACCCTGGTCGTCGCCGAGAGCCTGTTCGTGCCCGAAAATGGCGACCTTTCGCCGGCCTATGCGCCGTTCGTCGGCACCCTGCCGCCCGCCACGGAGCGAAGCTTCCGCCAGGGCGGCTTCGCCGTTCCGGCCGGCCTGACCCGGGCCGACTGGCGGGCCAGCTACCGCAAGCTCGCCGGCCTCGTCGGCGCGATGCACAAAGCGGGAATCCCGATCGTCGCCGGAACCGACGGAAGCGGCATGGAGCTGGTCCGCGAGCTCGAGCTCTACGTCGCCGACGCCGGCTTCACCCCCGCCGAGGCGCTCGCGGCGGCGACGATCGCCCCGGCGCGGCTCGTCGGCGTGGACGGCAGCACCGGCTCGATCGCCGTCGGCAAGGCCGCCGACCTCGTGCTCGTCGACGGCGATCCGTCGAAGCGCATCGGCGACCTCAGGCACACGCGCGTCGTGATGATGGACGGCAAGCTCATGGACGCCGACGCGCTGAGGGCGGCGGGCGGATTTGCGGGGGTGCCGAAATACGCCGACTAGCCTCCGTCATTGCGAGGAAGCGAAGTGACGACGCAACCTACACGCCTCCGCCGCTGCGGCTGGATTGCTTCGCTTCGCTCGCAAAGACGGATTCACTAAGCGCTCCCCACGGCGCGTTCGACGTTGAGTGCCGCCTCGACCATCCGTTCCCAGACTTGCGCGTCCCCGGCGGCCGCCATCACCTGATCCGGCTCGCGCATCGTGCGCAGGATCGAGAGCGCCTCCTGAACATGCTCATGCCAGGTCTCGTCGACGTTCGGCCCGGCCGAGGGATCGTCGCCCTCGGCATTGATGCTGTGCGCGCGGCCGGCAAGCACCCGCGCGATTCGCTCGACGAGCGTCAGGTTGGAAACAGGCATTGACGGTCCTCCCTTCGTTTCGAGACGACAACGGGGGAAAGCGCGGCGGGTTGCAGGCCTTCGGCGGCGGCCCGTGCCGAGCGCTTGAGACAATCCGAAAACCGGATCATCATCCACACGCGCGACTCGCTGTGGCGCCGATGGGGGGATAGGCAATGACACCAGGCCCGGACTGCATAAAGCTCGTCCAGCAATTCGAAGGCTGTGCGAAGAAACAGCCCAACGGCAGCTTCGCGGCCTATCCGGACCCGGCTACCGGCGGCGATCCATGGACGATCGGCTGGGGCTCGACCGGCGCCGACATCAAGAAAGGCCTGGTCTGGACCCAGCAGCAGTGCGACGACCGCTTCGTCGACCATCTGAACCAGTTCGGCGCCAGCGTCGCCAAGCTGATCGGCAGCATCCCGACGACCCAGCACCAGTTCGACGCGATGGTCAGCTTCGCCTACAATCTGGGCGCCGGCAACCTCGGCGCCAGCACTCTCCTCAAGAAGCACAAGGCCGGCGACTTCAAGGGCGCCGCCGCCGAGTTCGCCAAATGGAACAAGGCGAACAGGAAGGTGATGGCGGGGCTGACGAGGCGCCGGGCGGCCGAGGCGGCGCTTTATCTGAAGCCCTGAGCCGTCGCCCCGGCGAAGGCCGGGGCCCCAGGGGGTGGAGGCGTCGACGCCTTTCCCCCGCCGGGATCCCAGCTTTCGCTGGGATGACGTGGCGGCCTTTCACCCGCCGGGATCCCAGCTTTCGCTGGGATGACGTGGCGCCTACAGGACCTCGAACAGGCCGGCCGCGCCCATGCCGCCGCCGACGCACATCGTCACCACCACCCATTTGACGCCGCGGCGCCTGCCCTCGATCAGAGCGTGGCCGGTCATCCGGGCGCCCGACATGCCGTAGGGGTGACCGATCGAGATCGAGCCGCCGTCGACGTTGAGGCGCTCGTCGGGGATTCCGAGCCGGTCCTGGCAGTAGAGGACCTGGACGGCGAAGGCCTCGTTGAGCTCCCACAGGCCGATATCGTCGACCTTGAGGCCGAAGCGGTCGAGCAGCTTGGGGACGGCGAAGACCGGGCCGATGCCCATCTCGTCGGGATCGGTGCCGGCCACCGCCATTCCAACATAGCGGCCGAGCGGCTTCAGGCCGCGCTCGGAGGCGAGGCCCGCCTCCATCAGCACGCAGGCCGAGGCGCCGTCGGACAGCTGCGAGGCGTTGCCGGCGGTGATCATCGCCTCGGGACCCATCACGGGCTGAAGCTTCTGGAGGTCCTCGATCGTCGTCTGGGGGCGGTTGCCCTCGTCCTTGGTGAGGGTGACCTCCTGCATCGACGTCTCGCCCGTCTCCTTGTTCTTGACCATCATCCTGGCGGTGACGGGGACGATCTCGTCGTCGAACTTGCCCTCGGCCTGGCCTTTGGCGGTGAGCTGCTGCGAGCGCAGGGCATAGGCGTCCTGCCGCTCGCGGCTGACCGTGTAGCGCTTGCCGACCACTTCGGCGGTCTGGATCATCGGCATGTAGACGCCGTTGTGCATCGAGAGGAGCTCGGGGTCCGGGCCGACCCGCATCTCCGGCGTCTGCACCATCGAGATGCTCTCGACTCCGCCGGCGACGCAGATCGGCATGCGGTCGACGATGATCTGCTTGGCGGCGGTCGCGATCGCCATCAGGCCAGAGGCGCACTGGCGGTCGACCGACATTCCGGCGACGGTGACGGGGAGGCCCGAGCGCAGCGCCGCGGTGCGGCCGATCGTCGTCTGCACGCCCTGCTGCAGAGCCGCGCCCATGACGACGTCGTCAATCTCCGCGGGATCGACCCCGGAGCGCTCGACCGCCGCCTTGATCGCGAAGCTGGCGAGCGTCGGCGAGGGAGTCGCGTTGAACGCGCCGCGATATGCCTTGCCGATCGGGGTGCGGGCGGTTGAGACGATGACGGCTTCGCGGGTGGCCATGGGTAACTCCTAGGCAGCTCCCCTCCCTGCAAGGGAGGGGATGGGGGTGGGTAGGCGAGCGGAGCGAGACTTTTCGGGCTTCGGAGTTTCGGCCGCCTTCGGCGGAACCCACCCCCAACCCCTCCCTTGCAGGGAGGGGAGGCCGGTCTCCCTCATACGAATATAAGCCCGATCCAGTCGGCGACGAGGGCGGGTTTCTCCTCGCCCTCGATCTCGACCGTCACGTTGTGGACGAACTGCCACTGGCCCGGCTTCTTCTCCTCGAAGCGGACCAGCGTGAAGCGACCGCGGACTCGCTTGCCCGAGCGCACCGGGGCCATGAAGCGGACCCGCTCGAAGCCGTAATTGACCCCCATCTTCACGCCTTCCGGCCGCAACATCGCATTCGCCGCCATTCGGCTGAGCAGCGACAGAGTGAGGAAGCCGTGGGCGATCGTGCCGCCGAACGGAGTCTTCGCCGCCGCGATCGGATCGACATGGATGAATTGCGGATCCTCGGTGATGCCCGCGAAGGCGTCGATCCGGGCCTGGTCGATCAGGATCCAGTCGGAGACCCCGACCTCGCTGCCGACTTTGGCGCTGATGTCTTCGATGCTGGCGATGGGCATGGAGGCGGTCTAGAGGCTCCGCGACACCAGACTCAAGCCCCGCGAGGAAACGACATGGCGGACGCTACGGCAACCGCGCGCGCCGAACTGAGGAAGCTGCACCGGGCGCCGGAGCCGGAAGTGCTGAGGCCGCTGCTTCGCGATGCCTCCCTCGACTCCGATTCGCGCGGGCGGGTCGAGACCAGGGCGCTGGCCATGCTCGGCGAGCTGCGCGCCGCCCAATCGTCCGGCTGGGTCAACCAGTTCCTTCAGGAATATCGGCTCAACACATCGGAAGGCATCGCCTTGCTCTCGCTCGCCGAGGCGTTCCTGCGGGTGCCCGACCCGGAGACCGCCGACCAGCTGATCGCCGACAAGCTCGGCAATGCCGACTGGCGCTCGCACAAGGGCAAGTCGCATTCGACCCTGGTCAATTCGGCGACCTGGGGCCTGGTGATCGGCCGTGCTTTGGTCAGCGAGAGCGACCAGGCGAGTGCGCTCAAGCGCCTCCTCTCGCGCGCCGGCGAGCCGTTCGTCCGCCAGGCGGTGGGCGCGGCGATGCGGCTGATGGGCGAGATCTTCGTCATGGGCCGCACCATCGACGAAGCGATCCGCCGGATGGAGAAACGCGACAATGCCGGCTTTACCGCCAGCTTCGACATGCTCGGCGAGGCGGCGCGCACCTTCCCGGACGGCGAGCGCTACTTCCGGTCCTACGAAGACGCGATCCGCGCCGTGGGCAAGGTGGCGGAGCGGGGGCACAGCATCTCGGTCAAGCTCTCCGCCCTCCACCCGCGTTACGAGGTGGCGCAGTACGAACGCTGCGTTCCCTCGCTGATCGGGCAGGTCGAGGCGCTGGCGGTGCTGGCGAAGGATTCGGGAATCGCCTTCACCGTCGACGCCGAGGAGAGCGAGCGGCTCGAGATGAGCCTCGACATCATCGAGGCGGTGGCGGGGCTGCCCTCGCTCAAGGGCTGGGACGGCCTCGGCATGGCGGTGCAGGCCTATGGCAAGAGATGCCGCCCGACCATCGCCTGGGCCGATGCGGTGGGCGCGGCGACCGGCCGCCGGATCGCCGTCCGGCTGGTCAAGGGGGCCTATTGGGACAGCGAGATCAAGCGCACCCAGGAGCAGGGATTGTCCGATTATCCGCTCTTCACCCGCAAGGCCTCCACCGACGTCTCCTACCTCGCCTGCGCCCGCGACATGCTTGCGGCGAAGAACATCTTCCCCGCCTTCGCGACCCACAATGCGGTGACCGTCGCCACCATCCTCGAATGGGCCGGCGCGAGCCGCGACTTCGAGTTCCAGCGGCTGCACGGCATGGGCGAGGGCCTCTACGAGACCCTGGTGCGCGAGCAGGGCTACCATACCCGAATCTACGCGCCCGTCGGCGGGCATCGCGACCTGCTCGCCTATCTCGTCCGACGGCTGCTCGAGAACGGCGCCAATTCGAGCTTCGTCCACCAGCTCGCCGATGAAAGCCTCACCGATGCCGATCTGATCGCCGACCCGGTGGCCAAGATCGCCGCCGTCGGCGGGACCCGCCATCCGGCCATCCCGCTGCCCGGCGACCTGTTCGCCCCGGAACGCCCGAACAGCCGGGGGCTGGATCTCGCCGACCGCGAGGAATTGGCGCGGGTGGCGGCCGCCGTCCGTCATCCCCGCGAAAGCGGGGCTCCATCCAGCGGCGGTGAAGGGCTCGGCGCCAGCAGGGATTCCCGCTTTCGCGGGAATGACGGGAAGGAGGCGGTCACCTCGACCGGCGAGGGCTCCGCCCGGTGCAAGGCCGAGGCCGAAGGCATGATCTCCCGAGCTCTCGCCGCCTTCCCCGCCTGGGACTCGCGCGGCGTCGACGAGCGCTCGGCCTGCCTGGAGCGGCTCGCCGACCTGCTCGAGCGGGAGCGGGACGCGCTGATGCGGATCTGCGTGCAGGAGGCGCGCAAGACCATTGCGGACGCCCTGGCCGAAGTTCGCGAGGCGACGGACTTCTGCCGCTATTACGCGGCGCAGGCGCGCAAGGGCCTGCAGCCTCTCGAGCTTCCAGGGCCGACCGGCGAGCGCAACGTGCTGCGCATGGGCGGGCGCGGCGCCTGGGTGTGCATCGCGCCCTGGAACTTCCCGCTCGCCATCTTCCTGGGACAGGTCGCGGCGGCCCTGGTCGCGGGCAATTCGGTCGTCGCCAAGCCGGCGCCGCAGACGCCCGAAATCGCCGCTTATGCCGTCGGCCTCGCCCACGGCGCCGGGATCCCGGAAGACGTGCTGGTGCTCGCCCCCGGCGGACCCGACATGGGCGCGGCTCTGGTCGAGGACGGGCGAATCGCCGGCATCGCCTTCACCGGCTCCACCGCCACCGCCAAGCGTATCGCCCGCGAATTGCTCAACGACGACGAGCGGCCGATCATCCCGTTCATCGCCGAGACCGGCGGGATCAACGCGATGATCGTCGATTCGACCGCGCTCCCCGAGCAGGTGGTGGTCGACGTCGTCACCTCGGCCTTCCGCTCGGCCGGCCAGCGCTGCTCGGCGCTTCGAGTGCTCCTCCTCCAGGAGGAGATTGCCGAGCGGACCCTGGAGATGCTGGCGGGAGCGATGGACGCCCTCATCGTCGGCGATCCGGGCGACCCGGACACCGACGTCGGACCGGTGATCGACCGGGGCTCCTTCGACCGGCTGATGGCGCATCGCGAAGAGACTCGCTCGCGCTGGATCAAGACGGTGCCGGCGCCGGAGCAGGGCCTCTACGTGCCGCCGACGCTGATCCGGGTCGACCGGGTCGAGGACGTCGGCAAGGAATGGTTCGGCCCCCTTCTCCACGTCGCCACCTGGAAGTCGGGGCGGCTCGCCGAGACGGTGGAGCGGGTCAACCGCTCCGGCTTCGGCCTGACCATGGGCCTGCACAGCCGGATCGCCCGCGCCGCGGAGACGGTCGAGGAGCTGGCGGCGGTCGGCAACCTCTACGTCAACCGCTCGATGATCGGGGCCATCGTCGGCTCCCAGCCCTTCGGCGGCGAGGGCCTGTCGGGCACCGGGCCCAAGGCGGGCGGCCCCCATTATCTCCCCCGCTTCTGCGCCGAGCGGGTGACGAGCACCGACACGACCAGCGCCGGCGGCAACGCGACCTTGCTCTCGCTGGAGGATGTGGGGCTCTGAGGCGGTGAGCGAAACTCACGTCCACGAATTCGCCTCCAGCGCGATCACACGTGCCCTCTATTCGGAGGCCGCGGCGACCCTCGACCTCTGGTACAAGGGCGGCGACCGCTATCGCTATTTCGACGTGCCGATCGCCATCTACCAGAGGCTGATTTCGGCGCCTTCGGCCGGCGAATATGTCAACCGCGAGATCAAGCCGCATTACCGCTGCGAGATCGAGGAACGCCGCCGCCGCTTCCGGCCGGGATGAGGCTGGAACATATCCACCGGTCATTGCGAGGAGCGTAGCGACGAAGCAATCCAGCGGGTCTCGCAGGCCGCGCTGGATTGCTTCGCTTCGCTCGCAATGACGGAGGTCAGAAGCGGCGCGACACGCCCACATAGAGTTGCAGATCGGGCGCCCCGTGGAGGCCGACATTGGCGCCGGCGTCGAGCTGGAGGTCGTCATTGGCCATCCAGCCTGCCGAGAGTCCCGCGAGCCACTCGGTCGAGTGGCCCGACGGGTCCTCGTCGCGGGTGGCGGCGATCTCGACCGTGGCGCCGAGCGCTTCCGACAGCGGCAGCGAAACCCCAGCGACGCCGCCATAAGCGAGATGGCGGCCGTGCCGGTCGGAGTCCGCGGCCGCCTCGGCTTGTGCGGTCAGGCCGAGCTGGGCGCCGCCGCCGAGATCGAAGCTCAGCGGGACGAGCAGGCCCGCCGTCCAGTCGCCGGCGCCGAGCACGTCATTCCCGATCGGCAGAGTCGCGTAGGGCATCAGGGCGAGGGAGACGCCGCCGCCGTCGGGGCTGAGGAGATTCCGGCGCAACGCCACCGACACGTCGCCGACGCCCGAAGCGGCGGTCACCGCCCCCGTCGCCCGATCCCTGGTGCGGACATGGCCGAAGGCGGTCCAGCCGACCTGGGCCTCGAGCCTGTCGCCAAGGCCGATCCGGACCAGCAGCTGGCCGGCTTCGATCGTGTCGGTACGGCTGGCCGACGTTCGATCGAGGGTCCAGTCGCCAAGCCCGAGCTCGATGTCGAAATGCCCCGGGTCGATCGTGCAGGGCGGCGTGCCGAGCCCCGGCCGATCCGGGCAGAAGTCCCTCAGCGGCTCCGCCTGGGCCGCCGCTGCAAGGCCGAGAGCGCTCAATCCGAATATGATCCGTCCGGGCCGCATGTCGCCACGATAAAGCGGGTCGCTTCACTGGGAAGTGGAAATCGACGACACGTAGTCATGCCGGACCTGACCCGGCATCCATGAAGCCCGAGGTGCGAGTGCTCGACCCGCGGCGTTCATGGGCCCCGGATCAAGTCCGGGGTGACGATAGTGGGTTGGGACGCTACCCTCCTCCCATGACCGACCTCACCGATTTCATCGCCGGGCTCCCCAAGGCGGAGCTGCACATGCATATCGAGGGCAGCCTCGAGCCCGAGCTCATGTTCGCTCTGGCCCGGCGCAACCGGGTCGAGATCCCGTTCGGAAGCGTCGACGAGGTTCGGGCTGCGTACAGCTTCTCCAACCTCCAGGACTTCCTCGACATCTATTATCAGGGCGCGGCGGTGCTTCGGACGGAGGAGGATTTCCGCGATCTCGCCGCCGCCTATTTCGACCGGGCCGCCGCCGACACGGTGACTCACGCGGAGATTTTCTTCGATCCTCAGACCCACACCGACCGCGGCATCCCATTCGGAGTGGTGATGGAGGGGCTGCTGGCCGGAATGGCGGAGGCGCGGGAGCGGCACGGGCTCACCTCGAAGCTCATCCTCTGCTTCCTTCGCCACCTCGACGAGGAAGCCGCCTTCGCGACCTTGCGCGAGGCCGAGCCGTGGCTCGACCGGATCGAGGCGGTCGGGCTCGATTCCTCCGAGCTCGGCCACCCGCCGGAAAAGTTCGCCCGTGTCTTCCGGGCCGCAGCCGAGCGGGGGCTGAAGCGGGTCGCCCATGCTGGCGAGGAGGGGCCGCCCGATTATATCTGGCAGGCGCTGGACATCCTCGAGGTCGACCGGCTCGACCACGGCAACCGCTCGCTCGAGGACCCGCGGCTGGTCGAGCGGTTGGCGCGGGAGGGGATGACCCTGACCGTCTGCCCGCTGTCGAACCACAAGCTTTGCGTGGTCCCGGACCTGGCGGCGCATCCCATAGACCGGATGCTGGCCGCGGGGCTTCGCGCCACGATCAACTCGGACGATCCCGCTTATTTCGGCGGCTATGTGAACGACAATTATCGCGCCGTCGGCGCCTCGCTCGGCCGCGAGGCGCTGGCGACGCTGGCGCGAAACAGCTTCGAGGGATCGTTCCTGGATGAGGGAGAGAAGGCGGCGCTGATCGAGAGGCTGGACGCTTACGTTGGCGACACTCGGCCGTCACCCTGAACTGGCTTCAGGGTCCAGTTCTCCACCCGCGAGGCGGTCCGACCCCGGATGCTGAAACAAGTTCAGCATGACGGTTACTCCTGCGCACTATCCGCTTCGGCGACCTTCTGGGCGGCCGCATAAGGCATGATCAGCCGCCCGTCGGGCGCGGCGGTGAAGGTGGTCTGGGTGGGGTAGGCGAATTCGACGTCGAGCTCGGCGAAGCGGCGCAGGATGCCGAGCATGACTCCCTGGCGCGCCTCCATGAAGGAGGGATAATCGTGGGCCTCGACGAAGAAGACCAGCTCGAGATCGATCGACGATCCCGCGAAGGCGGAGAGATGGGCGCGATCGAAGCGGGCGGGGGGCTGGCGTTCGACGATCTTGTGGAGCTCTTCCGGCAAGGCAGCGAGGATCTCGGCCGGTGTCCGGTAGACGAGGTTCAGAATCATGACCACCCGCCGGCGCTCGAGCCGGGTCATGTTCTGAAGGCGCGCGTTGAGCAGGTTGGCGTTGGAGACGATCACCTCCTCGCCGTTGACGGATCGGATTCGGGTACTCTTGAGGCCGATCCGTTCGACCGTGCCGGTGGTCTGGTCGAAGCTGATCGTGTCGCCGCGGCGGAACGGCTTGTCGAACAGGATGGAGAGGGCGGCGAACAGGTCCTGGAAGATGCCCTGCGCGGCGAGACCGATGGCGATGCCGCCGATGCCGAGGCCGGCGATGAGGCCCGTGACGTTGACCCCGAGATTGTCGAGGATGAGGATGACGGCGATCGCGAACAGGGTCACCGTCACCAGCAGGCGGATGATGCCGATGGCCGAGGCGAGCGTGCTCTGCTCGTCGTCGACTCCGGCGCGGTGGGACACGTAGCCGAGCACCAGCTCGCGCGCCCAGATCGCGGCCTGGAGCGCCGCCGTGACGACGAAGCCGACATGGATCGCGCTCATCAGGGACGGCGGGGTGTCGGCATGCTCGGCGACCAGCTGCGCCGAGGTGAAGACGATGAAGTAGAGCTTGGTCCGCGCCAGCGCCCGAGCGAAAATAGCCGGCCAATGGGGGTCGCCGCCCCACCGGGCGATCAGCTTGCAGCCGAGCGAGCGGACGGCGAGCATCGCCAGCGCGATCGCGGTGCCGATCGCGGCGGCGACCAGGATTCCGACGAGATTGCCGCTGACCCAGGCCTGAGCCTCGGCCGCGAGCGTGCTGCTTTTCTCGACGAAATTCGTGGTGGTGCCTGCCATCAGGCGGCCTTTGCAGGAACTTTGCCCTTCTCGTCCACCCTCGCTTGCTCCCGCGGCAGCGCGTCCAGGAACTCGATCAGGCCGCGCTCGGCCGAGCTCAGATATTTGGAGGGCCGCGGCAGCGGCCGCTCGCCGATCGCTCCGGCGTCCTTGGCCGCCTCGATCAAAGCGGGATGGACGTAGGATTTGCGGCTGATCGCCGCGGTGTTGCCGAGTGCCTCGGCGACCGGCTCGATCACGCTCTTCAATTTGACCTTGCCGTGCTTGCGGTAGCGCCGGATCATCTCCTCGAAGGCGATGGTGCTGGCGCCCCAGGTGCGGAAGTCCTTGGCGGTGAACTCTTCGCCCATCGCTTCCTTGATATACGAATTGACGTCGCTGGAGGTGACCGGACAGACCTGCCCGTCGTCGCCTTCGAATTCGAACAAATTCTGGCCCGGCAGGTCCTGGGTGCGCCGAGCGATCCGGATCAGGTTGCGGTCGGTCAGGGTGACGGTTCGGCGGATGCCGTGCTTGCCGGTGTAGCTGATCTTGAGCCGGCCCCGCTCGACCTTGGCATGACGGTTGCGCAAGGTGGTGGCGCCGAAGCTCTTATTCTCCTTCGCATATTCCTCGTTGCCGATCCGCATCCGGGTCTCGTCGATCAGCCGAACGACGGCGGCGAGCACCGTTTCGCGGGCCGTCGGCTTGCCCTTGAGGTCCTCTTCCACCTTCTTGCGCAGCCTGGGCAGCGCCCGCGCAAAGGCGGCCAGCCGCTCATATTTGGCAGCCTCCTGCCGCGCCCTGAAGCCGGGATGATAGCGATATTGCTTGCGGCCCCTGGCGTCGTAGCCGGTCGCCTGGATGTGGCCGTTGGGTCTCGGGCAGAACCAGCAGCGCTCGTAGGCGGGCGGCATGCCCACCGCGTTGAGCCGGTTGATCTCCCCGCGGTCGGTGATCCGGCTTCCGTCGGGGCCGAAATATTGCCAGTAGCGGCCGTGCCGCTTGCGGGTGATTCCGGGAAGGGACTGGTCGTCGACGAAGCAGAGCATGGCCGCACTAATCGCCCATTGCGCCGCTTCGTTCCGGAACGCCGGCCGATGGGCGCCGTTGAGAGTGGCGAAGGAGAATATCATGCCGAGCCTATTCGATGCCAGGATTCTGATGATTGCCACCGACGGCTTCGAGGATTCGGAGCTGCTCGAGCCGCGCCGGATCCTCAGCGACCGGGGCGCCGAGGTCACCCTCGCGTCGCTTAAGAAGGGCGAAATCAAAGGCGATGGCGGCGCCGTGGCCGAGGTCGACTGCACGATCGACGAGGTCGACGCCGCCGAGTATGACGCTTTGGTCCTGCCGGGAGGCACCAAGAATCCCGACAAGCTGAGGATGGACGAGCGCGTCGTCGCGACGGTTCGCGCCTTCGCCGAGGCCGGCAAGCCGGTCGCCGCCATCTGCCACGGTCCGTGGCTTCTGGTGGAAGCGGACGTCATCCGCGGCCGCCGGGTCACCGGCTGGCCCTCGATCAGGACCGACCTGCGCAACGCCGGCGGGGAGGTGGTGGACGAGGAAGCGGTCACCGACGGCAATATCGTCACCAGCCGCAAGCCCGAGGACATCCCCGCCTTCACCGAGGCGCTGATCGCGCTCTACGAAAAGGCCGACGCCTCGCTCGAAACGGCCTGAGGGCTCAGGAACGGCTTCTTCGCCTCCGCGCGCGCTCGACGGGCGAGGGTGAGGTCGAGGCCGATCTGCACGCCGATCAGCATCCAGACGAACGGCTGGAAGGCGATGCCGACGAACAGCGAGCCGGTGAGGTAGATGAGCTGGGCCGACTGCAGCGTCGTCGCCAGCGGCGCGATCCAGGCCTTGTCGCCCACCTCACGGCGGAAGCGGCGGCGCAATATCTCCATCCGCACCAGCCCGGTAGCCTGGATGAGCAGGAAGAGGATCAGGCCGGGAAAGCCCTGCTCGCCGAGCATCTCGAAATAGGACGAATGATAGGCGCGGCCCTTGTCCTCCAGCACCTTCCAGTCGACCTGCGCGACCGGGCCAGTGCCCGAGGTCGCCACGGTATGCACCTGGAGGCGGTTCTGGCGGTAGGCCTCGAAGCCGCCGCCGAGCGGATGTTCCTTCGCATATTGCCAGGTCCAGCCCCAGACGGCGAGGCGGGAGGCGGCGGAGCTGTCGGCCTCGTGGTTGGAGATGGTGTCCATCCGGGTCGAGAAGCTCGACGGCAGGAAGGGGATGGCCGCGACCGCGAGGAAGGCGACGGCCCCCATATAGAGGAAGCGGCGCTTGACGTCGCGAAGCATCAGGATGGCGAGAACGCCGATGCAGACGAGGCCGGTCCGCGCCTCGGTGCCTACCGGAATGAGCAGGCAGGCGAAGATCAAGGCGGCGGCGAACAGCCGGACCCGCCAATCGCGCGGGTAGATGGTGCCGAAGCGGCTGAGCCACAGGATCACCGGCACGATCGCGATGGCGACGGTCGAGATGGTGCTGCCCTCGTAGAGGCCGCTGTTGCTCGTCACCATCAGGTTGAGGACTCCGTAGCCGCCGCCCGAAGCGAGCGTCTTGATGCCGCCGACGATGATGATCGCGGCCGCCGACAGGGTCATGAACAGCAGCGTGGCTTCGAAGCGTAAGCGGGTACGCAGGGCCATCGGCAGGAAGATGGCCCAGACCAAGGATTTCCACACCCAGTCCCATTTCTCCAGCGCCTCGACCGGGAAATCGGCATGGCTGGTGGTGAAGAAGGCCCAGCCGAGAAGCATCAGCATCAGCCCCTGGCGAGGCGCGATCCGGAAGCGGCTCTTGTCGTCGGCGATCAGCCAGCCGACAATCGCGACTCCGGCGACGATCATCGAGAGCGGGATGGAGTTGAGCAGATAATAAGACAGGCGCTGCGGCGACACCGTGTCGACGTAGATATAGGCCAGGACAAACAGGAAGGGCCGCTTCAGGCCGAGCCCGAGCAGCGCCAGGAGGAAGCCGACGAAGGCGAGGTCACGCACTCGGCCCACTCCCCGGGAAGCTGCGCGCCCTGGGCTCGGGTGGCGGCGGTGCCGGCACGGCGTCGTCGTCGAGGTCGGTGCGGGCAAGCAGGCGCCAGGCGGCGAGCAGCATCAGGCCGTGGGTCAGCGCCAGCGCGAAATTGTCGATCATGCCCGAGCCGTCTCCTGAAGGAGGCTGCATAAAGGGGCGCGGTTGACGGGCCGTTAAGCTTGCCGTGGCAGAGCGGCGTCATGCGCATCCTCCACGTGCTCGACCACAGCCTGCCGCTCCACAGCGGCTACACGTTCCGAACCCGCGCGATCGTCACCGCGCAGAAGGCGCGCGGGATGGAGGTGGCGTGCCTGACCGGCGCCCGGCACTGGCAGGGCGGGGCGAACCCGGAGAGGATCGAGGAGATCGACTTCTTCCGAACCGTCCGGCCGGCGGCCGCTCGCTCGCCGCTTCGGGAATGGCGGGAGATCAGGGCGCTGGCGGCGAGGCTCGAAGAGTTGGTCGACCTCTGGCGGCCGGATCAGCTCCACGTCCACTCGCCGGTGCTCAACGCGCTCGCGGCGCTGCCGGTGGCGAAGCGCCGCGGGCTGCCGCTCCTCTACGAGATTCGCGCCTTCTGGGAGGATGCGGCGGTCGGCAACGGCACCGGCCGCGAAGGCTCAGCCCGTTACCGGCTGATCCGGCGGTTCGAGACCTGGGCGGCCCGGCGGGCCGACGCCGTGGCGGTGATCTGCGAAGGGCTCAGGCGCGACCTGATCGGCCGCGGCATCGCCCCCGAGAAGATCATCGTCGCGCCCAACGGAGTCGACATGGGCCTGTTCGGAAGCCCGCTCGCCGCCGATCTCAACCTCGCGCGCAAGCTCGGGCTCAAGGGCGCGGACGTGGTCGGGTTCATCGGCTCCTTCTACGATTATGAAGGGCTGGACGATCTCATCGCTTCGATGCCCTTGCTGCTGACCAAGCGTCCCAAGGCGCATCTCATCCTTGTCGGCGGCGGCCCGATGGAGGACGCTCTCAAGGTCCAGGCCGAAGCCTCCCCGGCCAGCGACCGGATCCACTTCATCGGCAGAGTCCCCCACCATGAGGTGGACCGCTATTACGGCCTGATCGATATCCTCGCTTATCCGCGCAAGGCGATGCGGCTGACCGAGCTGGTGACGCCGTTGAAGCCGCTCGAGGCGATGGCGCAGCGCAAATTGGTCGTCGCCTCCAACGTCGGCGGTCACCGCGAGCTGATCGAGGACGGGGTGACCGGAAGCCTCTTCCCCGCCGGCGACCCCCAGGGGATTGCGGACGCGCTCGACGCGCTGTTCGCGAACCGGGGGCGGTGGGACGAACGCCGCGACGTCGCCCGCGCCTTCGTCGAACGGGATCGTAACTGGTCGTCAAATATTTCCCGTTACATACCCGCTTACCAAAAGCTCACGGGCAAGGCGGTCTGATGTCGAAATCCTCCATTCACTCGGGACGCGCATTCGACGCGGGGCTGGCGGCGCTGGCGGCGGTTTCCGCCGGCTTCGTCGTCTTCGCCATGCCCGAACCGGTCTTTTCCGGGCTGATCGAGGCAACCCGCCTCCCCGACCTCGTCGCCGCCGCGCAGCCGCCTTTGGGCGAGACGGCCCGGCTGGCGGTGACCGGGGCCGCGGCCTTCGTCACCTTCGTCGCCGTGTGGGCGCTGATGGCCGCGCTCGGCCGAGTGCCCGCGCCGCGCGTCCCCAAGGCCGAGCCCGAGGCGGAAGCGCCGCGACTTCGCCGGGCAGACGCTCATCCGGACGCTCCGGCCCGCCGTCCGCTTCTCGCCCGCGACCTCGGCGAGCCGCTCGAGCTCGATCAGGTGGCGGAAGCCCCGGCCGAGGAGCCGCCCTTTGCCGAGGCCGAGCTTCGCCCGCTTCCCGGCTTTCTCGTCCCGCAGACGGAAGAGCCCGAGGAACTCGAGCCGGAGCCGGTTGCCGAGACCGAACCGGAGGTCGCGGATTACGAACCCGCACCGGAGTTCGAGCCCGAGCCGATGCCGCTCGCGGCGCTGACCGCGCGGCTGCCGGAGCCGGAGGAGGAGGCCGACCAGCCGCTGTCGCAGCTCGTCAACCGAATCGAATTCGGACTGGCCCGCAAGCGCCAGGCCCTCCCCGCCGCGGAGCAGCCGCCGGCCGAGGAGCCGGCGATGGAAGCGGAGAAAGTCGGCCATCGCCTGCGCAGCGCGATCAACGACCTTCAGAAAATAGCCTCCAGCGGGACCTAGAGCTGGGCGGATCGGGCCGGATTCCGCGCCGGAGCCATCACCCCTCCTCCACCGTCAGGGCCTCGAGGCGGATTCGGGCAAAGCCCGGACGCCGCTCGTCCGCCAGCACCGACAGGTCCGCCAGCAGGTGGCCGCGAAGCGGGAAGTCGCGGGCGTGGAGGGTGCCGAGGCAGCGCCCGGCCAATTCCTCAGCCCCATCGCCCTCGAGCCGGAAGACGAACTCGTGCCGGGCGCCGCGGAAGGTGACGCTGGCCCATTGGCGGCTGCGTATCTCCTCCAGCACGAAACCGGCAAAGTCGAAGTGGGCGCGAACGGCGCGAAGCAGCGCCGTCGCGGCATCGGTCAGCGGGGGCGAGCGCATGTTTTCTCTCGCAGCTGCCGCTCGATGCGGTCCAGAAAGGCGATGAGCATCGCTTCCGTCCGTGGCCGCAATATCCGGCCACGGCGGAGGTCGAAGACCAGCCGGGGATCGTTCGTCGCGACCCGGCCGAAGGTGGCGGGGCGCATTCCGGTAAGGAGCAGGTAACGCTCGATCCTTCGAAGCGGCGGCAATTGCACGAGGCCCTCCTGGCGAATCACTGTTCTTGGTTCGTTCTAGGATGAGGCGCATTTTCCTGCTTGTCTAGGAAAATTCCTATCACTATGGAGGTAATATGGCAGACCCCGATCCGCGCGCGTTTCTCGAACAGCTCATCCGGGAACGGGGGGAGGATTATGTCGGCCTGTCGCGCCTGCTGGGGCGCAATCCGGCCTACATTCAGCAATATATCAAGCGCGGATCGCCGAGGCGCCTGGGCGAGGAGGACCGTCGCCTGCTCGCCCGCTATTTCGGCGTCGACGAGACCTTGCTCGGCGGGGCCGCGGCTTCGAAAGAGGTCCCCGACGAGGGGCTGGTGAGCGTGCCGCGGCTTGACGTCCAGGCTTCGGCCGGGCCCGGCGCCCTCGACGCCGAGGAAAAGCGGCTCGGACGCATGGGCTTCGACGCGGCATGGCTTCGGCGGCTCGGCCTGGGCGGCGGAGGGGCGGGCCGGCTGTCCGTGATCCGGGTCGAAGGCGATTCGATGGTCCCCACCCTTTCCGACGGCGACGAGATATTGGTCGACCGCGACGACGGTGCCGGACGGCTGCGCGACGGCATCTACGTGCTTCGGATGGAAGCGGCGCTGGTCGTCAAGAGGCTGGCGATCGGGCCGGGCGGGCGCCTCTGCGTGCGCAGCGACAACGAGGCTTATCCGGGCTGGCCGGATCTCGATCCGGCCGGGGTGGACGTGGTCGGCCGGGTGGTCTGGGTGGGCCGCCGGCTGCGCTAGCCCGGGCCGAAGGTCGCTCTAGCGGCGGCGGTCGTTCAGCCAGAAGAGGATGGCGAGCAGGACCCCCGCGCCGAGCCCGACGAGAAAGCCGATGCTCGGCTGGCCGACGATCACGCCCGCCACCGCGCCCGCGATGATGCTGATCGCCAGCATCGAGCCCGCCGCCCGGCTATAATGCGTGCGCTGAGACATGGGGGCGTCATTGGCAGGAAGAGCGGCCATACTCAATTCCTCCCCGGCACTTGCCGGCGAGGAATCGAGTGGTGAACGCCTCGTCAATCATGGGTCTGCGCTGTTTCGCAACCCGACGCCTGCTAAGGCCGTGGCGACAAATCCGGGGGACAGCTTGCACAACCAGATCGTTTTCGAGCCCGCCGCCTTCGCCGAGGCGGCGCAGCTGATCGAGCGTTTCGGCGCCTATGCCGGCTCGGAAGCGGCCCTGCGCGCCGACCGCAGCCGCGACCTTGGCAACGTCGTCCACTTCTGCCGGTGGCGCGAGGTGGCGCGAATGATCGAGCTGATTCGCGACGAGGCGGTGACGGGGCCGGTCCACTAGGGACCGACCCCGCAATTTCACGGCTGGCGGCACCTTCCGGCGACCGCTAGTTTCCCGCCATGTTTCAAGTCGCTCCGGGGCGGGGGGTGGCGGCCGTGCTGGCCGCCCTTTTTCTGTGCGCGTGCCCCGCGGCGCTGCTCGCCCAGGAGCCCGGGCCTGCCGATCCGCTCGATCAGCCGCCGCTCGACCCGTCGGCGCCGCTCGACCCGCTTCCCGATCTCGGAGTCGAATGGCCGGACATGGAGCAGGGGGCGGACGACCCTATCGCCGAGGCCCCCGATTCCGGAATCGCCGACGCGGCGGCCGAGCGCCGCTACGCCGTGAGGTTCGAAGGTCTCGACGCCGACACCGAAGCGGCGCTGCGCCCGCAATTCGAGCCTCTCTCCACGCTCGAGCGAAATCGCAAGGAGGAGGCCAACGCCGCTCAGATCGACCGCCGCGCCCGCGAGGACGCCGACCTGCTCGCCGAGCTGCTTCGCGCGCGCGGTTATTACGATGCGCTGGTCCGTACCCGGGTCGAGGCGGCGGCCGCGGGCGGCGAGGTGATCGTGACGCTCGAGGCCGAGCCGGGGCCGCTCTACACCTTCTCGACGGTGACTCTGACCGGAATCGAGGGCGCCGGCGAGGATTCGGCGGCGCTTCGCGAGGCTTTCGGCGTGAAAGCCGACGAGCCCGTCGACGCGGCCCGGGTGACGGCCGGCGAGGCGGCCCTGCGAGTGGAGCTGGGCAAGCGCGGCTATGCCTTCGCTGAAGTGGGCGAGATGGACATCGCGCTCGACCACGAGACCCGCACCGCCGCCCTCACCCTGCCGGTCAATCCGAACGGAACTCGGCAGTTCGGCCGGATCGTCGTCGAAGGCAGGCCGCTGTTCACGGCCAGGCACATCCAGACAATCGCGCGCTGGAAGCCCGGCGCTCCCTACCAGGCGCCGCTGGTCGAGGACTTGCGGCGGGCGCTGATCGCCACCGGACTCGTCTCGTCGGTCGCGATCCGGCCGGTGGCGGGCGAGGCGAAGAGCGTCGACCTCGCGGTGTCGCTCGAGCGGGCGCCGATGCACACCGTCGCCGGCCAGGCCGGCTACGGCACCGGCGAGGGCATCAGGCTGGAGGCGAGCTGGCAGCACCGCAACCTGCTGCCGCCCGAAGGCGCGGTCACCTTCCGAGGCGTGGCGGGGACTCAGGAGCAGCTGATCGGCGCGGTGCTGAGGCGCAACAATTTCCTTCGCCGCGACCAGGTGCTCAATGCCCAGTTCGCGATCAGCCACATCGACCGCGCCGCCTATGACGCTCGAACGACGATCCTGGCGGGATCGATCGAGCGCCAGACCAACCTCATCTGGCAGAAGAAATGGACCTGGTCGCTCGGCGGCGAGGTGGTCGCGACCGACGAGCGCGACGTCGACCTCGCCAGCGGCATGACCCGGCGGCGCACCTTCTTCATCGGCGCTCTGCCGGCGACGCTCAGCTATGACGGCTCGAACGACCTTCTCGATCCGACCAGCGGCTACAGGCTCTCGTTGCGCCTGTCACCGGAAGCGTCGCTGCAGTCGGGCACCTTCGCTTATGGCCGCACCCAGTTCGACGGCAGCTTCTACCAGCCGTTCACGCCGGCGGTGACCCTGGCCGGGCGAATCCGGCTCGGCACCATCGTCGGCGCCGACCGCGACCGGATCGCCCCGTCACGGCGTTTCTACGCGGGCGGCGGCGGCTCGGTGCGCGGCTACGGCTTCCAGAGGCTTGGCCCGCGCGATCCGGTGTTCGACGATCCGATCGGCGGGCGGAGCGTCACCGAGTTCGCGGTCGAGGCGCGGATACGCTGGGGAAACTGGGGAGTGGTTCCCTTCCTGGACGGCGGCAACATCTCGACCTCGCCTCTGCCCAAGTTCGACAACCTGCGCTTCGGCGCCGGCATCGGCGTGCGCTACCACACCCGCTTCGGGCCGATCCGGGTCGACGTGGGAACCCCGCTCAACCCGCAAAGAGGCGATTCGCGGGTCGCGGTCTACGTCTCGCTCGGCCAGGCCTTCTGATGGACGAAGGCGAGGCACCGCCGCCGCCCCGCCGCCGTCGGCGCCGCTGGCTGTCGCGGCTCGCGAAGGCGACGGTCGCTGTCGCTCTGTCCCTGGCCGTGCTCGCGGCGGCGCTGGCGGTGCTTCTCGATACCGGCCCGGGCCACCGCTTCATCGCCGACCGAATCGCCGCCATGGCGCCCCAATCGGGCCTTCGAATCCATATCGGCCGGATCGAAGGTTCGATCTGGAGCGACACCCGGTTGCGCGACGTGCGGCTCTACGATCCGAAGGGGCTGTTCGCCGAATCGCCTTTGATCGACGTCGACTGGCAGCCGCTCGGCTGGATCACCAACCGGCTGGTCATCCACCGCCTCGACGCCGACCTGGCGACTCTCCACCGGCTGCCGAAGCTGAAGCCGAGCGACCGGCCCGGGCCGGTCCTGCCCGGCTTCGACATCCATGTCGGTCGGCTCCGGGTCGCACAGCTCAGGATCGGCAGGGCCGTGACCGGGCAGGTGCGCGTGGCGAGGCTCGCCGGCGAAGCGGACATCCGTTCGGGCCGGGCGCTGGTCAACCTGCAGGCGGTGGTGAAGGACGGCGGCGACCGGCTCTCCCTGCTGCTCGACGCCGAGCCCGACCGCGACCGCTTCGACCTCGACGTCAGGCTCGCCTCGCCGGCCAAGGGCGTCGCCGGCGCGATGCTTGGGACGGAGCGGCCGATCGCGCTCACCGTCGAGGGCGAGGGAAGCTGGGCGGCGTGGAACGGCACCGCCCGTCTCGACCTCTCCGGCCGCCGCACCGCCGACCTGCGGCTGCGCGCGCAGAAGGGCCGCTACAGCCTCTCAGGCCGTCTTGCGCCGGCCCAATTCTGGACCGGAAAGAAAGCGCGACTGACCGCTCCGATCGTCGAGGTCAGCGGCCACGCGACTTTGGTCGACCGGCAGCTGGACGGGCGCCTGGCGCTGCGCTCGCCATCGCTCAGCCTGGTAGGCACCGGCATCGTCGACCTCGCCCGCAGCCGCTTCCGCGAACTTCGCGTCGGCGCCGATCTGCTGCGTCCGCCCGCCTTGTTCCCGAACATGACCGGCCAGAAGGTGCGGCTGGTCGCGCTGCTCGACGGCCCCTTCCGCACCTTCGCCTTCGCCTACCGCCTGACCAGCCCGCGGGTCGCGTTCGATAATACCGGCTTCGAGGAGGTGTGGGCGCAGGGCCGCGGGCGCTTCTCGAAGGCGCCGGTAACGGTGCCGCTGGTGATGTCCGCCCGACGGGTGACCGGGGTCGGCGACGTTGCCGGCGGAATCCTCGCCAATCTGCACGTCGAGGGCCTGCTCAAGGTGACCGGGAAGCAACTGACCGGCGAAGGGCTCAACCTGACCTCAGACAAGCTCAAGGGCAAAGCGAGCCTGTTCGTCGACCTGATCACCGGCCGGTTCGACGTGGTGCTGTCCGGGGGAATGACCCGCTATCTGATCCCCGGCCTCGGCATCGTCGACGTCACCAGCGAATTGAAGGTGGTTCCGAACCCGAGCGGCCACGGCACGCTCGTCACCGGCAAGGCCCGGGCCTGGGTGAGGCGCTTCGACAACAGGTTCCTCGCCGGGCTGGCCGGGGGCCTGCCCTATCTGGAGGCGGATCTGCTTCGCGGCAACGACTTCATCCTCCACTTCACCCGCCTCACCATCACCGCGCCGAAGATCCGCATCGCGGGCACGGGTTATCGCCGCAGGGACGGCACCTTCTTCTTTGAAGGCAAGGGGGTTCAGGGAACGTACGGCGCCTTCGCCATGAACCTCGACGGCCGCATCGAGCGGCCGAAGATGGCGATCCGCCTCGCCCGACCGAACGACGCGCTCGGGCTCGCCGACGTCCTCCTCGACCTCGATCCGACAGCGGCCGGCTTCGCCTACCGCGCGGCGGGAACGTCCTATCTGGGCCCGTTCACCTCCCACGGTGCGATCCTGACGCCGAGGGACCAGCCGGCCCTGATCCAGGTAGCGGCGATCGACGTCTCCAGCACCCACGCGGCGGGCGCGCTCCGCTCCGACCCGGGCGGGTTTACAGGGCAGCTCAACGTCGGCGGCGGCGGACTCGACGGGCGGCTCGTGTTCAGCCCGTGGCACGACATGCAGCGGATCGCGATCGACCTCACCGCCGCCAATGCCCGCTTCGCCGGGCCGCCGCCGGTCGTGATCCGCAGCGGCCGGCTCGAAGGGGTCGCCCTTCTCGATCCCGCCGGGACGTCGCTCAAGGGCAGCCTGACGGCGCGTGGGCTGAGCCGCGGCGCGCTGTCGATCGCGAGCCTTGCTGCAAGCGGCGAGCTGCGCGGCGGCAGCGGCCAGATCCGGGCCCGAATCGCCGGTACGCGCGGCCGCGACTTCGTCTTCGACACCGTCGCCGACATCACCCCGGGCCGATTCAGGCTGACCGGCCGAGGCACGGTCGATCGGCGTTCGATCGTGCTCACCCAGCCGGCCTCGATCAGCCGCGAGGGCGACGCCTGGCGTCTGGCCCCTACCGCCCTCACCTTCGCCGGCGGCAATGCAACCGTCTCCGGCCTGTTCGGGGGCTCAACGAGCGAGCTCAACGCTCGGGTGGAGTCGATGCCGCTCTCGGTGCTCGACATAGGCTGGCCGCAACTCGGGCTCGGCGGAGTCGCTTCGGGCACCCTCAGCTATCGCTTCGGAGCCGTCGGGGAGCCGAGCGGCGACGCCAATCTGCGAGTCCGCGGCCTGACCCGCTCCGGCCTGGTGCTGTCGTCGAGACCGGTCGACATCGGAGTCGCCGCCAAGCTCGCCGGCGGCAATGCGGCGCTGCGCGCGGTCGCGGTCAGCGAGGGACGGACGATCGGGCGGGCGCAGGCGCGGCTGGCGCCGATCGGGCGCAGCGGCAATATCGGCGAGCGTCTGAGCGTCGCGCCGCTCTTCGCCCAGCTGCGCTACAACGGCCCCGCCGATACCTTGTGGCGGCTGACCGGGGTCGAACTGCTCGACGTCTCCGGCCCGGTGGCGGTCGGCGCCGACGCCCGCGGCACCCTGAACAGCCCGCAGATACGCGGCTCGCTGCGCACCGAGCGCGCTCGGATCGAGAGCGCGGTGACCGGCATGGTGATCGACAATGTCCGCGCCTCGGGGCGCTTCGGCGGCTCCAAGCTGGTGCTCGACAGCTTCGCCGGCACGACCAAGCGCGGCGGCACGGTGGGCGGGCGCGCCACCTTCGACCTGGCCGGGCCGAAGGGCTTCGGAATCGACATCGCCCTCGATTCGAAGGCGGCTCAGCTGCTCGACCGCGACGACATCAAGGCGCAGGTAACCGGCCCGATCCATATCCGCTCCGACGGGCAGGACGGTGCCATTTCGGGCATGGTCGATCTGGTCAGCGGCAGCTTCCGCCTCGGCGCCGTCACCGCCTCGGCCCAAGTCCCGCGGCTCACGGTGCGCGAGGTCAACCGGCCCGCCGACGAGCGGCCGGTGCCCCGCCGCCTGTCGCCGTGGCGGCTCGATCTCGACGTGAATGCGAGAAACCGCCTGGCGGTGACAGGGCTCGGCATCAACAGCGAGTGGAGCGCCGATCTCAAGATCGCCGGCACCGTTACCGAGCCCAGGATCACCGGCCGAGCCGACCTCATCCGCGGCAGCTACGATTTCGCGGGCCGCCGCTTCGATCTCGAGCGCGGCCAGATCCGCTTCCTCGGCCAATCGCCGGTCAACCCGATCCTCGACATCACCGCCGAGGGCGGCGTTCAGGGCCTCAATGCGGTGATCCGGGTCACCGGCCGCGGCCAGCGGCCGGAGATCGCCTTCACCAGCACACCGGCGCTGCCGCAGGACGAATTGCTCTCCCGCCTGCTGTTCGGCACCTCGATCACCAACCTCTCGGCGCCCGAGGCGCTCCAGCTCGCCGCGGCGGTGGCGTCGCTCAACAATAGCGGCGGCGGCCTCGATCCGATCAACGCGGTCCGCGCGGCCACCGGGCTGGACCGACTGCGGATCGTTCCCGCGGACGTCACCACCGGCCAGGGCACGGCCATCGCCGCCGGCAAATATCTCGGCCGGCGCGTCTATGTGGAGGTGGTGACGGACGCCCGCGGCTATTCGGCGACCTTGGTCGAGTATCAGATCACCCGCTGGCTCTCGATCCTGTCGAGCATCTCGACGATCGGCCGGGAGAGCGTGAACGTCCGGGTGTCGAAAGACTATTGATCTATGTTTACAAAAGTCTGGGAGCGACCGGCAGCAATTCGTTAACAGGCAAGGGCTATTCTGATCCCGACCTCAACTTGGGGATGGGGATCGAATGTCCTCGGACGATAAGATCGGCCTTGCCAGCGGCCGTCAGTCGGAACGGCTCCCGCTCGACGCGGAGACCCGGCTGAGGCCCAATAGCTGGAGCAGCCTCCAGATCCGGATGCTCGACCTGTCGGTGCAGGGATTCCGCGCCCAATGCGAGGCCCGGGTGCAGCCGGGCTCAAGCGTCTCGCTCGACGTGCCCGGCATCGGTCCGGTCGAGGCGCAGGTGGAATGGCAGCGCGGCGACCAGTTCGGAGCCCGCTTCTACGCCCCGATCGAGCTTCAACGCTGCCAGTGGACCTTTCGCCAGCGCCACCACACTCTGGCGCGCCTGCTGGTCGAACGGGCCGCCGCGAAACGGGCGGGCCGAAGGGCAGCCGAGGTCCAGCTGAGGCGCGACATCCTGTCCGCTCTGCCGATGCGGAAAGGAAGCGCATCGGCATGATCCGGTCCCTTCCGGATAGTGCTTTCTTAACCTCGCTAACCCTAGGATTTCGGTTCCGGCCTCCGGGGGGAGCCAGAGCCACAGGATCGGGACTTTGAAGCGATGCGCAAAGGGCGGTTCGCCGGGTTGAGCGACAGGGGCCAGGAGCCCGTCACTCCGCCGGGGCTCGCGGAGCTGTTGCGCTTCGACTTCACCCCCGCCGCCGACGAGGACGCCGACCGAGCCGCCAGCGAACGCGCCTGGACCGTCCAGCTGTCCCTGCCGCTGCTGGCGGGATCGCATTTGCTGTGGAGCGCGGTGCTGCTGGCGGCGCTCCCGGCCGCCCAGACCTTTTCCGTCGCGGCCTTGCTGGCCGGAGTCCAGCTGCTCGACGGCCTGCTTTGGTTCGCGCTCAAGCGCATCCGGCTCCGGCCGCACCGGGCCATGCGCCTCACCGCCGCCCATAGTCTCGCCACCGGCGGTCTTTGGATCGCCGCGGCGCTCGCCGCCGGCGGCGGTGAAGCGACGCTTCCGGTCGTGATCAAGGCGGCGCTGATCGCCGGCGCGGGCGCGGCTATCCCGGTTTTCTTCACGATCCCGCTGCTGATGATTCTCGCGAGCGCCGCGACCCTCGCCGTCGCCGCCATGCTGCCGAGCGAGGAGCCGCTGGTACCGCTCGGCGCCGGCATCGGTTCGCTGCTCGTCTGGCTGTCCATCTCGCGCTCGCGCCACCTGCTCTTCACGGCCCGCCAGCATCTGGCGCTCGAATGGCAGGCGGAAAAGGCGCGGCGCTTCGTCCGCGACTTCGAGACGAGCGGGCGCGGCTGGTTCTGGGAAACCAACGCGGATGGAGCTCTGACCTACGTCTCCGATCCCCTCGCCGCACATCTCGACTTGGCCGCGAGCGAGCTGATCGGGCGGCGCTTCGAGGAAGTGCTGCTGCTCGACCGCGGCGACGAGGAGGCTGGAGACGAACGCCGCACTCTCGGCTTTCACCTCTCCGCGCGCTTTCCCTTCTCCGAAGTGGTGGTGCGGGCGCCGGCGGCCGAGGATGTCTGGTGGTCGCTTTCCGGAAGCCCCAATTTCGACGAATATGGCCGCTTCCTCGGCTTCCGGGGGCTCGGCTCCAACCTTTCCGAGCAGCGCCGCAACGAAGCCGAGACCAGCAAGCTGGCGCGCTACGACAGCCTCACCAACCTTCCCAACCGAGCGATGATGCGCGCCATGCTCGACGAAGCGCTCGCCAATGCCGACGCGCGTCGCCGCGGCTGCGCCTTGATGATCATCGATCTCGACCGCTTCAAGCAGGTCAACGACACGCTCGGCCACCCGATCGGCGACAAATTGCTCAAGAAAGTCGCGGCCCGCCTCACCGAGGTGCTGGGCGACGATGGCCAGGTCGGTCGCCTCGGCGGCGACGAGTTCGAGGCGATTCTACCGGGAATCGAGGAAGAGGGCCGGCTGTCGGAGCTGGCGCGACGGCTGATCGAGCAGGTGTCGCGGCCCTACAAGATCGAGGGCCACGAGGTCCGGATCGGCACCTCCGTCGGAATCGCGGTGGCGCTGCCCGGCAAGACGGTCGCGGAAGGGCTGATCAAGGATGCGGACATCGCGCTCTACGCCGCCAAGGCGGACGGGCGCGGCACCTTCCGCTTCTTCGCCCAGGAGATGCACGCTTTGGCGACCGAGCGGCAGATCCTCGAGAAGGACCTGCGCGAGGCGCTGGCGGGCGACGAGCTCAGGCTTGTCTACCAGCCGATCGTCGATTCGGTCTCCGAAGAGGTCGTCGCATTCGAGGCGCTGCTGCGCTGGCTCCATCCGACGCGCGGGCTGCTGCCGCCCGCGCTCGTCATTCCGCTCGCCGAGGAGAGCGGGCTGATGCCCCGGATCGGCGACTGGGTGCTTCGGACGGCTTGCGCCGAAGCGGCGAAATGGCCGGGACACATCCGGATCGCGGTCAATTTATCGCCGGTCCAGTTCGCCGACCCGGCGCTGGCGGCGACGGTGACCGGAACGCTCGCCGCCTCGAGGCTCGATCCGGAACGGCTCGAGCTGGAGATCAACGAGGCTGTGTTCCTCGCCGACCGGGCGGTGACCGAGGCGACTTTGACCCGCCTGAGGCGAATCGGAGTCCGGCTCGCCCTCGACAATTTCGGCACCGGCCATTCCGGGCTCGGCCATTTGCGGGACGCCCCGCTCGACAAGATCAAGATCGACCAGAGCTTCGTTCGCGGCGCCGCCGATCCCGGCAGCCGCAACGGCGCCATCGTCCGGGCCATCGTCGTCCTCGCCGAGAGCCTCGGAATGGACACGACCGCCGAGGGCGCCGAGACGATCGAGGAGCTCGCACTGATCCGCCGCCTCGGCTGCTCGCAGGTGCAGGGCTTCGTCTTCGCCCGCCCGATGCCGGCCGCCGAGGCGCTGGCGCTGGCCACCGAGAGCCGGCCAAGCGCCGAGGTGCTGGGCTTCACCCGGCCCCCGCGCCACCGCCTGATCCGCAACGGCACCTTGCTGTGGGAAGGGCGGGAGATCGAGGTTCGACTGAGGAACATCTCGGCGGGGGGCGCGATGATCGAGTGCGACCAGTCGCTGACCCCCGGAACCCCGGTCGAGCTCGACCTCGACGAAGCCGGAGCCCTGGCGGCCGAGGTCCGCTGGTCCCAGCAGGGCAAGATCGGGCTGAACTTCGCCGAACCCTTCGCCCTGGGCAAGCTCGCCCGCACCCGGCGCCGGGAAAAGGCCCAGGCGGCCCGCTGACCTGCCCGTCATGCCAGCGAAGGCTGGCATCCAGGCCGACTCCGGATGGACCCCAGCCTTCGGTGGGTGACAGGTGATCAGCTCGAATAATAAAGGTCGTATTCGACCGGGCTGGGAGTCGTCTCCCAGCGCATCTGCTCTTCCCACTTCAATTCCATGTAGGCGTCGATCTGGTCGTCGCTGAACACGTCGCCCCTGGTCAGGAAGGCGCGGTCGTTCTGGAGGGAGATGAGGGCCTCGCGAAGCGAGCCGCAGACGGTGGGGACGTTGACCAGCTCCTGCGGCGGCAGATCGTAGAGGTTCTTGTCCATAGGATCGCCCGGGTGGATGCGGTTCTGGATTCCGTCGAGGCCTGCCATCAGGATCGCCGAATAAGCCAGATAGGGGTTGGCGAGCGCGTCCGGGAAGCGGAACTCGACCCGCTTCGCCTTCTCGCCCGCGCCGTAGGGAATTCGGCAGGAGGCGGAGCGGTTGCGGCTCGAATAAGCCAGTAGGACGGGCGCCTCGAAGCCCGGAACCAGGCGCTTGTAGCTGTTGGTGGTCGGGTTGGTGAAGGCGTTCAGGGCCTTGGCGTGCTTGATCACTCCACCGATGAAATAGAGGGCGGTCTCGGAGAGGCCCGCATAGCCATTGCCCGCGAAGAGCGGCTTTCCCCCGTTCCAGATCGAGACGTGGGTGTGCATGCCCGAGCCGTTGTCCGACTTGATCGGCTTGGGCATGAAGGTCGCGGTCTTGCCGTAGGCATGGGCGACCATGTGGACGACATATTTGTAGATCTGCATCCGGTCGGCGGTCTGGGTGAGGGTGCCGTAGGTGAGCCCAAGCTCGTGCTGGGCAGCGGCCACCTCGTGATGGTGCTTGTCCATGGGGAGGCCCATCTCGATCATCGTCGAGACCATCTCGCCCCGGATGTCCATCGCGCTGTCGACCGGAGCGACCGGGAAATAGCCGCCCTTGGCGCGCGGCCGGTGGGCGAGGTTGCCATTCTCATAGTCGCGGCCGGTGTTGGTCGGAAGCTCGATGTCGTCGATCCGGAAATAGGAGCTGTTATAGCCGTCCTCGAAGCGGACGTCGTCGAACATGAAGAATTCGGCTTCGGGGCCGACGAAGACGGTGTCGCCGATGCCGGTGCCCTTGAGGTAATTCTCGGCGCGCTAGGCGGTCGAGCGCGGATCGCGGGCGTAGAGCTCGCCGGTGCCGGGATCGACGATGTCGCAGAAGATGACCAGCATGGGCGTGGCGCTGAACGGATCGACATAAACGGCGTCGAGGTCGGGCTTCAGGATCATGTCCGACTCGTTGATCGCCTTCCAGCCGGCGATCGAGCTGCCGTCGAACATGAAGCCGTCGACCAGCTGGTCCTCGTCGACGATTCCGGCGACCATCGAGAGATGCTGCCACTTGCCGCGCGGGTCGGTGAAACGGAGGTCGACCCACTCGATCTCCTCGTCCTCGATCCGCTTCAGAACCTTGCCCGCGTCGCTCGCCATCTTTTTCCCTTCCGTCACCCCGGCGAAGGCTGGGGTCCATGCTGATTCCCGCCCGGGCAAACACCTCCGCCTGGATGCCAGCCTGCGCTGGCATGACGGGAAGCGAATCCGGTAGCGGTATGGCTCGACCTTCCCCGGCCCGAGCGATCGGGTCCACCCGGCCGTGAATATTTCACGTGGGGGAACCGTCATTGCGAGGAGCGAAGCGGCGCTGGATCGCTTCGCTGCGCCCGCGATGACGGCTAGAACGGCCTTCGCTGGGCCGCGATCAGCATTCGAAGGAGCATCGCCACCGGCCGCGGCACCCCGACCTTGCCTTCGAGCCACAGGCTGACCGCCGAACGACTGACTCCGATCGCGGCGGCGAGATCGTTCTGGGTACGATAGCCCAAAGTGCGCATCGCCGAGCGCAGCTCTTCCGGGGCCATGGAGGCGAGGCGGGGGTCGTCCACGCAAGGGGCTGTAGCCTCACCGTCATCCCGGCGAAAGCCGGGACCTCAGGTCGACGAAGGCGCCGAGATCCGTCTCCTCGAGGTCCCGGCTTTCGCCGGGATGACGGGGTCGGATAGCGGGTCCCGGCTTTCGCCGGGATGACGGGGTCGATCGCGGGGTTCCGGCTTTCGCCGGGATGACGGATCAGATCGCGTCGCTTCCGCGCTCGCCGGTGCGGATGCGAAGCGCTTCCTCGACGTCCATGACGAAGATCTTGCCATCGCCGATTCGCCCCGTGCGCGCGGCGTTGGCGATCGCCTCGACCACCCGCTCGGCGAGGCCGTCCTCGACCACCACCTCCAATTTCACCTTGGGCAGGAAGTCGACGACATATTCGGCGCCGCGATAGAGCTCGGTATGGCCTTTCTGGCGGCCGAAGCCCTTGGCCTCGGTGACGGTGATGCCCGACACGCCGACGTCGTGGAGCGCCTCCTTCACCTCGTCGAGCTTGAACGGCTTGATGATCGCCTCGATCTTCTTCACCGGGCCACTCCCTCCAGCTGTTGCGGCGCAGCATAGCGGGACGGCCGAAGCTGCGCTAGGTTGCGCGAATGAGCGACGAGGATCCGTTCGACCGCGCCCGGCGGCTGGCGGCGCACCTGCCCGGTGTCGAAGCCGCGCCGCATTACGGAAAGCCCTGGCTCAAGGTGGCAGGGAAGACCCTCGCCGGCCCGTGCCGCGAGCCGGGAGCGCTCGCCGTCCACTGCCCGGTCGAGCTCAAGGAGCATCTCATCGAGGCGCGGCCGGACCTCTATTACGACACCGACCATTTCCGAGGCTGGCCCTCGATCCTGGTCAGGATGGAGGCGATCGACGACGAGACGCTGAAGGACCGGCTCGAGGCGGCGTGGCGGATGCGGGCGCCGAAAGCACTGCTGAAGGCGCTGGGCTGAAGGGCCGGCAAGGGGAGGGAAAAAGCATGGCTATCGAAGTGATCGACGGAACGGTCGAGACCGCGGCGGTGAAAAGGTCGAGCGCCACGCTTGCCCTCTACGAGAGCATTCTCATCCGCAGCGCCGACGGATCGGAGCGGCGCCTCGCGAACGTTGCGGTCGCGCCGCGGGTGGGCGAGATGCTGAAGCCCGGCATCCATGGCCGATTCTACGGCTACAAGGCGATCGACCATCGCGGCATCTTCGCCGCCCGCACGAGCGACGGCCGGGCCGCTTTCGCGATCCCGAGCGGCAACGAACGGATAATGCTGGTGGCGGCGATCGTCGGGGTGGCCGGCTTCGTCGTCCTGCTTCTGCTGGGCAAGGGCATCGGCCTTCTCGCTCTGGTGCTGGGCGTGCTGGGGACGCTCGGCTATTTGAGCTGCCGTCGCACCCGCATCGAGGGCCGGGCCCGCTACGACGCGGATGCCGGATACGCCTGATCCATCATCCCGGCGAAAGCCGGGACCCCAGCGAGGCAAAAGCAGCGCCTTTCACTCGAGGAGGTCCCGGCTTTCGCCGGGATGACGGTCAAGCGTGCTTCGCGATCCAGTCCTCGACGACGGGGGCGATTCGGTCGCGCCACTTGCTGCCGTTGAAGATGCCGTAATGGCCGACGCCTTTGGCGAGGTGGTATTGCTTCATGTCGCGGGGGAGCTTCGTCGAGATGTCGAGCGCGGCCTTGGTCTGGCCGATGCCGGAGATGTCGTCGCGCTCGCCCTCGATGGCGAGGAGGGCGACGTCGCGGATCGCGGCGGGATCGACCCGGCGGCCGCGGTGCTTCAGCTCGCCTTTCGGCAGCAGATGGCGCTGGAAGACGACGTCTACGGTCTGAAGGTAGAATTCGGCGGTCATGTCGCAGACCGAGCGGTACTCGTCGTAAAAGGCCTTGCTCGCCTCGGCGCTCTCGCCGTCGCCCTGGACGAGATGCCTGAACATCTCCCAATGGCCGGTGAGGTGCTCGCCCAAATTCATCGCCATGAAGCCGGCGAGCTGGAGGAAGCCCGGATAGACAGCCCGGCCGGAGCCCGGATAGGTGTAGGGGACCGAGGCGATGACGTTCTGCTGGAACCAGCTGTGCGGACGCTGGGTGGCGACCGTGTTGACCGCGGTCGGCGCCTTGCGGGTGTCGATCGGGCCACCCATCAGGGTGAGGCTGCGCGGCCGCGCCGGATTCCTGTCGGCGCTCATCAAAGCGGCGGCGGCGTAGCAGGGGACCGAGGGCTGGCAGACGGCGAGCATGTGCGCGCCGGGGCCGATCTGCTCGAGGAACTCGATCAGATAATCGATATAATCGTCGAGGTCGAAGCGGCCCGAATCGAGCGGGACGAGCTTGGCGTCGCGCCAGTCGGTGATGAAGACGTCGTGGCGCGGAAGCATGCGCTCGACGGTGCCGCGAAGCAGGGTCGCGTAATGGCCCGACATCGGAGCGACGATGAGCAGCTTGGGGCCGCCTTTCACGCCCTCGCGGCGGAAGCGCTTCAGCTGGCCGAACGGCTTCCTGAGCACGATCTCTTCATGGACGGCCACTCGTTTGCCGCCGACGACCGTCGTGTCGAGGCCGAATTCCGGCTTGCCCCTCGGCGCCGAGGCATGGGCGAAGACATCGAGCGCGGACGCGACGATAGGACCCATCTGCATGTAAGCGAAGGGGTTGGCGGGGTTCTGCATCCAGCCGGCGCCGATATTGGCGAGGGTAGAAGCTCCGGCGAGCAGCGAGCGCTGCATTTCATAGGCGTCGTAGAGCATGTGGGGACCTACTTGGTGCGCCGCGGCAAAGGCGTCAACGGAAAAGGGGTTGCGGATCGAAACCATCCACAGGTGCGATGGGTCCCGCCCCGGGCCGTCATCCCGGCGCAAGCCGGGACCTCAGGTCATTAAGGGCGCCGCGACCAATTTCCCCGAGGTCCCGGCTTTCGCCGGGATGACGATAAGTTGGAACCTGGGATCATTGAGCCCCCTCCCCGCCCCTGCTAACCCGGCGGCATGGCCGACAAGATCGACGAGACCGCTTCCCCCAGGAAGATCGCCAACCTCGCTCTGATCTGGCGCTTCACGGCACGCTACAAGGGCCATGTCGCCGGAGCGCTGCTGGCGCTGCTGGTGGCGGCGCTGGCGACTCTCGCCATCCCCAGCGCGTTCAAGCTGATCATCGACCGCGGCTTCACCGGCACGGGCGGCGATATCGGCCGCTGGTTCCAGTATCTGCTTCTGATCGTCGTGGTGATGGCGATCTCGACCGCCTTCCGTTTCTATTTCGTCTCCTGGCTGGGCGAGCGAGTGGTCGCCGACGTGCGCGAGGCGGTGCAGCGCAACCTGCTTCGGCTGGCCCCCTCCTTCTTCGAGGAGAACCGCCCGTCCGAGATCGCCTCGAGGCTCACCGCCGACACCACGATCATCGAGCAGGTGGTTGGGACGACCATCTCGGTCGCGCTCAGGAACGTGCTGATGGGGCTGGGCGGGATCATCTACCTGCTCGCCCTGGCGCCCAAGCTGACCGGGATGCTTCTGCTCGGAATACCGGTGGTCGTGCTGCCGATCGTCTTCCTCGGGCGCCGGATCCGCAACGTGTCGCGCTCGAGCCAGGACCAGGTGGCGGAAGTCGGGGCGATGGTCGACGAGGTGCTCGGAGCGATGAAGATCGTCCAGGGCTTCGGCCAGGAGGCGCGCGAAGCCAGCCGCTTCGAGACCGCGGTCGAACGAGTCTTCCAGACGGCGCGGCGGCGGATCACCTTGCGGGCGATGATGACGGCGGGAGTCATCGCGCTCATCTTCGGGTCGATCACGATGGTGATGTGGCGCGGCGCGCTCGACGTCCAGTCGGGGGCGATCAGCGGCGGCACCATCGCCGCCTTCGTGCTCACCGGCGGCCTCATCGCCGGCGCGTTTGGGGCCCTGACCGAGGTCTATGGCGATTTGCTGCGCGGCGCCGGCGCGGCCGGACGGCTGGCCGAGCTGCTTCGCGAGGAGCCCGAGATCAAGGCCCCGGCGGATCCGAGGCCGCTACCCTCGCCGGGGCGGGGAGCGCTCGAATATCGCGCCGTGACCTTCCGCTATCCGACCCGGCGCGAGGTCAGCGCTCTTCTCGATTTCTCGCTCAACGTGGCGCCGGGCGAAACTCTGGCGGTGGTCGGGCCATCGGGGGCGGGCAAATCGACCCTGTTCCAGCTCGCCCAGCGATTCTACGATCCGGAGGCCGGCGCGGTGCTGCTCGACGGAGTGCCGCTGCCGCTGGCGGATCCGCACGAAGTCCGCGCGAGGATCGCGGTGGTGCCGCAGGACACGGTGATCTTCGCCGCCTCGGCGCGCGACAATCTGCGCTACGGCCGGTGGGACGCGTCCGATGCCGAATTGTGGGCGGCCGCGGAGACCGCCAACGCGGCCGACTTCCTGCGCAGGCTGCCGCAGGGGCTCGATACCTTCATGGGCGAAAGCGGAGCCCGGCTCTCGGGCGGCCAGCGCCAGCGGCTCGCCATCGCCCGGGCGGTGCTTCGCGACGCGCCCCTTCTCCTCCTCGACGAGGCGACGTCGGCGCTCGACGCGGAAAGCGAGCGGCTGGTCCAGGCCTCGCTCGAGCGGCTGATGGAGGACCGGACGACGATCGTCATCGCCCATCGTCTGGCGACGGTGCGGGCGGCGGACCGGATCGTGGTAATGGACCAGGGACGGATCGTTGAGGAGGGCACCGACTCCGGCCTGCGCGCCCAGGGCGGCCTCTACGCCCGGCTGGCGCGGCTCCAGTTCGACGGAATAGCGGCCTGAATTGCCTCCCCATTGCCGGATGCGGAGGGGGCCCGCCCGAAGGTGGTGAAAGAGTAGCGCCCGCGCCGGCCGAGGGCCTCGCGCGAACCCGCCAAAGTCCGCGCCTTCTACCCTCCACCGTGCTTCGCATGGTTTGCCTTCCCCGCTTCGCGCGGGAAGACAAAAAAGGGCGGCCCCGAAGGACCGCCCTGAGAGGCCCAAGCCTTGGGGTCAGAAGGTCGCGTAGGCCTCGTTGCCGACGAAGCCCATCTTCTCGACCCGGGCGCGCTTGGTGACGGCGAGGACTTCGTCGACCAGCTCGTAGCGGGCGTTGGGATCGGGCTGGAGGTGAAGCTCCGGGATCGGGTTCATCGTCTGGGTGATGTCGAGATACTGGCGGAGCCGAACGAGGTCGATCGGAGTGCCGTTCCACAGCACCTGATCCTGCGGGGTGACGACGATCTTGTTCTTCACCGGATCGATCGGCGGCGGCGTCTGGTTCGGCTGATCCTGAGGCAAATCGAGCTTCACCGCGTGCGTCTGGATCGGGATGGTGATGATGAACATGATCAGAAGCACCAGCATGACGTCGATGAGCGGCGTCGTGTTGATGTCCATCATCGGCTCGCCTTCGGCGCTCGCCATTGAGACTGCCATAAACCTCTACTCCTAAAACCTTCGTCGTCGCGCGCCTTAGAGGCGCTCGCCGCCGCCCTGCGGAGGCGGCTCGGAAATGAAGCCGACTCGGGCGAAGCCGGCCCGCTGCATCGTGTAGATCGCCCCGCCGACGCATTTGTACGGCGTGTTGATGTCGGCTCGGATATGCGCCTCGGGCATATTTTCCTCGGTCATGTTGTCGACGCCGCCGAGGCGCCTGATCTCCGCTTCGAGCTTCTTGACCGCCCTGTCGAGCAGCTTCTCGGAGTCCATTTTCTGAAGGCCCCAATAGACCTCGCAGCCGCCCTTGCCGTCGCCGCGCACCGAGAGGGAGACGTTCTCCGGCTTGGTCGTGGTCGGCTCGAACGGGACCTTCGGAAGCTTCATCGGGATCGTCTGGACGACGACCGGCACGGTGATCAGGAAGATGATGAGGAGCACCAGCATGACGTCGACGAGCGGCGTCGTGTTGATGTCGGACATCGGCGATTCTTCGCCGGTTTCGCTCTCTTGGCCGACATTCATGGCCATGGTCGGTAATCCTATCCTGGTGCGGGTGCCGCTTTAAGCCGGCGCCGGCGGAGCCTCACGCCCCGCCGGCGCTGTTTCGTCAGACCTTCTTCGGGCCGGCGTGAGCCGTGCCGACAGCGCTGCCCGAGGCGGTGGTGCCACCCGGCGAGGCCGCGCCCGGCGAAGCGGCCCGACCGGCGCCCGTGGCCGCGCCGGCTCCGGCGCGCGCCGTCACCGCGGGACGAACCGCGCCGCCCGACATCATGTAGCCGTGAAGCTCGTTGGCAAAGCGGGCGAGCTCCTCGACGATCGCCTTGTTGCGGCGAATGAGCCAGTTGTAGGCGAGCACCGCCGGAACCGCGACGACGAGGCCGAGCGCGGTCATGATCAGCGATTCGCCGACCGGGCCGGCGACCGTGTCGATCGACGCCTGACCGGCGGCGCCGATCTTCACCAGCGCCCGGTAGATGCCGACGACGGTTCCGAACAGGCCGACGAACGGCGCGGTCGAACCGACGGTGGCGAGGAAGGCCAGGCCGCCCGACAGGCGCGAGACGATCGCGCCCTGGCTGCGCGCCAGCGAGTTGAGCATCCAGTCGTGCTGGTCGATCGGATCGGTCAGCTTGTCGTGCTGCTCGAGGGCGAGGATGCCGTCGTCGACGATCTGGCGATAGGCGCTGTTCTTCTCGAGCTTCGAGGCGCCTTCGCGCAGGTTCGCCGACTGCCAGAAACTGGTCCGGGCACGGCGGCCCTGGTTGATGATCTTCTGCTGCTCGAACAATTTGACGAACAGCACGTACCAGGAACCGGCCGACATGATCACGAGGATCAGGAAGGTGGCCCAGGCGATCGTGCCGCCCTGGTGGAGCGCGGCCATCAGGCCGTAGGGGTTAGAGCCGCCGGCGGGGGCTGCGCCTGGTGCTGGGGTGGCCATGGTGTCTACTTTCCTCTCAGGTAGAAATTGAAAATCGTGATTTCCGGTCGATCCATCCTCATTCGGCCGGGAGACGCCAGACGATCCGACCGCTGACGGTGTCGGTCGTCGGCCCACCCGTACTGTCGGTC
Source organism: Sphingomonadales bacterium (assembly GCA_034668585.1). Taxonomy (GTDB): domain Bacteria; phylum Pseudomonadota; class Alphaproteobacteria; order Sphingomonadales; family Sphingomonadaceae; genus Allosphingosinicella. The sequence goes on along the minus strand of JAXDPB010000064.1, from coordinate 17,791 downwards.
GCCGGCGTGAAACGGGCGCGGGACCTCAGCAACCGGCAGGTGGTGGAATCGAGGGCGGAAGAACCGCTCGACGAAGTCACCGTGCAGTTGCTGACGCGGCCGTTGGTGCCGACGTCCAGCCTGAAGCCGGTCGCACCGGATTCGCCGGCGCGGACGGCCGAGGCCGGATAATCCTCGTCCGAGAAAAGCGAGACGAGGTTCGCCTTGGCGCGGGCGGGCTGCACCTTGCGCGGCGGCGGCGGCGGCGGCGGCGGAGCCGGCGGCGCGGGAGGCGCCGGCGGAGCCGTCGGGGTTATGATCACCGGCGCCGCGGTCGGCACCGAGACGATCGGCGGCGGCATCGTGTTGGTGCGCACGATCGGCGGCGGCGCCACGATGGGCGGTGGGGTCTGCGGCTGATCGGGCGGCGGGGGCGGCGGCTTGTCCTCGGGGGGCGGCGGCTCCTCCTCGACGTTGAACGTCTTCAGATCGGCGGCCACCTTCTTGACCACATTGTAGGCAAGGCCGGTGACGAACGCGTATCCGAGAAGAGCATGGAGGAGCGCGACGATGATGATCGCCGTCATGCGGCTCCGGCTCATCCTGTTGTCAGCATATGCCATTAATCAGCCACGCTCCCTCTCTTATCGTTCTCGCCGGGGGTTTCGGCGCAACCGTCTAACGCGGCTAATCCCCAACGGCTCCATCCGATACGCGATGTATCAACATATCATCGGCTGGAGCCGGTCCATCTATCGTGAGACAAAGGACGACGCAATCCTCCTGTATATGCAAGGCGCTTGCGGCTAAAACGGCCGAAATCCGCCGTTCAGCCTGCTAAGCATATGGGAAACGGGGCATAAACTTACGGAGGCGGAACGGTGAGAGGGTCGCTAACTTTTTGTAATCGGGCGCTGATGGCGGTCCTGCTGACGGCCGCGGCGGCGGCGGCCGAATCACAAGCGCCGGCGGCCCGGGGCCCCACTTATGCCGATCTCGCCGATCTCGCCTTGGCGGCGCCGGTCGCGGCTCAGGTGCGGGTGGCGGGCTCGACGGGGGTCAAGGCGGAGCGGGCGCCTGGGCTGAAGCCGGGCTTCGCTCGCTTCTACGTCGAGGCCGGGCTCGTCTCGCTGATCCGCTCGCCGCAGTCGCTGCCGGCGCGTCTCAGCTACCTAGTCGACCTGCCGCTCGACGCCAAGGGCAAGCCGCCCAGGCTGCGCAAGGGCGGCGAGTATCTGCTCCTCGCCGCGCCGGTGCCGGGGCGGCCGGGCGAGCTCAGGCTGGTCGCGCCGGACGCTCAAATCCCGTTCACCGCCGATCGCGCCGCCCAGCTTCGCTCGATCGTCCGCGAGGCCAGCTCGGCCTCGCCGCCGCCGCGAATCGCCGGTATCGGCCGCGCCTTCCACGTCCCGGGGGCGATTCGCGGCGAGAGCGAGACCCAGATCTTCCTTCAGACCGCGGGCGGCACGCCGGTATCGCTGACCGTGCTTCGCCGGCCGGGGCAGACGCCGCAGTGGGCGGTGGCGCTGAGCGAGATCGTCGACGAGGCGGCGGCTCCGCCGGCGCCGGGCACTTTGCTCTGGTACCGTCTTGCCTGCGGCCTGCCGCGCTCGCTGCCGCGGCAGAGCCTCACCGAAGCCGACGCGGAGGGCGCGGCGGCGATCGGCGCGGATTACCGGCTGGTGCTGGAACGGCTGGGGCCGTGCGTGCGCAACCGCCATTGATCCGTCATTACGGCGCACGCCGGGACCTCGTGGAGACCCGCGGTGACCTCTCGGCCTGGGGTCCCGGCTTTCGCCGGGATGACGGCTCAGTAGGACGTCAGCTCCACACCCACTCCGGCGCAATCGGGATAGATGTCGGGCTTCCTCGTCGCTACCCGAAGCCCCGTCACCCCGCGGCGCGCCGCGACGAGGTCGTATATCTCGCGCGCCACCGTCTCCTGCAGGTTGAAGCGGCGGCCCCCGATCAGGGCGCCGATCTCGGTGCGCAGGAAGTCGTAATCCCAGGCGCCGCCCGGCTCGTCGTTGGCGGGAAAGCTGGCCTCGTCCACCCACACTTCGACCGTGACCAGCAGCCGCTGGGGCTCGCCGACCTCGAAATCGTGGAAGCCGATGTCGGCGTCGAGGCAATAATCGTCGAGCACGATCTTGCGGCTTTTCGGCGCCAGCCGCTCCGGCATCAGGCCGTCGAGCTTGACCGGCTCATCCATCCTTCGTCTCCAGGAACTGCACGTCGCGGGGAAGGCCGAGGAATCGCTGGCCGCCGTCGAGGGTGAGCGTCTGCCCGGTGAGGCTCGGCGTGGCAATGATGAAGCGCAGCGCCGCGACGATCTCCTCGACTTCGACTCCGCGGCGAAGGGCGTTGAGGCCGTGGACGGCGTCGAAATTCTCCTGGGCGCCGGAGACGAGGGTCACGGAGGGGGCGATGCCGCAGACTCGGATGCCGCGTTCCGCCCAGGCTCGGGCGCAAAGCTCGGTGAGGCCCGCGAGGCCGAACTTGGAGACGGTGTAGCTGAAGAAATCCGGATTGGGCGAAGCGAGCTTGGAATCGAGCAGGTTGACGATCAGTCCGCCTCCCGCGGCCCGCGCCGCGAAGGCCTGGGAAAGCAGAGCGGGCGCCCGCAGGTTCGGAGCGAGATGCGACTCCCAGCTCGCGACCGTGAAATCGTCGGCGCTGTCGCACACGAAGCGCGAGGCGTTGTTGACCAGCAGCCGCGCCGGCGGGAGGCCGCCGAGCCCGGCCATCACCCGCTCGGCCGCATCGGGCGAGGCGAGATCGGCTCCGACCACGGCGGCATTGCCGAGCTCGAGCGCAAGCGCCTCGGCCTCGGCCTCGGAACGGTTGAAGTGAATTAGGAGGTGCCAGCCGTCCTTCGCCAGGGCGCGGCACAAAGCGGCGCCGATCCGCCTCGCGCCGCCGGTGACGATCGCCGTCCGGGGTCCTTCGAATTCGCCGGCCATGACGCGGGATAGGATGGACCGGGGAGGGCGGCAAGGCTTGCGGCGGAGCCGCGGCGTCGCCAGAGTCGCCGGGCCATGCCGATGCCCCCGCCCCCCGACGACCTCAGCGGCCTTTCGCTCGCGGAGATCGCTCGGCTGGCGGAGGAGAAGAAGCTTCCTCCGGTCGACAAATGGAATCCCTCCCATTGCGGCGACAGCGAGATGCGCATCGCCCGCGACGGGACCTGGTATCATCAGGGCAGCCCGATCGGACGGCAGGCGATGGTTCGCCTGTTCTCGACCATCCTTCGGCGGGAGGAGGACGGCCGCTTCGTCCTCGTCACGCCCGTCGAGAAGCTCGATATCGCGGTCGAGGACGCCCCCTTCGTCGCCGTGGAGCTGAAAGCTGAGGGGAGCGGGGAGACGATGTCGCTCGCCTTCCGTCTCAATACGGGCGACGTCGTCGTCGCCGGCCCGGAGCATCCCCTGCGCTTCGAGGCTGGGCCGGAGGGACCCCATCCCTATCTCGGAGTGCGCGGGGGCCTCGAGGCGCTGATCGCTCGGCCGGTCTATTACGAGCTGGCGGAGCTCGCTTTAGCGGGCGACGAGCCCGCCGGTCTGTGGAGCGGCGGCGCCTTTTTCGCGATGGAGCCTTCGCCATGAAACTCGCCCAGCGGCTGAGGGACGCTCTGGAACGCGGCCACAGGCGGACTCCGATCCTTCTCGAAGGCGACGTGCTGGAAGGCGCCGACGGCGATCTCACGCCCGCCGCGGTCCTGGTCGCCGTGGTCGACCATCCGTCACCGACCGTCATCCTCACCGAGCGGCCGAAGACGATGCGCAGGCATCCGGGGCAGATCAGCTTCCCCGGCGGGCGAATCGATCCCGGCGACGACGGCCCGATCGCCGCCGCCTTGCGCGAGGCGGAGGAGGAGATCGCCCTCCCCCGCCACGCCGTGGAGGTGATCGGGACGGCCGATCTGTACCGCACCGTCACCGGCTTCGAGGTGACTCCGGTGGTGGGGGTCGTCCCGCCCGGCCTCAGGCTCGAGCCCCAGCCCGGCGAGGTGGCGGCCATGTTCGAAGCGCCGCTCCACTATTTGCTCGATCCGAGACACCAGCTCGTTCGGACGGTCGAATGGCAGGGCCGCGAGCGCAGCTATTACGAGATCGAATGGGAGGGACGGCGGATCTGGGGCGCGACGGCGGCGATGATCGTCAACCTGTCGCGGCGCCTGGAGCCGGTTCAATGAAGCTTCCGCCCGCGGCCTGGCAGCGGCGCGAGGGGATGAAGCCCCTGTTCGCCGCGCTCGGCGCCAGGGAGGGCGACACGCGCTACGTCGGGGGGTGCGTGCGCGACACATTGCTCGGCCTGGCGGTAAGCGACGTCGATCTCGCCACCCGGCTGGCGCCTCGGGACGTGATGGAAAGGCTCGGCAAGGCGAGGATCAAGGCGGTGCCGACCGGCCTCGCCCACGGCACCGTCACCGCCGTGGTCGCGGGCAGGCCGGTCGAGGTGACGACGCTGAGGCGCGACGTCGCCACCGACGGGCGCCGCGCGACCGTCGCCTACACCGACGACTGGCGCGAGGACGCGGCCCGCCGCGATTTCACGATCAACGCGCTTTTCGCCGATCCGGTCAGCCGCGAGGTGCACGATTATTTCGGAGGAGAGGGCGACCTTGCCGCGCGGCTGGTGCGCTTCATCGGCGATCCGCTGACCCGAATCGCCGAGGACCATCTTCGGATTTTGCGTTTCTTTCGCTTCCACGCCCGCTTCGGCCGGGGGGAGCCGGACTCGGCGGCGCTCGACGCCTGCACCGCCCGGGCCAACGACCTGATGGCCTTGTCGCGCGAACGAATCGCCGACGAGCTGACCAAGCTGCTCGCCCTGCCGGCGCCGGTCGGCGCGGTGCGGCTGATGATCGAGCGAGGCATCCTGAAGCCGGTGCTGCCGGAGATCGGGGCGGACGGCGGCGAGCGGCTGGAGCGGCTGGTCCGGCGCGAGCGGGAGGCCGGAGTGCCGCCGCATCCGCTGCGCCGGCTCGCGGCCCTGCTGCCGCCAGATCCCGGGGTGGCCGCCGCGGTCGCCGCCCGGCTTCGCCTGTCGAACCGTGCCGGGAAAAGGCTGATTGCGGCCGCCGGCCGCGAGGGAAGCGATCCGGAAGGGCCGCAAGCCCTCGCCTACCGGATCGGCGCCGAGGAAGCGGCCGACCGGATCCTGCTCGGCGAGGGCGACCCGGGCGCGACGGCGGCACTGGCGGGGTGGCAGCGGCCGCGGCTGCGCCTCGGCGGCGGCGACCTCATCGCCATGGGCCTGGAGGCGGGCCCGGTGGTGGCTCGGACTCTTCAGGCGGTCGAGCGGGAATGGGCCGAGGCGGGATTTCCGCCGGAAGGCCCGGTGCAGCGGGCCATCGCCCGCCGCCATGTCGATCAGGCGCTGCGCGAGCACCAGTAAGCGTAGGCCGAGTCCGGCGCGAGCGGCCGCTCGAAGTGGAAGCCCTGGCCGTGCGAGCAGCCCATGTCGGCGAGCGCCTGCGCCAGCTCGGGGGCATCGATCCCCTCGGCGACGGTCTCCATTCCAAGAGCCTTGGCGAGCGACAGGATGGCGCGGACGATGGCGACCGAGTCCGAATCGCGAAGCATTCCGGTGACGAAGCTGCGGTCGATCTTGAGGACGTCGATCGGAAGCCGCTGGAGGTAGGCGAGCGAGGTGTAGCCGGTGCCGAAATCGTCCATCGCGACGCTGACTCCCAGCGCCTTGAGCGCTTCGAGAACCTGGGTGGCGCGGCGAGGGTCCTGGACGATCGCGCTCTCGGTCAGCTCGAGGGTCAGCCGCTCGCCGACGATGGCGTGGCGGGCGAGGGCGGAGGCGACGAAGCCGGCGACGTCGTCGCGCGCGATCTGCAAAGCGGAGAGGTTGACGCTGATGGACAGCGGCAGCGGAGCCCCGTTGGCGCCGTCCCAGCCGCTCAGAGTGGCGATCGCCGTCTCCAGCGCCCACTGGCCGAGCGGCACGATCAGCCCCGATTCCTCGGCGACCGGGATGAATTCCGACGGCGAGATCGGCCCTCGCCGCGGATGATCCCAGCGGGCGAGCGCCTCGAAGCCGGCGACGGCGCCCGAGCGAAGGTCGATCAGCGGCTGGTAGGCGAGGCTGAGGTCGCCCGCTTCGATCGAGCGCCTGAGCTCGGTCTCGATGCTGAATCGCCGCCGCGCCGCGCGGGCCTGGTTGGGCTCGTAAATCTGGACTTCGCCGCTCGCCTTCGAGCGCTTGAGCGCGAACTGGGCGTTGCGCAGCACTTCCTCGGCGAGGGCCTCGCTTCCGCTCAGCAGAGCGCAGCCGAGCGCGCAGTCGACCCGGATCTCGAGCTCGGAAAGCCGGAACGGCGCGGCCAGCGCCGCCTCGATCCGGGCCGCCGCCTGCAGCGCCTCTTCGAGGCCGCGGTCGAGCCTCATTAAAATGGCGAATTCGTCGCCGCCGGTTCGGGCGAGCAGGTCGCCGCCGCGGAGCGAGGAATTGAGTCGGCGGGCGAAGGTGATCAGCAATTCGTCGCCGGCGAGGGAGCCGACGCATTCATTGACCCGGCTGAAGCGGCGCATGTCGACGACCAGCACCGCATGGCTTCCGGGCTGGAAGCCGGGATCCTCGAGCACCGCCTCGACTTCCTCGTTGAAGGCGCTCCGGTTGGGGAGGCCGGTGAGGCTGTCGCGAAGCATCTCGGCGCGAAGGCTTCGCTCGGTCTCGACCTCGGCCGTCTTGTCGAGCAGCGAGACCATGCAGCGGCCGGGCTGTCCCGGCAGCAGGCTCAACCGGGCGAAGCGGACGGTGAAATGGCGGGCAGCGATGGGGCGGCCGTCGGCGGTGTCGAACTGAACGGCGGCTTCGTCGCCTTCGAGAAAGGCGGCAAGGCGAGTCCCGATCGGCCCCGCGGCGAGCATGGGCACTTTGGCGATTCGACGCTCCCCCAGCCTTTCGTCCCATTCGGCCAGGAGGCGGAACGGATCGTTGGCGCATTCCAGGAAGGTCTCGTCGCCGACGGTGAGGATGGCGGACGCGATTGGAAGAGCATCGAGATAGCGCTGGCGAACCGTCTCGAGGACTCGATGGAATTGCGGGGCGAGCTCGGGCGGAACGCCCCCCTCGGGCGGGGCCCCTCCCGCAGCTGACTTGCCTCGCCCCCGAGCTTTCGCTGCCTGCATGGCTATCGCGGTAGAGAAATAGGGTTAACGCATCGTTGAGGACTGGGCTCGGCGGACGCGATCGCCCCTGGCGACCTACGAGAAGCGGTTGTTCCTCGGAAAGCCGTTGGGGGGCATCCGGCCGGCGGCGCCGCGGGCGGTGCGCCAGGGGTTGAGGTCGGTTTCGGTGCGGGTTCGGCCGCTCTCGCCGCCCATCTCCCAGCTCAGGCCCTGGACGAAGGCGAAGGTGGTGGCGTCGGAGAGGCCGCCGTCGCGGTAGCGCTGGAGCTGGACGCCCTGGCCGCGGCCCATTTCGGGCAGCTCGTGCAAGGGATAGACGACCATCTTCCGGTTCTCGCCGATCACTCCGACATAATCCTGACCCTCGCCGATCGGGCGCACCACCCTGAGCCTGGCGCCGGGGCGCAGGTTGACGATCTGCTTGCCCTTGCGGGTTTCGGCGAGGGCGCCGGCCGTCGAGGCGACGAAGCCGCGGCCGTCCGAGGTCGCGAGCAGCAGTTTTTCGGCGACCCCGGCGCGGAACAAGGCGACGATATTGGCCTCGCCCTCGATGTCGACCATCAATTTGACCGGCTCGCCGAAGCCCCGCCCGCCGGGCAGCCGGTCCGCCGCCAGAGTGTAGAAACGCCCGTCGGCGGCGGCGAGGAGAAGCTTGTCGGTGGTGTGGGCGTGGAAGAAGAAGCGAGCGCCGTCGCCTTCCTTGAACTTGAGAGCGTCCGCCTCAACCGGATCGACATGGCCCTTCATCGCGCGGATCCAGCCGCGCTGCGACATGATCACGGTGACCGGCTCGCGCTCGATCATCGCCTCCAATGGGATTTCCCGCGCCGGCGCCGCCTCCTCGACCAGGGTGCGGCGGCGGCCGAGCTCGGTGGCCGGTCCGTAGCGGTCGCGAAGGGCGGTGAGATCCTTCTTGAGTCGGGTGCGCTGGCGAGCGGTCGATTCGACCAGCTTGGCCAGCTCCTCCCGCTCGGCGATGAGGGCGTCGCGCTCCTTTTTGAGCTGCATCTCCTCGAGCCGCCGCAAGGAGCGAAGCCGCATGTTGAGGATCGCTTCGGCCTGGCGGTCGGTGAGCGCGAACTCGGCGATCATCACCGGCTTGGGCTCGTCCTCGGTTCGGATGATCTCGATCACCCGGTCGAGGTTGAGGAAGGCGACGAGATAGCCTTCGAGAAGCTCGAGCCGGTCGTCGATCTTCGCGATCCGGTGCTGGGCGCGGCGGACCAGCACCTCGAACTGGTGGGCGAGCCAGGCGGAGAGCACGTCCTTCAGCCCCATGACCCGAGGCGTATGGCGGGCGTCGAGCACGTTCATGTTCAGCGGCACCCTCACCTCGAGATCGGTGAGTCGGAACAGGCTCTCCATCAGCAATTGGGGATCGACGGTTCGGCTTCGCGGCTCGATGACGATCCGCACTTCGGCGTCCGATTCGTCGCGGACGTCGGCGAGGATCGGCAGCTTCCTGTCGGCGATCAGAGCCGCGATCTGCTCGATCAGCTTCGACTTGGGCACCTGATAGGGAATTTCCGAGACGATCGCGACCCAGGTGCCGCGGCCCTGATCCTCGATCGACCAGCGCCCGCGCACCCGGAACGAGCCCCGTCCGGTCGAATAGGCCGCGGCGATGGCGGCGGCGCTGTCGACGATGACTCCGCCGGTCGGGAAATCCGGGCCGGAGACGAAGTCCATCAGCGCCGACGGCTCGGCGCGGGGATTGTCGATCAGGTGGATGGCGGCTTCGACGATCTCGGCCAAATTGTGCGGCGGGATCGAGGTCGCCATTCCGACGGCGATCCCGCTGGCGCCGTTGGCGAGCAGATTGGGGAACAGGCCGGGGAAGACCTCGGGCTCCTCCTCCTCGCCATTGTAGGTCGGGCGATAGTCGACCGTACCTTCGTCGAGGCCGGCCATCAGCTCGATCGCGGCGGGGGTCAGGCGCGCCTCGGTGTAGCGGTAGGCGGCGGCGTTATCGCCGTCGATATTGCCGAAATTGCCCTGGCCGTCGACCAGCGGATAGCGAAGCGAGAAATCCTGGGCGAGGCGGACCATGGCGTCGTAGACCGACTGGTCGCCGTGGGGATGATATTTGCCGATCGTGTCGCCGACCACCCGGGCGCATTTCTTGTAGCCGGAGGCGGGATCGAGGCGGAGCAGACGCATCGCCCAGAGGAGGCGGCGGTGGACCGGCTTCAGCCCGTCGCGCACGTCGGGAAGCGAGCGGGCGGTGATCGTCGACAAGGCGTAGACGAGGTAACGCTGCGACAGCGCGTCCTCGAAGGCGTGATTCTGGATCGGGTCGATATCATTGACGGGGTCGGACATGGGCGCCGGATAGCAGGCGGATTCGCGGGATGCGAGGTTGCACATTCTCTACCGGTGGGATAATATAACACGGACGCCGGACGAACCGGTGCGATCGAGAGGAGAGACGAGGATGCGCAAGGCCCTGGTTGTTTCCCTTTTGCTGGCGACCGCCGCCTGCGGCCAGCAGAGCAGCAGCGAACGCTCTTCCCAGGATCTGAAGAGCTACGACGTCCAGTCGGAACCGGCGCCGCCCGCCGCCGAGCAGACCTCGGTGTCCGATGCGAGCACGCAGCGCATGGCGCCACCGGCCATCGCCCCCACCGCGGCCCCCGGCGTGGCGTTCAACTATCGCTACGCCTTCCGGCTTGCCGGCGAGCGCATCGGCGCCGTCCAGGAGCAGCATGCCCAGGCCTGCGAGAAGCTCGGCATCACCCGCTGCCGAATCACCGGCATGCGCTACCGACTGGCCGGCAACGACGACATCGAGGCGATGCTCGCCTTCAAGCTCGATCCGACCCTGGCCCGCGCCTTCGGCAAGGAGGGCATCGCGGCCGTTACCCGAGCCGAGGGCATGCTGGTCGACGCCGAGATCAGCGGCGAGGACGTGGGCAGCAAGATCAGTGCCGCTCGGCGGACCGAGGCGGAGCTCGACGAGGAGCTGAAGCGGGCGGAGGCCGAGCTGGCCCGGCCGGGGCTGCGCGGCGCCGAGCGCGCCGAGCTGCAGATCCGGGTCGACCAGCTTCGCGACCAGATCCGCGCCACCCGCACCACCCGCGGCGAGCAGCAGGAATCGCTCGCAACGACGCCGATGGTCTTCAACTACGGCTCGGGCAAGCTGGTCCCCGGCTTCGACAACCGGCCACGCCTGCGCCAGGCGCTCGACGACGCTCTCGACAATTTCCTCGGCGGCCTCGCCTGGATCTTCGTCGCCTTGATCACCCTCCTGCCTTGGGCGCTGGTGCTGGGTCTGCTCGCCTGGGCCGGGCGCAGGCTCGCCCGCCGCTTCATCCCGCCGGCGCCTCCGACGGAGGCGTGAAGGCCGCCGCCGGGCCCGACGGGGCCTCGGCGGCGATCTCGGCGAGCAGCCAGTCGCGGAAGGCGCGGATCTTCGCCCGGCCGCGCTTGTGCTCGGGATAGACCAGCCAGTGGGCGCGGCGCTCGCAGGCGATGAGCGCAAAAGGCTGGACGAGCCGGCCGGCGGCGAGCTCGGCCTTCCAGAACATCGGAGTCAGCATTCCGAGGCCATGGCCGGCCATCGCCGCCTGCCCCTCCGTCGCCTGCGAATCGAGGCGGATGCCGGGGATCCGCTCGGCGGGAAGGGCGACTCCCGCGGCGCTCAGCCACAGCTCCCACCATTCGTCGTCCGGCGTGAGCCGCGGCACCCGAAGTACGTCGTGCGGCTCGCGCAGAGCGTGGCGGTCGCGGAAATCGGGCGTGCACATCGGCGTGAAATGGTGGTGGAAGAGGAAGTGGCGGCGAAGGCCGGGCCACTGCCCCTCGCCCATCCGGATCGCCACGTCGGCCTCGTCCCGGGCGAAATCGACGAGGCCGTTGCTGGTCTGCAACCGCACCGCCAGCTCGGGCCGGGCGACCTGGAAGGCGCCGAGATGGCCGGCCAGCCAGTTCGACGCGAAGGTCTGGGCGGTGCTGATGGCGAGCATGCTCTCGTCCTCGTCGACCAGGTCCGAAAAGCCCTCGCCCAGGCGATCGAACGCGTCGGAGACGACCGGCGCCAGCCGCCGGCCCGCCTCGCTCAAGGTCACCCGCCGCTTCGAGCGGACGAACAAAGGCAGGCCGAGCCGATCCTCGAGCAGCCGGATCTGGTAGCTGACCGCGGCCTGGGTCATTCCGAGCTCGCCGGCCGCGAGGGTGAAGTTTTCGTGCCGCGCGGCGGCTTCGAAGACTCGGACCGAAGGCAGAGGCGGAAGATGGCGCATCGCTCGAGATGATAAGCTCAGCTTATCACCTGCGTCCAGCCTTTAGTTGGACGGAGCCGCGGCTCCGACCCTATCTCACTGCCATGGAGCGCCGCGACGAGACGGTGCTCGAGCCAAGGGAGTGATAAAATGCGCGATGAAATCGACAGCCGCTTCTGGGTCGAGCACCACGAAGCTTTCAGCCGCGAAGCCGGCGCCGCTCTGGCCTCGCTGCGCGGCTGGCTCGCCGGCCGCGACGGCAGCGGCCCGACCTCGCAGCTCCTCGCATTGGTCGCGGCCTTCGCGGTCGCCGCCATCACCCTCAACGCCACTCTCGTGGCCTGACCGAAGGAATCAGACATGACCCGTCCCCGCACCTCCGCCCTCTTCCGTCTCGCCGACTCGATCCTCCTCGCTTTGTGCAAATTGAACGAGATCCAGTTCGCCGCCCCGTGGAACCCGCGCCGTCCCACCTGCTGAGCGGCGCCCTCGAAGGAGACGCCTGATGTCCGTGCTCAACCTCCGCCTGGTCGCTCTCATCCTCTCGATCGCGCTGATGACGAGCGGAATCGGCCTGGCCGCGGCGGGCGGGGGCTCACCGCTCGCATCCCCGATCGCCCCGTTCGGCTGCGGCGCCTGACGCCGCGCCGGCCGGCGGGCGCCGCCGTCCGCCCTCTCCGGCGGCGCCCGCCAATCCCCTCGAGGATATTCGGTGTCAGGCACCGACTTCTAAGGGGTTGAAAAGATTGGGGGCGACTGGCGGTTTGCCTCCCGCCTCGCCGGCCGCTACCCCCTCCGCCATGAGTCCCGCCCTTGCCCTCGCCCTTGCCGCGGCGCTAGCCGGGTGCTCGGTGCCCGAACCCGCCCCCTCCCCGCCTCCGGCGCGGCCCGAGCTGATGAAGTGGCCCGCTTTGCTCGAGCGGCCGCGGCCCGAGCCCGACGCGACGATCGCCTACGGCGCGGACCAGATGCAGAAGGCCGACCTCTGGCTCCCCGCCGGCCCTGGCCCGCACCCGACGGTGCTGATGGTCCATGGCGGCTGCTGGCAGACCGAGATCGCCGACCGGCGGATCATGAACTGGATCGCCAACGACCTCCGCAAGCGCGGCATCGCCGTCTGGAACATCGACTATCGCGGAGTCGACCGGAAGGGCGGCGGCTATCCCGGAACCTTCGCCGACGCCGCCGCGGCCGCCGACGCGCTGCGCGGGCAGGCCGGCCGGTACCGGCTCGACCTCTCGCCGCTCGTCGCCGTCGGCCACTCGGCCGGCGGACACCTCGCGCTCTGGCTCGCGGCCCGGCGGGCGCCGGGCGCCCGGCCCTCCAACCCGCTCATTCCGAGCGGCAGCCCGCTGATCGGCGGTGATCCGCTGAAGATCGACGCGGTGGTCAGCCTCGGCGGGCTGCCCGACCTCGAGCTGGCGGCGACCCCGCCGGGCAGCGGCTGCGGCACCGAGGTGATCGAGCAACTGGTCGGCCCGCCGACCCTGAGCAGCCGCAACGTCTATGCCGACACGTCCGTCCCCCGCCTCGCGCCTCTGGGCATCAGGCAGGTGCTGATCAACGGGCTTCAGGACCGGATCATCCCGACGACCTATGCCGAGGCCTATGCGACGGCGATGCGCTCGGCCGGCGACAAAGTGAAGGTGCGGATGCTCGACCGTACCGGCCATGTCGAGCTGATCGCCCCCGAGACCGCGGCCTGGGCGGCGGCGGTGGAGGAGATTGAGGCGGCCCTTCGCCGGGGTGCCGGCAGGAAGATTCACAGGTGACGACTCTCGAGCAGGTCCGCGCCCTCGACGCCGCCGACCCGCTGAGGCCTTTGCGCGACCGCTTCGTGCTTCCGGAGGGAGTCGTCTATCTCGACGGCAACTCGCTCGGCGCCCTGCCCAGGGCGGCGATCGAGCGGCAACGCGCGCTGGTCGAGGAGGAATGGGGCTCGGAGCTGATCCGAAGCTGGAACACGCGCGGCTGGATCGAGGCGCCGCAGCGGGTCGGAGCGAAGATCGCGGGGCTGATCGGCGCGAAGCCGAACGAGGTGATCGTCGCCGATTCGACCTCGGTCAATCTGTTCAAGCTGATCGTCGCCGCCGCCGCCTTGGCGCCCGGCCGGCGGCAGCTCCTCTCCGAGGCCGGCAATTTCCACACCGACCTCCACATCGCCAGCGGCGCGGCCGAGCTGGCCGGGCTCGGCCTCGACATCGTCGAGCGCGACGAGATCGAGTCGGCGATCGGCCCGGACACCAATCTTCTCCTCCTCACCCACGTCCACTTCAAGGCGGGCTACCGCTTCGACATGGCGGAGGTGACGGCGCGGGCGAAAGCGGCGGGGGCGCTGACCTTGTGGGACCTGAGCCACAGCGCCGGCGCGGTGCCGCTCGACCTCAATCGCGACGGGGCGGAGCTAGCGGTCGGCTGCGGCTACAAATATCTGAACGGCGGCCCGGGCGCGCCGGCGTTCCTCTATGTCGCCGAGCCTCTGCAGGAGCGGCTGATCAGCCCGCTTCGCGGCTGGATGGGCCATGCCCAGCCCTTCGCCTTCACCGACGAATACCGGCCGGCCCCCGGCATCGACCGCTTTCTCGCCGGCACCCCTCCGATGCTCAGCCTCGCCGCGCTCGAGAGCGGCATCGAGAGCTTCGCGGACGCGGACATGGACGCGCTCTGGGCGAAGTCGATCGCCTTGTTCGATCTCTTCGCGGAGCTGGTGGAGGCGCATTGCCCCGAGCTCGAGTGCATCTCGCCGCGCGATCCGGAGCGCCGCGGAAGCCATATCAGCTTCCGCCATTCGAACGCTTTCGAGCTCTGCCAGGCGCTGATCTCCGACAAGGTCATCGGCGACTTCCGGGCGCCCGACGTGGCGCGGTTCGGCCTGACGCCGCTCTACCTCGGCTTCGAGGATGTCTGGACGGCGGTGGAGCGGCTGCGGGCGATCCTCGACACCGGGCGCTGGCGGGAGCCGCGCTTCGCGGTGAGGGGCAAGGTCACCTGAAGAGAAATTCCTCACCGGCTTTTGCCGGGAAGGAATTTTGGCCTTGTGTGTTAATAACATAACACACTATGAAATGGCGGATCCAACTCAAAGAGGGGCCTTCCCAGATGAACTCCAAAACCGTGTTGCTCGCCGCGTGCGCCGGCCTCACCGTCGCGACCGTGCCCGCGATCGCCCAGACCGACGTGCCTTTGATCGCGCGCGAGAAATTCTTCGGCAACCCGACGAGGGTGCAGGGCCGCCTGTCGCCCGACGGCAAGTGGCTGAGCTGGATCGCGCCGCGCGAGGGCGTGCTCAACGTCTACGTCGCTCCCGCCTCCGATCCCAAGGCGGCGCGGGCTCTGACCGCCGAGACCAAGCGCCCGATCCGAAGCTATTTCTGGAGCCCGGACAGCCGCCAGATCCTCTACATCAACGACAAAGGCGGCGACGAGAATTTCCTGCTCTACGGAGTCGACGTGATCTCCGGCCAGCAGCGGGCGATCACCCCGTTCGAGAAGACCCGGGTCCAGATCGTCAACATCTCCAACGACGTGACGGACCGGATCCTGATCGGAGTCAACAATCGCGACCCCAAGTGGCACGACGTCTACAGCCTCGATCTCGCCACCGGCAAGCTGACGCCGGTGCTGATGAACATGGGCGGCTATTCCGGCTTCATCGCCGACGAGCAGCTCCGGGTCCGGGTCGCCACCAAGTCGCGCCCCGACGGCGGCAGCGACTATTTCCGGGTCACCGGCGACTCGATCGAAACCCGGCCGTTCGAGGAGGTCGGCCTGGACGACACCCAGACCTCGGGACCGGCCGGCTTCACCACCGACGGCAAGACGCTCTACTGGCTCGATTCCCGCGGCCGCGACACCGGCGCCCTCATCGCCCAGGACGTCGCCACCGGCCGCAAGACGGTGATCGCCCAGAACGACCGCGCCGACATCGGCGGAGCCATCGCCAATCCGAAGACCGGCCGGATCGAAGCCTATGCGCTCAATTATCTGAAGAACGAGTGGGTACCGCTCGGCGACGGGGTGAAGGCCGACCTCGCCTTCCTGCAGAGCAAGCTGAAGGGCGAGATCAGCGTCACCTCCCGCACCCGCGCGGATGACAAATGGATCGTCACCCTCGATCCGGGAACGGCGCCGCCGAGCGCCTGGCTCTACGACCGCAAGGCGACGGCTCTGACCAAGCTCTACACCACCCGCCCCGAGCTGGACGGCCTGCCGATGGCCGCCATGCAGCCGGTCGAGATCAAGACCCGCGACGGCCTCACCATGGTCTCCTACCTGACCCTGCCGCCGGGCTCCGACCCGGACGGCGACGGCCGGCCGAACAAGCCGGTGCCGATGGTGCTCTTCGTTCATGGCGGACCGTGGGGCCGGGACACTTACGGCTTCAACGGCTACCATCAGTGGCTGGCCAATCGTGGCTATGCCGTCCTCTCGCCCAATTTCCGGGCCTCGACCGGCTTCGGCAAGAAGTTCACCTCCGCCGGCGACCTGCAATGGGGCCGCAAGATGCAGGACGATCTCGACGACGCCGTCGCCTGGGCGGTCGGCCGCGGGGTCGCTCCCGCCGACAAGGTCGCGATCATGGGCGGATCCTATGGCGGCTACGCGGTCCTCGCCGGCCTCGCCTTCACGCCCGACCGGTTCGCCTGCGGAGTCGACATCGTCGGGCCGTCCAACCTCGCGACCCTTCTGGGCACGATCCCGCCTTACTGGGAAGCGCTGCGGACTCAATTCTACAAGAGGATGGGCGATCCGAACACAACCGAAGGCAAGGCCCTTCTGAGGGAGCGCTCGCCTTTGTTCAGCGCCGATAGAATCCAGCGGCCGCTGCTGATCGGCCAGGGGGCCAACGATCCCAGGGTCAACGTCAACGAATCGCAGCAGATCGTGGACGCGCTCAAGGCCAAGAGCATCCCCGTCACCTACGTCGTCTTCCCCGACGAGGGCCACGGCTTCGCCCGGCCCCAGAACAATATCGCCTTCAACGCGGTGGCCGAGAATTTCCTGGCGAAATGCCTCGGCGGACGGGCCGAGCCGATCGGCCCGGCACTCAAGGCGTCGAGCGCGCAGGTGCCCTACGGCGCCGAGTTCGCGCCCGGGCTGGCCGAGGCTCTGAAGTAAGCGCGCGACCTCCTCCCCGGCAGGCGCCGGGGAGGAAACCCGTCAGCTGTTGGAAATCCGGCGGTGGACGAGGTCGAGATAGTCCTTCCTCAGCTGAAGAGTCAGCTCGCCGACCTCGAAGCTCCACGGGCCCGCGGAGGCGACCGGAGTCACTTCCGCGGCGCTGCCGGTGAGGAAGAATTGCTCGAAGCCTTCGAGCTCCTCCGGCCAGATTGCCCGTTCCACCACCTCGATGCCGCGGCGCCGCGCCAGCTCGATCACGGTCTGGCGGGTGAGGCCGTTGAGGAAGCAGTCGGGAGTCGGCGTGTGGAGCGCTCCGTCCTTGACGAAGAAGGCGTTGGCGCCGGTCGCCTCCGCCACCTTGCCGCGCCAGTCGAACATCAGGGCGTCGTCATAGCCGTCCTCCTGCGCCTGATGGCGGGCGAGGGTGCAGATCATGTAGAGGCCCGACGCCTTCGATTCGGTCGGCGCGGTATAGGGGGCCGGACGGCGCCATTTCGAGATGGCGAGCCTCAGGCCCTTGCGGATCGCCTCCTCGCCGAAATAGGCGCCCCACGGCCAGGTCGAGATTGCGAGGTGGATCTTGGCGCGCTGGGCCGAGACTCCCATCTGCTCGGAGCCGCGCCAGGCGAGCGGCCGCATGTAGGCGTCGCTCAGATCGTTCGCCTTCAGCACTTGGCGGCAGGCCTCGTCTATCTCCTCGACCGACCAGGGGATCTCGAACCCGAGCAGCTCACCGCTTCGCTTCAGCCTCTTGCTGTGCTCGGTCAGCTTGAAGATCTCGCCCGAATAGGCCTTCTGCCCCTCGAACACCGACGATGCGTAATGCATCGCGTGGGTGAGCACATGCACGTTGGCCTCGCGCCACGGCACCAATTTCCCGTCGAACCAGATCCAGCCGTCGCGATCGTCATAGCTAAGTTGGTCGGCCATTCCTCACCCGTCTTATGGTTTGGCGCGGCGATAGGACCGCCCATGCGGGGGGTCAATCAGGGGGTGACGCGGGCGGCGTCCGCCATTTCCCGGCTTCGGCGCATGCACGCTTCCAGGGTGCGGCGAAGCAGCTCTTCCATTCCCGCCTCCCCGTCCAGCACGCCGAGTCCGGCCTCGGTCGTCCCGCCCGGGCTGGCGACCCGGCGGGCAAGCTCAGCAGGCGGATCGCCGGACCCGGCCGCCTGAGCCCCCGCGCCCTCAACCATGTACTTCGCAAGGCTAGCCGCCTGCTCGGGAGAAAGGCCGATCCCCTCCCCCGCCTTGGCGAGCGCGTCGATGAAGCGGAACAGGAAGGCCGGCCCGGCGCCGGCGACGATCCCGGCAGCCTGGAACAGG
>JAXDPB010000063.1:0-49337 GCA_034668585.1 Sphingomonadales bacterium | reverse complement strand
GGACTATTGCGCCTATCCGGTCACCAGCTCGGAGGCGGAGCAGGCCCGCGCCAGCATCGGTCTCGGCCTCAGGGACCCGTTCGCCGCCAATAATCTCGAGGGCTGAGCCGGGGGGCGCCTAGCCGCGCATCTCCGGCACGTACGAATCGTCGATATGGTCGCTGAAGCGAGTGACCTTCGCCTCGAACTTCAGCCGCACCTTGCCGGTCGCGCCGTGGCGCTGCTTGGCGATGATCAGTTCCGACATCTGGTAGACGCGCTCCATGTCGCGCTGCCACTGCTCATAGGCTTCGAAAATCTTCGCGTCGTCGCCCTCGGCCGGCCGCTTGGGCTCACGTGAGGCGACATAATATTCCTCGCGATAGACGAACCAGACCATGTCCGCGTCCTGCTCGATCGAGCCCGATTCGCGCAGGTCGGCCAGCTGCGGCCTTTTGTCCTCGCGCTGCTCGACCGCCCGGCTGAGCTGCGAGAGCGCGATGACCGGCACGTTCAGCTCCTTGGCGAGAGTCTTGAGGCCGCGCGAAATCTCCGAAATCTCGTTGACTCTGTTCTCGTTGCTGTTCCGCCCGGTGCCCTGGAGCAGCTGGAGATAGTCGACGACGATGAGACCCACGCCGCGCTGGCGCTTCAGCCGCCGGGCACGGGTGCGCAGCGCGGCGATCGTCAGCCCGGCCGTGTCGTCGATGTAGAGCGGCAAATTCTCCAGCTCGCCGGCGGCGCGGGCGAGGTTGCGGAAGTCCTGCTGGCTGATCTTGCCCATGCGCAGGCTTTCCGAGCTGATCCCGGACTGCTCCGCCAGGATTCGGGTGGCGAGCTGGTCGGCCGACATTTCGAGGCTGAAGAAGGCGACCGGGGCACCCGCCGATTTCTCGGGAAGAAGCCCATCCTCGACGGTATCGCGGATGAAGCGGCGCGCCGTGTTGAAGGCGATATTGGTCGCGAGCGCGGTCTTGCCCATGCCCGGACGGCCGGCGAGGATGACGAGATCGCTGTGGTGAAGGCCGCCCGTCTTCGCGTTCAGAATCTCGAGGCCGGTGGTGAGGCCCGACAGGCCGCCGCCGGTGTTCAGAGCCTTCTCGGCCATCTGGACGGCGAGCCGGGTCGCCTCGGCGAAGGTCTTGACCGTGCTCTCGCCCCCGCCCTCCTCGGCGACCCGGTAGAGGGCGCTCTCCGCCGCTTCGATCTGCCCCTTGGGATCCACCTCCTCGCTGGTGTCGAGCGCGTTCTCGACCATCTCGCGGCCGACTCCGATCAGGGCGCGGAGCAGGGCGAGCTCGTAAATCTGCTCGGCGAAGTCGCGAGCGCCGATCACCGCGGCGCCGCTGCCGGTCAGCTGGGCCAGGTAGGAGGGGCCGCCCAGCTCCTTCATCTCCTCGTCCGCCTCGAACAGCGGGCGCAGGGTCACCGGCGAGGCGATCATGTTGCGGTCGACCAGCTTCAAGATCTGCTCGTAGATCCGGGCATGGAGCGGCTCGTGGAAATGGTCCGGGCGAAGCTTGAGCTGGATGTCCTCGGCGAGCCGATTGTCGATCATCAGTGCGCCGAGCAGCGCCGCTTCCGCCTCCACGTTCTGGGGGAGTGCGGTCGATTCGGGCGCGGGCGCGTCGGCGAGGCGGATGATGTTGTCGGCCATGGCTCCTTCTCCTCCTTTCCGTTCGGAGGCTCAAGCCAGCAAGTCTGTGGAACTGCTGTGGATAAGCCATTTGCCGTCATTCCGGCGAAAGCCGGAACCCCGGGACGAGATGTCTCGGCGGGTCTCCCCGAGGTCCCGGCTTTCGCCGGGATGACGATGACACATTCGCCCGCGCCGGCTACACGCCCCGCATGGCCGACCCGCGGATCATCGACATCGAGCTCGACGAGCGCACGATCATTCGCCGCAGCGACGATATCGAGCGGGAGCGGCGGGTCGCCATTTTCGACCTGCTCGAGGCCAACAGCTTCCAGCCCGCGGGTCTCGAAGGGCCGTTCCGGATCCTCCTGAGGATCGAGGACAACAGCCTCGCCATCGACCTCAAGGACGAGGCCGGAGCGCCGCTCGAGACCGTCCGCCTCGGCCTCACCCGCTTCAAGCGCCCGGTGCGCGACTATTTCGCCATCTGCGACACCTATTTCAAAACCGTCCGCTCCGAATCGCCCAGGGGCCTGGAGACGATCGACATGGCCCGCCGCTCCGTCCACAACGAAGCCGCCGAGCTGCTCCGGGAGTGCCTCGCCGGCAAGATCGAGATGGACTTCGACACCGCCCGCCGCCTGTTCACACTGATCTGCGTGCTGCACATCAAGTGAAGGTGACGGGGCGCCGGGCGGGCCTCGCCCTCCTCCTCGCGGCCATCCTCGCCCTCGGAGCCTGGTATTACGCCCAGCGCTGGCACCCATCGGATCGACGCTTCCCCAGCCAAGGCATCGATGTCTCCCATCATCAGGGAGTCATAGATTGGGGCCAGCTGCCGGCGCAGGGCGTCGATTTCGCCTATATCAAGGCAAGCGAGGGCGGCGACCATCGCGACTCCGCCTTCGCCGCCAACTGGTCGGGCGCCCGCCAGGCCGGGATCGCCCGCGGCGCCTATCATTTCTTCACGCTCTGCCGCCCCGGCGCGGAGCAGGCCGCCAATTTCATCGCCGCCGTTCCCGCCGATCCCGACGCTCTGCCGCCGGCCGTCGACCTCGAATATTTGGGAAATTGCAGCCGGCCGGTGACGTCCGGGCAATTCCACGCCGAACTCGCCGCCTACATAAGGGCCGTCGAGGCACGTTATCGCAAGCCCGTCCTCCTCTATCTGACCGCCGAGTTCGACCGGACCTATCGGGTCAGCGCGCGCGTCGACCGTCCGCTCTGGCTGCGAGCCCTGGTTCGCGAGCCTCGCTTCGGAGCTCGGTCCTGGCACCTGTGGCAGGCCTCCAACTTCAGGCGGCTGCGTGGAATCGAGGGCCGCGTCGACTGGAATGTCCAGCGCCCTTGACCCTCCCCCGTCATTCCGGCGAAAGCCGGAATCCATGAACACTGAAGGACGAAACGTGGAGCAACGGTGTTCATGGATCCCGGGTCGAGCCCGGGATGACGGGGGCGAGCAAGCATGAGCATCATGTCCGACAAGTGGATTCGCACCCAGGCGCTCGAGCACGGCATGATCGAGCCGTTCGTCGACGGCCAGCGCCGCGAAGGGACGATCAGCTACGGCCTGTCGAGCTACGGCTACGACGCCCGCGTGTCCGACGAGTTCAAGCTGTTCACCAACGTCGACAACGCCCTCGTCGACCCCAAAGATTTCAAGGCGAACAGCTTCGTGGACCGGCCGGGCGACGTCTGCATCATCCCGCCCAACAGCTTCGCCCTCGCCCGAACCGTCGAATATTTCCGGGTGCCGCGCGACGTGCTCGTCATCTGCCTCGGCAAGTCGACCTATGCGCGCTGCGGGATCATCGTCAACGTCACGCCGCTCGAGCCGGGCTGGGAGGGCCACGTCACCCTCGAATTCTCCAACACGACTCCGCTGCCCGCCAAGGTCTACGCCAACGAGGGCGCCTGCCAGTTCCTGTTCCTGCAGGGCAACGAGCCGTGCGAGACCAGCTATGCCGACCGCGCCGGCAAATATATGGGCCAGCGCGGAGTCACACTGCCCAAGCTGTAGCGCCCGCGCTGCCGCGCGGGCGCCCCGGCCGCTAGTCCTCCTGCGCCTTGTCGAACTTCTTCCACTGCGCCTTGGTGTAGCAGAGCCGCTGGCGCTTGGTGCGCGACTCGGTGTTGTCGATGTAGCGGCAGGTCTTGCGCTCGCCCGAGGCTTCGGCGCTCCGGGCGCTGCCTTCGGCGGCCGCCGAGGCCTGCTCGCTCTGGTTGCTCTTGGCCGCGAAGGCCGGCGTTCCGGCAACCATCGCAAGCGCGGCGGTCGACGCTAAAATCAGCTTGATGCTCATCCACTTTCTCCTCGTGTCTTCATCCCTGACCCGAGTTAGGCCGGGCCGCGCCGCCCGCCTATGGGTCGGCGGGTCGTCGGCAGAAGCGTGCGGACCGTTTGTCGAAAAAGCGGCTTCAGGGGCTCGAATCGAACCGTTTTTCCGCCCGCGCGGGCAGCCTCAGCGGCCGCGGTGGCGGATGTTGGCGGGGCGGCCGCGGCGGCCCTGAGGCCGCGGCCGTTCATCGGCGCCGCGGCGGCCGTCGCGGCGGGGGCCCCGGCGGGGCGATTTGGCCGTGTAGCCGGCCTCGGGCAGCTCGAACCTCAGGCCGCCGGAGACGGGATTGGCCTCGACCAGCCGAAGCTTGAGGCGCTGGCCCGGGCTGAAGCGCTCGCCGCTATCCTCGCCGACCAGGCTCTGGCTTGCCTCCTCGTAGCGGAAATATTCGGTGCCGAGGGTGGAGACCGGGACGAGGCCGTCGCCGCCCAGGCCCTCGACTGTGGCGAAGAAGCCGAACGGCTGGACGCCCGTTATCCGGCAGTCGACGAGATCGCCCACCCGCTCCGAAAGGTAGGCGGCGACATAGCGGTCGAGAGTCTCGCGCTCCGCCTCCATCGCCCGCCGCTCGAGCTGCGAGATGAGCTCGCCGGTCACCTCCATCGCCTCGGCCTCCTGGTCGGTGAGGCCGCCCTCGCCAAGCCCGTAGGCGCGGACGAGGGAGCGGTGAACGATGAGATCGGCATAGCGCCTTATCGGGCTGGTGAAATGGGCGTAGGAGCCGAGCGCCAGCCCGAAATGCCCCTTATTGTCGGGCGAATAATAAGCCTGGGTCTGGGTGCGCAGGATCTGCTCCATCACCTGCGGCCGGAAATCCGCCTCGCCGATCCGCTCGATGATGTGGTTGAAGGTGGCGGGCCGGACGACCTGGCCGAGCGCGAACTCCACCTCGAAGGTCTTGAGATAATCCTTGAGCGCCACCAATTTCTCGCGCCCCGGCGGCTCGTGGTCGCGGTACATGACCGGCGCCTTCTTCGACTCCAGCGCCTTGGCGGCGGCGACGTTGGCGGCGATCATGTAATCCTCGATCAGCTTGTGAGCGTCGAGCCGCTCGCGGGGCGCCACCGAGGTGATGCGGCCTTTCTCGTCGAGCATCACCTGGCGCTCGGGCAGATCGAGCTCCAGCGGCGCGCGCTTCGCCCGGGCGGCGAAGAGGGCGCGCCAGCAGGCCCAGAGCGGCTTCAGAGTCGATTCAACGAGCTCCGGAGCGACCGGCGGTTCGTCGCCCTCGATCTCGGGCATCGAGCAGGTCGGCGAGGAGACCTCGATCCGATCCTGGCCCAAAGTCGAGTCGATCGCCGCCTGCGCCTCCTCGTAGGCGATGTTGGCGGCGATCCTGACCCGGGCCCGGCTGAAGCGCCAGCTCTTGAGCTGACCCTCCCGCGACACCTGCAGGTGGCAGACCAAGGCGGCGCGGTCCTCGCCTTCCTTGAGCGAGCAGATTTCCGCGCTGAGCGTCTCGGGCAGCATCGGCACCACCCGGTCGGGGAAATAGACGCTGTTGCCGCGCTTGCGCGCCTCCTTGTCGAGCGCCGAGCCGGAGCGGACGTAGAAGCTGACGTCGGCAATGGCGACGATCGCCCGCCAGCCGCCTTCATTGGCCGGATCGTCATCCGGCGCGGCCCAGACGGCGTCGTCATGGTCGCGGGCATCGGCGGGGTCGATGGCGACGATCGGGATGTGGGTGAGGTCTTCGCGTTTTCCGAGCGCCTGCCCCGCCACCCGCTCCGCCTCCTCCAGCACCGCGGGGAGGAATTCGTGGGGGATGCCGTGCTTGTGGATGGCGATCAGGCTGAAGCTGCGCGGCGCAAACGGGTCGCCGAGCACTTCGGAGACCCGGGCCGTCAGCCTGGGCGGCCTTCCCACCTTCTCGGCGAGGACGAGGTCGCCCGCTTGGGCGGGGCCGATGTCGGAGATGGACAGCTCTCGCCGCTCCTTCTTCTCGACCGGCCGAAGCCAGAAACCCTGCGCCTCCCGATGGACCACCCCAAGGACGAGCTCGCTGCCCTTCATCAGCTTCTTCATCGGGTGGGCGGCATAGCCGTTGCCGCGCTGTTCGGTGCGGGCGAGCAGGCGGTCGCCCACCCCCAGCGCCGAGCCGTGACCCCTGCGCTCCAGCACCCTGAGGCGCGGCTCGGGCAAATCCGCCTCCCAGCGCTCGGGAACCGCCCAGGCGGTCCCGCTCTCGTCGACGTCGACGACCCGCAGCACCGTCACCTTCGGCACCCCACCCGCCTGATGGAAGGCGCGGCCCGGCGAGGCGTCGATCAACCCTTCGTCGGCCATGTCGTTCAGGAGCGACTTGAGCGCCACCTTGTACTGCGCCGACAGGCCGAAGGCGCGGGCGATCTCCCGCTTTCCCGCCGGAGCGTCGCTCGAGGCGATGAAGTCGAGGATCTGCTGGCGACTCGGGAGGCCGGTTCGGATAGGTTTACGAGGCATTGGAACTCGTCATTGCGAGGAGCGCAGCGACGAAGCAATCCACCTCCGCGATGGTTCCGGCGCCCGCTGGATTGCTTCGCTCCGCCCGAAGGAGGTCAGGGAGTCGCCGGCGGCGGCGAATAGGGCCGGAACGCTCCCCCGGGCACCGCCGAAGCGACCGGGCTCTCATAGCCGTCTCTGGACACCGAGGAGATTCCGAAGACGAAATCGTCGACCCGGACGCTCTTCAAGACGTATTTCGCGGTCGTCCCGGGCACGCGCAGGCTGTGCATCCAGTTCGCCTCGTCCGTCGGGCGCCAGCGGAGGACGTAGGAATCGGCGCCCTTCACCGGCTTCCAGGTCAAAATCGTGTCGGTAGCGACCCCGCCTTCGACGGTCGGCTCGGGCGGCTGCGGGGCGCTGGCCAGCGCCGCCAGAGCGGCGACGTTCAGCTTCACGACCTTGGTCAGGTACGGAAAATCCATCTTGTCGATCGTGTCGCCGTACTGGATGCCGTTCTCGGTCCTGAGGTCCTGGTGCTGCCAGTTGTAATTCTCGATCGCGACGGTGAGCCGCACCGCCGGGTAGCCGAGGTTCAGCATCTCGGTATGATCGCCGCCTCGGCCGAAGCGGTCGTTGCGCCAGATCTGGCGGACGTCGAGGCCGAGGCCGAGATCGTCGGCGAGGCCGTCGAGCCAGCGCGAGATGTTGCGCGACGGGGCGTCATTCTCGCCGCCGAGGCTTCGGATTCGGGCGGCGAGATCCTCGTGGCCCTGCCAGCGCGGCCCTTCCGAGAAGACCCGGACATGGGCGTCGTCGCAGATCCGGTCCGAGCTGCAGCTGTTGCCGATGATGTCGTTGTTCAATTGGGCGATCACCTCCCAGCCCTGCGCCTTGGCATAATCGGCGAGGACCTTGCCGCCGAGCAGGCCCTGCTCCTCGCCCATCAGCGCCGCATAGACGATGGTGTAGGGAAATTTGTGCTTCGAGAGGACTCGCGCCGCCTCGATCACGGCGGCGGTTCCGGAGCCGTCGTCATTGGCGCCGGGAGCGTCGGCGGCGGCGTTCATTACGTCGGTGACCCGGCTGTCGATATGGCCCGAGATGATCACCACCCGGTTGGGATCGACGCTGCCGCGCTGAATGGCGATGACGTCGGTCACCTTGGTCGGAGTCGGCACCCGGCGGCCGGTGACGGTGTCGGAGGGAGTGACCACCCTGAGGCAGCCGCCGCAGCCGCGCGAATAGCGGCCGAACTCGGCCTCGGCCCATTTCAGAGCCGCGCCGATGCCGCGCTTCGGGTCGGTCTGCGAGGACAAGGTGTGGCGGGTGCCGAAGCCCACCAGCGTCTCGACGACGGCGTGGATCCGCTCCTGGCTCACCTCGTCGGCGATTTCCACGGGGGTGGCGGCGGAGGCGGCGGTGGCGAGCATCAGGGCGGGGAGGAGCAAAGGAAGCTTTCTCATGGCTTTGGCCCCTGAACCTCTCCATCCAGATTCGCAAGCCGAGGCAAGTGAGGGTGCTTTACACCCCTAAGACGCTCTGGCAGACCTCGCGCCGAACATCCGGGCCGGGGAACTCCTACACATGCTTGAACTCGCCGACGTCAGCCACGTCTATTCGAACGGCACTCGCGCTCTCGACCATGTCACCTTATCCATCCCGCGCGGCATGTACGGCCTGCTCGGCCCCAACGGCGCCGGCAAGTCGACCCTGATGCGCAACGTCGCGACGCTGCAGACTCCGACCGAGGGCACGATCCGCTTCGGCGACATCGACGTCATCGCGGAGCCTGAGAAGCTGAGGCGCACGCTCGGCTATCTGCCGCAGGATTTCGGGGTCTATCCGCGAGTCTCGGCCTATGAGATGCTCGACCATATGGCGGTGCTGAAGGGCATCGCCTCAGCCGGCGGGCGCAAGGCGACGGTCGAGGCCCTGCTCCACCAGGTCAACCTCTGGGACGTTCGCAAGAAGGCGCTGGCCGGCTTTTCCGGCGGCATGCGCCAGCGCTTCGGAATCGCGCAGGCGCTGATCGGCAATCCCGAGCTGATCATCGTCGACGAGCCGACCGCCGGCCTCGACCCGGAGGAGCGCAACCGCTTCCTCAACCTGCTCGCCGAGATCGGCGAGAATGTCGTCGTCATCCTCTCGACCCACATCGTCGAGGACGTCTCCGACCTGTGCCCGCGCATGGCGGTGCTGGCGAACGGGCGCATCCAGCTCGAGGGCGCCCCGCTCGACCTCATCCACGCCACTCGCGGGCGCATCTGGATGAAGGTGGTCGATCGCTCCGAGCTCGAGCGCTACCGGGAGAAATACGAGCTGATCTCGACCCGGCTGTTCGCCGGCCGGACGGTGATCCACGTCCTTTCCGACGCCGATCCGGGCGACGGCTTCGCTTCGGTCGATGGCGGGCTCGAGGATGTCTACTTCACCACCCTCGCCCAATCCCGCCGCGCCGCTTAGAGGAGCAAGGCCCATGTTCCTCAAGATCGCGCGCTTCGAGCTGCGCTACCAGCTGAAGAATCCCGTCTTCTGGGTGGCGGCGGTGCTGTTCCTTTTGCTCACCTTCGGGGCGATGGCGTCGAGCACGGTCCAGATCGGCGCGGGCGGCAACATCCACAAGAACAGTCCGGTCGCGCTGACCCAGCTCCAGATCCAGTTCAGCCTGTTGTTCATGTTCGTGACCACCGCCTTCGTCGCCAACGTAGTGGTTCGCGACGACGATACCGGCTTCGGGCCGATCATCCGCTCGACCCCGATCACCAGGCTGCAATATCTGGGCGGCCGGTTCACGGGAGCGGCCGCGGCCGCGGCCCTGGCCTTCCTGTTCATCCCGCTCGGATCGTGGATCGGCTCGGTCATGCCGTGGGTCGACTCGGAGACTCTGGGGCCCAACCATTTGTCCTATTACGCCTACGGCTTCCTCGTTTTCGGACTGCCGAACCTTCTGGTCACCGGCGCCATGTTCTTCACCGCGGCGACCCTGACCCGTTCGATGATGTGGACCTATGTCGCCGTCATCGTCTTCTTCCTCGCCTGGCTGATCCTCATGGGCATCACCCAGGCCAAGCCGGAGCTGCGCGACACGATGGCGGTGATCGAGCCGTTCGGCTCGGGCGCGTTCAGGAACACGATCCGCTATTGGACCAGCGCCGAATCCAACGCTCTGATGCCTGCGCTCGGCGGGACCATCCTCATCAACCGCCTGATCTGGCTCGGCGCCGGCGCCGCCTTCCTCGCTTTCGGCATCGCCCGCTACCGCTTCGCCGAGCCGGGCCTGGCCAAGAAAAGGAAGGAAGAGGCCGCCGAAGCCGAACCCGCCGCGGTTCCGGCTCCCGCATCGCCTTTGCCCGGCCGGACCGGCTCGGCCGCCGGCGCCCAGTTGCGGGCGCGAACGAAGTTCGAGATGAGACTGGTCTTCAAGAGCCCGGCCTTCGCGGTCCTGGTCGCTCTCGGGATGATCAATACCGCCGCCAGCCTCTGGTTCACCCGCGAGATGTACGGCACTCCGATCCTGCCGGTGACGAGCGCCATCATTCCGATCGTGACCGGCTCGTTCGTGCTCTTCCCGATCATCATCGCCATCTACTATTCGGGTGAGCTCGTCTGGCGCGAGCGCGAGCGGCGCATGCACGAGATCATCGACGCGACTCCCCTTCCGAACTGGGCCTATGTGGTGCCCAAGACGATGGCCGTGACTCTGGTCCTCTTCATCACCTTGCTGTTCGGAGTGCTCGCCGCGGTCCTGGTCCAGCTGATCAGGGGCTATACCGATATCCAGCCCATGCAATATCTCCTCTGGTACGTCCTTCCGCAGGGCGTCGGCATGGTGATGTACGCGGTGCTCGCGGTCTTCGTTCAATCGCTCAGCCCCAACAAATATGTCGGCTGGGCGGTGATGGTCGTCTACATCGTGTCGACCATCGTGATGAGTTCGCTCGGCTTCGAGCACAACCTTTACCAATTCCCCTCGACGCCGCAGGAACCGCTGTCGGACATGAACGGGGCGGGCGGCTATTGGATCGGCGCCTGGTGGTTCCGCCTCTATTGGCTCGCCTTCTGCGTCATCCTGCTGGTTGCCTCGCACCTGTTGTGGCGACGCGGAACGGAAACGCGGCTGAAGCCGCGGCTTCGCCGGGCGCCCCGGCGCCTGCTCGGAGCGCCGGGCGTGATCGGCGGACTGGCCCTCGCGACCTTCGCCGCGACCGGCGCCTATGCCTGGTACAACACGAACGTGGTCAACCGGTACGAGACGAGCAGCGAGCGCGACGAATTCGCCGCCGCCTATGAGAAGAAATATCTGAAATACGAAAAGCTGCCCCAGCCGACCATCTCGAAGGTGGTGCTGAACGTCGCGCTCTACCCGAGCGAGACGAGGGCTTTGGTCAAGGGTAGCTACGTACTGACCAATCTGACCGGGACTCCGATCCATGAGGTCCATGTCCGAATGCCGGGCCGGGACCTGGAGCTGCTCGGACTCGCCTTCCCCGGGGCCAAGCTGCGTTCCGACGACAAGGAGTTCGGCTACCGAATCTACGCGCTCGACGCGCCGATGCGGCCGGGCGAGACCCGAAGCCTCGCTTTCGAGACCCGGCGCTGGCAGCGCGGCTTCCGCAACGGCACCAACGACACCCGCCTGGTGCACAACGGCACCTTCCTCAACAATATGGAGATCGCGCCGGCGATCGGCATGGACCGGATGACGCTCCTCCAGGATCGCTCCAAGCGGCGCAAATACGGCCTCCCCGCCGAGCAGCGACCGCCCAAGCTCGAGGATCTCTCGGGAACCCGCCGCGCCTATTTCGGCGACGGCTGGGCGACGGCCGACATCACCGTCTCGACCGAAGCGGACCAGACTCCGGTGGCTCCGGGCAAGAAGGTGTCTGACCGAATCGCGGACGGCCGCCGCACCGCCCGCTTCGTGTCCGACGCTCCGATCCTGACCTTCTTCTCGATCCAGTCCGCCCGCTATGCGGAAAGGCACCGCAATCATGCCGGCATCGACCTCGCGGTCTATTACCATCCCGGGCACGAGCTGAACGTCGACCGGATGCTCAATGCGCTCGCGACGGCGATGGACTATTACCAGGCCAATTTCGGGCCCTATCAGTTCGATCAGGCGCGGATCGTCGAATTCCCGGGCTACGCCACCTTCGCCCAGGCCTTCGCCAACACCATGCCCTATTCGGAGGCGATCGGCTTCGTCGCCGACAATTCGGACCCGGAGAAGATCGACTACGTCACCTACGTGACCGCGCACGAGCTCGGCCACCAATATTGGGCCCATCAGATCATCGGCGCCGAGACTCAGGGCGGCACCATGCTGTCGGAGACGCTCGCCCAATATTCGGCGCTGATGGTGATGAAGCACCTCTACGGCGAGGACAAGATCCGGCGCTTTCTGAAGTTCGAGCTGGACGGCTACCTGCGCCGCCGCGGCGGCGAGCTGATCGAGGAGCTGCCGCTCGAGCGGGTCGAGAACCAGCAATATATCCACTACAACAAGGGCTCGCTGGTCATGTACCTGCTTCAGGACCGGCTCGGCGAGGACGCGGTCAACCGCGCGCTCCGCACGATTCTGAACAAGTACAAGTTCAAGGGCGCGCCCTATCCGCGCTCGATCGAGCTGGTCGAGGCGTTCCGCAAGGAGGCGAAGACGCCCGAGGACCAGGCTCTGATCACCGACCTGTTCGAGCGCATCACCCTCTACGACCTCAAGGTCGGCGAGGCCCAGGCGGTGAGGCGGGCCGACGGCAAATGGGACGTGACGGTGCCGGTCGAGGCGAAGAAATCCTATGCCGACGGCAAGGGCAACGAGCGCCCCGCCGCCTTCGCCGACCGGATCCCCGTCGGCCTGTTCACCGCCGAGCCCGGCCGCGGCGCCTTCGACCGGCGAAGCGTGCTGGTGATGCAGCGCCAGGCGGTGCGTAGCGGCAAGCAGGTCTTCCGCTTCGTCACCGACCGCAAGCCGACCTATGCCGGCATCGACCCGTACAATTTCTACATCGACAGGAACTCCGACGACAATGTCGGGCCGGTGACCTGATGAGCTGAGCCCGGGACGATATCGCCAGCATAGGCCGAGCAATCGCACGCAGGCGACTGCCGCGCCCGGGAGCCCTGCCCCACGAGCAATTTCTACTTCGAACTCTGTCCCCGCCGAACCCTGCCCGGCCCGAACTCTGCCCCGCCGGACTCCGCCCCCACCGAATGAGGCCCCGCTGAACTGCCCGGGCCGAACTCTGCCCCCATCGAATGTGGCCTTGCCGAACTCGAGCTCCCGCGCACCCTCTGCGACGTCTGCGCAGACCGGCTGCGACACGATATTCGCTTTCTCCGGTCTTCAACATCCCTTATAAGTGCTTATAAGGCGTTATAAGCACTTATAAGGCGACGCAACGGAGGCTGGGCATGGCCGAAATGAAGACCATCGAGATCGACCTCGACGTCAACGCGGCCATCGAAAGGGACCGGCTGTCCTTCAAGGAGACCGCCAATGAGATCCTTCGGCGGCGTCTCCTCGGCGAGCGGGAGAGTGGGCCTCCCAGAGAGGCGAGCGCCGTCGATCTGGAGTCGATCGAAGAGCCTGGCGAACGGAGCACTGGCCGCTGGACGGTCGAACTCGGCGGGAAGCGAGTCTCGACGTCGAACCTCAAAACCGCTTACCGGACACTGCTGCTCCTGCTCCACGAGCGCCACCCGGATTTCCTCCAGGCCTTTTCCGAGGAACGCGCCCGTGCCCGGCGCTTCGTGGCCCGGGCGCCAAGAGATCTCTATCTCAATTCACCCGATCTGGCGAAGCACCATGCCAAGCCCCTCACCGCCGGCTGGTATTTCGATACGAATCTGTCGACCGATCAAGTCGCGCGTCGTGCGCGCATTGCCGCGCGGCTGTGCGGGCTCCGCTACGGAAGGGATGCGCGTATCCTGAACGGCCTCGAGGAGATTTGAGCGGCGTTAGGTCACCATCTGCTCGATCACCCCGAAGATCGGATGACCCAGCTCGTCGTCCATCCAGATGCGGACCGTGTCGCCGCGCTTGAGGAAGTCGGTCCTGGCCGAGCCTTCGAGGATCGTCTCGACGGTCCGCACCTCGGCGATGCACGAATAGCCGAGGCCGCCGGCCGCGATCGGCTTGCCCGGACCGCCGCCCGAATCGCGGTTCGAAACCGTGCCCGAGCCGATGATCGAGCCCGCGCCGACATTGCGGGTCTTCGCCAGGTGGGCGATCAGGGTGCCGAAGTCGAAGGTCATGTCGACCCCGGCGTCGGCGCGGCCAAAGGGCTTGCCGTTCAAATCCACCTTGAGCGGGCCGTGGAGCTTGCCGTCCTTCCAGCGCTCGCCGAGCTGCTCGGGCGTCACGAAGACGGGGGAGAGCGCCGAGGCGGGCTTGGACTGGAGGAAGCCGAAGCCCTTGCCGAGCTCGGCCGGGATGAGGTTGCGCAAGCTAATGTCGTTGACCAGCCCGACGAGCAGGATGTGATCCCTCGCCTCCTCGGGGGTGATGCCCTGGGGGACGTCGTCGGTCACCACGACCACCTCCGCCTCGCAATCGCAGCCCCAGGCCTCGTCGGCGAGCGGGATCGGCGAGCGGGGCGCGAGCATCTCGTCGGAGCCGCCCTGGTACATGAGCGGATCGGTCCAGAAGCTCGCCGGCATCTCCGCCGCGCGCGCCTGCCGGACGAGCGCGACATGGTTCACATAAGCCGAGCCGTCCGCCCACTGATAGGCGCGCGGCAGCGGCGCCAGCGCGTCGCGTTCGTGGAAGCGGTCGCGCGGAATGACGCCGTGCTCGAGGTCGGTGGCGAGCAATTCGAGCTGGGGCGCGATCCGGTCCCAAGCGTCGAGCGCCGCCTGCAGGGTGGGGGCGATATGGGTCGCGTCGGCGCACCAGGCGAGGTCGTTGCTCACCACCACCAGCCGCCCGTCGCGGCCGCCGGGTAAAGAACCGAGTTTCATTCGCCACTCCCGTCATGCCAGCGAAAGGCTGGCATCCATGCTCAGTACGGTGCCGGCACAGCCGCCGCATGGACCCCGGCTTTCGCAGGGGTGACGGGGCTTCCGGGCGAAGTGCAACTGGCATTTCCCCGCCGCCTTGGCTAGGGGCAGCGTCGATCCCCGGCATTCAGGCTTGAAGGCAAATCCATGCGTAACATCGATCATTTCATCGGCGGCGCGGCGCACGCGTCCGGCGAACGGCAGGGCGACGTGTTCGACCCGAACAATGGCGGCGTCCAGGCCAGGGTGCGGCTCGGCACCTCGGCCGACCTCGAACAGGCGGTGGGCGCGGCCCGCGAGGCCTTCCCGGCATGGGCCGCGACCAACCCGCAGCGCCGCGCCCGGGTGATGTTCAACTTCAAGGCGCTGGTCGAGGAGAATATGGAGGATCTCGCCCTCCTCCTCGCCTCCGAGCACGGCAAGGTGGTTGCCGACGCCCGGGGCGACGTCCAGCGCGGGCTCGAGGTGATCGAGTTCTCCTGCGGAATCCCCCACGCGCTCAAGGGCGAATATACCCAGGGCGCGGGCCCCGGCATCGACGTCTATTCGATGCGCCAGCCGCTCGGGCTGGTTTGCGGGATCACCCCGTTCAATTTCCCGGCGATGATCCCGATGTGGATGTTCGGGCCGGCGATCGCCTGCGGCAACGCCTTCATCCTCAAGCCCTCCGAGCGCGACCCCTCCGTGCCGGTCCGACTCGCCGAGCTGATGAAGGAAGCGGGGCTTCCCGACGGAATCCTCCAGGTCGTCCATGGCGACAAGGAAATGGTCGACGCTATTCTCGACCATGACGAGATAAAGGCGATCAGCTTCGTCGGCTCCAGCGACATCGCCCATTACATCTACAGCCGCGGCACCGCGAACGGGAAGCGCGTCCAGGCCTTCGGCGGCGCCAAGAATCACGGCATCGTCATGCCGGACGCCGACCTCGACATGGTCGTCAACGACCTCGCCGGAGCGGCCTTCGGCTCGGCGGGCGAGCGCTGCATGGCGCTGCCCGTCGTCGTGCCCGTCGGCGAGAAGACGGCGAACAACCTTCGCGAGAAGCTCATCCCGGCGATCGAGGGCCTGCGCGTCGGAGTTTCGACCGACTCCGACGCCCATTACGGCCCGGTCGTCAACGCCGCGCACCGCAACCGGATCGAGAATTACATCCAGATGTGCGCCGACGAGGGCGGCGAGCTGGTCGTCGACGGCCGCGGCTTCAGGCTCCAGGGCCATGAGGAGGGCTTCTTCATCGGCCCGACCTTCTTCGACCATGTGAAGCCCAGCTTCCGCTCCTACCAGGAGGAGATTTTCGGCCCGGTCCTGCAGATGGTCCGCGCGGAAAGCTTCGAGGAGGCGCTCCGCCTGCCCAGCGACCACCAATATGGCAACGGAGTCGCCATCTTCACCCGCAACGGCCACGCCGCCCGCGAGTTCGCCGCCCGGGTCAATGTCGGAATGGTCGGGATCAACGTCCCCATCCCGGTCCCCGTCGCCTACCACACGTTCGGCGGCTGGAAGCGCAGCGGCTTCGGCGACATCAACCAGCACGGCATGGAAGGCGTCCGCTTCTGGACCAAGACCAAGACGATCACCCAACGCTGGCCGGACGGCTCGGTGACGGGCGAGAATGCCTTCGTGATCCCGACGATGGGGTGAGCTAAGCTATAACCGCATAAACGGTGCGTCGTCTTGATCGCAAAGCGAAACCAGCTATCATTGCTGAATGAACGCCCGTATCGCTTTCGATACCCATGCCTTCGTTAAGCGGCTAGAAGCGGCGGGAA
Organism: Sphingomonadales bacterium; assembly: GCA_034668585.1. Lineage (GTDB taxonomy): Bacteria > Pseudomonadota > Alphaproteobacteria > Sphingomonadales > Sphingomonadaceae > Allosphingosinicella. Next base: position 33,189 of record JAXDPB010000063.1, on the reverse strand, counting down.
TGAGCGTCCCCCAGGCGGAGGCGCTCGCCGACGCCATGGGTGATATCGTGCTGCAGTCCATCACCACCAAGGCCGATCTCCGCGAAGTGGATCTTGGCCTCCGCGCGGAGATGAAGGAGCTGTCTGCCAGTCTTCGCGCAGAGATGAACGAGTTCCGGAAGGAGCTGAAGGATCTCGAGCTTCGCCTCACTCTGCGGATGCTGGGTATGACCGCCGCCACGATCGCGATTCTGGCGTCGCTGAAAATTCTCGGCTGAACCCTTCCGATTGCGATTCCCGCCGCGTCCGCTAGAGCGCGCGGATGAGCCAGTTCGACCTGACCGACGAGCAGCGCCAGATCCAGGAGATGGCGCGACAGTTCACCGCCGACGCGATCACTCCGCACGCCGCCGAGTGGGACGAGAAGCACATCTTCCCGCGCGACACGATCCGCCAGGCCGCTGAGCTCGGCTTCGGCTCGATCTACGTCTCCGAGGAATCGGGCGGCATCGGGCTGGGGCGGCTCGAGGCGGCCTTGATCATGGAGGCGATGGCCTATGGCTGCCCCTCCACCTCGGCCTTCATCTCGATCCACAACATGGCGAGCTGGATGATCGACCGCTTCGGCTCGGCGGCGGTGAAGGAGAAATACCTGCCCTCGCTGATCCCGATGGAGCGGATGGCGAGCTATTGCCTGACCGAGCCCTCGTCCGGCTCCGACGCGGCCGCGCTCAAGACCAGGGCGGTGAAGGACGGCGATTCCTACATGGTCTCGGGCTCCAAGGCCTTCATCTCGGGCGGCGGCGAGAACGAGATCTACGTCACGATGGTCCGCACCGGGGTCGAAGGACCGAAGGGTATTTCGTGCCTGGTGATCGAGAAGGACATGCCGGGAGTCAGCTTCGGCGCCCAGGAGAAGAAGCTCGGCTGGCATTCGCAGCCGACGGCCCAGGTCAATTTCGACGAGGTCCGGGTTCCCGCCGAGAATCTCGTCGGCGGCGAGGGCGAGGGCTTCCGGATCGCGATGATGGGCCTCGACGGCGGCCGGCTCAACATCGGCGCCTGCTCGTTGGGCGGCGCCCAGCGCTGCCTCGACGAGGCGATCGCCTATACCAAGGAGAGGAAGCAGTTCGGAACGCCTATCGCGGACTTCCAGGCGACCCAGTTCACCCTCGCCGACATGGAGACCGAGCTCCAGGCCGCCCGAATGCTGCTCTACGTCGCGGCGGAGAAGGTGACGGAGAACGCGCCCGACAAGTCGCGCTTCGCCGCCATGGCCAAGCGCCTCGCCACCGACACCGGCTCGTCGGTGGTAGACCGCGCCCTCCAGCTCCACGGCGGCTATGGCTATCTCCAGGACTATCCGGTCGAGCGCTTCTGGCGCGACCTCCGGGTCCACTCGATCCTGGAAGGCACCAACCAGATCATGCGGGTGATCGTCGCGCGGGACATGCTGAGGCAGTGATCCGCATGGCCCGTCATCCCGGCGAAAGCCGGGACCTCAGGACAAGAAGTCTAAGCGGGTCTCCCCGAGGTCCCGGCTTTCGCCGGGATGACGAGCTCGCATGACCGGCGACGTCATCACCCGCATCGAAGGCAAGGTCGGCCGGATCCGCCTCAGCCGGCCCAGGGCGATCCATGCCCTCACCAGGGAGATGTGCAGCGCGATGATCGCCGCCCTCCTCCCGTGGCGCGAAGACCCCGACGTTCACGCGGTGATGATCGACCATGCCGACGGCCGCGGCTTCTGCGCCGGCGGCGACGTCGTCATGCTCGCGAGGAGCGGCGCCGGCGACGGGGCCGAGGCGCGCGCCTTCTTCCATGAGGAATATCGGCTCAACCATCTCCTCTTCACCTACGCCAAGCCGACCATGGCCTTCATGGACGGAATCACCATGGGCGGCGGGGTCGGCATCTCGCAGCCGTGCAAATACCGGATCGCCACCGAGAATAGCCGCTTCGCCATGCCGGAGACGGCGATCGGCCTGTTCCCCGACGTCGGCGGCGGCTGGTATCTGCCGCGGCTGCCCGGGCGGGCGGGCCAGTTCCTCGCGCTGACCGGGGCCCGCCTCGACGGCTCCGAATGCCTCGCGCTCGGCCTCGCCACCCATTACGTGCCCTCGCTGGCGCTTGACGACCTCAAGGCGCGGATCCTGGCCGAGCCGGATCGGATCGAGGCCTTGCTCGACGAGAACGGCGTTCCGCCGCCCCCGGCCCGGATCGAGGAGAACCTGCCGACGATCGACCGATTGTTCGCCTCCGACGATTATGAGGAGATTCTGGCTGCGCTCGAGGCGGACGGCTCCGACTGGGCGAAGACTGAGCTGGAGACGCTCCGCGCCAAGAGCCCGCAGGCCTGCAAAGTGACTCTTCGGCTCCTCTACGACGGCGCCCGGGTCCAGGATTTCGGGCATGAGATGCGCCAGGAATATGCCGTCGCGACGCGGGTGGTGCAGCGCCACGATTTCGTCGAGGGCGTTCGAGCTTTGCTGGTCGACAAGGACAATCGGCCGCGCTGGGAGCCGCCCACGCCGGAAGGGGTCACCCAGCACTTGATCGACACCATCTTCGCGCCGATGCCGGAAGGCGAGGAATGGACTCCGCTTTGAGGTAGAAGGTAGGCCACGTCATCCCGGCGAAAGCCGGGACCTCGTGGAGACCCGCCGAGACTTCTTGTCCCGAGGTCCCGGCTTTCGCCGGGATGACGAAGAGAGGAAATGATGAGCTACGAATCCATCCTGGTCGAGCAGCGCGGCGCCGTCACGCTCATCACCCTCAACCGCCCGAAGGCGCTCAACGCGCTCAACACCTCGGTGCTGGCCGAGCTGATCGCCGCCTTCGCCGCCTTCGATGCCGACGACAGCCAACGTTGCGCGATCCTCACCGGCAGCGAACGCGCCTTCGCCGCCGGTGCCGACATCAAGGAGATGTCGGACCAGGGCTTCGCCTCGATGTACGGCTCCAACTTCTTCCAGGGCTGGGAGAAGGTCACCGCCACCCGCAAGCCGTGGATCGCGGCGGTCGCAGGCTATGCGCTCGGCGGCGGCTGCGAGGTGGCGATGATGGCGGATTTCATCATCGCGGCCGACAATGCCCAATTCGGCCAGCCCGAGATCAAGCTCGGAGTCACTCCGGGCATGGGCGGCTCGCAGCGGCTGACCCGAGCGGTGGGCAAGGCCAAGGCGATGGAGATGTGCCTGACCGGCCGAATGATGGGCGCCGAGGAAGCGGAACGCTCGGGCCTCGTCGCCCGGGTGGTGCCGGCCGCGGAGCTGCTCGACGAGGCGCTGAAGACAGCCGAGGCGATCGCCGGAATGGCCCCGCTCGCCGCCATCGCGACCAAGGAGATGGTGAATGCCGCCTTCGAGACCGGCCTCGCTTCGGGCATCGTCTTCGAGCGCCGCCTGTTCCACGGCCTGTTCGGAACCGACGACCAGAAGGAAGGCATGGCGGCGTTCGTCGACAAGCGAAAGGCGGAGTGGACGGGGCGATAATCGTCATCCCGGCGAACGCCGGGACCTCGTGGAGGAAAAGGCGCCTTAATGATCTGAGGTCTCGGCTTTCGCCGGGATGACGTGGAGAGAGTGACAATGGCACGGATCGCATTCATCGGGCTCGGCAATATGGGCGGCGGCATGGCCGCGAACCTGGTCAAGGCGCGGCACGAGGTTCGCGCCTTCGACCTGAGCGAGGCCGCGCTCGCGAAAGCGCAGGCCAATGGCTGCGCCCGCGCCGAATCGGCGATGGAGGCCGTGGCGGACGCCGAGGCCGTCGTGACCATGCTCCCGGCCGGAAAGCACGTCCGCGACGTCTACGAGGCGAGCGTGATCGGCACGGCCCCGACCGGCGCCATCCTCATCGACTGCTCCACCATCGACGTCGCCACCGCCCGCGAGGAGATCGAGAAAGCGGCGGCGGCCGGCTATGCGATGGTCGACGCCCCCGTCTCCGGCGGTATCGCCGCGGCCGACGCGGGCACTCTTACCTTCATGGTCGGCGGCAGCGGCGAGGCCTTCGAGCGAGCGCGGGAAATCCTCGAGAAAATGGGCAAGGCGGTGATCCATGCCGGCGGTCCCGGCTCGGGTCAGGCGGCGAAGATCTGCAACAACATGCTGCTGGGAGCCTCGATGGTGGCGACCTGCGAGACTTTCGTCCTCGCCCAGAAGCTCGGCCTAGATCCGCAGACCTTCTTCGACATCGCCTCCAAGGCATCCGGCCAATGCTGGTCGATGACGACCTACTGCCCCGTCCCGGGAGTCGGCCCGGTCACGCCCGCCGACCGCGACTATGAAGGCGGCTTCGCGACCGCGCTGATGCTGAAGGACCTGCGTCTCGCCATGGAGGCGGCGCAAAGCGTCGATTCCTATACGCCCATGGGGTCGGAGGCGGAGTCGCTCTATTCGCGCTTCGCCGACCTGGGGGGCGCCGGCAAGGATTTCTCCGCGATTATCCGGATGATCGACGACAGCTGGTTGGCTTCCCCGGCAGCGTAGCTCGAGCCCGTCATTGCGAGCGAAGCGAAGCAATCCAGCTCGGCGTCGGAGGCCCGGTGGATTGCCGCGTCGCTTCGCTCCTCGCAATGACGGCTCAGGCGATCCTGGTCACGACGGTCGCCGATAGCGGGAGCCGCCGGCCCGCCGCTCGCCGCCTCCATAGCGGCTGGCGAGCTCTGCGGCGCTCGGCTCTGCAAGCGGCAGCTTCGCCACCGCCGAACGCCGCCGAAGGTCCTCGACGCAGCGCGCCGCCGTCTTGCCGTCCCACAGATCCGGGCAGCGCACCGGTCGCGGCCCGGTCAGCGCGCGTTCAAGCTCCAGCAGCAGGGTTTCGGGCGTCGCCAGCCGGTTGGTGCCTTCGCTGATCGTCACCGGCCGCTCGGTATTCTCCCGAAGGGTGAGGCAGGGAATGCCGAGATAGGTGGTCTCTTCCTGCACTCCGCCGGAATCGGTGATCGCCGCGGCGGCTCCGGTCACCAGGCTCATGAAGCGGACATAGGAAAGGGGTTCGATCAGCCTGACCCCGGCCCGGGCCAGCCGGCCGTCGAACAGAGCGCCCGCCAGCCGCCTGGCGGTGCGCGGGTGGACCGGGAAGACCAGAGGCAGCCGCCGCTGCGCCTCGATGAGCGCATCGACCAGCCGGACGAGCTGGGCGGGATCGTCCACGTTCGAGGGACGGTGGAGAGTGACGACGCCATAGCCGCCGCGTTCCAGCCCGAGCTCGCCAGGCACGTCCGCCGCCTCGATCGCCGGGCGGACGAGCTCGAAGCTGTCGAGCATCATGTTGCCGACCCGGGTGATCCGGCTCGCCGGAATGCCCTCGGCGGCGAGGTTGTCGTCGGCGTCGGGGGACGGAGTCCACAGCACGTCCGCCAGAACGTCGGTAACGAGGCGATTGAGCTCTTCCGGCATCGCCCGGTCGCGGCTTCGGAGGCCCGCCTCGAGATGGACGACCGGAATTCCGAGCTTGCCGCCGACCATGGCGCAGGCGGCTGTCGAGTTGACGTCGCCGACCACGATGATCCAGTCCGGCCGGTCGCTCAGCGCCGCTTTCTCATAGGCGATCATCACCCCGCCGGTCTGCTCGGCATGGCTGCCCGAACCGATTCCGAGATGATGGTGCGGCTCGGGGAGCCGGAGGTCGGCGAAGAACGCGTCCGACATGTTCACGTCGTAATGCTGGCCGGTATGGACCAGCACCGGCTCGAAGCCGGGCGCGGCGGCCAATGCGTGCCAGAGCGGCGCCACCTTCATGAAATTGGGGCGTGCTGCGGCGATCAGGTGGATGCGCTGGGCCATGCGGCGGAGGTAGAGGAGAGCGGTTAAGATTGGGTTGGTTTGCGCGTCGCCCCAGCGGAGGCTGGGGGCCCCAGCGGGTGAAGAGCGCCGGCGCCTTTCACCCCCTGGGATCCCAGCCTGCGCTGGGATGACGAGCTACCGCAGCACCGCCTCCACCGCCTTCTTCCATCCCGCCAGCCGGGCCTCGCGTACCGCCGCCGCCATTGCCGGCTCGAACCTCTCCACCGCCCCCCGCATCGCCGCCGCCTCTTCGAGCGACTCGAACATCCCGCAGCCGACCCCCGCCAGCATCGCGGCGCCGAGCGCCGTCGTCTCGACGAAGCGCGGCCGTTCCACCGTCAGCCCCAGCACATCGGCCAGGTCCTGGACCAGCCACGCATTCGACGCCATGCCGCCGTCGACCTTGAGCACCCCCCACGGCGCCCCGTCGGCGGCGAAGGCCGCCATCAGGTCGTAAGTCTGGTGGGCCATCGCCTCCAAAGCGGCTCGGGTGATATGGGCTCGGCCGGTCGCGAAGCTGAGGCCGGAGATGGCGCCGCGCACTTCGGGCCGCCAGTAAGGCGCGCCGAGCCCGCTATGCGCCGGCACGATCCGGACTCCGCCGCTGTCGGGCACCGAGCGGGCGAGCGCTTCGGTTTCGGTCGCGCTGCCGAGCAGCCCGAGATCGTCGCGAAGCCACTTGATCAGGCTTCCGGCGACGAACACAGAGCCTTCGAGCGCGTAGCTGCGCTGGCCGTCGAGCTGCCAGGCGATGGTGGAGAGCAGGCGGTGGCGGCTGCGGCGGAACTCGCCGCCGGTATTGGCGAGGATGAACGCGCCGGTGCCGTAGGTCGCCTTGCTGTCGCCCGGAGCGAGGCAGGCCTGGCCGATCGACGCGGCCTGCTGGTCGCCCGCCATTCCGGCGATCGCAACGGGCGCTCCGAGAAGGTCGGGCAGAGTCTCGCCGAGCGGCCCGGCGCAATCGACGATCTCCGGAAGCACCCCGGCCGGCACGCCCCACAGACCGAGCAGCCCCTCGTCCCAGCGGCCGGCGCCGATATCCATCAGCGCCGTTCGCGAGGCGTTGGTCGCGTCGGAGACGTGCAGGCCCCCGGTCAGCCTGAAGACGAGCCAGCTCTCGACCGTGCCGACGCACAGATCCTCGCCCGCCTCGGCGACCTGCGGCCAATGCTCCAGCGCCCAGGCGATCTTGGACGCGCTGAAATAAGGGTCGAGCAGCAGGCCGGTCTTCGCCTGTACCGCCTCCTCATGCCCCTCGCCCTTCAGCCGCGCGCACAGCTCCGCCGTCCGCCGGTCCTGCCAGACGATCGCCGGCGCCAGCGCCCGCCCGGTCCGCCGGCTCCAGAAGACGATCGTCTCGCGCTGATTGGTGATTCCGAGCGCGGCGACCCGCTCCGCGCCGCCGCCCGCCGCGACGACGGCGCGGGCGCAGGCGAGGCTGGAGTCCCAAATCTCCTCGGCGTCATGCTCGACCCAGCCCGGCCGAGGATAATGTTGCGCCAGCTCGCGCTGCTCGGTGAAGAGGCACGTCCCGTCGCCCGCGAACAGCATCGCCCGGGTGCTGGTCGTGCCTTCGTCGATGACGAGGATCGTGTCGGCCATCTTTCCCCCGTCACCCCGGCGAAGGCTGGGGTCCATTCGGCGTTGGTGACACGAAGGCCGTATGGATTCCAGCCTTCGCTGGAATGACGTAGGAGGGCGCATGGACAGCTTCGACCTTCTCGTCGTCGGCGGCGGCATCAACGGCGCGGCGATCGTCCGCGATGCGGCGATCCGCGGCTCCAGCGTGCTTCTGGTCGAGCGGGACGACCTCGCCGCCCACACTTCGTCCGCCTCCTCGAAGCTGATCCACGGCGGCCTTCGCTACCTCGAATATTACGAGTTCCGGCTCGTCCGCGAAGCGCTCGCCGAGCGCGAGATCCTGCTCAGGACCGCGCCCCATATCGTCCGGCCGCTTCAGTTCGTGCTCCCGCATTGCCGCGGGCTGAGGCCGTACTGGATGGTCCGCTCGGGCCTGTGGCTCTACGATCTCCTCTCGATCCGGGGCAGCCTGCCGAGCTCGCGCCGGGTCGGCCGGCGCCGGGCCGACCTTCACGCCCCGCTCAAGGAGCGCCGGCGGGTCCTCTCCTACTGGGATGCCCGGGTCGACGATTCGCGGCTGGTCGTGCTCAACGCCGTCGCCGCCGCGGAGAACGGCGCCGAGATCGCCACCCGCACCGAATTGCTCTCCGCGCGGCGCGACGGCGAGGCCTGGCGGGCGGAGCTCTCGGGCGGCCGCACCGTCACCGCCCGGGCCCTCGTCAACGCCGCCGGGCCCTGGGTCGCCGAGGTCCTCGACCGGCGCCTCGGCGCGGCGAGCGGAAGCCGGGTCCGTCTCGACAAGGGCAGCCACATCGTCGTGCCGAGGCTGTGGGAGGGCGAGCAGGCCTATATCCTCCAGCAGCCCGACGGCCGGGTCGTCTTCGCTCTCCCCTTCGGCGGCGACTTCACCCTCGTTGGAACCACCGACGTGGCGGTCGAGCAGCCCGAGGATCCGGCGATCACGCCGGGCGAAATCCGCTATCTGTGCGAAGCGGCGGACCGCTATTTCACCCGTCAGGTGGTGCCCGCCGACGTCGTCTGGAGCTATGCCGGGGTCCGGGCCCTGTGGGACGACGGCGCCGTCGACCCCAAGGCGGTGACCCGCGACTACCGGCTCGAGATCGATCCTAGGCCGGGTCCCAAGCTGCTCTCGGTCTTCGGCGGCAAGATCACCACCGCCCGGGCGCTCGCCCAGGAAGCGCTCGACCGCCTCGGCGTCGACGGCCGCCGCTCGACCTCCCACACCTTCCTTCCCGGCGGCGACCTCTATCCCGACTTCCTCGAATGGCTCGAGCGGCTCGGGTCCTGGCTGCCCCGGCCCCTGGTCGCCCGACTGTCGCGCGCCTACGGCACTCGCCTCAGGGACATGCTGGGTGAGGCGGCGAGCCTCGCCGACCTCGGCCGCGACTTCGGCGCCGGCCTTTACGAAGCGGAGCTGCGCTGGCTCAGGGACCGGGAATTCGCCCGCACCGCCGACGACGTGTTGTGGCGGCGGACGAAGCTGGGTCTGCGGATGAGCGCGGAGGAAGCGCGCCAGGTCCAGGCGTGGTTTGAATCCGTCGCCCCAGCGAAGGCTGGGGCCCCAGCGGGTGAAAACCGCCGAGCCTTTCACACCCCGGGATCCCGGCCTTCGCCGGGATGACGTTGATCACGGTCCCTCGTGAAGCGAGTCCGTTCCCGGCTCCGGCACTTCGTCCAGCTCCCGCCGGCTCTTCTCCGCTTCCTTCTCGATCGCCTTGTCGCCCGAGGGAAGATCCTGCTTGTCGCCGCCCATGGCGCTTCTCCTTCGCCTCCTGAACGCCCGAGCCGGGGCCCCGCTCCCCCTGGTTGATTCCTCCCCGCCATTTCTCGGGGAGGAATTATCTCGGCGGCCCCCTATAGTCCGCGTCCGAATCCGGGAGGCCCTTCTTGAAACCCCTCGCTTACCCTGTGCTTGCCGCCTCCGCCCTGCTTCTCGCCGCGGCCAAGCCTGCCGAACAAAAGCCCATCTCCTACCGGATGACCCCCGTAGCCGAGCCCGACGGCAGCCGCGCGCTCGACGTCGAGATGCGCCTGCGCGGCGATTCGGACGGCGAGACCGACCTGTTCCTGCCCAGCGTGTGGGCCGGCTCGAGCGAGCTTTGGCGCTACGCCACCAGGCTCAGGATAAGCGGCGCCAGGAGCCTGGGTGGAACCTACGACCACCCCCTCGTCCGCCACCGCCCCGGCGCGCGCCTCAAGGTCCGCTACCGGATCGTCTCCGCTTATTCCGAGGATCCCGGCTTCGACTATGAGAAAGCCCGGCCGATGGTCCGGGCGGACTGGTTCTTCGTCCACGGCGAGACCGTCTTCGCCAGGCCGGGCGGCGACGATGCCCGCCCCGCCCGCTTCAAATGGGGCAGGCTTCCCAGGGGCTGGACCGTCGCCTCGGACCTCGACCATCTGAACGGCAAGCCGACGACGCTCGCCAACATGATCAACAGCGTCGCCATCGGCGGGGCGCGTCTCCGCATCGCCCGCCGCGACCTGAGGGGCGCGCCGCTGCGCGTCGCCATCCTCGGCGACTGGAGCTTCACGCCCGGGCAGCTCGCCGACACGGTGACTCCCATCGTCGCCGCCGAGGACGCCTTCTGGGAGGAGCGGAGCTCGCCCTTCCTGGTCGCCATGGCGCCGCTGGGCGACCTTCCCTCCGGCCTCTCCTACACCGGCACCGGCCGCACCGACGCGTTCTCGATCGCCTCGACCAGCGCGTTCGAGCTGAAGCAGGCGGTCCGCTTCCTCGCCCACGAATATATGCACAGCTGGGTGCCGATCGAGCTCGGCGGGATGCCCGAGGAGGACGAGGCGAAGGATTACTGGTTCAGCGAGGGCTTCAACGATTATCTCGCCGCCAAGGTGCTGCTTCGCGCCGGCATCTGGACACTGGCCGAGTGGTCGGCGGACAAGAACGAGACCCTGCTTCGCTACGGTCAGTCCCCGGCGAAGACCGCGGACGGAGCCGAGATCGCCCGGCGTTTCTGGACCGACTCGGCCGTCCAGCAGGTGAGCTACGACCGCGGCCACCTCCTCGCCGCCAAGCTCGATTCGGAGATTGCCGCCCGCTCCGGCGGCAAGCAGAGCCTCGAAGGCGTTCTTCGAATCCAGCGCAAGGCCGCCGCGGGCAGCACGGAGCTCGCCACCGCCCTGTTCCGGAAGATTTTGCGCGAGGAGACCGGCATCGACATCGATTCCGACCTCGAGCGTTATGCCCGCCGCGGCGAGCCCCTGCTGCTCCCCGCCGACCTGCTGGGCGATTGCGCTCGGCTGGTGACCGAGCGCCGCAAGGCCTTCACGCGCGGCTACGACGCCGACGCGACCCGGCGAGGCGGCGGCGTGTTCGCCGGCGTCGATCCCCAGGGTCCCGCTTATGCGGCCGGCCTTCGCGACGGAATGCAGCTCGTCCGCCGCGAGGCCGGCAAGATCGGCGATGCGTCGGTGGAGCTGGCCTATCGGGTTACCGACGACGGCGTCGAGCGGGTCATAAGCTACCTTCCGGAAGGCAAAGGCGAGTTCGAGGTACAGCGCCTCGAGCTGACGGCCTCCGGGCCCGGGCGCGAGGCCGCCTGCCGAGCCCGCCTCGGCGGCGCCTGATGAGCTTCACCGCCCGAATCCTGCTGCTCGGCTCGGGCGAGCTCGGCAAGGAGTTCGCCATCTCCGCCAAGCGGCTCGGCGCCTACGTCATCGCCTGCGATTCCTATGCCGGCGCCCCGGCCATGCAGGTCGCCGACGAAGCGGAGGTCTTCCCGATGCTCGACGGCGAGCGGCTGCGCGAGACGATCGGGCGACACCGCCCCGATTACGTCGTGCCCGAAGTCGAGGCGATCCGCACCGAGGTGCTGGCCGAGGTCGAGGCGGCGGGGACGATGGTCGTCCCCTCCGCGCGAGCGACGATGATGACGATGAACCGCGACTCCATCCGCGAGCTCGCCGCCGGCAAGCTCGGCCTTCGGACCTCGCGCTACCGCTTCGCCGAAAGCTTCGAGGAGGTCGAGGCGGCCGCCGCCGACACCGGTTTCCCCTGCGTCGTCAAGCCGGTCATGTCCTCCTCGGGCAAGGGCCAGCTCACCGTCGAGGCCGCCGGCGACCTGCGCGCCGCCTGGGACTATGCCGTCGCCAACATGCGCGGCGACCGGGCGCGGGTGATCGTCGAGCAGTTCGTCCGCTTCGACTATGAGATCACCCTGCTCACCATCCGCACCCGCCAGGGCGTGCTCTTCTGCCCGCCGATCGGCCATCGCCAGGAGCGCGGCGACTATCGCGAGAGCTGGCAGCCGACTCCGATGTCGCCCCGCGCCCTCGCCGAGGCGCAAGCAATGGCGCGCAAGGTCGTCGACGATCTCGGCGGCTACGGCCTGTTCGGGGTCGAATATTTCGTCGCCGGCGACGAGGTGATCTTCTCCGAGCTCTCGCCTCGCCCGCACGACACCGGCATGGTGACGCTCATCTCCCAGAACCTCTCCGAGTTCGACCTCCACGCCCGGGCGGTCCTCGGCCTGCCAATCCCCCGCATCGCCCTCACCGCCCCCGCCGCCGCCTCGGCCGTGATCCTCGCCGACCGCGACTCCGAGCGCTTCCGCTTCGAAGGCCTCGCCGACGCTCTGGCCCTGGGCGGCGAAGGCGCCGAGGTGGACGTGCGCATCTTTGGCAAGCCCCTCACCCGCCCCTACCGCCGAATGGCCGTCGCCCTCGCCACCGGCGCCACCGCCGACCAGGCCAGAGCCCTCGCCACCCGCGCCGCCGCAAAGGTTCGGATCGCGTACGGATGATCCGTCATTCCGGCGAAAGCCGGAACCCCTGAACGCCGACCCGATCGGTCCTCGTCCGCCGGTGTTCATGGATCCCGGGTCAAGCCCGGGATGACGGAAGGTTCACCCGTCATTCCGGCGAAAGCCGGAACCCATGAACACCGCCGTTCGAGGACAGCCCCATACGCCCGTGCTCATGGGTGCCGGGTCAAGCCCGGCATGACGACTCAGCGCTCGAAGCGAAGCTCCAGGAAGTCGTACTCGCTGTTGCCGAGATAGCCGTCGCCATCGGCGTCGTGGAAAGCGACGACGTAGAGGTCGCCCTGTGCGCTCGCGATCGGAACCTCGCCTCCGGCGCGGGTCCAGAGGGTGGAATAATGGACGAAGGGATGGTCCGGGTCCGGCCCGAGGCGAAGGTCGATCAAATAGTTGTGGCCGCCCTTATCCATCATCAGCATCCCCGAGCCCGCCTCGGTGTCCGCCATTCCGGTGCCCGGCAGGAGGCAGGGATGCTCGGCTCCCGCATTGGGCTCGGCCGCGGACCGGCGGGACCGCAATTGCGTGAAGAGGGATTTATCGGTCCAGGCGCAGAGCTGATAGGCGACGTCGGCCTTCCCCCTGGGAAACAGGATCTGGAACGGCCGGCGCTCGAGGCGGACCCGGGTGGTGCGCAGGTCGACGCGGGTCAGCCGCAGCGGCTTGCCGTCCTGGACCAGGCGGAGGCCGAGCCAGGGGGTGTGGAGGATATCCGCCTTGACGGCGCGCGCGGCGGCCGGCCCGGTCGTGAGGAGAAGCGACAAAGGCAGGAGCAAGCCGGCGAGACGCATCGATTTCCCCACCCCTCCCGCTGTCTGGACGCGATGATAGGAGGAAGGCGGCCCCGGACCAACCCGTCGAGGCATCCCCTTCAAATTGGCGGCTGTTTATGCTATGTTCTCCCTTTGAAGGGAGTCAACGATGAATCCGGACGATCGCGTGCAAGGACGTGTGAAGGCGCCCGCCGCGAAAGTTTCGGCCGGGAAGTTTTTCGCTCCCAGGGAAGCCGAAACTTCGAAACTTCCGAAGCTTCTCGCCCGGATTTGCGATCTTTTGCGCCGCGCGCTATCGCGGCGCCGCGGCGCCGACGCGCCGCCACCGAGAAGTTTCCGGAGATCGACTTGTTGAAAACGCGTCTCGCTTTCGCTGCTTCGCTCATCGCCCTCGCCGCGCCCGCCGCCGCCCATGAGCGCCACGACTGCCTCGACGACAGCTGCACGATGGAGACGCTGTTCCAGGCCCAGCCCGAAGGCGGAGCCTCGACCGTCGAGGCCGCCCGCTTCGGCACCTGGGGTCTCGACACGGCCGGCATGGACACCACCGTCAAGCCGGGGGACGATTTCTACGCCTACGTCAACGGCGCCTGGTCGAAGACCACCCAGATCCCCGCCGACCGCTCCTCCTACGGCTCGTTCGCCGTGCTTCGCGACCTTTCCGAGGCGCGCCTGAGGAAGCTGGTCGAGAGCTACGACAGAGGCACGGGCGACGACGCGGGCAAGGTCGCCGCGCTCTACCAGGGGTTCATGGACGAGGCCGCCGCCGAGCGCGCCGACGCCATCCCGCTCCTCGTCCGCCTCGCCCCCGTCTATCGGGCGAGGAGCAGGGACGACATCGCCCGGCTGATGGGCGGCTCGCTCGGCGGCTTCGGCTCGAGCTTCTTCGGCCCCGGGGTCAGCGACGACGCCAAGAAGCCCGACGTCTACGCCCTCTATCTGCGCCAGTCCGGCCTCGGCCTCGGCGACCGCGAATTCTACGTCGACGCCAAGTTCAAGCCGCAGCTCGACCGCTACCTCGTCTACGTCCGGCAGATGCTCGAGATGGCCGGCTGGCCCGACGCCGCCGCCTCGGCCCGCGACATCGTCGCGCTCGAGACGAAGATCGCCCAGGCTCACTGGACCCGCGCCGAGAGCCGCAACCGCGACAAGACCTACAACCTCATGACCCGCGCCGAGCTCGAGGCGCAGGCGCCGGGCTTCCCCTGGGCGACCTTCCTCGACGCCGCCGGAGTCGGCCGCGCCGAGCGGGCGATCGTCGCCCAGAACACCGCCTTCCCCAAGGTCGCCAAAATCTTCGCCGACACCGACCTGCGGACTCTGAAGGCCTGGCAGGCCTTCCACACCGCGGACGATCTGGCGCCGCTTCTCTCGAAGCGCTTCGTCGACGCCCATTTCGAGTTCCGCTCCAAGTTCCTCAACGGCCAGCCGCAGCAGCGCGAAAGGTGGAAGCGCGGAGTCACCTTCGCCGAGAACGCGATGGGCGAGGCGATCGGCCGCGATTATGTGAAGCTCTATTTCCCGCCCGAGTCGAAGGCGAAGATGGACGCGCTCGTCGCCAATCTGCGCACCGCCATGGGCTCGCGCATCCGCGCTCTCGAATGGATGGGCCCGGCGACCAAGGCGGAGGCCCTGAAGAAGCTCGAGGGCTTCAACGTCAAGATCGGCTATCCCGAGAAGTGGCGCGATTATTCGGCGCTCGAGGTCGTCCCGGGCGACCTCGTGGGCAATGCCGAGCGCGCCTCGCGCTTCGAATGGGATTATCGCCGCAACCGGATCGACCAGCCGGTCGACAAGGCCGAGTGGGGGATGACCCCGCAGACGGTCAACGCTTATTATAACAGCGTGAAGAACGAGATCGTCTTCCCCGCCGCCATCCTCCAGCCGCCCTTCTTCGATCCCGACGCCGACCCCGCGATCAACTATGGCGGCATCGGCGGGGTCATCGGCCACGAGATCACCCACGGCTTCGACGACCAGGGCCGAAAGTCCGATTATGCCGGAGTGCTTCGCGACTGGTGGACTGCCGAGGACGCCGCCAAGTTCGAGGCGCAGGCGACCCGGCTCGGCGCCCAGTACGAGGCCTATCCCTTCCCGAACCTGCCCGGAGTGCACATCAACGGCCGAGCCTCGATGGGCGAGAATATCGGCGATCTCGGCGGAATCACCCTGGGCCTCGAGGCCTATCGCACCTCGCTGGGAGGCAAGCCGGCGCCGGAGCTGGGCGGCTTCACCGGCGACCAGCGGGTCTTCCTCGGCTGGGCCCAGGTCTGGCGCACCCTCTTCCGCGACGAGGCCCTCCGCCAGCAGCTGGTCGGCGACCCCCACAGCCCCGGAATGATCCGAGCCATCGCGCCCCTGCGCAACATCGACTCGTGGTACGAGGCCTTCAACGTCAAGCCCGGCGACAGGCTCTACATCGCTCCGGAGGAGCGGGTCCGGATCTGGTAGCGGCGCGTCGCTTCGATCCTCTTCCCCCCGGGCTTGAAAAAATAGATTTCACGCGCGCCCAACGACACTAAAGTCGCGGGGAGGAGGAGCGCCCCATGTTTGAATTCCTGTCCAAGCAGTTCGTCGACGTCATCGACTGGGTCGAGGAGCCGGGCGTGCTCGCGATCCGCTACCCGATGCAGGACCGGGAGATACAGGACGGGGCGCAGCTGACCGTCCGCGAGGGACAGGTCGCGGCCTTCGTCAACGAGGGCGAGCTCGCCGACGTCTTCCCGGCGGGCCAATACAGGCTGGACACCAGCACGCTGCCGCTGCTGACGGCGCTCCTGAACTGGGACAAGGGCTTCCGCTCGCCCTTCAAGTCCGACGTCTACTTCTTCACCCTGAAGGAGCAGATCAATCTGAGATGGGGGACCGCGCAGCCGGTCACCGTTCGCGACAAGGAGTTCGGCCCGCTCCGGATCAGGGCGTTCGGCGGCTACTCCTTCCGTATCGAGCAGGTAAGCGCCTTCGCGATGCGGCTGATGGGAACCCTGGAGATGCTCCGAGTCGAGGATGTCGAGCCGCAGCTTCGCTCGGCGATCGCGACCGCCATCGCGACGGGCCTGGGCGGGGGCGACACCGCGTTCGTCGACCTCGCCGCGACCCAGACCGCCTTGTCCGAGGCGATCAGGACGGCGGCCGCTCCGGCCTTCGCTTATTGGGGGCTCGGCCTCACCTCCTTCTACGTCGAGAGCCTTTCGCTTCCGGAGGAGGTGCAGGCCTATCTGGACAAGGCGAGCTCGATGCGGGTCGTCGGCGATCTCGATCGCTACGTGAAGTTCCAGAGCGCCGAGGCCATCGGGACGGCCGCCGCCCAGCCCGGCGGCATTGCCGGGCTCGGCGCGGGCGCCGCGGCGGGAGTCGCGATCGGCCAGGCCATGGCCGGCGGGCTCGGCCATGGGCAATCCGCGGCGACGGCGACCGACGACGATCCCTTCGCCCTCGTCGAGAAGCTTCACCGCCTGCTCACCATGGGCGCGATCAGCCAGGAGGAATTCGACTCGAAGAAAGCTGAGCTGCTCGGCCGGATCCGCTGACGGATCCCCGGGGTGCAGAGCTTCGCCTGTCCCAATTGCGGCGCCGGGATCGTCTTCCGCTCCGCGGCGCTCCCGGCCCTCGTCTGTCCCTATTGCCGGACGATGGTGGTTCGGCAGGGCGAGACCCTGACGCGGCTGGGGCAGGTCGCCGAGCTGCCGTTCGACGTCAGCGCCGTCCAGCTCGGAACGAGCGGCCGGTTCGAGGACGGCGCGTTCGAGGTCGTGGGGCGCGTGCGATGGGGCTGGACGGACGGCAGCTGGAACGAATGGCTGCTTCTGTTCGCGGACGGCTCGGCCGCATGGCTCGGCGACGCCATGGGCCAGTTCATGCTCCAGCGCGAGCGCCCGATGGAGACCGTGACCGCCAAGGCCATAAGGTCGCTCGCGAAAGGGGAGCGGGTCGCCGTCGGCACCCAGGCCCAGGTCGACGGTGAGATCTACGAGGTCGCCGACGCCCGCGAGGCACGCTGCCTTGCGGCCGAAGGGGAATTGCCCTTCACCGCGCCCACCGGCTGGACGATCTACAGCATCGACTTCCGGTCGACGAGCGGCCTGTGCGCGACTCTGCAGCGGGATGGAGTCGAAGCCAGTTTCTATCTCGGCCGCTACGTGACCCTGGCCGAGCTCCAGCCGCGCAACCTTCGCCCAATCGAGGGCTGGGCGATGCCCGCTTATGCCGGCTGAGACCGCCCAGGCCGCGCCGGCGGTGCGCGCCCTCACCTGCCCGTCCTGCGGGGGCAATGTGACGCTCCGCGCGGCGGGGTACAGCGTCACCATCGCCTGCCTCTATTGCGGCAGCCTGCTCGACGTGACCGATCCCGAAGTGAAGCTGATTACCGAATATCGGCAGGCGGCGGCGGAGCTCGCCATCCCGCTCGGGTCGCGCGGGGTGCTGAAGGGCGTCGAATGGGAGGCGATCGGCTATCTCGAGCGGTCCGAGAACGGCAATTACCCCTGGTCCGAATACCTGCTCTTCAACCCCTATCACGGCTATCGCTGGCTGATCACCGACGGCCGGGGATGGAGCTTCGGAACGATGCTGACCGCGCCTCCATTCAATCGGGACGTCACTCAATTTGTCGAGAACGAGGCCTTCGAGCCCTTCTTCGCCGACAGCGAATCGCAGGTCGATTACGTGCTCGGCGAGTTCTACTGGCGGGTCGCGGTCGGCGAGAAGGTCGCGACCGCCGACTGGGTCCGCCCCGGCTGGATGCTCTCGCGCGAGAGCAACGAGAATGAGGAGAGCTGGACCGTCTCCGAGCTGCTCGCGCCGGACGAGATGCGCTCGGCCTTCGGAGTCGAGCCGCCCCAATCGCCCTGGCCCCCGCTGCCCCACCAGCCGCCCCCTTTCGCCGGCGAGGCGTCCCGGATGACCAAGATCGGGGGTGGGACGGGGGTCTTTCTTTTCCTCCTTTTTCTTCTGATCGGGGGCGGGCCCAGGCTGGCCGAGACGATTCTCCCCTTCACCGTCGGCGCCGGCGAACGGACCGCGACGGTGGGCCCGCTCACCCTGACCCGGCCGTGGCAGTTCGTCTCGATTCGAGCGCGGGTGCCGACGCTGGACAATAGCTGGCTCGACCTCGATTACGCGCTCGTCGACCGCAAGTCCCAGCAAAGCTTCGAGGCCTATGGAGTCGCGGAGCGCTATTCCGGGCGCGACAGCGACGGTCCGTGGACGGAGGGCAGCCGCGGGTCGACGGTGAAGATCGCGGCGGTACCCCGCGGCACCTACGATCTGGTGGTCGACTATTCGGGCACGCGCTGGTCGTCGCCTTCCAGCGGCTCCTCCTGGAGCGGTTATGGATACGGCTCGGGATACGAGGCGCCCCAGCAGGCGGAGCTGGTGATCAGCACCGGCGGCTTCTTCGGCTCGAACCTCCTGCTCGCTCTCGCCTTGCTCCTGATCCCGCTGGCGATCCTCGCCTATCGCTACATCAAGTTCGAGCAGGCTCGCCAGGACCAGAGCGACTTCGGCCGGTCGGGCGCCGCCAAGCTGTTCACCAGCGACGAAGACGAGGATGACGACGAATGAGCCGGGGCAGCTTCCTCTACGCTTTGTGGTGCCTCGCCGTCGCCGGCCTCTTCGTCCTGTCCGGCTTCTTCGGCTGGTCCCCCTTCGCCGACGGCGGCCGCGCGCATCGCGGGGCCGGCTTTTACGGCCCAACGCACAAATAGGAGAGCGAGATGGTTACTTCCCTGCCGATACTCCTCAACACGATCCTCTATGCCGCGGTGGGGATCGTCATCTTCGTCGTCGGCTTCGTCATCCTCGACCTGCTGACCCCCGGCAAGCTCTGGGAGGAGATCCACCAGAAGCAGAACCGGGCCGTCGCCATCTTCGCCGGATCGACCGCGGTCGCTCTGGCGATCATCATCGCCGCCGCCATCCATGGCTGATTCCGGAGTTCCGCGGCTGGCGGCGGGAGCGTCCGCGCCGGCCGTCGCCCTGTTGGCATCGGCCTTCGCGGTCGCCACTTGCGGCCTCGTCTACGAGCTTCTCGCAAGCACTCTGGCAAGCTACCTGCTCGGCGACAGCGTCACCCAATTCTCGACCGTCATCGGCACTTATCTGTTCGCCATGGGCCTCGGCAGCTGGTGCTCGCGCTACGTCCGGCGCCACGAGCTGAAGCTGTTCATCCGGATCGAGCTGATCATCGCCCTGCTCGGCGGCGGTTCGGCGGCCGGGCTCTTCCTCCTGTTTCCGATTCTCGACCATTTCCGGGTGGCGCTTTACGGGCTCGTCCTCGCCATCGGCTTCCTGGTCGGGCTGGAAATCCCCCTGCTGATGCGGATCCTCAAGGGTTTCGACTTCCGGGAGGTGGTCTCCTCCGTCCTCACCTTCGACTATGTCGGAGCGCTCGCGGCCTCCCTGCTCTTCCCGCTCGTGCTGATGCCGTGGCTGGGGCTCGTTCGAACCGGCTTCATGTTCGGAATGCTGAACGCGGCGGTGGCGTTCGCGCTCCTGTTCGCGCTGCGGGCGGGCGGCGGCCTGCTGCTCGAAAAGGCCCTCTCGGTCATCGTCCTGCTCGTGCTGGCCGCCGGCTTCCTCGCCTCGGACCGCCTCCAGCGCTTCGCCGAGGTGGCGACCTATCAGGAGCCGGTCATCTATGCCGTCTCCACCCCCTATCAGCGCATCGTCCTCACCCGCCGGGCAGACGATCTGCGGCTCTATCTGAACGGCAACCTCCAATTCTCGTCGAGGGACGAATATCGCTACCACGAAGCTCTGGTGCAGCCGGCGCTGGCGCGGGTGCCCGACGCCCGCAGAGTCCTCATCCTCGGCGGCGGGGACGGGCTGGCGGCGCGGGAGGTGCTCCGCCACCCGGGCGTTCGCAGTCTGACCCTGGTCGATCTCGACCCGGCCATGACGAAGCTCTTCTCGCGAAGCCCGATGCTGACTGCGCTCAATCGCGGCGCCTTGACCGATCGCCGGACGACGATCGTCAATGCCGACGCCTTCGGCTGGGCGCGCAAGGCTCGGGGACGGTATGACGCGGTCATCGTCGACGTCCCCGATCCGGTCGATTATTCGGTCGGCAAGCTCTACACGGAGAGCTTCTATCGAGAGGTGAGAAGGCTCATCGCCCCCGGGGGCATCGCGGTGGTCCAGAGCACTTCCCCATATGTCGCGCCGAGAGCCTTCTGGTGCGTCGCCGCGACGCTCGAGGCCGCCGGGCTCGTCATCCGCCCTTATCACGCTTACGTGCCGAGCTTCGGCGAGTGGGGCTTCATCCTGGCCGCTCCCGATGCCGTCCCGGCGGCCGGCCATGTGGTGCCCGGCCGCTTCCTGAACTCGGCCACCGAACAGCGTCTGTTCGACTTCCCGCCCGACATGGCGCGCCGGCCCGCGCCGGTGAACCGGCTCGACAACCAAGCCCTCGTCCGGCTCTTCGAGGACGAATGGAGCCGTTATGAAGCTTAGCCGCCGGATGCTCCTTTCGGCGGCGGCGGCGGCGGCGGGAGCGGCCGGCACCGGCTGGGCGTTCCTGCGCCGCCCGGCGCAAGTGCCGGGAACTCTCGGCGGTGCCGACCTGGCGCGCGGGCATCGCCTCAGGGAGGGCGGCTTCCCGCCGCCGACCGCGAAGGAGGAAACCGAAATCGTCATCGCCGGCGGCGGCATTGCCGGCCTCGCCGCGGGCTGGGGGCTGGCGGAATCGGGGCTGGACAACTTCCGTCTCCTCGAGCTCGAGGATCGCGCCGGCGGCAACGCGCGCAGCGGCCGCAACGCGGTGTCGGCCTATCCGCTCGGCGCTCACTATCTCCCCGTGCCGAACCAGGAAGCCAGGGCCCTTCGAGCCCTTCTCGGCCGGCTCGGAATCGTCACCGGTGAGCAAGGCGGCAAGCCGCTCTACGATCCCTACCAGCTTTGCGCCGATCTCGAGGAGCGGCTGTTCCACAACGGGCGGTGGCAGGAAGGGCTGCTGCCCCGCACCGGCCTCGGCGGCGAGGACCGGCGGGAGCTGGCTCACTTCGCCTCCGTCATGGCCGGCTTTTCGGCCCGGATCGGCTCGGACGGCAGGCCCGCTTTCGCGATCCCCTCCGCCTACAGCTCGCGCGATCCCGACCTGGTCGCTCTCGACGACCTCCCCTTCACCGCCTGGACCGAGGCCCAGGGCTGGCGCTCTCCGGCGCTGAAGGCGCACCTTCGCTATGCCATGCGCGACGATTATGGCTGCGAGCCGGAGGACGTTTCGGCCTGGGCCGGGATCCACTATTTCGCGTCGCGGCGCAGCTTCAGCGCCAATCCCGAAGGCGACGGCGATGCGTTCCTGACCTGGCCGGAGGGCAACGACCGTCTGGCCCGGGCCATGGCCGAGCGGATCGGGCCGCGCGTCGCGACCGGGCGGATCGTCCATCGGGTGAGCCGGGAGGGCCAGGCCGTCCTCGTCGACAGCTTCGACGTCGCCCGCGGGCGGACCGTCCGGACCGCCGCCCGCGCGGCGATCCTGGCCATGCCGCATTTCGTGGCCAGCCGGATCGCCCCCTCCGAGGTGCCGCCGGACCCCAGATTCACTTATGCCCCCTGGATCGTCGCCAACGTCACCGTCGACCGGGAGCCGGCGGGGCGCGGCGCCTCGCTCGCCTGGGACAATGTGTCGGCGACGAGCGAGTCTCTGGGCTACGTGGTCGCGACCCACCAGGGACCCTCGGCCCGCACGGCCGGGACGGTGCTGACCTGGTACATGCCCCTCTCGCGCGGCGCGCCGCAGGTCTCGAGGCGGCTTCTCCTCGAGCGAAGCCCCGAGGCCTGGAAGAGGATCGTCGAGGACGATTTGCTCGCCTCCAATCCGGAGCTCGAAGGCTCGATCCGCGAGATCGAGCTCTGGCGCTGGGGGCATGCCATGATCCGGCCCGTACCCGGCTTCATCTGGGGCGCGGCCCCGGCCGCCCGCGAGACCCGCCCGCCGGTCTTCCTCGCCCATTCCGACCTCAGCGGCCTGTCGCTCTTCGAGGAGGCCCATTATTACGGAACCAGCGCCGCGGAAGCGGCGATGCGCCATCTCGGCCATCGCTTCGAGAGCCTGCTGTGACCGCTCCGCCCCCCTATCAGGCGCGCCACCTGATCGCCGACCTCCACGGGTGCAGCTTCCTGGCCGATGCCGAGGTCATTCGCTCGGCGATGCTCGCGGCGGCGGCGGCGGCCGACGCGACGGTGATCGACTGCCGGCTCCACAGCTTCGGATCCGGCCAGGGCATCACCGCGGTGCTGATGCTCGCGGAATCGCACATGACCATCCACACCTGGCCCGAGCACGGCTATGCCGCGGTGGACATCTTCATGTGCGGCGGCCGGCACGATCTCGACCTGGCTTTGTCCCGGATCGAGCAGGCGCTCGGCCCGGAACGGGTGGTTCGGCGCGAGCTCATGAGGGACCACGCACCGGCTTGACGGGCGGACGAGGCCGGCGCTGGACCCCGGGCCGGTCGGCCGAGGTCGCAAGCCAGATGACATGTCTGGCGCCGCTCCGCCCGGCATGCGCCCGTATCGTGGCCTCCTCGACGGCGAAACCCGCCTCGCCGAGCCGCCGGGTGAAGGCGCGGTCGGGGGCCGCCGACCAGATGGCGAGGATGCCGCCGGGCCGAAGCGCCGTCCGGGCCCTTCGAAGACCGGCGAGGTCGTAGAGGCGATCATTGGAGTCGCGGCTGAGCGCGTCGGGGCCGTTGTCGACGTCGAGGAGGATCGCGTCATAATCCGAGCGCGCCGCGGCGATCAGCTCGCCGACATCGCCTTCGACGATATCGACCCGCGGGTCGTCCAGGGTCCCGGCGTGAAGCCCGGCCATCGGCCCGCGCGCCCAGGCGACGATCGCCGGCACCAGCTCCGCCACGACCAGCCGGGAGTCGCGGCCGAGCGCTCCCAGCGCCGCTCGCAGGGTGAAGCCCATGCCGAGCCCGCCGATCAGAAGCGCCGGCCGCGCCCGCGCTGCGATTCGCTCGCAGACCAGGGTCGCGAGGGCTTCCTCCGAGGCGCGCAGGCGGGTGCTCATCAGGGCGTTGGCGCCGAGCATGATCCAGAAGTCGTCGCCGCGCTGGATCAGGCGCAGCTCGCCGCCGCCGGGAACGAAGGCGCTGTCGAGGGTCACGCGCGGGATCATGCCGCGATCCGCTCCAAAGCCTCGCTCGCCTCCAGCCACTGCGCTTCCGCCGCCGCCAGCTCCCTCTCGACCTGCGCGCGCCGCTTCATCAGCTCGCTCATCGTGAGGTCGGCGAGGGCCTTCGCCGCTGCGGACGGATCGAACATCGCCCGGTCGATGGCGCTGCGCAGCTCCGACAGCCGCGCCACCTCGGCTTCCGCCGCCTTGGCGCGCGAGCGAAGCTTCTGCCCCTTTTCCCGGGCGGCGGCGGCGGCCCTGCGCTCGTCCTTGCGGTTGGCCTTCGGCGCCGCGGCGCCCGCGTCCCTGGCGAGGACGAGCGCGGTATAATCCTCGAGGCTTCCGTCGAAGTCCCGAGCCGTGCCGCCCTCGACCAGCACCAGCCGGTCGGCGATAAGCTCGAGCATGTGGCGGTCGTGGCTGACGACGATGACCGCGCCGGAATAGCCGTTCAGGGCCTGCACCAGGGCCTCGCGGGCGTCGACGTCGAGATGGTTGGTCGGCTCGTCGAGGATGAGGAGGTGCGGCGCCTCGCGGGTGATCAGCGCCAGCGCCAGCCGCGCCCGCTCGCCTCCCGAAAGCTTGCGCACCTCGGTCAGCGCCTTGTCGCCCGAGAAGCCGAAGCGCCCGAGCTGCGCGCGCACCGCCGCCGGAGTCGCCCCCTTCATCAGCCGCGCCATGTGCTCGAACGGCGTGTCGCCGCCGTCCAGCTCCTCGACCTGGTACTGGGTGAAATAGCCGATCCTGAGCTTCTGGCTTCGGATCACCTCCCCCGCCATCGGCGCCAGCTGCGCCGCGAGCAGGCGCGCCAGAGTGGTCTTGCCGTTGCCGTTTCGGCCGAGAAGGGCGATCCGGTCGTCCGGGTCGAGGCGCAGGTTGAGGCGGCTCAGCACCGGGGTCTCGCCATAGCCCACCGAGGCCATGTCGAGAGTGACGAGCGGCGGGCGAAGCGCCTGCGGGCTGGGAAAGCCGAAGGACAGCGAAGGATCGTCGAGCAGCTCGGCGATGGGCTGCATCCGAGCCAGCGCCTTGACCCGCGACTGGGCCTGCTTGGCGGTCGAGGCGCGGGCCGAGTTGCGCGCGATATAGTCCTGCAATTTCTCGCGCTCGGCCCTCTGCTTATCCCGCGCCGAGGCGAGCTGCGCCTGTCGCTCCGCCCGCTGCCGCTCGAACGCGTCGTAGCCGCCCGGGTAGAGCGTGAGCTTGCCGCGATCGAGGTGGAGGATGTGATCGACGACGTTGTTCAAAAAGTCGCGCTCGTGGCTGACGACGAGGATGGTGGCGCGGTAGCTCTTGAGGAAATCCTCGAGCCAAAGCACCGCTTCCAGGTCGAGATGGTTCGAAGGCTCGTCGAGAAGAAGCAGATCCGGCGCCGAGAAGAGGAGGGCCGCGAGCGCCACCCGCATCCGCCATCCGCCCGAGAAGCCGTCGAGCGGCCGGTGCTGGGCCGCCTCGTCGAAGCCGAGCCCGACCAGGATCCGAGCCGCCCGCGACGGCG
Source organism: Sphingomonadales bacterium (assembly GCA_034668585.1). Taxonomy (GTDB): domain Bacteria; phylum Pseudomonadota; class Alphaproteobacteria; order Sphingomonadales; family Sphingomonadaceae; genus Allosphingosinicella. The sequence goes on along the minus strand of JAXDPB010000063.1, from coordinate 8,644 downwards.
CCGCATAAGCGTCGATCGCGTTCAGCCGCTCATGGATCTCGCCGATATGATGGAGGTCGGTGCAGCTCGCCTCCTCGGCGAGAAGGGCCGCCCGCTCGACGTCCGCCGCCAGCACCGTCTCGAACGGGGTCGCTTCACCGGACGGCGCCTCCTGGGCAATATAGCCGATCCGAGCGCCCCGAGGCATCTCGGCCGCGCCCTCGTCGGGCGCCAGCAACCCGGCGACCACCCGCACGAGGGTCGATTTCCCCGCCCCGTTGCGGCCGATCAGGCCGACGCGGCTGCGCGGCGGCAGCGACGCGGTGGCGCCGTCGAGGATCGTCCGCCCGCCGAGGCGCACAATGATGTTGTTGAGGGAAAGCATGGCCCGCCGCCAGAGGGAAAAATGGTGGGCGTGGCAAGGATTGAACTTGCGACCCCTGCGATGTCAACACAGTGCTCTACCACTGAGCTACACGCCCACTGGAGGGCTATCTAGTAGAGGCTCCCGCGCGGCGCAACCCGCTCCCGCCGCTCCCAGGCGTCAGGCGTCAGGCGTCAGGCGTCAGGCTTCAGGCGTCAGGCTTCAGGCTTCAGGCTTCAGGCTTCAGGCGTCAGGCGTCAGGCTTCCAAAAATTCGGTGTCAGACACCAATTTAAAATTCGGTGTCAGACACCAATCTCTAAGCTGCTGATTTTCAAGGATGCGGACAATGCCGCCGACGAAAATCGGTGTCGGACACCGATTTTCCGGTTTTCCGACCTCCGTCAAACCGCCATGGTGAGATTAGAAAGTTGGATGCCGGATCAAGTGCGGCATGACGGACAAAGCGGAGCGACGGAGGCCCCGCGCTACAATCGCCCGTGCTGGTCCTCGGTCTGGAACAGGCGGTCGACCTCGGCGACGAGGTCGCGCAGGTGGAAGGGCTTGGAGAGGACCTTGGCGCTCGGCGCCGCCTTGCCGGCCTTGAGCGCCACCGCCGCGAAGCCGGTGATGAACATCACCCGCATGTCCGGGGCGACCAGCGCCGCCTTCTGCGCCAGCTCGATCCCGTCCATCTCGGGCATGACGATGTCGGTCAGAAGCAGGTCGAAGCTCTCCGCCTCGATCAGCGGCAGAGCGGCGGTGCCGCGGTCGACCGGCACGACCTCGTAGCCGGCGCGTTCGAGCGCCCGGGCCAGATAGGCCCGCATCGACCCGTCGTCCTCCGCCAGCAGGATCCTGACCATGCATGCCCCTGGAACCGGCCGCGCCCGATGCGCGCCCGCCGCGTCCTCGCTATGCCCGAAACGAGCCGCCGTTTCCAGCGCATGAGCGCCGGACGGCGCCGCCCGCGCGCCCAAAGACGATTGCGTGCCAATTGAGGACTACTTACCCTAGAGGTGCAAATGAGCGACTCCCCGCCTCCTTTCCGCCGCCTCGGGCCCGAAAAGCCGGGCTCTCCGGTCGTTCTTTCGGTGCCCCATGCCGGCCGCTCCTACTCGCCCGGCCTGCTCGCCGCCGCGCGCCTCTCGCGCGCTCGCCTCGAAAGCCTGGAGGACCGGCTCGTCGACCGGCTGGTCTGGCGAGCGGTCGAGGCCGGGGCGGTGGCTCTGGTCGCCGATTCGCCGCGCGCCGAGATCGATCTGAACCGCGACGAGCGCGAGCTCGATCCGGCGATGGTGCAGCCTCGGCCGGCGGCGGATTCGACCGTCGAATCGGCGCGCACGCGGGGCGGCCTCGGCCTCATTCCCGCCCGCATCGCCGGCGCCGGCGCGATCTGGCGCCAGCGCATCGCCGCCGCCGAGGTCGAGCGCCGGCTCGACCAGATCCACCGTCCCTATCACGACGCGCTCGAGGCGGAGCTGGAGGCGGCCCGCGCCCGCTTCGGAATCGCCATCCTGCTCGATTGCCACTCGATGCCGCCGCGCGGCGCCGGCGCCGAGGCGCCGGTGGTGCTCGGCGACCGCCACGGCGGCAGCATGGCCGAAGTCCTCGTCGCCGCCGCCGAAGCCGCCGCTCGAGCGGCCGGCTTCAAGGTCGCCCGCAACGCCCCTTATGCCGGCGGCCACATCACTCAGCGCCACGGCCGCCCGTCGCGCGGCATCCATGCGCTTCAGCTCGAGCTCGACCGCTCGCTCTACCTCGCCCCCGATCTGCGCACCACCGGCCCCGGCTTCGACCGGGTCGCCAGGCTGATCGCCGCCGTCGCCGAGGCGCTCGCCGGCGCCGCCCTGGAGCCGCCCGAGGCGATCGCGGCCGAGTAGGAATTACCCCCGCGGCGGCTTCGCCGGCCCCGGCGTCATTCCTTGGCGAGAGTGCCGTAGAGATCGCCCGTGGTCGTTCCGACATGCACCTTGTAGGCGCCCGGATTGGCCTTGATGCCGTCGAGCTGGGCGTCGGTGATCGCGTCGCAATCCTTGCTGTCATTGCCGGCCTTCGGGACGTCGAGCGTGGCGACGACGGTGTCGCCGGGGCCGACGACGTGGCCCACGGTCATGGTGACCCCGCTGAGCTCGAGGTCGGTGCACAAGGTGTTGGTCGCGTCGTTGAGGCTGATCTCGGCCTTGCCGGCGCCGGTGCCGCCGCCCGCCGGCGAGAGCATCGCGACATATTCGAAGCCGACGGCCTCGTTCGCTTCCTCGGCGACGGTCTCGCAGCCGGCGAGGGCGAGGGCGCCCAGCGAGGCGAAAGCGAGGGCTGCTGCTGCTGCGTTGCGCATGAATCGTCTCCCATCGTTGCGGCTCGCGCGGACGCGGTCCCGGCTCCAAAGCGTCCAACGCGCGAGAATCGTTCCGGAAGGGAATCGTCCATCCCGGATACGAAAAGACCACCCCGCGAGAATCGCGGGGTGGCCAGGTTCAGGGAGGAGCGCCCCGAGGGGCGCAACGCACCGCCGCAAAGGGGGAAATACGCCGGCGCGTCAGGTTAAATGTATGAAAGCCTTGGCAGGTTTCAAGAGGAACGATCGCGCCGGGCCCAGGGCGCCATTCGGCCGATCAGGTGACGATGGCCGTCGAGATGGTGCTTCACCGCTCCGCCGACGTGAAGCGCGAGAAGGACGAGCATCGCATAGCCGAGCAGCTCATGCGCTTCCTCGGCGAATTCGTGGACCGGCTTGCCCGGAGTCACCGGCATCGGGCCGATATTGAACAGCCAGTAGAAGCTGGTCGGGCTGATCTTTTGACCGGTCGACACGATCAGCCAGCCGGTGAGCGGGATCGCCAGCAGGAGGACGTAGAAGAGGGTGTGGACGGCGAGCGCGAGGCCGACCTCCCACCGCTTCATCGCGGGATCGAAGGCCGGCGGGCGGTGGGTGAGGCGCCACAGGATGCGCAGCAGGGTCAGGCCGATCACCGTGAAGCCGATCGACTTGTGCCAGCCCATCATCGCCGATCGCACCGGCCGCGCGAAATCCTCGTGAAGGAAGCCGAGCAGCAGGTTGACCACGATGAGCGCGGCGATGGCCCAGTGGAGGACGACGGCGACTCGGGAATAGCGGTCGAGGTCGGGTGCAGCGAGAGTGGCCATGGCGGCAGCGCTACAGCCGCACGGCCTCCTCCGCAACGGTTCGATCGAATCCAACTTCCCGCCCTCGACAACCTGTCGGAAAACGACTATTCGTGCCCCGTGGGTTGCGCTAAACGTGGGGCATGGCGAGAGTGGGACAGCGGGAGCAGACGAGCCTCAGGCGGCTCAAGGCCGAACTCGAGCGGCTGGCCGGGGAGTTGGCCGGACTCGAAAGCGACGAGACGGCGCCGCCGGCGGCCGGGGTCAAGGAGCGCCTGGCCGACCGACTCCGCCGCCGCCTGAGCGAGGCCCGGCGGGCGCTCGGTCTGAGGCAGGTCGACCTGGCCGACCAGCTCGGCCGGCCGCAATCGTTCGTGTCCAATTACGAACGGGGCGACCGCCGGCTCGAAGTCTCCGAATTCATCACCATCGCCCGGGTCCTCGGGCTCGACGCCGCCGCGGTCGTCGCGGAGCTGGCCGCCGAGGGGTGACGGGGCGGCTCCCCCCGCCCCGTCGCCCTGAGCCTCGGCGGTATGCGTCGGGTCTGAACGTCACCGCACCCGGTGAGGCCGACGTCAGGCGTTGCCGGCCGCCGGGGCGGCGGCGCCGCCGATGCCGGGGCCCTTGCCCTGCTGCATCTGCTTGGCGAATATATCGCGGACCAGGGCCATCGAGAAGAGGTGGGCGAGGATCAGCGGCAGCATGCCGTTCTGGTTCATCCGCTTCAGCTCGTCGCCCTCGAGCTCGCGCAGTTTCTCCTCGTTGACCATCTGGAAGCCGCGATAGACGAAGGGCTGCTCGGCCCCGGTCGGCTGGATCGAGACTTCGCCGTCCATCAGGAGGCCGCTGGTCTTGAGCTCGGTCATGAAGGCGACGGTGCGCTGGGCCGAAAGCTCGAACTCCTCGCAGAATTTGAGCACGGCGTTGGTCGTCTCGCTCGGCTTGTCGCCGTCGAACAGGGCCTCGCCCTCCTCGAAATCTCCGACCAGGCCGCTGGTCGGATCGAAGCAGAGCGACAGTTCCTGAGCGTCCGGCGAGAGGCGGGCGAGCATGAACGGGTAACGGCGGACATAGGCCGGCATGTAGGTCTCGCCGAGCGGCTTGCCTTCGTCGTCGACGGCGACGTTGATGCCTTCGTTGAGGCCCATCAGCGCCAGCGGCACCGGATTCTCGCCGACCGAGAAGACGATGGGGAAGAAGCGCTGGACCGAGACGAACTCGTCGATCGTGATCGGAACCGCATGGTTGCTGGCGAGGAACGGGGCCCGGTCGGTGGGCTTGCTGCGATAGCTGCCATGGACATTGCTCGACAGCGGCTCGAGCGAGCCATAGAAAATCGGCAGGGCTTGTGACGGCGGTTCGGTCGCCATGTTCGTGTCTCCGCGCTAGCGTTGGAAGCGGCCGCAGGACGGGCCGCTCGAATGTGGCGGCGGTTACTATGGCGCAAATGCGCCTTCTGCAAGCGCGGAAGCGGCGGGGGGATTAATCGCATGTTCAAGCGTTTGCGGGGATGGGACGTGCCGATGGAGGGCTCCCCCACGATCCGCGCGGCCGCGGCCGCCCTGGCCTTGCTCGCCGGCGCCGCGCCGGCGGCGGCGCCGCCCGCGCGCCCGGTCCAGTACAGCCAAGGCGTGGTGCGCGAGCAGGTCATCATCCGCTTCCGCCAGTCGGCGCCGGCGCGGATCGACTGGAAGGAGGGCAAGGGGCCCAAATGCATTCCTACCCGGGCCATCCTCGGCGCCACCCTCGTCGGCAAGAACAGCGTCGACCTCGTCCTTCGCGGCCGTCAGCGGGTGCGGGCCAAGCTCGAGAGCAGCTGCCCGGCGCTCGATTATTATTACGGCTTCTACATCACCCCCAATTCGGACGGCATGGTCTGCGAGGACCGCGACATCATCCGCTCGCGAATGGGCGGGGCCTGCGAAATCGACCGCTTTCGCGGCCTCGAGCCGGTCGTTCGCCGCTGAGCTTTCTTGACAGCGGACGCGGCTTCGCCCAAGCGCTTGCGCTGAAGCGGCTCGCCACGAAGCCCCTCAAACACCCGGAACCTTTATGAGTTTTGCCGATCTCGGCCTATCCGACGAACTGCTCCGCGCCGTGGAGGAATCCGGCTACTCCGACCCCACCCCGATCCAGACCCAGGCGATCCCGTCGGTCCTGATGGGCCGCGACCTGATCGGCATCGCCCAGACCGGCACCGGCAAGACGGCCGCGTTCGTCCTGCCGATGATCGACATTCTCGGCGAAGGCCGAAGCCGCGCGCGGATGCCGCGCTCGCTGATCCTCGAGCCGACCCGCGAGCTGGCGATGCAGGTTTCCGAGAATTTCGAGAAATACGGCAAATATCACAAGCTCAACATGGCCCTCCTGATCGGCGGCACCAACATGGCCGACCAGATCAAGAAGCTGGAGAAGGGCGTCGACGTCCTGATCGCCACGCCGGGCCGGCTGATGGACCTGTTCGGGCGCGGCAAGATCATGCTCAACGGCTGCGGCCTGCTCGTCATCGACGAGGCGGACCGGATGCTCGACATGGGCTTCATCCCCGACATCGAGGAAATCTGCTCGAAGCTTCCGTCGGTGCGCCAGACCCTGCTCTTCTCGGCGACCATGCCGGGGCCGATCAAGAAGCTCGCCGACAAGTTTCTGACCGGCCCCAAGACGATCGAGGTCGCCCGCCCGGCGACCGCCAACGCCTCGATCGACCAGCGGGTCCTCAAGGTCGATTCGCGCCGTAAGAAGCAGGTGCTGACCGACCGGCTCGCCGGCCAGGACGTGCGCAGCGCTTTGGTCTTCTGCAACCGCAAGACGACCGTGCGCGAGCTCGCCCAGAGCCTCAAGCGGGCGCGGCTGCGGGCCGGCGAAATTCACGGCGACATGGAGCAGCCCGAGCGGATCCGCGAATTGGACCGCTTCAAGGACGGCGAGATCAACATCCTCGTCGCCTCGGACGTCGCCGCCCGCGGGCTCGACATCAAGGACGTCAGCCACGTCTTCAATTACGACGTGCCGTGGCACCCGGACGACTATATCCACCGCATCGGCCGCACCGGCCGCGCCGGCAAGACCGGGATCGCCATCACGCTCGCCACGGCGGCGGACGCCGAGGCGATCGAAGCGATCGAGAAATTGACCGGAGCCAAGATCCGCCCGGTCGAAGGCCCGGCCGCCGCGCCCGAACCGATCGAGGCCGGACCGGCCGAGGAGGAGGAGGAGAAGCGCCCCCGCCGCGGCGCTCGGCCGCCGCGCGAGCGCGGCCGTCGCCGTGAGGAACCCGCGCGCGAGGCCCGCCCAGGCGAGGACGCCGCGAAAGAAGAAGCCGAAGCGGCGCCGAACGAACCGAAGCGCGAGACCGCCCCACGCCGGGAGAGATCACGGCCGGAGCCTCGCCCCCGTGAGGAAGCGCCGCGACGCGAGCCCCGCCCGCCGCGCCGGGACGCGCCGGCGAAAGCCGCGTCCGAGGCGGAGGACGAAGACGGCTGGAACGGCCCGGTGCCGAGCTTCCTGGGCCAGACGTTCAACTCCTGAACCCCGCCGCTTCGTACCGCCCCTGCCCAATGTCGGGCCGCTGTCTTTCGCCGCCCTGAGGGTGTACACCGGGCGCCGGGGCAAAAGGGGGAGGCCGTCATGGCGCTCAACGACATCGAGACCATCGTCTTCGTGATGATGGAGAACCGGTCCTTCGACCATATGCTGGGCTATCTCAGCCTCGACAAGACGCCCAACAAGCTCCCCGTCGACGGGCTTCGCTCCGATCCGAAATGGCAGGCCTCCTATGCCAATCTGGCCGGCGGAAAATCCTACCCGCTCATCCGGCTCGCGCCCGGCGACTCGATCGACGAGGACCCGCCGCACGGCCGGGACCGGATCCACGCCCAGATCGGAACCGCGCCCGCCGGTCCCGGCCCGACCCTGATGGGAGGCTTCGCCGCGACCTTCCTCGAGGCCCATCCGGGATCGCCGCAGGCGAGCCGGGTGATGGGCCATTACGATTCCGCCGGCGTCCCGACCTACGATTTCTTCGCCCGCAATTATTGCGTCTGCGACCGCTGGTTCGCCTCCTTGCCGCTGGGCACCCAGGCCAACCGGCTGATGTCGATGTCGGGCGAAAGTAAAATCGTCGAGAACGCCGTCCCGATACCCGACCAGCGGCTGGTCTACGACTGGCTCGAGGAGAACAAGATCAGCTGGCGAGTCTACGTCTCCGGCGGATTCGCGCCGTTCTTCCTGCTGATGCGCCACTGGTCGCTGCGCATCGTCCAGTCGCTCGCGCTCGGCACCGGCCATTTCCGCCGCTTCAACGCGCTTCGCTCGGACTGGAAGTCGAAAAAGCCGGCGCCCTCGGTCATCTTCGTCGAGCCGGAATATGGCGACGCCCCCGGCTCGAAGCCCAATGACGACCATCCGCCGGCACCGGCCCGGCGCGGGCAGGATTTCCTCAACGAGGTCTACCAGATCCTCACCAGCAATCCGGCGCGATGGGCGAAGACTCTGATGATCGTTACCTATGACGAGCATGGCGGCTTCTTCGACCACGTTCCGCCGCTCCATATCGCCGGAACCGCCGGCGGCGAGAGCTTCCAGACCACCGGCATTCGAGTCCCTGCTTTCCTGATCTCGCCCCACGTCGACGCCGGCCAGGTGTTCAGCGAGCCTGTCGACCATACCTCCTTCCTCGCGTTGCTCGACCAGCGTTTCGGCAACGGCAGCGGCTTCTCCCCGGCGGTGAAAGCCCGCCAAAGCTCGCTCGGGCGCCTTTCGGACGCGCTTCGCTCCAAGGCCCGCAGCGGAGCGGTCCCGACCCTGCCGGCGCCGGTCCAGGTCAAGGGAATGGGGCTGGCGGCGGCCGCGGCGGCGCGCCCGCCCTCCGCTCCGGACACGCCCAACGCGGCCGCGCTCGACGCCATGGCGCGGCAGCTGCGCGAGGAGCATCCCGAGCTGTTCGAGCAGCCGGGCCTCAGCGAGATGAAGCGCTATCTCGACACCAACCCGCCGCCGATCCCCAAGAGCCGCGATCACATCTGAAATCCAAGTATTTGATATATTGTAGACTCGTCCCCCGTCTGGCACCTTGCCGGGCGGGCGCGGCCGGAGCCTGCCGCGCGCGTGGGGGATTGCCATGGCCGAAGCGGGACCCGGCGCGGCCGGGGGCTATGTTGCGTTCATCAGCTACAGC
>JAXDPB010000062.1:0-14724 GCA_034668585.1 Sphingomonadales bacterium | reverse complement strand
CCGCGAGATCGTCGCCACCACCGGCGCCAAGGTCGACATCGACGACGAGGGGGTGATCAAGATCAGCTCGTCCGACGTCAACCAGATCGAGGCGGCGAGGAAGTGGATCCAGGGCATCGTCGAGGAGGCCGAGGTCGGCAAGATCTACTCCGGCAAGGTCGTCAACATCGTCGATTTCGGCGCCTTCGTGAACTTCATGGGCGGCAAGGACGGTCTCGTCCACGTCTCCGAGATGAAGAACGAGCGGGTCGAGCGCCCGGGCGACGTCGTCTCCGAAGGCCAGGAAGTGAAGGTCAAGGTCCTCGAGATCGACCCGCGCGGCAAGGTCCGCCTGTCGATGCGGGTCGTCGACCAGGAGACCGGGGCCGAGCTCGAGGACAGCCGTCCTCCGAGGGAAGGCCGCGAGGATCGCGGGCCGAGAGGCGATCGTGGGGATCGCGGTCCCCGCCGCGACGGCGAAGGCCGGGGCGACCGCGGCGGCCGCGACCGGGGTCCGAGGCGCGACGGCGGTGGCCGTGACGGCGGCCGCGACCGCGGTCCGCGCGGCGAGGGCGGCGGCGACCGTGGCCCGCGTGAGGGTGGCGGTGATCGTGGCCCCCGCGAAGGCGGCGGCGAGCGCGGCGACCGCGGCCCGCGCCGCGAGCGCGAGGGCGGCGACCGCCCCGAGCGCGACGGCGGCCCGGAGCCGGAATTCGCTCCGGCGTTTCTGACTCGCGACGACGACTGATTCGTCATTGCGAGCGTAGCGAAGCGATCCAGTTCGGCCTCCGAGTCAGGCTGGATTGCTTCGTCGCTACGCTCCTCGCAATGACGGGAAACGATGGCCTCGCGAGCGATCAGCATAGATTTTCGGTTGCTCCCGCCCGCGATAGTTCAGCAGCAAAATATATGCTGTCCCCATTTTCGCGGCTGAAGAGGCCCCGCAGCGATGCGGGGCCTTTTTGCTGGCTCGGACGAAGCCGACGTTTCGACTGAAACCCGTTCGTCGGCACGAGGGTCGGCAGCGCCCCCGGGGCCGCGCTATTGCGGCTGCGCGACCGGGGGCTCCGAGGGGGGCGGTCCCAGGGTCGTGGTGGTGGTCGTCGTCGGGACGAGCGTGACCGCGCTCGCGGCGCGCTGGATCTCGCTGGCGCGGTGGATGATGTGGGGGGTGATGACGATGTAGAGCTCGGTCTTGGCGTGGGTCCTTCGGTCGGTGCTGAACGCCTGGCCGAGGAGGGGCAGGTCGCCGAGCAGCGGCACCTTGGTCTTGGTGCGGATGACGTCTTCCTGGCTCAGACCGCCGATGATGAACGAATCGCCGTCGCGCACGGTTGCCGAGGTCTCGGCCTCGCGCTGGCTGATCGTCGGATAGCCCTGGCTGAAGCCGGTGACGCTGGAGACGACGCAGAAGACGTGGCTGGAGACGTAGCCGTCGCTGCTGACCCGGGGCGCGATCTGGAGGGTCACGCCGACATTGACGTACTGGACCTGCTGGCTGACTCCGTTGACTCCCGACAGGGTGATGGCGGTGAGGATGGGGAGGGCGTCGCCGGTGATGATCTTGGCGGTCGACCCGCTCTGCGCGGCGATGCGCGGCTTGGAGACGATCCGGCCATTGCCCTTCTGCACCTGGGCGTAGATCGCGGCCTGGATCTGGGCGCTGAACAGGCGCGGGCCCTGGCCGTTGCCGAAGCCGGGCGGGATGAACTGGCCGCTCTGGCCGGTGATGACCGCGATCTGGCCGTTGGAATTGGCGAAATCGATTCCGACCGCCTTGGCGCCGCTCTCGGTCAGCTCGACGAACTGGGTCTCGAGCACGACCGAATCGAGCGGGATGTCGATGGCCGCGATCATCTCCTTCATCCGCGCGATATATTCGGGGGCGCCGCGCAGCCAGACGGCGTTCAAACGGCGGTCGACCGCCATGCCGGCGTCGATCGACTGGCCGAGCGGCGAATCGTCGCTGCCGGGCGACTGGGTGGTCGGCCCCGGATTGTAGGTGCTTCCGGTCAGGCTGTTGGAGCCGAAGGCGGGCTCGCGCGGCACGAACAGGTCGTTCGACTTGACGCTGGCGCCCTGGCTCAGCAGGCCGACGATCTCGCTGACGTCGGCATATTTGAGCTGGACGAGTTCGAACATCTCGCCCGGCGAATAACCCATCGGCGGGGGGACGTCGCTGGCGACGGTGCCGGGCTGATCGGTCTCGACCCTGACGGCGGGGGCTCCGGTGGAGATGGTGACGTCGATCGTGGTCGGGCCGCTCGCGGTGGCGCTGACGCTGGCCGCGGAGGTGACCTGGAAGCGCAGGATGAGGATGGTCTCGACCTGCTCGAAGCTGATCTGCCGCACCAGGCCCTTGAGGCCGGCCGGGGTCACGGCGCCGGAGCCGCGGGTGGTGAGCGCCAGGCCGAGGGCGGGGCGGTTGACGTCGTTGCCGACGGGGGCGAAGCCGTGGGCCTGAGGCTCGATGCTGAGCTGAAGCCTTGTCTCCGCGGGCGAATCGCTGAGCAGGGTGACCCGGGTCAGGGTCGAGGGGCTCTGGGCGGCGGCCGGCGAGGTCCCGCACGCAAGCATCACGAGGAGGGCGAGCCAGCCCGCGACGAGCGAGCGCTCTGAAAACCGGTTCACGGGCCTGGCGAGTGTCTTGAAGATGTTGATTGGCTTAAGGAAAGGAGCGGGTCGCGACAAGCCGCGACCCGCTCCTCCCTTTTCCCTTAGAAGGGACCGGTGCCGTTCGGCGTGCCGAGCCCGGTCGGGCCGTCGTAACCCACGCCCGCGGTGCAGAAGTAGGTGCCGCCGCAGGTGCCGTTGGTGCCGCCGGTCACGTCGTTGAGCAGGTTGGCGTTGGCGTAGATGTTCGCCGCGCCGTTGGCCGCTCCGTGGCCGGTAACGCCGTAGATGCCGGCGATGATCGGCGCCGAGACGCTGGTTCCGCCGAAGACGAGCCAGCCGGACGCCTTGCGGGTGGTCGGGCCGTAGACCGCGACGCCGGTGTTCGGATCACCGACCGCCGAGACGTCGGCTTCCATGCGCTTGGTGCACAGGGCGTCGGTCTGGAAGGCGGGCTTGGCATAGACGGCGCTGCAGCCGCTGCCGCCGGAGCTCCACGCGGTCTCGGCCCAGCCGCGGGCGTTGGCGGCGCGGACGAGATGGGTGCCGCCGACCGCGATGACGTGCGGCGAGGTCGCGGGGAACTCGACGCCGTAGCCGGAGTCGCCGGACGAGACGGTGACCGCCTTGCCGGGCTGGTTGTACGAAGCTTCGTAGGCGCTCGAGCTGGTCTCGCTGCCGCCGTAGCTGTTGGAGATGGCCGTCACGCCGGGCATTGCGGCCGCGGTGCGGACCGCCGTGGCGAGGTTGGAGAAGCTCGCCGTGGTCGCCTGGACGAGCACGATCTTGCAGCCTGGGCACATCGCGCTGGCCATGTCGATGTCGAGCGCCTGCTCCTGCGACCAGCCGGTGTCGGTGGCGGGGTAGCTGCCCTGCACGCCGTTCTGGTTGACCTTCTTGAAGCAGCCGTTCGCGGTGGTGCAGGCCGGAAGCCCGTATTGCGCGCGGTAGACCGCAAGGTCGGACTCGGCGTTCGGATAGCCGTAGGCGTCGACGATGGCGATGGTCGAGGTGCCGTTGGTGGTGATGTTGTAGGCCGAACGCAGGTCGTTCGGACCAAAGCCCGACGGGACCACGTTCGGGCTGGCCTGGCCGTCGATCTCCTCGCCCCGGGCGTCGGTGACGACATGGGCATAGCAACGCGCGCTGCCGTGCGGGTTGCCGTGATCGCAAGCGGCCTTGTGATAGGTATTTCCGCTTCTCTCGAGTGGCTGGTTGGCGCCTGCCACGGTGCCCGTCAGGGCAGCGCAGGCGAGCGCCAGGGCCGTGAGGCCCCACGTCTTCAGGTTCATGATAGCTTCCTCTCCCAAACGCAGTCAGGACGACCGCGGGCCGGAAGCTGACAGGAATTTTTTCAATGGCAACATCGACTTACGCCATTTTGGACCTAGTTAACCATTCCTGCCCGGAACAGCGATGAAGCGTTGCAAGTAAGCGATCATCAATCCTCGAGCCGCAACACCTTGACGCGGGCTCGGGCGCGGCCGCTCAACTGGCAATCGTAACCGTAACGGACGTTCCTCACATGGGTTGGACTCATCTCGCCCGGCTTGGTCGAGGGCCGTTCGAGTACCGCCATTTGTCCTTTCAGGAGAGTCTTCGTCCCATGCTTGTGGAATTCAGATACCGTAATGTCCGCAATCTCGCCTCGCACCTTGCGGGCAAGAGCAGGTCGGCATTGTTGAGCCGCTTTCTGGTGGGCGGGATCGGGGGTCGTCTGCGGCGAGACGGTCGCAACGACAGCGGTCCAAAGAAGCGCGATCATCTATTCCTCCTGAGCCACAGCGACTGAAGAAAGAACGCGCGAGAAGGACTTTCGCCTCCATCCCTCGAGACGCCGCTCGGCCGCGCTTCTCCGGATGGCGGGCGAGGCCGGTTCGAATGGTTTGCCCTTCCGGCCAGGTTTCGTGACGCCCTCGGAACTATTCTCCCTTGCTCTAGGTTAAACGCCAATCCCGCCGCTCAGGCGGCACAGGCAGGCTTGCTTCTCTGCCGACGGGACTCCCGGGCCGTAGCCCCGGGCGTTCCGTCCCGGGGGCGAGCGACAGGAGGCAATATGAAGAAGATCGTTATCGTGCTCGCGGGGGCAAGCTGCCTCGGCCTGGCCGCGTGCGACGTCGACCAGACCAAGAACGGGGCTCTCCCCGACGTCGACGTCAACGTGCAGGGCGGCCAGCTCCCCGAATATAACGTGCAGGGACCGGAGGTGAACGTCGGCACCGAGAACAAGACGGTCCAGGTGCCGACGCTCGACGTCAAGGTCCCCAGCGACGACAACGGCAACAAGCAATAAGCCGTCGCGCCGCTATTGGGCGTTCGCCGTCGAATTGGCGTCGGCGGCGTTGCCGGCGAGCTGGTTGAGGAGGGCGTCGGCCTCGTTGTCGAGGGGGGCGACCTGGGCGGCGACGTCGTTGCCGGCTTCGGCCTCGAGCTGCTTGTAGCGTTCCTCGAGGGCTCGGGATTGGTTTTCGGCCTTGGCCTGGATGTTCTCGGGCTCGCCTTGGCAGGCGGCGAGAAGGAGGAGCGGGGCGAGGAGGAGGGCGCGCATAGGCCGCTCATACGTCATTCCCGCGCAGGCGGGAATCCCGGCGGGTGAAAGGCGCCGAGTCTTTCACCGTCCGGGGTTCCCGGCTTTCGCCGGGATGACGGGGGGAAAGTGGGGAGCTTCTGTTGCTCGGTGCTCCCCGTACCGCCGTAACCGCTTCTGTTGCCCGGTGCGGTCCGAACCGCGCTTTCGTCCTAGTAACTCAGTCCGTGAGGACCTTGTTACGCGGCAATCGCGAGTGCTTCGTTATCGTTAGCACTTGTGGTTTTGAACGGTTTTACGGCGCATTCAGGCCGGGCAAAAACAGCGCTTTTCAACACACGTCGATCCTAGTTCGGCCCCGTCAGAACCCGCCCGAAAGCCGGTTTTGGTGGAGCCGCCGGGTACCGCCCCCGGGTCCGCTGCGTCTATTGCACGCCGCAGTTTATCGCCATAGCCGGGCAAGCCCGACAGCTCCCATATAGGCGAAACTCCCTGAATTTAAAGTGAGCGCGCGCGACGCATGTTGCGGGCGGGGTACACAGTCCCTACTTGCATCGACGCAAGCTGAACGAGGGGCCCCGACATGAAGCGCACTTCCCTGATGACCCTGTTCCTGGTGCCGGTGGCGGGGGTCTCGCTGTCCGGCTGCGGAGTCAATTCGATCCCGACCGCCGAGGAGGAGGCCAAGGCCAAGTGGGCGAACGTCCAGGCCGCCTACCAGCGCCGCGCCAGCCTCATCCCCAATCTGGTCGCGACGGTGAAGGGCGCGGCGGCCTCGGAGGAGAGGATCCTGACCAACGTCACCGAGGCCCGGGCGAGCGCCACGAAGGTGACCGTCACCGGCGACCAGCTCACCGATCCCCAAGCCATGGCCCGCTTCGCCGAGGCTCAGAACCGGCTCACCCTGTCGCTTCAGCGGCTCCAGGAAGCCTATCCGCAGCTTCAGAGCCAGGCCAATTTCCAGACTCTGATGAGCCAGCTGGAAGGCACCGAGAACCGGATCAACATCAACATCAACGACTACAACCAGGCGGTTCAGGCTTATAATACGCGAATCCGCACCTTCCCCGACGTGATCGGCGCCAAGGTCATCTACGGCGCCAAGCCGATGGCGACCTTCCAGGCCACGACCCCGAATGCGGACGTCGCACCGCCGGTGAATTTCGACACCAACACCGCCGGCTGAGGCGAGGTGCACCGACTTTCCCTGCTCGGCGCTCTCGCGCTGGCCCTGCTCGGCCTCGCCGCGCCGGCCGCGCACGCTCAGACCTTTCCGAAATTCACCGGGCTGGTCGTCGACGATGCGGGAGTGCTGGACCCGGCCGTCGAAGCCGGGCTGACGGCGAAGCTGGAGGCGCTTCAGCGCGACACCAAGCGCCAGTTCGTCGTCGCCACGATCGCGGACCTGCAGGGCTATCCGCTCGAGGATTACGGCTACCGGCTGGGGCGCGCCTGGGGGGTCGGGCTCAAGAATGCCGATAACGGAGCGATCCTCTTCATCGCGCCCAACAACCCTCCCGGCCAGCGCGGGCCCCGGCTCGAGGTCGGCGGCGGGCTCGAGCCGGTGCTGACCGACGCCTTCGCAAGCGTCATGATCAACCGCGAGATGATGCCGAGGCTCAAGGCCGGCGACGTCAATGGAGCGGTCACGGCGGGCGCGGACAGGGTCGTCGCGCAGCTGCGCGCCTCGCCGGAGGAGGCGCAGGCCGAGGTCAACGCCGCGATCGCCGAGTTCGACCGCACCCACCGCCAGACAGCCTCGCGGCAAAGTGGAGGCGGCGGAATTCCCTTCTCCCTCATCTTCTGGGGGATCGTCTTCGCCTTCGTCATCCTGCCGATGCTTCGAGGCGGCGGGCGCGGGCGCCGCTACCGTCGGGGCGGCGGCTGGGGCCCGGTCCTGCTTTGGACCGTCGCCAACGAGATGGGCCGCGGTTCGCGCGGCGGCGGCTGGGGCGGCGGAGGCTGGGGCGGCGGCTCCTCGGGCGGCGGCGGCTGGGGCGGCGGCGGCTTCACCGGCGGCGGCGGCGGCTCGTTCGGCGGCGGCGGCGCGTCGGGGAGTTGGTGATGCGACTGAGCCAGGCGGACCATGACCAGGTCACCGCGGCCGTCACGGCGGCCGAGGCCGGAACCGACGGCGAGATCGTCACCGTCGTCGCGGCCCAGTCGGACGCCTATCACGACGTGGCCCTGCACTGGGCGGTGCTGGCGATGCTGCTCGTGCTCGCCTTGCTCGCCGCCTGGCCGGCTTTGTCGTTCTGGATCCATGCCCGGGTCGGCGACGCCTGGGCGCCGGCGGGGCCGGGCGAGCTGTTCACCATCGCTTTGGTGCTGCTCGCTCTGACCTTCGTCTTCTTCCGGATCCTGCTCGCCTGGCGGCCGCTCCGGCTGATCCTGACTCCGCCGAGCACCAAGGCTCGCCGGGTCCGCCGCCGCGCGCTCGCCTTGTTCCGGACCGCCGCGGAGAAACGCACGCGCGCCGCCACCGGGGTGCTGCTCTATTTGTCGCTCGACGAGCATCGCGCCGAGCTGATCGCCGACGAGGCGATCCATTCGAAGGTCGCTCCCGAGCTGTGGGGCGACGCCATGGCCGATCTCGTCGAGGAGGTGAAGGCCGGCCGGCCGGGCGCCGGCATGGCCAAAGCGGTGGAGCGGATCGGGGCGGTGCTGGCCGAGCATTTCCCGAGGAGCAGCGGCGACCAGAACGAGCTTCCGGACCGGCTGATCGAGCTGTGACCTCCCGCCCGAGCGAGGAGGAGCCGGAGGTCGTCTGGAGCGGCCGCTTCATCGAGGCCAAAAGGCTGGGCAAATGGGAGTTCGTCTCCCGCACCGGCGGCGTCAGCGCGGCGGTGATTCTGGCCGTGGACGACGGTCATGTCATCCTCGTCGAGCAATATCGAGTTCCGATCGGAGCGCGCTGCCTCGAGCTTCCGGCCGGGCTGGTCGGCGACGAGGAGGAAGGGGAGGCGGTCGAGGCCGCCGCCATCCGCGAGCTCGGGGAGGAGACCGGCTACCGGGCGGAGCGGGTGACCGAGCTCGGCCGCTTCTTCGCCTCGCCGGGAATGTCGTCCGAGGGCTTCACCCTGCTGCGGGCCGAGGGGCTAGACCGGGTTGGCGAAGGCGGCGGGGTCGCCGGCGAGGATATCCAGGTGCACCGCGTCGCGCTGGCCGAGGTGCCAGCCTTCGTGAGCGCGCGCCGGGCCCAGGGCGCGGCGATCGACGCGAAATTGCTGTTGCTGCTGGGGTCGAGCCTGCTGACCTAAGGGCGGGGCGCTCCTCAGGCCGTCATTGCGGGCGAAGCGAAGCCATCCAGTGCAGCCTCGGAGGCCGGCTGGATTGCCGCGTCGCTACGCTCCTCGCAATGACGTCACCCTATTTGAAATTGTCCGCATAGGCCTGGAGCTTCAATTTGCGCTCGGCGGGCGGGACGAGGTGGTAGGCGATGCCGTTCTTCCCGGCATAAGCGATGGCGGCCTCCATCGTCGGGAAGCCGATCGTCACCTGGGCCTGGGTGTCGCCGCCGCCCGACCAGCCGGTGAGCGGATCGGGCACGTGCGGGCGATGCGATTCGAACTGAAGCACCCACTCTTCGGAACGGGCGTTGCCGGACTGCATCGCATTTTTCGACCGCTGGAAGATCCGTGCCGCCGCCATGGTGTGAAGCTCCTTCCCGCTCGCTCTAGCTGCCCCGGTTTCCGGGTTCAACCAACCGGCTGGACGCATGGGTTTGCGCCTTCTTCGTCTTCAGCGTCGGGGCCGCCGCGGCGGGGTCGTCCGGCCAGGGGTGTTTGGGGTAGCGGCCGCGCATCTCCTTCGCCACCGCCGCCCAGCTGCCGCTCCAGAAGCCGGGCAGGTCGCGGGTGGTCTGGACCGGGCGTCCCGCAGGCGAGGTGAGGCTGAGGACGAGGGGGACAGAGCCGCCGGCGATCGCCGGGTGCCGGGAGAGGCCGTAGAGCGCCTGAACTCGCACCGTCACCGTCGGGCCCGCTTCGGCTTCATAGTCGATCGGGTGACTGCTTCCGGCGGGCGTCGCGAACGCGTTCGGGGCGAGCCGGTCGACCGCCTTGCGGCCCTCCCAGCCGAGCCGGGCGTCGAGCAGGCCCGACAAGTCGGCGGGGTCGATCTCGCGCAGGCTGCGCCTGCCCGCGACGAGCCCGGGCAGCCATTCGTCCAGTGCGGCGAGGAGCGCCTCGTCCGAAAGGTCGGGCACCGCCGGGTCGTGGGTCCTGGCGAAGCCGGCGCGGCGGCGAAGCGAGCGGGCGGCATCGCTCCAGGGGAGAAGGTTGAGGCCGTGGCCGCGGACGCCTTCGACGAGCGCGGCGGCGACTTCGTCCGGCGAGGCCCGAGCATCCTGCCCTTCCGACAGAGTGATCGCTCCGAGGCGGCGGCCGCGGCGGGCGCGGACGGTTCCGGAGGCGGGATCGAAGCTGAGCCGCGTGCCGGTCTCGATTCGGCCGCCGAACAGGGCCTCGACCTCGGCTTCTTCGATCGCGGCGGCGGCGAGGACGCGCGCTCCGGCGGCGCTGCCGCTGACCTCGCCGACCGCGAGCCAGGTCGCGCGGGCGAGCGGGGAGTGGGGGTCGAGCCGGAAGCCTCGGCCGCCGACGCTGACCCAGCTCTCGCCCGAGGAGTCGCGGCGGCGGGCGAGGCGGTCGGGGAAAGCGAGGGCGAGGCAGGGGCCGACGTCATTCCCGCCCTTTCCGTCATTCCCGCCCTTTCCGTCATTCCCGCGAAAGCGGGAATCCATGCTGACTTCGAGCCCGGCACCGCCGTCGTCCGGATTCCCGCTCGGGCGCGAACGACGGGTGAGTTGCTCCCACCGTTTCGCCAGCCCCCGCGCTGCCTCGGCCCTTTGCCCCCTCTCCCCGCGCCACCGCCGCAGCCTGAGCTCCAGATCGACGTCGTTGCCGCCCAGCCCCCGCTCCGACAGCAACACCGCCACCTCCGCCGCCGTCCGCCCCCAGCCGCGGGCCTGGGCGTCGACCAGCATGTGGGCGAGGCGCGGCGGAAGCGGCAGCGCGGCGATCGCCTTGCCGTGGGCCGTCGGGCGGCCGTCCTCGCCGAGGGCGCCGAGCGAGAGGAGGCGGCGGCGCGCCTCGTCGACCGCGGCGGCGGGCGGGGAATCGAGCCAGCGCAGGTCGCGCGGGTCGGTCACGCCCCACAAAGCGCAATCGAGGAGCAGGGCGCTGAGGTCCGCCTCCAATATCTCCGGCGGGTCGAAGCGGGGCAGGCTGGCGGTCGCCGCTTCCTCCCACAGGCGGTAGACAAGCCCCGGCCCCTGCCGCCCGGCGCGGCCGGCGCGCTGGGTCACGGCCGCCTGGCTGGCGCGCTCGGTGACGAGGCGGGTGATTCCGGCGCCGCGGTCGTAGCGGGGGCGGCGGGCGAGACCGGAATCGACGACGATGCGCACGCCGTCGAGGGTGAGGCTGGTCTCCGCGATCGAGGTGGCGAGGACCAGCTTGCGGCGGCCGGGCGGCGCCACGGCGATGGCGGCGCGCTGGGCGCCGGGATCGAGGCTGCCGTGGAGGCGGTGAAGGTCGACGTCCTCTGGAAGCCCTTCGAGCCGCTCGGCGGTCCGCTCGATCTCGCCGACTCCGGGGAGGAAGGCGAGCAGGCTGCCCCCCGCCTCGGCGAGGCCCCGGCGGATGGCCGCGGCCATCTCGTCCTCGATCCTCCGCTCCGCCGAGCGGCCGAGGTGCTTGAGCTCGATCGGGAAGCTTCGGCCCTCGCTCTCGATCGCCGGAGCCCCGCCTATCAGGGCCGCGAAGCGCTCGCCGTCGAGAGTCGCCGACATCGCCACCAGCCTGAGGTCGGGGCGGAGGGCCGCCTGGGCGTCGAGGGCCAAAGCAAGGCCGAAATCGCTGTCGAGGCTTCGCTCGTGAACCTCGTCGAACAGCACCGCCGAGACGCCGGCAAGCTCAGGATCGGCCTGGATGCGATTGCGGAAGATGCCTTCGGTGAGGACGAGGATCCGGGTTCGGGCGGAGCGTTTGGTGTCGAGCCGGGTGGCATAGCCGATCGTCTCGCCGACCCGTTCGCCCGCCAGCTCCACCATCCGCTCGGCCGCGGCGCGGGCGGCGAGGCGGCGGGGGGAGAGGAGCAGGATCTCGCCGGTGCACCAGGGCTGGTCGAGGAGCGCGGGCGCGACGGCGGTGGTCTTGCCGGCGCCGGGCGGCGCGACGAGGACCGCGTTGGACGCCGCGCGAAGAACGGCGAGGAGGTCGGGCAGGACCGCGTGGATGGGGAGTCGTGTGGCAGGCGCCATCAAGCTCGGCCGGCTCACCGCTCGGTTGTGCTTCCCCGCTCCGAACGCAACTCAAAATAACGTCCGAGGAGAGCGCCCACCAGGATCAGCAAGCTCACGATCGTCAGCCCAATCGCAATCTCGATCACAGTCCTGCATTCCTCTCGCATTCCGTGGCGATCAGAGATTCGCGCTCGGCGCGCGCTTTCCTCAACCGTTGCGGCACGTCCGGGTTCGGGGATTCGTCACGTATATAGTCGAAGGCACGGGTACACCGTTCGGACCTTCCCTGAAAGACGAACTGCATCTCCTGCCGTTCGCTTTCAATATAAGCTGCGACGGCGCCTCCGATCCCGCCGGCAGCCGCCGTGAGAGCGGCGGCGAGAACGACCTGATCCCAAAATGATCGCCATCGAGCCATTTGCAAAAGCGTATCATGGGGCGGGCAATTCCGCTATAATCAATAGGCCCGGGCAATGGCGAATTCGACGGCCTCGGTGAGCGCCGCCTTGGCCTTTCCGGCCGGGAAGGGGCCGAGCGCGTCGATCGCGCGCTGGCCGTAGGTTCGGGCGCGGTCGATCGTGTCGGCGAGGGCGCCGCTCGCCTCGAGCAGGCTCGTGGCGTGGCGCAAATCCTCGTCCGAAATTCGGGTTCCGGCCATCGCATCCTGCCAGAAACGGCGGTCGGCCTCCGAGCCGCGGGCGAAGGCGAGGATGACGGGGAGGGTGACCTTGCCGTCGCGGAAATCGTCGCCGACGCCCTTGCCCATCGTCTCCGAATCGGACGCATAGTCGATGGCGTCGTCGACCAGCTGGAAGGCGATGCCGAGGTTGCGGCCGTAGCAGTCGAGCGCGGCTTCCGCCTCCTCGCCGCGCTCGGCGACCACCGCCGCGATCCGGCAGGCGGCGGCGAACAGGGCCGCGGTCTTGGCCTGGATGATCTCCAGATAATGGTCCTCGCCGGTCTCGACCCGGCGCTGGGCGGTGAGCTGGTCGACCTCGCCCTCGGCGATGATGGCGGAGGCTCGGGAGAGGATCTTGAGCACCCTGAGCGACCCGTCCTCGACCATCAGCTCGAAGCTCCGCGAGAAGAGGAAGTCGCCGACCAGGACGCTGGCGGGATTGCCCCAGATGATGTTGGCGGTGCGGCGGCCGCGGCGCAGGCCCGAGCCGTCGACGACGTCGTCGTGGAGCAAAGTGGCGGTATGGATGAACTCGACCGCGGCGGCGAGCTGGTGGTGGCGGGCGCCGGCGTAATCGAGCAGCCGGGCGCAGGCCAGGGTCAGCATCGGCCGCATGCGCTTGCCGCCGCCGGCGATGAGGTGGCCGGCCAGCTCTGGAATGAGCGCGACCGGGCTCTGCATGCGCTCGAGGATGACGGCGTTGACGTGGTTGAGGTCGGCGGAGACCAGCTGGATCATCGGATCGAGCGAGGGCGGGCGGCCGGGGCGGATCGGATGGACGGAGGCGCTCATCGCGGGGGGATTTGCTCCGGGCGAGGGCGAAAGGCAAGGGTCGTACGTCGTCCCAGCGAAGGCTGGGACCCCAGCGGGTGAAAGGCGGCGGTGTTCTTCACCCCACGGGGCCCCAGCCTTCGCTGGGGCGACGGCTAGCTGCACAAAGGCAGCTTCAGCCGCGCCAGCAAACCGCCCAGATCCTCGCTCTCCTCGAGGCTGATCGAACCGCCGTAGATCTGCGCCACGTCGCGGACGATGGCGAGGCCGAGGCCGGTGCCGGGCTTGCCGGTGTCGAGGCGGGCGCCGCGGTCGAAAATGTCCTGCCTTTCCTCCTCGGGAATTCCGGGGCCGTCGTCCTCGACCTCGATCTCGACGCATTCGGGCGTGGTCCGGGCGGTGACGAAGACCCGGCCGCCGCCATATTTGGCGGCGTTCTCGATGAGGTTGCCCAGCATCTCGTCCAGGTCCTGGCGCTCGACCCGGACCGACGCGGCCTTGTCGCCGGCGAGGTCGACGGTGACGTTCTCGTGAAGGCGGGTGACCGCGCGCTCGACCGCCTCCAGCGAGGACCAGACCGGCGCTCGCGCCTGGGCGGAGGCTCGGCGGCCGATGGCTCGGGCGCGGGCGAGATGGTGGTCGACCTGGCGGCGCATCGTCGTCGCCTCGCGGCAGACGGTCTCGGCGAGGTCGGGAGCGCGCGCCGTGGCGGCATTGGTGATCACCGTCAGCGGAGTCTTGAGCGCATGGGCGAGGTTGCCGGCGTGGCGGCGGGCTTCCTCGGCCTGCTTTTCGTTATGCTCGAGCAGCGCGTTCAACTCCTCGGTCAAGGGCTCGATCTCGGTCGGGAAGCGCTCGGCGATTCGAGCCCGCTCGCCCGAGCGGATGGCGGCGATGGCGCGGCGGACCCGGCGCAGCGGCCACAGGCCGTACAGCGCCTGGAGCGCGGCGAGAATGAGCAGGCCGAGGCCGAGGATTCCGAACGAGCGGAGCATCGTCTTCCTGAGCACCGTGATCTGGTCGTCCAGATCCTCGCGGCTCTGGGCGACCTGGAAGCGCCAGCGCGCCGGTGAGCCCGGCAGCTGGATGTCGCGCTCGACCAACCGCAGAGTCTCGCCCTCGAGCTCGCGGCTGTCGTAGGTGTGGACCTCGACGTCATTATGGGAGCCCGCGACCTTGAGCTTGCGGTCCCACAGCGAGCGCGAGGGAAGGTCGATATCGTCGGAGGCCCCTTTCGGTCGGTTGGCGACGGCGCTGATCTGGAAGTAGAGGCCGGAATAAGGCTCGAGGAAGCGCTGGTCGGCGGGCGGCCGATTGAGGAAGGCGGCGCCGTCCGGGCCGACTTCGGCCGAGGCGATGAGGGCGGTCAGCACATATTCGAGCTGGGCGTCGAAATTGCGGGTGATGGCGGAGGTGAGGACTCGGTCGAGCGCATAGCCGCCGACTCCGAGCAGGACGAGGATCCACAGCGCCGAGACTCCGATCATCCGGCGGGTGAGCGAGCCGGTGCGGGCCGCGCGGGGCACTCGGCGGAACAGTCGGGGGAGGCGGAGGCGTTTCATCGGATCGTCATCCCGGACTTGATCCGGGAGCCATGAACGCAGGGTTTAGGAGGCGCTCCCGGCGCGTCGGCCGTCATCCCGGGCTTGACCCGGGATCCATGAACGCGGGGGTCGGCGAATATTCTCCAGCGTCCTTGTTCATGGGTTCCGGCTTTCGCCGGAATGACGCACGATGCATGCTACGCGCCCGGATCTTCCAGCGAGTATCCGAGGCCGCGGATGGTGGTGATGACGTCGGGGCCGAGCTTCTTGCGGATGCGGGTGACGAAGACCTCGATCGTGTTCGAATCGCGGTCGAAATCCTGGTCGTAAATATGCTCGATCAGCTCGGTTCGGCTGACCACCTTGC